>JAEYPH010000066.1 GCA_023410875.1 Bacillota bacterium | reverse complement strand
GAAGGCCAGAGGGTACAAAACCATTGATGGATTCATTTGCATGATATACCTGATCGCATCGAAACTAACCTTGGGTTGCCCTAACCCGTTGAAACTATAACTCGCAACGGTAATTGGAGTAGAGCCCACACATCCCTCAGGTTTACGCTCCCATACGCTTGTGGTATACTAAGCTATGTATATACCCACGCAACCCAAGCGAAAATGCGGGTTTCCCGCACTCGGAGGCTGGATGAAGAGATTCGTTTTGTTTTTAATAGCGATACTGATTGTGCTGCCGGTAGCGGCCTGCGGCAAGCCCAAGCCCACGGGCTCCCCCGCCCCGCAGCAGTCCTTCGGCGAAAAGGACCGTTTGGAGGTCACGCTGGCGCTGTGGGACATGCAGCCCGCCGGCGAGGGCACACCCGCCGCGGCGCTGTCCGCAACCATCGCCGAGAGGTACGGCATTACGCTGACGCCCTGGCCGGTCACACAAGCCGATTACAAGGCCAAGCTGACCGAGGCCCAGGCCGCCGCCGCCATGCCCGACGCCTTCACCTTTGAAGCCTTTGCCGACAAGGCCTTCTTCAAGCAGCTGCTCGACCAGCAGGCCATCCGCGACATCCCCGAATCTGCCACGAAGAACGTGCCGGCGGTGGACACACTGGCCGGGCGCTACCGCGCCGGCGAGAGTGTGGACGGCAAACTGTACTTCCTGCCCCGGCCCAACCTGGCATACAACTACCGCAGCGGCGCGGCCCAGGTGCTCTATTACCGCGCCGACTGGGGCCGCCTGAGCGGCAAGGCCAAGGTCGGCTCCGCTTCGGACTGGCAGACCTTCTATGAGCTCATGGGCTACTTCAACCATAGCGACCCCGACCAGAACAAGCTGGACGACACCTTTGCTCTGTCCACCGCCGGGCCGGAAGGCCTCATGGCCGTGTATCTGGACACCTTCGGCGTGCGCCCCTTCGTGCTGGAGGGCGGCCAGTGGGTGCCCGGTGTGGCAAGCCAAAGGGCCAAGGAAGCGCTGCAGTGGGCCAACAACGCGTGCCGCAGCGGTCTCGTGGACCCCGAAAGCGCCACGCAGGATGAGAGCGCCATGATCGACAAGTTCTGCCAGAGCAAGGTGGGCATGATCGTGATGGATGGCACACCCGCCGGCGCCGCCCGTCTGGCCGCCGCCTGGCAGGCCCAATCGGACATTGAGCTAACCAAGGCCGTGGCGGTGCTGCCCCAGCCCATCGGCCCCTATGGCGTCAGCTACAACCGTGACACCTCCTACACCACGGGCACGGCCTTCTCCGCCGCCGTGGACAATAAAAAGCTGGAACGCATCCTGCGCCTGATCGGCTGGACACTGACCGACGACGGCCTCATGGCGCTGACCTATGGCAAGCAGAAGACCGACTATACGATGCAGGACGGCGTGCCCACGACCAAGCTGAAGGACGGCGAGGGGCAACCGACCACCTACAACCAGAAGCTGGGCGGCTGGGCGCCGCTGCTGCACCTGGGCACCTGGGCGCAAGACTTCCTGCCCGGCATGCCGGAGGACAGCTTCGAGCGGCTTTCCCTGCGCACGACCGGCGAATACTGGTGGGCCAACAACTGGCGCTCGCCGCTTTTCACCGAGCGGGCGCTGGATGGCGCGCTGGCCGGCTATGACGACAGCGCCGCCCGCGCCGAGCTTGTGCGGCTGATGTTCGAATCCTCCGACGTGGAGGCCGATTGGGCCGCCTTCACCGCCGCGCAGACCCAGGCCGCGGCTGCCGCGACCCAGCAGGCCAACGACCTGGCCAAGCAGAAGAACATCACTTCGGAAGAATAGTGTCCGTATGATACATAAAGGGCCGGCGTCGCACGACACCGGCCCTTTGCTTTATGTTCGCTACATCAAATTCTCGGGGTTCAAACACTCCAGCTCCGGCAGCACAAAGCGTCCGTCGTGACGCACCAGCACGTCGTCAAAGTACATGTCGCCGCCGCCCCACTGAGGCGTCTGAATGAGCACCAGGTCCCAGTGGATGGCCGAACGGTTGCCGTTGAAGCAGTCGTCGTAGGCGTTGCCCGGCGTGAAGTGGAAGGAGCCGGAAATCTTCTCGTCAAACAGCGTGTCCTTCATAGGCTTGGTCACATAGGGGTTCACGCCGATGGCGAACTCGCCCACGTAGCGCGCGCCGGGGTCGGTGTCCAGTATCTTGTTCACAAGCTCGGTGTCGTTGGCGGTGGCCTCTATGATCTTACCGTTCTTGAACGTGAAGCGGATGTTCTCGAAGGTGAAGCCGTTGTACAGCGAGGGCGTGTTGTAGGCGATGGTGCCGTTGACGGTGCCCCGCAGCGGCGCGCTGAACACCTCGCCGTCGGGAATGTTGAGCTTGCCGTCGCACTTGATGACCGGCAGGCCCTTGATGGAGAAGGTCAAATCCGTACCCGGCGCGGTCAGGCGCACGCGGTCGGTGCGGCCCATCAGGGCCACCAGCGCGTCCATGGCCGCGGACATCTTCTTATAATCCAGGCAGCACACGTTGAAGTAATAGTGCTCGAAGTCGTCGGTGCTCATGGCCGCCTGTTGGGCCATGCCCTCCGAGGGGTAGCGCAGCACAACCCAGCGGGTCTTGGGCACGCGGGTGCGGCTGTGCACCGGCTCGTTGTAAAGGCGCATATAGCGAGTCATCTTTTCCTGGGGCACGCCGGCGTATTCGGTGGCGTTGTTGCCGCCGCGCACGCCGATGTAGCACGCCATTTTCTCCATGAGGGCCGTGTCGTTCTCGGCCCAGGTCTTCAGTTGGTCGTCGCTCTGCCCCACGATGAGCTCGCGCAGCACGCGCTTGTCCCGCAGCCACACGAAGGGTTGGCCGCCGGCCTTCACGGTTTCGCGCACCAGCGCGCGCACAAAGTCCAGGTGGTCGCCGAACATCTCGATGAGCACGTTTTCACCGGGCTTCACGGCGCAGGAGTAATTGACAAGGTTGTGGGATAAGGTTTCCAGGCGGGGATCGGTCATTACAAGTTCCTCCTTCAAGAATGGGGTCCGAAGGTTTCCAAAGGGCGACCGGAAAGCCCTTTGGTCGCGCCCGAAGGCGCGAAACCCCTTCCCCTTTGACGTTACATTAGGTTTTCAGGATTGAGTCCGGCAAGCTGCGGCAGCACGAAGCGGCCATCCTTACGGACAAGCACATCGTCAAACCAGATCTCGCCGCCGCCGCAGGCGCTCTCCTGGCGGCAAACCAGGTCCCAGTGGATGGCCGAGCGGTTGCCGTTGTCGCAGCTCTCGTAGGCCTTGCCCGGCGTCAGGTGGAAGCTGCCTGCGATCTTCTCGTCGAACAGCGTGTCGCGCATGGGCCGGGTCAGCATGGGGTTCACGCCCAGAGCGAATTCGCCAAGATAGCGGGCGCCCTCGTCGGTGTCCAGTATCTCGTTGATGCCAAGGGCGTCGCTGCCGGTGGCTTCCACAATGCGACCGTCGCGGAACACGAAGCGCACGCTCTCAAAAGCCTTGCCGTGATACAGCGACGGCGTGTTGTAGGTGATCTCGCCGTTGGCGGAATCCCGCACCGGGGCGGTGTAGATTTCGCCGTCGGGAATGTTGTTCTGCCCGTCGCATTTGATAACCGGCAGGCCCTGGATGGAGAATATCAGGTCCGTGCCCGGCCCGGCGATGCGCACGCGGTCGGTGGCGGCCATCAGGTCCGCCAGCGGGTCCATGGCGGCGGACATCTTGCGGTAATCCAGGCAGCACACGCCAAAGAACAGATCCTCGAAGGCCTCGGTGCTCATGCCGGCGGCCTGGGCCGCCGCCGCCGTGGGGTACCCGCACAGCACCCAGCGGGTGCCCTCGGTCACCGTCTGGCCGTACACCGTCTGGGAATACAGCTTGCTCCACAGGCGCATCTGCTGCGGCGGGATGTCGCTGTGCTCGGCGCTGTTGTGCGAAGCGTCTATGGAGATGAACGCCTGCATGGCGCCAAAGAGCGCGTTGTCCTGGGCCTCCCACAGGCGCATGGTCTGCTCGCTGGCCCCGCGGATCACCGCGCGCATGACCACGGAATCCTCCATGCGCAAAAAGGGGTGACCGCCGGCTTCATAGACCGCGTCCACCAGCGCGCAGGCCAACGCGGTCTGGCCGCCCTTCACCCGCAGCATCACACATTCGCCGGGCTGCACCCGGCAGGAATCGTTCACCAGAACATGGGCCAGCCTCTTCAGGCGCGGATCGTGCATGGGGCCTCCTTATTCGGGGAATCGCCAGTGGCCCCATTATACCCGAGGCAAGTCCGCGATGCAATTCCAACACGGCCCACTGCACCGATGCGTCGCGTTAAAACCTTCATTTCAATATGTTAAAAAAACAAAATCTGTATAATTATGCGATAAAGTTTATACCGCTGATAGCCATAATCCAGGCTGCTTTTGGTTGCGGTTGGCTAACATATTTTGTATAATAAAACCATAGTGGCGCACCGCGCCAACAAAGCTTGGAGGAATGTACCAATGAAGAAGCTGCTCCCCGTGGTGCTGGCTGTGCTGATGGTCGCCATGATGGCCGTCGGCTGCCAGACCAAGCCGCCCGCCGCCAGCCCAGTGGCCAGCGAAGGCCCCGCCGCCGGCGCCTATGCCGTCAAGGTCGGCATGGTGACCGACGCCGGCACCATCGACGACAAGTCCTTCAACGAGGGCACCTGGAGAGGCATCGAAAAGGCTGCCACCGAGTTCGGACTGGAAAAAAAATATCTAAAGCCTGTTCCTGCCGAACCCTCTGAGGCCGACTATCTGGCCCAGATCCAGAACCTCTACGACAGCGGTTTCAGGCTCATCGAGACCCCCGGCTTCAAGTTCGAGTCGGCCATTCTGGCCGCCCAGGACAAGTACAAGGACGCCAAGTTCGTGCTGATCGACGGCACGCCCAACAACGGCAAGTTCGACGACACCCGCGTGGAGAAGGTCGGCCCCAACACGGTATCCATCTTCTTCGCCGAGCATGAGTCCGGCTTCGTGGCCGGCGTGGCCGCGGCACTGCAGCTCAAGGAAGGCGACTTCGGCTTCATCGGCGGCATGCAGATTCCCGCCGTGCAGAAGTTCAATTGGGGCTTCCAGCAGGGCGTGGCTTATGCCAACAAGAACCTGGGCACCAACGTGAAGATGGCCGCCGAGAACGTCGTATACTCCGGCTCCTTCAGCGATGTTGCCAAGGGCAGCCAACTGGCCGCGGCCATGTTTGACAAGGGCGTCAAGGCCATCTTCTGCGCTGCAGGCGGCGTGGGCGTGGGCGCCATCAACGAGGCCATCACCCGCGCCAAGGCCGGCAAGGAAGCCTGGATCATCGGCGTGGACGGCGACCAGTACAACGCCGGCATCTATGACGAGGCCAACAAGAAGTCCATCATCCTGACCTCCGCCATGAAGGGCGTCAGCCAGGCGGCCTATGACATGATCAAGCTGGACAAGGAAGGCAAGTTCCCCGGCGGCCAGACGCTGATCTTCAACGCCAAGAACAACGGCGTGGGCATCCCCGCGGAGAACCCCAACCTGACCAAGGAAGTCTCCGACAAGGTGGCCACCGTCTTTAAAGACCTGCAGGACGGCAAGATCACCGTGGCCGACAAGGCCGACGGGCTTATCGAGCCGGCGAGCTAATACTCTGCGGTCGGCGGGGGAACTTCTCCCCCGCCGAAACCACCCCCTGCCCTGTTCGCCCGCGATGCTTCATCGCGGGCGATTGCTTTGCTCTTGGCTTTTGTTTGCCGCGCGCCGCGCATGTCGCCGCGCAGCCTTTCTGCTGCCCGCCCTGTGCCGGCAGCGTATGGAACGAAGGACGCCTGCGGCCGGGTTTTTGTTTAAGCGTCGCTCACTCGGTATCCGTTTCCTCCCGCCGGGTAAACCGTCGGTCGGTAGCACACTGAGCACGCCGCTTTTGCCGTATTGTCATAGACGTCCATAGAATTTGAGCCGAAGGTTTCCAAAGGGCGACCGGAAAGCCCTTTGGCCCTTGCGCAGGATGCGCTGTAGCCTAGCGCCACCGGAAGCGGTTTTACCGCTTCAGCCGGCTGGATGCCGGCGAGGTGGTGCGCAGGTCGCGCCTCGCAAGGCGCGAAATTTTGGCTATCGCCTCCATTTCATTTTACATTCGTCCTATTGACAACCCGCCTAACGTGCGTTAGAATAACGAACGTTAGATATAATTATGTGACAAATAGAATGGAGATGCTACATGGAAACCGAAAAGAAACTTAAGCTGCTCCAGATGTTTTACGCGGGCGCGTTGGCGGATTCCACCCTTCGGCTGCACAAAGAAGGCATTCTGGAAAAGGTGACCGCGGAGAAAAAGACAGAGCAGCTGGCAAACGGCAAGCTGCGCGCGGCCCAGTTGGGCATCCAAAGGCCCGTGGAAGTGTTCGAGGTTCTCCCCGAAGTGTTCGGCTGCGCCAATTGGCATACAGAGGGGACCGCGGAAAGCTTTGAGGCCACGGCCACCGGCTGCATGCTGTGCGGCCTGGCGAAGAAGCTGGGAGCCGGTTGCCCCTGCAACATCCATTGCCTGGACGCCATGGAGGGTTTGGTGCGGGGTGTGGATGAGAACGCGCAGTACGATGTGATCTCCACGCTTTGGGATCAGACGAAATGCAAGGTCGTCGTCAGGACCGGGAAGTAGCGTCGGCAGGCCCCCGCTATCATGTAACATGATCCCGCCCGGGCGTTCTCCTGCGCGTGCTGAAAATCCGCGAGGGAATAGCAGCTTGTGTTGGGCAGACGTGCCGACCTATCAATCGTCCTCCTGCTGCTTTGCCTTCCCCTTTCTGCTCTTGGCCGGTCCCGATTTGCTCTCCACAAAGGCCGATTCCCTCTTCTGTGCAAGGTATCGGCTCCAGCGCTTGGGCGGCAAGCTGCCTTGGGCCAGCGCCGCCTGCACCGCGCAGCCGGGCTCGTTGTTGTGGCTGCAATTGGAGAAGCGGCATTGGGCGATCAGCGCCTCCACATCGGCAAAGGCGGCGTGGATTCCCTCGTCGGCGTTCCACAGCCCGAGTTCGCGCATGCCCGGCGTATCGATGATCAGCGCGCCCGAGGGCAGCCGGACTAATTGGCGGTGCGTGGTCGTGTGTCGTCCGCGGGCGTCGTCCTCCCGAATGTCCTGGACAGCCATAAGCTCCTGCCCGGCCAGGGCGTTGAGCAGCGTGGACTTGCCCACCCCGGACATCCCCAAGAACACGACGGTTTTCCCGGGCATCAGATAAGGCGCGAGGCTTTCCAGCCCCGTGCCGGTCCGGCTGCTTACCACGACCACATCGGCATCCCCCGCCACCCGTCGGGTTTCCTCGATATATCTGTTACAATCGCCGCACAGGTCCACCTTTGTCAGCACCACAACGGGAATGCCGCCGCTTTGCCTGGCCAGCGTCAAATACCGGGCAGTGCGATTGACATTAAAGTCCAGGTTGACCGACGACAGGATGAACACATAATCGAAGTTTGCCGCGACGACCTGCTCCAGCACGGTCTTCACGTACCCTGCGGCGTGGCCGGAGAAATCCGTTCGGGAGAACTTGGAAGTACGGGGCATAACACCCGCGATGCTGGAGCTGCCGTTTTCGTTGTACTTAAGCCTCACGAAATCGCCAACCGCGGGGAAGTCACTCTTATTTTTGGTCTCATGGAGAAAGGACCCCTTGAGCCCTGCGGAAACCTCCCCATGGGCACAGATGGCCTTGTATAGCTGGCGGTGTACCTCGGTGACCCTGGCGGGAATGCATCCACTTGGCAGGGAATCCATCCCGGCGCTGTAACCGTAATCCTTTAGGTCGGTCATAGTACATCCATCGTTCTAAGTCGTATGGGCATAAAAACAGCAGGGAGCAGCCTCGACGAAGCTGCTCCCTGCTGTTTTACGCCTGCTATGGCTTCAACAAAAAGGATACGACCGAAGTCGTATCCCGCAATAAGCAGTATAACGAAAGGTTACTCACAAGGCGGCATACAGCAACCAAGAGGGTACGCCCTCCAGGCCCACGGTACGCCCACTATTCGGTTATACGAACACCACCGTACACATATAAGCGCTCACGCTCGGGACATCCCCTTTCGCAATGGACTTATAAGCCAATTATAGCAATCGCTCTATACTTCCACAAGATAAATGTTAGCTTGAGCAAGGAATGTGCAGGGCAAACACCCTGAAGCCGACGACGGTTTACCCGGCGGAGGCAACGGACAATTCGAGCTGTGTCAGCACAAAAAACCGCCCACAGGCGATCTATCGCCACCTATACACTCCAAATGGGATCAAAAGATAAGCAAAGCCCCGGCGACGGTTATCGCCGGGGTGAAAGCTACACTAAACGCAAGTCGTCCGAATCGCCAAGGCACCGCAGTGCCGCAGGCGAAAGCGAAGCGTCAGCGCAACTGCCTCAGCATAGACTCGGCGCTCTGCGCGCTGGCCACAACCTTGTCCGGCGCAACGGCGATGGGCCGCACCACCGGCGCGCCCAGGTCGTTCTCACGCATGGCCACGTCAGAAAGGCCCAGCTGGATGCTCAAGGCCTCGGCCTCTGGGCTCAAGAGATAGTCTTCCAGCGCCTGGGCCTGCTCCTGGCGCTTGGAAGCGGCGGGGAGCGCCACGCAATTGAGCGCAACAAAGCTGCCGATCTCGCCTTGCTGGTTGTCGGGGAAGCCGAACTCCACCGGCGCGCCGGCGTCCTTCTTCTGCTTGGCGTTGGCATAGGTCGTAAGCCCCAGCGCCAGACGGCCGTCGGCCAGCATGTTAGCCACGCCCTCGGGGGATATGTTGATCTGGGCCTCTTTGAACAACAGCGTCTGGTAAAACGCCAGCGTCTCCTGCTGGCCCCAGAAGGTGTAGATGGCCAGTGGATAATAGCTGAAGTTCTGCAGGTTGGGGATGCCCACGGACTTGGCCGGCAGCGCGTCGTCGGCCAGGTCATCGAAGCTGTCGGTCAGCTTCTCGTTGGGCGCTAGATCGGTGTTGCGGGCCAGCACCCAGCCGCGCCCGCCAAAGCCATACCAATAGCCCTGGCCCCGGGCTCCCGAGGGCAGGCCGGATGCGTTGGGCGGCGCGTATTGGGCCAGCGCCCGGCTCATGCGCAGCGCAGCCACGGCATACAGGTCCTGGGTCAGCAGCAGGTCGGCCACAGGGCCGGCGGCCGCGGGCGTGGCCGTATCCTGCCCGCCGCGCTGATCGCTGACACCGGCGGCCAGCAGCAGCTCTTCCACGCCGTCCACCTGCACGACCTCCACCTGGACGCCGCTCTTTTCCGCGTAGGGAGCCACGAGCTGCTCCACAGCTTCCTTGCTCTGGTCGGTCACCAGCAGCAGCGTATTGGGGCCACAGCCGGCCAGCGCAAGGGCGGCCGCCCCCAACAGAAGCACAGCCAGTAAGAGCGACAGCGCTCGCTTCTTCATTGCCCTTCCCCCAAAATCAGTCCAGTCCCAGTTTGGCAAGGTTATCCAGGCTCATCTTCAGGCTGTCAAAGGGGTCCCTCTGGCAGACGTCCTGCTCCACGATGTGCCAACGCACACCGATCTCTCGGCACACCTTGAGGATCTGGGGCCAGTTCAGGTTGCCCTCGCCGATCTCGGCCATGATGGGGCCGCGGGCGGCCAGGTCATACACCATGTCCTTGAAGTGCACAACCTCCACGCGACCGTTGAGCTTGCGCAGCCAGTGGATTACGTCGCCGCCGCCGGCCTGTATCCAATAGGTGTCCGGCTCGAACTGCACGGCGCTGCCGCACTCCTCCAGCAGGATGTCCATGCCGGTTTGCGCGCCGAAGCGGGTGAACTCGAAGTTGTGGTTGTGATAGACAAAGGTGTGCCCCGCGTCGCGGATAACCTGGGCGATGGGCATGATGAGGCCCGCGAACTCCTTGTAGCCCTCGGCGCTGCCACGGAAACGGTCGGGCATGGAGCCCAGGCCGATGTAGGGGCAGTCCAGCAGTACATGGTCGCGGATGACGCTCTCCAAATCGCCACGCAGCGCGTCGAAGCTGACGTGGGTCGCGCAGATGGTCAGGCCGTATTTGTCGGCCAGCGCCTTCAGATCACAGGGCGGAATGGGCCCCAGGCCGCTGGCCTGCACAGCCTTCCAGCCGTCCTCGGCCAGGCGCTCGAAGCCTTCGTCGATGGCGTCCGGCGTCTGCATCTGGGCGCGCAGCGTATAGAGCTGCGCCGCGAGCTTGGTCATCGTGATCCCTTCTCTTTGCATAGGATGGGCGATAGATGAACTACGCCCTATTTGTAATATTCAACACCCGACGCAAATATCCTGCTGTCGTACCGGCCATCCACGTTTCGGTACACGCTGGCGCCCCAGCGCTCGCTGTGGCCCATCTTGCCAAACACGCGGCCATCGGGGCTTAAGAGCCCCTCCACGGCGTGCAGCGAACCGTTGGGGTTGTCCGGGCACCCATAGGTTGGCCGGCCGGCGCCGTCGGCATACTGCGTGGCGATCTGCCCGGCGGCCAGCATCCGGTCGAATTCCTGCTGCGTGCACACGAAACGCCCCTCGCCGTGGGAAACCGCCACGTCCAGCAGCTCTCCCGCCTGCAGCCCCGCCAGCCATGGCGAATGCACCGAGGACACGACCGTGCGCACGATGCGGGACACATGCCGGCCGATGGCGTTGAAGGTAAGGGTGGGGCTGTCCTGGCGCATGTCGCAAATGCGCCCGTAGGGCACCAGGCCTACCTTGACGAGGGCCTGGAAGCCGTTGCAGATGCCCAGCGCCAGCCCGTCCCGGCGTTCCAGCAGGTCGGTCACGGCGTCGGCCACGGCGGCCTCCCGCAGCAGCGCGGCGATGAACTTGCCGCTGCCGTCGGGCTCGTCGCCAGCAGAGAAGCCGCCGGGCAGCATCAAAATCTGGCAGCGAGAGAGCTCACGGGCCATGGCCGCCACGCTTTGGGCGATGGCGTCGGCGCTCAGGTTGCGCAGCACCAGCACATGGGGTACCGCCCCGGCCCGCTCGAAGGCCCGGGCGCTGTCCACCTCGCAGTTGGTGCCGGGGAACACGGGGATCAGCACTCTGGGTTTGGCCACGGAAGCCTTGGGCTTCACTTGGCTGCGGGCCGTGAACAGCGCGTGCTTCACTTCTCCAGTCACCGGCGCCTGGGTCGGGAACACATCCTCCAGCGGCGCCTGCCAGGCGGCCAGCGCGTCTTGCAGCAGCGCCGTTTCACCGTTGAGTACAATTTGTGCTTCGGCGGTCGTGCAACCTATGATCTCACAGTCCAGCCCCTCAAACACTGCCTCCGGGTGCCTCCCGGCCCGCACCTCCAGCACCAGGCTTCCCAACGCCGGCGCAAACAGCGCCTTGCCGCAGGCGTCCAGCCGCGCGCCGATGCCGTTGCCGAAGGCCATCTTCGCCACGGCGCAGGCCGCGCCGCCCATACCCACCGTGTGGGCTGCCAGCACATCGCCCGCGGCGATGGCGCGGGACACGGCGGCGCAGTTGGCTTGAAAGACCGCCATGTCCGGCAGGTCGTGTTGGTCGCGGGGCAGGTTCAGAAGCACGATGGTCGAACCGGCAGCCTTGAACTCCGCGGAGATCGTGCCGGATGCCTTGCCCATGGCCACGGCGAAGCTGACCAGCGTGGGCGGCACATCCAAATCGGCGAAGCTGCCGCTCATGGAGTCCTTACCGCCGATGGCCGCCACACCCAGCGCCGTCTGGGCCCAGAATGCGCCCAGCAGCGCCTGCAGCGGTTTGCCCCAGCGCTGGGGGTCGCTGCCCAAGCGCTCGAAGTATTCCTGGAAAGTCAGATAGGCTTTGGTGATATCCCCGCCGGCGGCGGCGATGCGGTTCAGCGATTCCACGACGGCATATACGGCCCCGTGGAAGGGGCTCATTTGCGCCAGCTTCGGGAAGAAGCCGTGGGTCATGATGGAACAGTCGTCGGTGTCGCCGTGCAACAGCGGGATCTTGGCGGCCATGGCCTGGGACGGCGTCAGCTGGCAGCGCCCGCCGAAGGGCATCAGCACCGTACCCGCGCCGATGGTGCTGTCGAAGCGTTCCGAGAGGCCCTGACCGGAGCATTCGTCCAGAGAGGCCAGCCGCTCCCGCAGCAGGGCGATACTTGCCCGTGACGGCGGCGCGAAGAAAGCTCCCACATCGGCCAGCGCGGATTGAGCCGCCGAGCGCTGGGGCGCGCCGTTGGTATTCAGGAACGCGCGGCTCAGGTTCACGATCTCCCGGCCCCGCCAGTGCATGCGCATGCGCCCGTCGCCGGTGACCCGGGCCACCGGTGTGGCCTCCAGGTTCTCGCCTTCGGCCAGCTCCAGCAGGCGATCCACGTCTCCCGCTTCTACGACAACCGCAATGCGCTCCTGGCTTTCGCTGATGGCCAGCTCCGTGCCGTCCAGCCCTTCGTATTTGCGGGGCACGGCGTCCAGGTCGATGTCCAGCGCGTCGGAAAGCTCGCCCACGGCCACGCACACGCCGCCGGCGCCGAAGTCGTTGCAGCGTTTGATGAGCCGGGTGAAGGCCGGGTCGCGGAACAAGCGCTGCAGTTTGCGTTCGGTGGGCGGGTTGCCCTTTTGCACTTCCGCGCCGCAGGTGTCCTTGCTCTGCTGGGTGTGGGCCTTGGAGGAGCCGGTGGCTCCGCCGCAGCCGTCGCGGCCGGTGCGCCCGCCCAGCAGCACGACGACGTCGCTGGCGGCCGGGGTCTCGCGGCGGACATGGGCCGCGGGCACCGCGCCGATCACCGCGCCGATCTCCATGCGCTTGGCCACGAAGCCGGGGTGATAATATTCGCTCACCTGGCCGGTGGCCAGGCCGATCTGGTTGCCGTAGGAGCTGTAGCCGTGGGCAGCCTCCCGGGTGATCTTGCGCTGGGGCAGCTTGCCGGGCAGCGTATCCGCAAGGGGCGTGCGCGGGTCGCCGGAGCCGGTCACGCGCATGGCCTGGTACACATAGGCCCGGCCGCTCAAGGGATCGCGGATGGCACCGCCCAGGCACGTGGCCGCGCCGCCGAAGGGCTCAATCTCCGTGGGGTGGTTGTGGGTCTCATTCTTAAACTGAATCAGCCAGCGCTGCGCCTCGCCGTCCACGGTCACGTCGGTCTCGATGGAGCACGCGTTGATCTCGTCGGATTCGTCCAGGTTTTTAAGCAGCCCTCTATTTTTCAGAAGCCGCATGCCCATCGTTGCGACATCCATCAGCGTCACGGGCTTGGGCTCACGGCCGGCGTACACCTCGCCCCGGGCCGCCAGATAGGCCGCCCACGCCCGGGCCAGCGGGCCCGCGCCGTCTAGCTCCACGTCTTCCAGCCGGGTCAGGAAGGTCGTGTGCCGGCAGTGGTCGCTCCAATAGGTATCGATGACTTTGAGCTCGGTGATCGTCGGCTCCCGCCGCTCGCCGCGGAAATAGGCCTGCACGTGCAGCAGGTCCGCCACGCTCATGGCCATGCCCATGTCGGCGTGCAGCGCGGCAATGCCGTGCTCATCCAGCGCCGTGAAGCCGGTCATAACCGCCACGTCGGCGGGGGTTTCCATATCCATCTCCAGCGTGTCGGGCTTGTTAAGCGCCGCCTCGCGGGAATCCACGGCGTTGATCAGATAGTCCTTGACGCGTTGGACATCGCCATCGCTCAAATCGCCATACAGCGCATAAACCGTGGCACAGCGCACCGTGGGCAGTTGCCGGGTCATCAGCTGCGCGCTGAGCGCCGCCCAGTCGGCTCGCTGGTCGTATTGGCCGGGCAGATATTCCACGGCGAAAATCTGAGCATTGCCGAAGTCCATTGCGTCCTCATGGAGCGCGTCCACTGCCGCCTCGCTGAGTACCTGCAGTTTGACCTGCCGCCAGTCTCCATCGCCCAGCCCGTCCACATCGTAGCGCAGCGCCAGCCGCAGGTCTTTTAGGCCCGCGATGCCCAGCGTGTGCTTGAGATCGTGGCACAGCTCCCGCGCGGCGATGTCGAAGCCCGGCCGCTTCTCCACAAACAGTCGTCTGACTCCCATGTCATCCTCCATATATCCGAACATTAAATGTGATAACAGATAAAATATTCGCTAGTTAAGTTGCAGTATAACATATATAACGGCGAACGTCATGTAAAGAATGTGGAAAAAGGGGAAATGGCGAACGTTTTATTCAAATGATGTTGGTTCGTCTTTCATAGCTGGTATAATGAATCCACCCCACTAGCCAAGGAGGACTCCATGCACAAGCAATACGAAACCGAACGGCTGCTTTTGAGAACCCTCGACTGCTCCTACGCTGATCTGACCGCGGACTACTATCTGCGCAACAAATCCTTCCTGGAGGAGTGGGAATCTGCCAAGGACGATGCTTTCTACACCCGGCAGTTCCAGCAGGAGCAGCTGCGCAGCGACCTTTTGCGCATGGAAAGCGGGGACGCCTTGAGGCTTTGGATCTTTAAAAAGGGCGAAGAGCACAGAACCATCGGCTGCATCGCCTTTAACAACATCGTCCGGGGCGCTTTCCTGTCCTGCCATTTGGGCTATAAGCTGGATCACGAGGAGGCCAACAGGGGGTACATCACCGAGGCGGTGCAAAAGGGAATCGACATCATGTTCCAGGAATACGGCCTGCATCGCATCGAGGCCAACATCATGCCCAGGAACAAGCGCTCGCTGCGCGTCGCAGAAAAGCTCGGGTTTTACAACGAAGGGCTGGCCTACCAATACCTTAAGATCAATGGGAAGTGGGAAGACCATATTCACATGGTGCTGCTCAATGGTAAGGTGTAGACGGAACGAAGAACGCACTCACATAAAGATGGCGCCGAAGGTTTCCAAAGGGCGATCGGAAAGCCCTTTGGTCGCGCCCAGAGGCGCGAAATCCCATGCCTCTGCACAAGGTATGCACTTAAGCCCCTTGAGAAGAAGGTCTACGCTACGAAAAACGGCATCACAATCATCAAAATGGGAATGAACACGACGCTGGCTACCGTCGTGACCAAAAATCCCGACGCCGCATAATGGGCATCGGCGTTGTACAACCCCGCCACGATGGCGATCTGCGCCATGGCCGGCATGGCCGCCTGGGCCAGCAGCACCTGGGTGATGTCCGCAGGCGTCGCGACCGCGCGCAGCAGCAGGAAGGCCTCGATGGGCGCCAGCACAAAGCGCACCAATGTGCCCGCCACCAAAGAACGATCCAACCGCACCGAGCGCAGGCCCATGGAGCTTAGCAGCATGCCGCAATAGATGAGCGCCACGGGGCTGACCATGCCGCCGGCGGTCTTGGCAGTCTGGCTGATGATGAAGGGCGGCTGGATGTCCAACAATATGAAGGCAAAGGCGATGGCCGTGGCCACCAGCGTAGGGCTCAAGAGCTTTTTGGCCCAGCCAGGAGAGAAGAAGCCGCCGTGCGGATTGGCATCCCTTCGGATACCGGCCACGGCCACGGTCCAAAACAGCACCATATTGGGCACAAAGGCCATGAACGCAAACTTGATGGCGCTCTCGCCAAAGAGCATCGTGGTCATGGGCACGCCGATGAACACCGTGTTGGAGAAAGCCGCCGTGGCGCAGAACACGCCGCGGCGGGTCTTGGGCACCCGCAGCGCGGCGGCGATGCCGAGACTCACGGCCCACGTGACCAGGATGGCCCCGGCGTACACCAGCATGCTCAGGCCTGCGGTGGTCAACTGCGCGCGGTCAAAGCCGTCGGTCAGATAGAAGAACGCCGAGCACGGCATGCCGATGTTGACGACCAGCGAGCCCAGGCCCTTCCAGCTTTCGCCGGGGAACCATTTGCGACGCTCCACAAACACGCCCAGGCCCACCAGAAGGATGATGACGGCGACGGAGCTAAAGGATCGCAGGATGGCCAGCAAATCCATGGCGGCTTAACCCACGAACTCGCGATAGATCGCGCCGATGGCTCCCTCGAAGTCCTCGGTGACGACGCCGACGATGATGTTGAGCTCGCTGGAACCCTGATCGATCATGCGCACGTTGATGTGGGCGCGGGCCAGCGCCGCAAACAACCGCGCGGCGGTGCCGGGGTGGCGCACCATGCCGCTGCCCACGGTGGCGATCAGCGCCAGACCGTCGATGATCTCCACGTCGTCGGGGCACACAGCGGCGAACAGGTCGTCCAATATCTTGGCGCGGTGCCCGGCCAGATAGGCGCTTTCCACAACGACGCTCAAGGTATCGATGCCGCTGGGCAGGTGCTCAAAGCTGATGCCGTGGTCCTCCAGCACCGTAAGCACCCGCCGGCCGAAGCCCAGCTCGCTGTTCATCATGGCCTTCTCGATGTTGATGACCGAGAACCCTTTGCGCCCGGCGATGCCGGTGATGACGCCGGGCCGGTTCTGCTCCGCCGCCATGGCGGTGATCATCGTGCCCGGATGCGAAGGATCATTGGTGTTGCGGATATGGATTGGGATGCCGGCTTTGCGCACGGGGAAGATGGCATCCTCGTGCAGCACCGTGGCGCCCATGTAGGAAAGCTCCCGCAACTCGCGGTAGGTGATGGCCTCTATCGTGGCGGCGTCGCGCACGATGCGCGGGTCCGCCGCCAGCACGCCGTTCACATCGGTCCAATTCTCATAGAGATCGGCCCCGGCCCCCCAGGCCACCAGCGCGCCGGTGATGTCGCTGCCGCCGCGGGAGAAGGTCTTGATACACCCGTCGGGTAGGCTTCCGTAGAAGCCCGGCACCACGGCGCGCTCCACGGCCTTCAGGCGCGCGGCCAGCGCGTCGTAGGTGCGCCGCTCGTCCAGCGCGCCGCCGGCATCGAAGAACAGGACTTCCGCCGCGTCGATAAACTCGGCGTCCCACGCGGCCGAGAGCACCCGGCCGCTTAAATACTCGCCGCGGCTGGCGCAATAATCCGCCGTGGCGCCGCCCCGCAGCTGCGCGGCAATCTTCTCAAATTCCGCGCCCAAATCCAGCGCAAGGCCCAGGTCGGCCACAATGCCTTCGTAGCGGACGCGGATGGCGCTCAACTGCTCGGTGAAATCCTGACCGTCAGCCGCCAGCGCGTGGCAGCGGTACAGCATGTCGGTGATCTTGGTGTCGGCCGCCGTGCGCTTGCCCGGCGCGCTGGGCACGGCGATGCGCCGCTCGGAATCGGCGCGCAGGATGGCCAGCACCTTCTGAAACTGCGCCGCGTCGGCCAGCGAGGACCCTCCGAATTTTGCTACTTTCAAACCCATGATGCTCCCCTCCCCTACGCCCGGATGGCCCGGCATTCCAGATAAAACCTCTTCTCGTCGGCCTCTCCCATGGAGAAGGCCTTGCGCGGCAGCGCGCCCAGCCGTTCCACCATGGGGAACAGGCTGCCCTTGTCCAGAGCGCTCAGCAGGAAGGCCATGTTGCCGCTCTGTGCGCCCAGCGCGCGGGCCGCGTCACCATGCACATAGTCCAGCGATGCGCCGGGCATCTCTTGGAGCACGGCGTCCAGCGCCGCCTGCAGCGTACCCACGGCCATGGGGTGAAGGCTGCTCTGTATGCCAATGATGCCGCTGCCACCCTCGCATACATACTCGATGGTCTGCGGCGCGCCCTGCGCCCCTAGGGCGGCCTGCCAACCCCGCTCGTTCATGTGCCACAGCAGCGCCGCCAGCAGCGCCGCCGGGTCCACATGGAAGGCCACGCGGTGGATCGGGTGGAACATGAGACCCGCGTCGTGCACGTTCACAAGCTCCACCAGCGCCCAGCGGGCCGGGTGATTCTCGCGCTGTTCCGGCGTAAGGCCGGGCTTTATTTCCTCCCAGCACGCCTTGGCCGTGGCCAGCGAATGGTTGCCGTCGCCCACGGCGTAGGTCATGCCACCACGTTTCATAAGTGTTTCCAGTGCGTCGGCAATGCCTCCCCACTGGGCCTCGCCCACCCGCCAGCCGGCGATGTGGCCGCCGTTCAGCATCAGGTCACCTTCGTAGAGCTTCTCCATGGTAGCCTTGGCGGCGGTCAGCGGTTCGATGGCGGCGGCAGCCGGATCATCGATCAACACCATGATGTGCGGGCATTCCAGCGAGGCGTGGCGGCGCACGGCCATGCGCGGCGGCAGCCGGTGTAATATCGTGCCCTCGGTGGCCCTTATAGGCGAAGTGGCCCCAGGCGCGTAGTCATAGAGCTCCAGATCCAGCGCGCCCACCAGGCCCCGGCGAAGCGGCGCGTATGGCGTGCTGCGCTCCACGTAGATCAGGCTGTCCTTTGCAGTGGAAAATACATCCCCGTGCAGATAGCGCTCCATGGCCTGGGCGCAGGCGTTCTGGCGCTGGGCGATGTCCGGGCCATCCAGATAAGCCTCGGGCAGGATCAGCCGCAGCGTGGAAGGCGCGTCGCCCACCAGCGCATCGGCACGCTCCCAATAATCGGGCTGGGAGGAATACTGGTCGCAGGCGATAACCGCCCAGCGCTCGATATCCCCTTTGGGCAGTAAAACATCCGTGGGCGCAAACCCCAGCGCCCTCAGCCGTGCATGATCGTCCATGGCATCTATCTCTCTATCTATAAAAATTTAACGAAGTGAAGTGGGTATCCAAAGTATTATACAAGAAACATGCTTTGCTGTCCATCGCCCGTAAAGGCTGTCGTGCTAAGTGTTAGATGGAGTTTGCGCCTACAGGCGCAACCAAAGGGCTTTCCGATCGCCCTTTGGAAACCTTCGGCCCCATCTTAGGTTGGTTATGGAAAAATGAAGTTCTTATTTGCCCCCGATGCCCCGCCATTTTGCAAATCCTCTCATCGTCTACTTTGCATCCTTGACGCTGCGCCGCCCAAGTGATAGATATGAATCGGACATATGCAGACAGAAGGAGGCTTCAATATGGTCTTTTCGCTGCCGGAATACCGCAGCAAGGTGCTGGGCTGCTGGATGGGCAAGAACATCGGCGGCACCGTGGGCGCGCCCTTCGAGTGGAAGCGCCAGGTCAACGACATCACGTTCTACACGCAGGACCTGGGCGGCAACCCTTTGCCCAACGACGACCTGGACCTGCAGCTGCTGTGGCTCGTGGCCCTGGAGGAGAGGGGGCTGGACATCGACGCCCGCATTCTGGGCGAATACTGGCTGACCTTCATCACGCCCCACTGGGCGGAATACGGCAACGGCAAGCTCAACATGCGCGCGGGCCTCACGCCGCCGCTGTCGGGCATCGAGAACAACCCCTTCAAGGACAGCTGCGGCGCTTATATCCGCTCGGAGATCTGGGCGTGCATCGCCCCGGGCAACCCGGCGTTGGCCGCCAAATACGCCTATGAGGACGCCATCGTGGACCACGGCGACGGCGAGGGCATGTACGCCGAAGTATTCTGCGCCGCCGTGGAGAGCGCGGCTTTCGTCATATCCGACATCGCCGGGCTTATCGACATCGGCCTTAGCTACATCCCAGCTAGTTGCGGCATCGCCGGCGCCGTGCGCTGCGCGCAGGATTGTTTTGCCCGTGGCCTGCCCTGGCGGGAGGCCCGAGACGAAATACTCACACACTACCGCGGCGGCTGCCAGTGGTTTTCCATCAGCGACGAGGACCGTAAGAAGGGCTTTGCCGAGGGCAAACTGGGCTGGGACGCGCCCAGCAACATCGGCCTGACCGTGCTGGGGCTGTTGTACGGCGGCGGCGACTTTGAGCGCACGATGCAGATCACCGTGAACTGCGGCGAAGATACCGACTGCACCGCTGCCACAGCCGGAGCGCTGTTCGGCATCCTCCACGGCATCGAAGCCATCCCTGAACGCTGGATCGCCCCCATTGGCCGGGGCATCAAGACGGCGTGCCTGAACCTGGGCGAGCTGGGATACATGGGCTCCATGCTGCCCCAGACCGTGGACGACCTGACCCAGCGCACCGAGCGCATCGCGCGCCAGATGAGCCTGGCCGGGCGTCTGGGAGCGGCCTTCACCGAAGAGGGCCCCAATGACACGGCTGCCGCTGTGGCCTGCCTGCGCAGCCGCGACCACGGCGCGGCGCTGTACCGCTGCCTCAAGGGGACCATCCACCGTTTTGACTTCTTCGACGTGCTCGTGGAATACCCCGACGGCGCTTATGCCCACGCCAATGCGCCTGCCCGCGTGGTCGTGACCATCGAGAACACCTACCGCATCCCGGCGGCGCTGCGCCTGCACTGGTATGCGCCCGAGGGCTGGGCGGTGTCCCCCGGCGATGGCACGCTTTATTCCCCCCACCCGTGGATGTCCCAGGGCAAGTTGACCCGGGAGTTCACACTGCAAACTGAGCGGTTCGACGGCCCCGAGGCGCGCTTCGTGCTGGAGATTACGATGCCAGGGAGGCATACGGTGATGCTGGCGCCGGTGTTGCTTTTGAATGGAGCGATGAAATAAAGAGGGTGCGAGGGCGGCTGAACAGCCGCCCTCGCTGTTTTATCCAGAAAGTCACAACCGCACCCTGCGATGCACTCTGCTGCATTGAGAGCATTTTCGCTTTATAGATTGAAATATATAAAAGCCTGTCATATAATGCCCTTGAAATAGAATAATTTATCAATCAATGCGGTTGGATTAGCATCTTCAGAAGTCTCAATCTCGGGGTGAAAGAAATGCAGCAAGAATCCAATATGATTACAGAACCCGATGAAACCAAGTTCAGGCTCAACTTCCATCAAAGCCTGTTATCCTGCGTGCATGACGCCATTCTGGCCATCGATGAAAACTTAACCCTCATATACTATAACGCAATGGCTGTGAAACTCACGGGATGGCCTGAGAGCGAAGTACTTGGCCGTCACAGCAAACTGTTGTTTGACAAAATGAACCTTAACATCCCTTGGGATAGACTGATTGCTATCCTTGATGAAAAGGGCTTTTGCGAGGGCGAATTGCTAGCCCGCAGGCAAGATGGACAAAACATACAGGTAGAAGTTTATGTCAAAAGGATGTATGGGCTCTCCGGCGAGTTTTGCGGAACTGTAGCAACCTTTAGAGATATTACCGACCGCAAGCTGGCGGAGGATATCCTCCGCAATAGAGAGGTCCAATCGAGGGATCTGGCCAACACACTGGAGAGCAGGAACAAGCATATCACAGACTTCTTCACGAACATATCGCATGAGTTTAAGACGCCACTGTCCATTCTTATATTGGCGATTGATCTTCTAAACAAGAAAATAGAAAATGATAAATTTAACAAGGCTGATATCATAAAAAACCTGACCATTATGAGACAAAACGCGTACCGGTTGACAAAACTGGTATCCAACCTGATTGACATTACAAAGCTGGATGCCGGATTCCTGGAGCCAACCTGGGAAATGAACAACATCGTGGATTGGCTTAGAAAACTGGTCAAATCCACGGAGTTATACGCCAGACAAAAAGGGCTTGTTCTTGTGTTTCATTGTTCAGCGAAAGAGAAGTGGATGAATATCGATGGGTTCATTCTGGATCGGATTATACTGAATCTCCTCTCAAATTCAATCAAACATACCCTGTCGGGGGGTAGAATTGAAGTTACATGCGCAGTTGAGAATGATAATGTCAGAATAACGGTAAAGGATACCGGAGAGGGTATCCCAGAAGAAAAAAAACATTTGATATTCAACCGCTTTCGCCAGGTCAATTCGTCCTTAACGCGGATAAGCGAAGGGAGCGGCATTGGATTGGCACTTACAAAATCCATGGTGGAATTGCTTGGAGGTAAGATTTCCTTTCAGAGTACGGTTGGCGTTGGAAGCGAATTCGTTGTAGACCTCCCCGTGCTGCAGATTGAAAAAATGAATCAATCGGTTGGTAAAAGCGGTATGGATCTGGATAAAAGGATTCAGATGGAACTGTCTGATGTGATATAGTCCAAACCACCATATGAAATGCAAGGAAGGCTCGCCAGCTGGCGAGCCTTCCTTCTATAACCCTTTATCCCTCGAACACCACAATGGCGCTCTTGCGCTTGATGCGCGGCAGTACCGATTCCAACACCCGGAAGCTGTGGTTGAGGTCCTTGAGTTCCAGATAAGCGGTGGCGAGGTCCTGCCCCACGGCCAGGTCCACATTGCGGGGCTCGGCGCTCAAGAGCACCGCAGTGCCCTTCGCCAGCGCCGGCGTCTTGAAGATGCGGCCATCCACGAGTTTGGCCAGCCGGTCGATCTCCAGCAGGCCGGTGCCGGGCTGGATGCGCTGCAACTGCAGGTGCACATCAGGGCTCAGCACCAGCGTATAGCTGCCATAGATGGCCTGCTCGGCCAGTTGGGCGATGGCCCCGGCCACGTCGGCAAAGGCGGTCTCGCCCTCGGCCCAGTTGCCGCGCTTGCGTTTGCCCACGCCGGGGGCAGTCAGCAGCCCCTCGATGCCCAGCGTATGGTTGCCATAGAAGATCAGCTTGTCCTCGCGCAGCGCGCACTGCTGGGCGGCAGCGGCAGCGGCGGTCAGGTCCGGCACGCGGCCGGCCCGTTCGGCTGCCAGCAGATCCCTCGAGAGCAGTGTGAAGTCCTCATAGAGCAGCGGAATTTCTGCATAACGGCGGCCGGCAGTGGTCACAAAGCCGTCGGCGACGACCTCGGACAAAGCGTCGGCATCGTCGATGGCCACGCTGCCATTGGCTGCGCCCAGCGGCCCATGAATGCTCAGAAAACGCCGGCCAGCCAGCAATTTCTTGGCGGCGGTCACGACGGTCTCGTCGATGCTCGCCCACAGCGCGGCGTCCAGTGAAGATGTGTCTCTTGCAAGATAGTCCATGATTTTACCTCCTCTCATGGATAGATGCATGTAATGGTCATATTATTCCTGAATCAGGCTGCCCACGGTGCTTTGGGGGGCGCTGGCAGCCTCCTTGGGCAGTATGCCCAGCTCCTCCATGGCCTCGCGCACCTCGCCCTCGCCGGTGGCAAAATGCTCGGCCTCCTGGGGGTCCAGCGCGCGCAGCAGCGTGAAGAGCTCGCCCACATGGGCCTTTTCCTCGTCGCGGATCTCGCCGATGACGCGCTTGGCCAGCTCATTGTCGGTGGCCTGCACGTGGGCGTCGTAGACATATATGGCCTCCAACTCGCCGGCGATGTCCAGCCGGATGGCCTGGATCAGCTCTTCTTGGGAAAGCTTGCGATTGACGTTGCCCTGAAAGGGATTGGCAAAATTCGGCATTGGTGCGGCCTCCTGTTCCGTATTGTTTGAAAAATTTCCCTATGTTAAGCATAGCACTTTTGCGCGGGAAAAACAAGGTTGTATGCGACCAAATCTATGACAGTCCTTTTTGCCATTTCGGCAGAAAAAGCGCCGCATAATAGTTGCGGCGCTCAGGCTGGGTCCCAGTCAAGGAGTTAGGGGCGGTTCTCTTTGTTCTCCTGCTCCTGCGGCGAGTCGGACTTGCGGGCGTTGTCCGCCTCCTGCTGGGGGCGATAGAACAGCGCCTCATAGCCTTCCACTTCGGCGTCGGTCAGCGGCGGCGTGGGGATCATACCGGTGGTCTCGGTCGTGGATGCCAGGTTGAAGCACATGGCGTCCTCGGTGCTGGCCATGTCGGCGCGGCTGAGCGAAGAGCAATCCTTGGCTTTGTTATCGGGGGTCTTGTTATCCACGGTTCATCACCTGCTCTTGTTTTGAATATCGTATGCAGTTGCCACAATAAAATACTCGAAAAAATCGATTCGTCCGCCGCAAAGAAAAACGTGCCGGTGCGACCTTGCACCGGCACGTAGGAAATCATCGGACTTTAGTGGGTATATTCGCTCCTGCTCTGCTGCTCCTGCGGGGAATCGGCCTTGCGGGCGTTGTCCGCCTCCTGCTGGGGGCGATAAAACAGCGCCTCATAACCTTCCACGTCGGCTTCGTCCAGCGGCACAGTGGGGATCATGCCGGTGGCCTCGGACATGGAAGAAAGATTGAAGCACATGGCTACTTCGGTGCGGGCCATATCCGCCTGGGTCAGGGCTTCACAACTGATGGTGTGATTTTCCGTTGCTTCTTTATTCATACTCTCGCCTGCTTTCTTTTTTATATAAGAAACTTGATTGCTTGTGATACTGTCAAGGGCATCATACGCAATTTGGCCGCCGCTTTCTTTGACCAAGGTCACACAGAACGGGTAATGCGCCTTCACGCTGAAAGGAGCGCCCCATACGGAGCGCTCCTCTCTTTTCCTGTTTATGGCAGGGGCGAAGGTGTTAACGGTTCTTGCCGGCAGCCCTGCGCCTGCGGGTGAACACGACCAGCGCCGCGCCCAGCAGCAGCACCGCGCCGCCGCCCAGCAGGATGTTGTAATCCATGGAGCCGGTCTGGTAGTCCTTGGTGTCGTCCAGCTCGTTGGTCACGGTCAGTTCGGTGATCTCACCGGCGGGCACGTCCACGGATATCGGGGTCGTGTTGAGCTTGTAGGACTTAGGCGCCGAGGTCTCCACCAAATAGTAGGTACCGGGTTCCAGGTCCTTGAACTCGATGATGCCGTCCGCGCCGGTGACACCGGTAGCCACCAGTACCTTGAGCGCCTCATCGCCGTAGAGCTTGAACTTGGCGTTGGCCAAAGGCTTCTTGGTGTAGCCGTCCACCTTGAGAACGTTGAGCTGTCCCAACTCATCCTCAAAGCCGCCGGTGCCGTCTTCCTGGTTGGTCAGCGTGAGCACCGTGCGTTCGTTGGCGACGATCTGCACCGGTACGGCCGTCGCGTTGAGTACATAGCCCTCTGGAGCCCTGGTCTCCAGCACCCAGTAGACGCCGGGGGTCAGGTTGTCCACAAAGAGCTCGCCGTCGTCATTGGTGATGCCGGAGGCAGCCAACTCGGTGAGCGCCTCGTCCGCATAGATGTTAAAGGCGGCGTCCGCCAGCGGCAGGTTGTCTTCTGCGCTGACCTTGAGCAATTGCAACTCTCCGGTGATCAGCGCGTTGGTCAGCGCTATTTCGGCGATCTGGCCCAGTTCCACCGTTACGGTGCGCACCGTATCATCCAGCGCGTAACCCTCGGGGGCCTTGGTTTCCCGCACGTACCACGTGCCGGGCACCAGCGCCGCGCTGGTCACCGTGCCGTCGGCAGCGGTTGTCAGCGTCACCGCACCGGTGAAATCCTCATTGTCGGCCAGGGCGAATTCCGCGCCGGCCAGCGCTGCGCCCGTGTCGGAGTCGGTCTTGATGATCTTCAGGAAGCCCTGCGGATCGTTGGTCAGAGGCACCTCTATGGTCTGTCCCAGCGTGACGACCACGGCGTGCACCGTGTCATCCAGCGCGTAACCCTCGGGGGCCTTGGTTTCCCGCACGTACCACGTGCCGGGCACCAGCGCCGCGCTGGTCACCGTGCCGTCGGCGGCGGTTGTCAGCGTCACCGCATCGGTGAAGCCCTCATTGTCGGCCAGGGCGAATTCCGCGCCGGCCAGCGCCGCGCCCGTGTCGGAGTCGGTCTTGATGATCTTCAGGAAGCCCTGCGGATCGTTGGAGAACTCCACGGTCTCCTCCTCGCCGGCTTCCAGCGTCACGGTCTTGGGCGTGGAATCCACCACGTAGCCGGCGGGGGCGGAAAGTTCCGTTATCCTGTATTCGCCGGGTTCCAGGTCAGGCAGATCCACGGTGCCGTTGGGCCCGGTGACAACCTGCCAGGTGTCCTCGCTGTCGAAGAGGGAGGCAAAGAATCTGGTAAGAACATTGCCCTGATTGGTCTTGACGATCTCCAACGTGACGCCCTGCACGCCCAGACGGGTCGCGCTGTCAATCTTGACGATGTGGAGGATCGCCTGTTTGCGGTTGTGGTAGGTAACTTCGACATCGCGGGTTTGGGCACCGACGGTGGCGGTGATCACATCGTCCAGTGACTGGTACCCGGCGGGGATGTTGGTCTCGGTAATCGTGTACTCACCCCAGACCAGGTTGTCCAGCTTCTGGGACCCGCCGTTGGCCAGCGTCACGACCTGGCTGAACCCGTTGGGGCCGGTGATCGTGAACTCGAACTGGGCGGTGTCATTTTCAGCGGCGCCTTCCACAGCTTTGGTAAGCGTCAGGCTGCCGTGCTGCTTGGTGTTGGTGGCGGTGATGGAAATGGCCTCGGTCTGGGCATCGATGGTGAACTCGGCGGTGCTCAGCTGCGACACGAAGTCGCCGGGCACGTTGAGCTCTTCCACGGTGTAGGAACCCAGGGGCAGGTCCAAATAGCCGCTGGTTTCATCGGTGGACCGGATGGTCCATTCGGTGGCGGCGGGAGCGGGGCCTACGATCCTGAACTCATACTCCTGGGCCTTCTCCTGATCGCTCAGGTTGAGGCCAGTCACGACCTTGTCGATGGTGACCCGGCGGGAGAGTTTGGTGTTGGTGGCGGTCACGGTGACATTCACCGTCTCGCCGCCGATCGTGAAGGAGCTCATGTCCAGCGAAGCGGTGAAGCCGGCGGGCACGTCGATCTCCTGGATCGTGTAGTCGCCATAGGGCAGGTTCAGCTCGCCGTCAGCGCCGTCTGTGGCGGAAAGTGACCACTCAGTGGTGGCTGGCGCCGGGCCGACGACCTTGAACTCGTAGCTGCGGGCCCGCGCATCCTCGGTGACGTTGAGGCCAGCGACGATCTTGTTCACGGTCAGCTTGCCCTGCAGCTTGGTGTTGGTGGCGGTCACGGTGAGGTTCACCGTTTCGCCGCCGATGGTGAAGGAGGTCGTGTCCAGCGAAGCGGTGAAGCCTGCGGGCACATTGATCTCCTGTATTGTGTAGTCGCCATAGGGCAGGTTCAGCGTGCCGTCAGCGCCGTCGCTGGCCGAGACCGACCACTCGCTCGTGGCGGGGGCGGGGCCGATGACCTGGAAGCTATAGCTGAACGCCTTGTCGGCATCGGTGACGTTGGGACCGGTAACAACCTTGTCCACGGTCAGCGTGCCGTGCAGCTTGGTGTTGGTCGCATTCACGGTGACGTTCACCGTCTCGCCGCCGATGGTGAAGGATGTCATGTCCAGCGAGGACGCGAACCCGGCGGGCACGTTGACCTCCTGGATCGTATAGTCGCCATAGGGCAGGTTCAGCGTGCCGTCAGCGGCCTCCGTGGCGGACAGCGACCACTGCGTGGTGGCGGGGGCGGGGCCGACGACTTGGAACTCGTAGGTACGGGCCCGGTCATCCTCGGTCACGTTGAGGCCATCGATGGCCTTGTTCACGGTCAATGTGCCGTGCAGCTTGGTGTTGGTGGCCGTCACCGTAACGTTGACGGATTCGGCGCCGATGGTGAAGGAGGTCATGTCCAGCGAAGCGGCAAAGCCCGCGGGCACGTTGATTTCCTGGATTGTATAAGCGCCATAAGGCAGCGTCAGCATGCCGTCAGCGCCATCGGTTGCTGAAACCGTCCACTCGGTGGTGGCCGGAGCAGGGCCGACGACCCGGAACTCGTAGCTGCGGGCCAGGTCACCCTCGGTCACGTTGAGACCTTCGATGACCTTGTTCACGGTCAGCTTGCCGTTGAGCTTGGTGTTGGTGGCCGTCACCGTAACGGCGGTGGCGTCGGGGCCGATGGTGAACCGGCTGGCGCTCAGCGCCGCTTCAAAGCCGGCGGGCACGTCCATCTCTTCGATGGAGTATTCACCGTAGGGCAGATTGAGCGTGCCGTTGGTGGCGTCGTTGGCATAGACGTAGTAGGTGTCGGGGAACAGCTGGTCCAGAGGCCCTCTGACCTTGAACTTGTAGTTGTAGGCCTTGTCGGCGTCGGTCACGTTGTCGCCGGAGACGATCTTGTCCACCGTCAGCGTGCCCTGCTGCTTGGTGTTGGTCGCCTTGACCTCCACCTTGGTGGTGCTGGGACCGATGACGAAAGAGCTCGCGCTCAGGCTGGACACGAAGTCGTCCGGCACGTTCACTTCCTCAATCGTGTAGGAGCCGTAGGGCAGATACAGCGTACCCTTGTTGCCGTCGTTGGCCCATACATTCCACACGGTGGTGGCGGGAGCAGGCCCCACGACCTTGAACTGGTACAGCCGCTGCTCGTCCAGCCAGGTTACGAAGGGGCCGGTGACGATCTTATCCACCGTCAGCTTGCCCAGCAGCTTGGTGTTGTAGGCCTTCACGGTAATTGTGGTGTTGCGGTCATTGATCTTAAAGGACGTCTTGTCCAGCAAAGCGGAGAAGCCGTCGGGGACGTTGACTTCGGCTATGGTGTAGTCGCCATAGGGCAGCACCAGCGTGCCGTCCTGGTTGTGGGAGGCTGACAGATTCCACTCAGTCGTGGCGGGGGCCGGGCCCACAACCTTGAAGCTGAAGGCGAAGGCCTTGTCGGCGTCGGTTACGTAGGCGCCCAGCACGGTCTTGTTGACCGTGAGCTTGCCGCTCTTCTTGGTGTTGGTGGCCGTTACCTTGATGTTGACGGAATCCGGCCCGATGGTGAAGGAGGTCTTGTCCAGCGCGGCGATGAAATCGCCGGGAACATTGGTCTCGGCGATCGTATAGTCGCCGTAGGGCAAGTTCAGCGTGCCGTCGCTGTTATGGGACGCCGATACCACCCACTGGGTTGTGGCGGGCGCCGGGCCTATAACCTTGAAGCTGTAGCTGAACGCCCGGTCGGCTTCGGTCACGTTGGGACCGTCCACGACCTTGTCTACGGTCAGCGTGCCGTGCAGCTTGGTGTTGGTCGCGTTTACGGTGACGATGTTGGCGTCGCCGCCGCCGATGGTGAAGGATGTCTTGTCCAGCGAGGCGGAGAAGCCGTCGGGAACATTGATCTCCTCGATGGTGTAACTGCCATAGGGCAGGCTGTCGATGGAGCCGTCGGCGCTGTCAGAGGCGGAAACAGACCACTCGGTGAGCGCGGGGGCGGGGCCTACGACCTTGAAGTCATAGCTGCGCGCCCGGTCCGCCTCGGTCAGGTTGAGGCCGGCCAGCGCCTTGGTCACGATCAGCTTGCCATCCAGCTTGGTGTTGGTCGCGATGACCTTCACCTGCGTCTGGCCGGAGCCGATGGAGAAGGACGTCTTGTCCAGCGAGGCGGAGAAGCCGTCGGGGATGTTCACTTCCGAAATGGTGTAGCTGCCGTAGGGCAGGTTCAGCGTGCCGTCAGCGCCGTCGCTGGCCGACACCATCCACTGGGTCGTGGCCGGCGCGGGGCCGATGATCTGGAAGCTGTAGTTGAACGCCTTGTCGGCATCGGTCACGTTGGGTCCGGTAACAACCTTATCCACGGTCAGCGTGCCATGCTGTTTTGTGTTGGTCGCGATGACCTTCACCGAGGTCGCATCCGGGCCAATGGTGAAGGCGCTCTTGTCCAGAGCGGCAGTGAAGCCCTCGGGCACATTCAGTTCCGTTATGGTGTATTCGCCATAGGGAAGGTTCAGCGTGCCGTCGCCGGCGTCGCTGGCCGACACCATCCACTGGGTTGTGGCCGGCGCGGGGCCGGTGACCTTGAAGCTGTAGCTGAACGCCCGGTCGGCTTCGGTCACGTTGGGACCGTCCACAACCTTGTCCACGGTCAGCGTGCCGTGGAGCTTGGTGTTGGTAGCGGTCACGATGACGGTGTTGGCGGCGCCGCTGCCGATGGTGGCCGTGGGGTTATCAATGGAGCTGGAAAAACCACCGGGCAGGCCGGTTTCGGTGATCGTATAGTCGCCGTAATCCAGCTTGTCCAGCACGGTGTCGGTGCCGGCGACCACCGTAACACCGGTCATGGAATAGCCGTTGGGGCCGGAGATGTCGAAGGTGTATGAGCGGCTGCTGTCGTCTTCGGTGAGGTTCAGCCCGGCCAGCTCCTTGCGCAGAATCAGCTTGCCGTACTTCTTGTCGTTGGTGGCTGTCACCTTGATTGTCTTATGGAACTTGTCGATGGTGAAGGAGGTCTTATCCAAAGAAGCGGTGAAGCCCGCGGGGATGTTGATTTCCTCAATCGTATAATCGCCGTAGGGCAGGCTGAGCTCGCCGTCGGTGTTGTGGCTGGCAGTCACCGTTCGCACGGTGGTGTCCGGCGCGGGGCCGACGACCTTGAAAGTGAAGTCCCTGGCCTTGTCGGCGTTGGTGACGGTGACGCCGGTCAGCTTCTTGTCCACGGTCAGCTTGCCCTTGGGAATCCGCGTCCTATCGAAGAACACAGCGATGTGGCTGATGCCCTGGCCCTGATTGTCGCTGCCGGGGTTGACCACGCTGATCGTGTTGCCGCTGATCGTGATGTTGAAGACCTTAGGTGAAATGTAGGGTATGACAACTGGACTGATCTGGTCAATGCTGCCGCCATTAACCTTGTACAGGTAGAACTTGTTGCCGCCCTTTACTGTGATGTACTTCGGGGACGGGTCGGACAGTTCATCCCGGGTGGTTTGGTCCTGGTCAATTTCCCAGACGGGCATGTTGCTGGACATCGCAGCGGAGAAGGAATCCCCTCCGTTGCCCGGCGTCTTGGCGCCGACCAGCAGCCCCAGCGTAAGGGGGAATTCGCCGAATTCCTGTTGCGGATAACTCCAGGATTCGCCCGCGGCAATGCCCACAGGCATGTTCCCGAAGACCATCAGGAACACCGCCAGGAACGCGATAGCCTTTCTAATCTTGTTCATATGTTTCTCCTCCTGTCAGATGGATCAGTTGAAAGTTTTACCAATGAACCCAACATTTATGTGTCGCAGTTGGCACCGGTATACCTTTGTTGACAATGTGTTCTAATGTCTCTATACAGAAC
>JAEYPH010000047.1 GCA_023410875.1 Bacillota bacterium | reverse complement strand
GTCACTTTCCCTCGTTTGAGTTCTCGCTGTATCGTCCGCCTATTATGGTTCAGTTGCCTGGCTATAGCTCCCGTTCCTACTCCGGCGCGGGCCAATGCCTCGATTTGGTACCTGTCTTTCTCTTTTAGCTGTTCCCACTTGCCTTCTTTTTTGGTATCCTGTGCTCGACCCATCTTGCCACCTCAGTTGCTTTTTTGTGTTGCAACTTCATTGTAGCCGTCTGGTCGGTTAGGTGGGTCTCTTTTTTACCCTCTGCGACATTTCATTTTACAACTCACATGCTTAACTACGGACATCATTACATTCCAGAATCTTGTTGTGTCGTCGTCTTCCATTCCTTGTAGCAATCTAAGTCGGATTTCAGCTGTAGAAAAACAAAACCCAATACAGCAGCGTCATCTATTAAGCCTAGAATGGGAATTACATCGAAAATCGCATCAATCGGACTAACAAAGTAGATAATAGCAACGACAAGCAAAAGGATTGATTTGTATGGGATTACTTTGTATCTACCTATTGAATAATCCTTAATAAGCGAGAAGACTAGCTGGATTGTTTCAAATATACCATCTATTGGACCTTTGTTTGCTTCTGCTTTTTTTGATGCATTACCAAGAAGCTCTTTGGCTTTTTCTTGGTCATTGAGATATTCTTCTGCCTTGCTTTTGTTTTTACTGAAGAACTTTGCAAAAAAATCCTTGAAGCTATTGCGCTCACCATTGCCTTCCATTAAGACTACTACCTCCATACTAGTTATGATGATATTCGAATTATATATCTATTGTTCGCATTTGTCATTACTAAAAACGGAACAATAAGTCCGAAAACGACAGAATATTAAGTCTATGAGTTACACTATTTAAACCGATAAAGATGCTGTATATAAACTCAATAAGGTATAGTTGCGGCTTTCTGATCTGTGAGTTAAGATAAGCACAAGACTCTTAGTAAAAAAGTGGTGTTATGATGGCATACATTCGCCGGGCCGCGCTTTTGTTGTGTTTGCTGCTGGTGGCCGTTGCGACGGCTCCGGCGACCACCGCTGCCGTCGCCGCGCCCAGCCAGGCCGCCGACCTGACCGCGGAGGCGCAATACACCGTATCCAGCAACCAGAGCGGCTTCGTGAAGGCCCACGACGGCAAATTCGCGTCGGTGTGGCGCAGCTCCAAGGACGACACACAGACCATTGATATTAAGGCCGGGCAGGACATACAGGGCATCGCGCTGAACTGGGACGCGCCGCCTGAGGAGTGGGCGCTGCTGGCCCCCGATAGCAGCGGCAACTGGCAGACGCTGTGCACTGCGGAAGACCGCGGCATGTTCCATGATTACGCGGCGGTGCCCGGCGCCCATGACACCGTGCGTCTGGAGATTCGCAATGATGGCGGTGTGGCCTTGCGGGAGCTTTCCGTGTGGGGGCAGGGTGTGCTGCCCGAATCTGTGCAGGTGTGGGAGCCCACGGCCCGGGGTGTGGATCTGCTGGTCATCAGCGCCCACCCCGACGACGAGGTGCTTTTCATGGGCGGCACGCTGCCGACCTACGCCGGCCAGCGCAAGCTCAGCACGGCGGTGCTCATCATGGCCCACAGCAACCGCCTGAGGGCCAGCGAGGAGCTGGACTGCCTGTGGACTGTGGGCGTGCGCAGCTATCCGGTGTTGAACCTGTTCCCCGACAAGCTGACCGAGACCCTGGCCCAGGCCGAGAAAGCCTGGGGGCGGGATAAGACGGTGGACTTTATCACCGAGCAGATCCGCATGCTGCGCCCCAAGGTCATCGTGACCCACGACCTGAAGGGTGAATACGGCCACGGCATGCATCGCCTGACGGCCTCGGCCACGCTGGAGGCCATAGAGCACGCCGCCGATGCTGACCAGGCGCCGGAATCCGCACTAAAGTACGGCACGTGGCAGGTCAGCAAGTGCTATCTGCACCTCTACAAGGAGAACCGGGTGCGTATGGACTGGAACGTGCCGCTGCCGGCCTTCGGTGGCAAGACAGCGCTGGACATCGCCAAGGCCGGTTATGACCGGCACGTGAGCCAGCACAAGTGGGCATTCAAGGTAACGGATCAGGGGGCCACCAACTGTGCCGACTTCGGCCTGGCCTACACCGCCGTTGGGCCGGACAAGGAAGGCAAGGATTTTTTCGAGAACATTTACCCGTCGTGGCTGATGGAGTTTGGACGGTAAAGGGACAGAAACAGCTCTTGCTTGTGCTTTTGAATCGGTGTTTCCTCTCTGTTGAAGTATAAATTGCCAGAATAATCCGTTGGCATCGACTTAAACTAAATCCGAGGTGAAAACCATGGCTAATAAGAAAGCGCGCAACCCAAAACGAAAAAACAGCCCCATAAACCCACCTTCCACCCGCCGCAACAAATATGGGGAACTCAAGTCAGAAAAGTAGGTTTACGCCTGCTTTTTTGCGCTTTGTGTTTCCACTTAACAACGATTCATTTTTCATTGACAATTCATTCACCTTCTAATAATCTGTTAAGGATTAGGCGATGGCCTTGCGTCGCTGCCTTACCTTGGGAGATTATATGGATATGAACCGAAAGCTCGAGCGCAAGATCGAAAAATACAAGACGTTTTTTGCTGATGATACACCTGGACAAATTGTAGCGTCGATTTCGCCATACACATTCCACATCGATTACGGCGAGCATATCATGAAGCCTCTGAACCAGTGGGATTTCGAGCGTGATGCTGAACGGTTTGTAGAAGCCGGAGTGGCGCGTCTACGCCATTTTATGGACTTCACGAAGGATCTGGAGGATGATTTCATCCCTGCGTACACTCCAGGTTTGGGAACGGGAGTCAACAGCGCCGTTGTGTCTGGCATGCCTGTAACTTTTGGGGTGGATACCAGCTGGACAAACCATGCCATCGAGAATTGGGAGGACCTGAATAAACTTCACTTGGATCGAAACAATCAATGGGTGAAAGTGCTGGAAAGGGCTTGTGCCAAAAGCGCTGCATTGTGTGATGGCGACTATGTTGTAAGCACCTACAATCATTTTGCCCCCTCGGACATGGCGAATGCTCTGCGTGGCAACCAGATATTCTACGATATCTATGATCATCCGGATCAAGTGGCAAGGTTGCTGGATTTCTGCGCCGATGCCACAATCTGGTTGGAGAAGACCCTCCGGGAAACCGCGCCAAAATGCATGGGCGGTCGCCATGTGGCCTATATGTGGTTTGAAGGCGAATGTTGTTACTTATCTGAAGACAATGCCGACCTCTGCGCTCCAGAATTCTATACGGAGTTATACGGCCCGGCTACGCAGAAAGTGCTGAACGAGCTCGGGGGAGCGTATATCCATCACCACGCAAAGGGAAGGCACATCCATAAAGAAATAGCCAAGCTGCGCGGCCTAAGGGCCGTTGAGCTAAGCTGGGACCCGGGCTGCCCGCGCCCAATCGACATGCTTGAAGAAGTGCTGGAGTGGACGGGAAACGTTGTTCTGCAAACCCGCTGCACTGCAGCAGATGTATACAGATACATTGACGTCCTTAAAAAAGGCAGGGTAAGCCTCATGATTGATGTTGCTTCTCTGCAGGAAGCCAAGGATGTACTGGCTTTCATCCATAAAAACTCGAAAATCTAGCCGCACAATTTGAGAGGCAGTTTGGACGCCCTACCCTCAGAACAGGGTAGGGCGTTTTTGGACGTGGCTGTTGCTTCGGTGTGAGTTTCCACCTATCCAGTTGTCAATCGTAGGGCGAAAAGCCGATGATTCGCTCATCCACCCGCCGCGTCAGGCTGTAGGTGAAGGGCGTGAAGTGTCTAAGCCAAAAGGCGCTGCCCAGCGGGTTGAAGGATTCGAAGTCCACGCCCAAGCGCGTGAAGCCCTGTTCGGCCATCCACGCGCAGATGTGGCGCAGCAGCACCGTGGCCGCGCCTCGGCCCCGGGCGGCTGGCGCCGTGAAGGCTCCACAGATGTTGCGCATGGCCGCGTCGTCGGACACAAAGGTCTCGCCGCCGTGTTTCACTTGCATATAAGACACCGGCTGGCCCTCGTCGAAGGCTGCCCAAATGTGATGGCACGGCTGCTCCAGCCATTGGCGCATCCATTCGGCCGTGGCGTCTACACGGTAGGGCATGAAGAGCGGCGACCGGTGGTAGTAGCTCTGGTGTTCGCGGTGCAGCGGCAATATGGCGTCGGCATCGTCCGGCGTCAGCAGGCGCACCGTGAGGCCGCTGTCCGGCGCTTCCACCGGCGCGGGCGGCCGTATGGCGTCCACACACCGCAGGCCAAAGCCCATGTGGAACCACGCCTGCACCAGCGCGCCGTCGTGGGTGAACATCGTAATCGCATGGGAGGTCAGCCCTTGATCCACCCAGTTCTGGGCTGCGTGGGCATACAGCGCCCATTGCAGGGAGACGCGTTGCTCCGCCTGCGCGCCGTGGCCGTAGATCGGGATATACACGCCGTCGGCAGCGCCGAAAAAACGCTGTACCCGCATGCCTGCCAGAAAACCCGCTAACGTGCCGTCTTGTACCACCGCAAAGCCCAGCCCTTCGGTGCACAGCTGCTCAATCTCTGAGGTTAAGATATCGGATTTCACAGTGGGGAGCAGGGGAACGGCTGCGCGCTCCCGCTCGTAGGCTTGATGAACCAGGGTCGTGGCTTGCTCCACGTGCTCCTGGCGAAACGTCATGAACTCCATTTCCAAATCAAATCTCCTTTTTGCGGTGACAAGGGTGCGACTGAGTAACATTGCCAATCCAGCCACATATTCCAGAATATCAGTTCTATTGCGAAAGAACAATTCAAAAATTAAAAATCCTTGGCAGCTCTGATGAATGATTCGGGATAATATTCCTCCTGATTGCGTCTTGCGTCGTTATGTGCTAGAGTAAGCATAGAACATTCGAGTTACTCGAAGGCATGCGTTTTTTGGAGGTAAGGATGCAAACACTGAAAATCAAACAACTGGCTGAGCGTCTGAACGTATCGCCTCACACGCTGCGCTTTTATGACGACGAAGGCCTGTTCCCCGACATCACGAGGGATGAGCACGGCACCAGGATATTCAGCGAAGAAAGCCTGGAATGGGTGCATCTGGTGCTATGCTTGCGCAGCACGGGCATGTCGGTGGCAGACATTAAGAATTACGTCCGCTTATGCGCCGAGGGCGATTGCACGGTCATGGAGCGCTACCAGATCATACTCAAGCAGAAACGCAAGGCTGAGGAGGAGATGCGCGAGATGGAGCGTAGGCTGCGTCTGCTGGCAAAGAAAGAGCAACATTATCTGGATATGATCGAATGCAATGGGTCGGATGCCTGCAACCCGGCGGCTATTCGCCGATGACGCGCGGCGTCATCGGCGATTCAGGCGACCCTCACAGGGCCTTTGATAAGCAAAAGCACCGGCTGTTCTTGATGCAGCCGGTGCTTTTTGGTGCGGGACTTTTGCTTGACTACTCCACCTCTATGATCATCTCCGCGGCCCCATCCTGAGGTACCACCCGCGTGCCCAGCTCGCCGGGAGCGGCCACGCCGCCCTGCACGCAGCGGGCGTTGGTCACGTTGCGCAGCACCAGGCTCCAGGGTTTTGCGGTGCCCTGGGCCTGCACGCGGATGCGGCTGCCCTCGCGCACGGCGTTCAGCGTGAACACCGTCAGGCCCTTGCTGTCGCGCACGGCGCAGCAGGCCTCGCTGTCCAGCTCAAACAGGTGCACTTCTATGTTGTCGGTCCAGTCATAGTCGGCCAGGTCGGCGCGGCTGCCAAAGGGGATCAGGCTGTTGGGCCGGGCCATCAGCGGCAGGCTCAGGTAGCCATGGTGCTCCCGCTGCCAGCTTCCGCCGGCCACGCGCCGGTTGTCCAGCACGTTGGTCCACACGCCCTCGGGCAGGTAATAATCCACGTCGCCGGTCTCTGTGAACACCGGGGCTACCAGCAGGCTTTCACCCAACAGGTATTGCCGGTCCAGCGGCGCGCAGGCCGGGTCGTCGGGGAATTCCAGCGCCATGGCGCGCATCATGGGCACGCCGGTGGCGGCGGTGTCGCAGGCCGAGGAGAAGAGGTACGGCATCAGGCGGCACTTGAGCTTCGTGAAGAAGCGCAATACGTCCACGGCCTCCTCATCGAACAGCCACGGCACGCGATAGCTGGAGCTGCCGTGCAGGCGGCTGTGGGTGGAGAGCAGCCCAAAGGCCGCCCAGCGCTTGTAGATGTCCGGCGTGGCCGTGGCCTCAAAACCGCTGATGTCGTGGCTCCAGAAGCCAAAGCCCGACAGGCACAGGCTCAGGCCGCCCCGCAGGCTTTCGGCCATGGATGGATAGCTGGCGGTGCAGTCGCCGCCCCAGTGCACGGGAAATTTCTGCCCGCCGGCGGTGGCCGAGCGGGCGAACACCGCAGCCTCTCCGGCGCCGCGCTCCCGCTCCAGAAGGCTGAACACGGCGCGGTTGTAAAGGTGCGTGTAATAGTTGTGCATCTTGAGCGGATCGCTGCCATCAAACCAGCGCACGTTGGTCGGGATGCGCTCGCCAAAGTCTGTCTTGAAGCAATCCACGCCCATGTCCAGCAGCGCCTTTAGCTTGCTCTGATACCACAGGCACGCTTCGGGGTTCGTGAAATCCACGAGCGCCATGGCCGGCTGCCACAGGTCCCACTGCCACACGTTGCCGTCGGGGTCTTCCACGAGGTAGCCCTTGGCGCGGCCTTCCTCGAAGAGATCGGACTTCTGCCCGATATAGGGGTTGATCCATATGCAGATCTTCAGGCCCCGGGCCTTGAGCCGCGAGAGCAAGCCCGCCGGGTCGGGGAATACCGCGCCGTCCCAGCGGAAGTCGCACCACTGGAACTCCTTCATCCAGAAGCAGTCGAAGTGGAACACGTGCAGCGGGATGTCCCGAGCCGCCATGCCGTCGATGAAGCTCGTGACCGTGGCCTCGTCGTAGCTGGTCGTGAACGAAGTTGTAAGCCATAGCCCGAAGCTCCAGGCTGGAGGCAGAGCCGGCCGGCCGGTCAGGCGCGTGTAGTTCTGCAGCACGGCCTTGGGCGTGCCGCCGCCGATCAGGTAATAATCCAGCTTGTGGCCGGCCACGCTGAATTGCGTCTTGCTGACCTTCTCGGAGGCGACCTCGAAGCTGACCAGCTCGGGGTGGTTCACGAACACGCCGTAGCCGCGGTTGGACAACGCGAACGGGATGTTCTTGTAGGCCTGCTCGCTGGATGTGCCGCCGTCCTCCTGCCACAGGTCCACGGCCTGGCCGTTCTTCACGAAGGGCGTGAAGCGCTCACCCAGGCCGTAGATGCTTTCGCCCACAGACAAAGAGAGCTGCTCGCGCATGTAGCGGCTGCCGTCGGGCGTGCCGATGGTGGCCATGGCCCGCGGCTCGCTGCCGGTCAGGCGGCGGCCCTCGTGGGTGAACTCCATGGCGAAATCGGCCTTGCGGATGACAGCGCTTAAAGAGCCGCTGGTCACGCGCAACGTGTCGCCCTCGTCGGCGATCTGGGGCGTGAAGCCCTCGTCGGCCAGCTCGAAGTGGGGGCCCCGCTCCGCGCGGCCCATGAAGTGCCAGGCCTGCACCCGCAGCACATCGGGGAAGGGGGAGCTGATGCGCAGCGTAAGCAGCGGACCGCCCAGCGTGTCGCCTCGATGGCGGATCTTCTGGCACGGTGCGTATATCGTGAGCGAACGGGCATCCATCGTGGCGTCACGCACCTCGGCGGGGCTGTGCACGGCATAGCCCTCGCGGTTGAGCCACTGGCCGTTGGAGAACTTCATGGCGGTACCTCCTCGATGCATGGAAACTTTTTCATAAACAGTATACTACTAAATCGGAGGATGAAAAGATGCGTGTAGACACCTACTTCAGAGCCCCACGGATTTTTAGAATGTAATTGGATGTGTCCAGCGGATGTACGCCGCGATAGGGCGTCGTGGCCCCCAGCTCCACTGGGCAGGGCCGGTAGCCGGCAAAGCGCTGGCTTAAGATTGCCCGGCCTCCGCTGATCGCCCCCAGGCGGGCCGGCCAATCCAACGTGGTAGCCACGGGCGCCAGCGCCTCCACGGTGAAGCTGCCGGCGCGCATCAGCGGCGTGTCGAAGCTGCCGCGCAGGTCCACAATATCCTGCAGCACGCGGCCGCAGCAGCCATCCGGCCCGTGGATGCGCGTGAGCAGCATGGGCTCCAGCAGCGTGGTTCCGCAGTTGCGCAGGCCGTCCTGTATCGCCACCGGCGTGGCGGTGAAGAAGTCCATGGGATGGGTGTGCACGATGTGGTGCTCGCCGTTCACCAGCGTCACCCTCAAATCCGTGACCTCCCAGCCGTACAGACCTTGCTTGAGCGCCTCGGGCACGGTCTTGCGCACGTGCTCCTGATAGCGGTAGAAGATGCGGTCGTCGCGCACGGTGGAGTTGTACACCAGGCCGCTGCCTCGGGGCAGCGGTTCGATCTCGAAGGTCACGATGGCCCAGCACGGCTTGGGCATCGTGTAGGCGAAGTGGCCGATGCCGGTGCTGGCCGGCGTCTCCTTGTAGAGCACCACCGGCGCGCCGAATTGTGCTGACAGGCCAAATCGCTGGCGCAGGATGCTGTCCAGCACCTCCAGCTGTATCTTGCCCAATATGCTCAGGTGCAGCTCCCGCTCCTCGGGCAGCCATTGCACGTCCAGTGCCGGGTCCTCATCGGCCAGCTCCAGCAGCGCGTCGCGCAGCGCCACGGTGCGGGCGGGGTCGTCGGGCGTGGCCTGCACCCGCAGCAGCGGCGCGGCAAGGCTCACGCCGCCGGGCACCGGGCTGCCATCGCCCAATATGTCGCCGGTGCGGGCATCGGACATGCCGTAGACCACGCCGATGTCTCCGGCGCCCAGCTCCCCGATGTCACGGCTGCGCCCTGCGGAGGAGCGGCGGATCTGGCTGATCTTGGCCGGGGCTTCCCGTCCGGGCAGCGCCACGGCGTCGCGGTTGCGCAGAGCGCCGCCGTACAAGCGCACGTGGGCGGCCTTGCCCATGGCCGCGTCGTGCTCGACCTTGTAGACCACGCCGCTCAACCCTTCGGCGACGCGCGGAGGCGGCAGGAAGCGTATGATGGCGTCCAGCAGCGCCTCCATGCCCACGCCCTTGAGCGCCGCGCCGAAGCACACGGGGAACAGCTCGCACCGCGCCACAGCCGCCGCTGCGGCGTCGGCCAGCCGCCCGCAGCCCACCGCTCGCTCGGTCACATAGTCCCCCAGGATGCCGTCGTCCGCCTCAGCCACGGCCTCCACGGCGTCCGCCGGCGCGGGGCTGTCGCCGCTCCAGGGCCACAGCGCAAGCGTTTGGGGGCGCTCCTGATCGCACACCGGTCGCTGCAGCGGCAGCAGGCGGGGGGAGAAGGTCTCCTTAAGCGCCTGCACCACGGCTTGCGCGTCGGCGCCCAGGCGGTCCAGCTTGTTCACGAAGATCAATGTGGGGATGTTGTGCTCCCGCAGCGCCCGCCACAATAGTTCTGTGCCGTTCTGTATGCCCTCGGCGGCGCTGAGGACCAGCACCGCGCCGTCCAGCACCCGCAGCGCGCGCTCCACCTCGGCGGAGAAATCCGTATGCCCCGGCGTGTCGATCAGGTTGATGCGGCTGCCCTTCCACGGCAGCGCTGCGCCGGCCGAGCGCACACTAATGCCCCGGTCCCGCTCCACGGGCAGGAAATCCGTGGGCGCGGTGCCGTCGTCCACGCTGCCGGCGGTGCGCTCCTCGCCGCACAGATACAGCATCTGCGCGGTGATCGTGGTCTTGCCGGCGTCCACGTGGGCCAGTATGCCGACGTTGCGCAGCGTTTGCGGGTCTGTCATGGGCGCTCCTTTGGGGTGCTGTTTAGCATATCTTGAGAAACATTATCGACACTTGCTCTCCATTGTGCAAGAAGATTCGTTCGTGTGCCCTTCCCACGCGCGGTCTCCATAAGTACATCCAAACCCGATACAGCCGCAACAATGATTATAGGAATATAGTTTGCAACATACCTGCCATCGACTTCCCAAAACATAAAAAACAGCATAACGCCAAAGATGCACAGCAGTGGAATCATATTGTCATATGTTTTGTTCTTCCGCCACAAAACGCTGTACGCGGATAGAAGCATAAGCAACAGCATCGTATCGTAAGTGCCGGAACAAACATATTTGTACCTTCTATAGTACCTGCCGTCGTATAAGACCACAGAATGCAATTTGGTATCATTCATAGGATCGTCATCCAGAAAATCCGACTGGCCATAGGTGCTGTCACCAAAAGAAACGATGTCCTTCCAAAAGAACAGCCAGAGCATACCGAACAATCCTTTCTCTTCTATCCGTTCTTTGATATGCGCATCTATGGCTGTTCTTTGCTCGTCTTTATCAGAAAACCCGAGAGTAAAGTCATAATCACTTGGATCGTAAGAACCATCGTGCAATGACATCATTATCCAGTGGGTGAACGGTATGTTCAGCTCGTCCGCCTTGTTGGCGTCAAGATGGACAGAGTAAAAATACAGGTTGAATGCGAGCAAAACCGACGTTATGACAGCCCCCGCTATCGCAGTCATTCGCAGGAAGGGAACAAGCCCTTTGAACAGTATCGCGTGGATCAGTATGGCGATCAGCGCGATGATAACCGTGAATTTGATCAGCATACCGATGGCACAGCTTGCGCCGATCAAAGCCGCAAAGAACAGTTTGCGTTTATTTGTCTCGCTGTCGATCAGGTTCAGATACAGGTATACAATCAACACAGGAAAAACCATTGAGAGCGAGTCCGTATAAAACACCGGAGCAATCAGATAGAACGGCGGACTTAGCAGTATGAACATCAAAGCCATAGCGCTCTGGATGACGCCGAACAGCCTTTTGCAAATCAGCACAGTGACCAGGACCGTTGCCGTTGCCAGCAACGCATTCGCGATCATGGCAATGGCAAAATAATCGGTTGCCCCGAACAAAGAGGCCGCTTTGAAAGCCAGGAACAACAAGGACATACCGCCTAGATTATTTGGAAAGTAATAGAAATAATTCACATCGACAGACGGATGCATATTGTCCATAAAGTTACCGGTCGTTGCCCATTCCTTGGCCCCTGTGAAAATAGCGCCCAAGTCAAAGGCCGGATCAAAGCGCAGCATATAGCCCAATCTCACGTTCACGACAAATAGGAGAAGCAATCCCGCGGCTATCATGAAAGGATAGATCTTCTCAATCCTTGCGGTATGCTTTCTGAACATATGAAATGCAAAAACAAATATCGCGATCTCTGCGGACATGAACAGCAGTGGAATTGCCGGAGAATAATCATCCATGTTGTTCGCAAAGATAACGCCGCCCACAACAATCGTGAAAGCGTAGGAAAACAGAAGATAAAAAGCCATCACCAAAACAGCCTTGACAGTTGTAGAAATACCGGGAGCAGGTGGCCTCCTTTTGCCTCTTGTCATACGAAATATGTTGAAGATAACGCTCATTCTTGTCCTCCGTATTCCAAAGAAAGGGACATTAGCCGTACACATTAGAATGTGTTCCGGAGAAAAATGGTTCAGTAAATACGATAATGTTATGTTTTTCTCCGTTAAACTGTCAAGTGTTGGCTTTGAAATGATACGAAACCTCCGTAACCATTCATGCCTGTTGAACTGAGCTTTAAACACCAAAAAAATGTTTTCATATAAGCCCACCGCCATTGTCTCCCCGTGTCTCGAAGACTATAATGGTTTGCGTTCGAATGAAAACGTATACATATATTTTCGGGGAGCGTTGGATGAAGTATCTGAAAAAGTACATGCCCCGTTACTTGCGGCTGGCATTGCCTGCGTGGCTGTGCCTGCTGGTAGAGGTGCTCGTGGACCTGAGCATGCCCACCCTAACGGCTGTGATCATCAACCAGGGCCTGCCCAGGGGAGACGTGGGCTACATCCTGCGCATGGGCGGCTTGATGCTGGCCATGGCGCTGGGCGGGTCGCTGATGGGTATGTCCCGCAACTGGCTCAGCGCCCGCGCCAGCCAGGACCTGGGCACCAACCTGCGGGCGGACCTCTTCCGCAAGACGCAGGCGATGTCGCTGGCGGCGGCACAGCGCTTCGGCTCGGCATCGCTGATCACGCGGCTGACCAACGACGTCATGCAGATACAGAACTTAAGCTTCATGCTAACCCGCATCTTCATCCGCGCGCCGCTGCTGCTGATCGGCGGCATGCTGATGGCCTTTGTGCTGAACGCCCGCATGGCACTGATCCTGGTGGCCGTGCTGCCGCTGATGGCCGGGCTCATCTATCTGCGCATCAAGCGGGGCTTCCCGCTGTTCCGGCGCGTGCAGGCTGCCATCGACCGCGTCAACGGCGTGCTGCGGGAGTATCTGGCCGGCGTGCGCGTTGTAAAAGTGTTCAACCGCTTCGACTATGAGGCCCAGCGCTTTGATGACGCCAACGCCAACCTGACCGGCCTGGGTGTCACCGCGGCGCGCTCCATGGCAAGCATACTGCCGCTGATGTTCATCCTAATGAACGGCAGCGTGGTGCTGGTGCTGTGGCTGGGCGGCTTCCAGGTCAACGCCGGTTCCATGAAGGTCGGCGATATCGTGGCCTTCGTCAACTACTTTTTGCAGATCCTGCAGTCCATGACGATGGTTTCGTGGCTCTTCACCGCCGGTGTGCGGGCCAAAACGTCGGTGGACCGCATCGGCGAGGTGTTTGCCGCGCCTCAGGACATGCCCGACCCGGAGGCACCGTCTAGACCGAAGTCCAGAGGCGAGATTCGCATGCGGGACGTGGCGTTCACGTACCCCGGCCAGGCGGCGCCGGTGCTGGAGGACATCAGCTTTGCCGTGGCCCCTGGGCAGACGGCGGCCATCATTGGCTCCACCGGCTCGGGCAAGACGTCGCTTGTGAACCTGATTCCCCGGTTCTATGACGTTTCCGCCGGGCAAGTGCTCGTGGACGGCGCGGATGTACGCGAGTTCTCCCAGAACGAGCTGCGAGCCCGCATCGCCGTGGTGCCCCAGCAGGCGGTGCTGTTCTCCGGCACCGTGCGAGACAACCTGCGTTGGGGCAAGCCCGACGCCGGCGACGAGGAGCTGCTGTGGGCCGCGGGCATCGCCCAGGCGGCGGAGTTCATCGCCCGCATGCCCCAGGGGCTGGACACATGGATCGGCCAGGGCGGCGTGAACCTGTCCGGCGGGCAAAAGCAGCGCATGGCCATCGCCCGGGCGCTGGTGCGCCAGCCCTCGGTGCTGATCCTGGACGACAGCACGTCCGCCGTGGACATGGAGACCGAGCGGCGCATCCGGCAGGGTTTGCGGGAAGCCTGCCGGGACATGACGGTGGTGCTCATCGCCCAACGCATCCATTCGGTCATGGATGCCGACACGATCCTCGTGATGGACGGTGGGCGCATCGCGGCCCAGGGCATCCACGGCGAGTTGCTGCATACAAGCCCCATTTATCGCGACATCTACCGCTCGCAGATGGGCATGGACACATCCGGCAAGGAGGTGGTCTGACATGGCGCAGAACCGCGAAGGCCGCCGCGGCCCGGCCCAGGGCATCTTCATGCCCGGCGGGCGCTTCGGCGAAGTGCAGAAGCCCAAGAACATGGCCGCCACCGTGGCGCGGCTGTGGCGCCTCTTCGGCCGGGAGCAGTGGAAGCTGATTTCGGTGTTCGCGATCGCCACGGTGGGCAGCGGCGTGGGCCTGTTGGGGCCATGGCTCATTGGCCGCGGTGTGGACGCCATGGCCGCCGCCGGCGGTGTGGATTTTGGACGGCTGTACGGCGTCATCGCGCTGCTGGGTGCGGCCTATGCCGCCGGCGGCGCGCTGTCGTGGCTGCAGGAGTGGTGGATCGCCGGCGTGGCCCAGCGCATCGTGATGCTGCTGCGGCGCAGCCTGTTCCAGCGCATACAGAGCCTGCCGCTGCGTTTCTTCGACACCCACACCCACGGCGAGCTCATGAGCCGCCTGACCAACGATATCGACAACGTGAGCCAAATGCTGTCCAGCTCCACGACGCAGCTGTTCGCCAGCGTGCTCATGGTCATCGGCTCTTTGGTCATGATGCTGGTGCTCTCACCGGCGTTGACGGCCTTAAGCCTGCTGACGGTACCGCTGACGCTGACGATCTCCGGCATCGTGGCCAAGCGCGCCCGGCCCATGTTCAAGCAGCAGCAGGCCAACCTGGCCAGCCTCAACGGCCACATCGAAGAAATACTGTCCGGGCAGAACGTGGTTAAGGCTTTTGGGCAGGAGGAACACGTCATCGAGCAGTTCGACGAGATCAACGCCCGCCTGCGGGACAGCGGCTACAAGGCGCAACTCTTGAGCGGACTCGTGATGCCCATGCTCAACGTCGTCACAAACATCGGCTTTGTCATCATCGCTACCGCCGGCGGTGCCTTTGCCGTCAACCACATCATCACCGTGGGCGTCATCGCCAGCTTCATCAACTATTCCCGTCAATTCACCCGGCCCCTGAACGAAATCGCAAACCTCTACAGCACGATACAGAGCGCCCAGGCCAGCGCCGAGCGGCTCTTCGAGCTCATGGACGAGCAGCCTGAGGAACCCGACCGCTCCGACGCGCAGCAACTGCACAGCCCCAGCGGCCATGTGTCCTTCGAGGGCGTCACTTTTGGTTATGACCCCGAAGCGCCGGTGCTGCGCGACATCACGCTGAACGCGCCGCCGGGGCGCACCGTGGCGCTGGTGGGGCCCACCGGCAGCGGCAAGACGACCATCGTGAACCTGTTGGTGCGCTTCTACGACCCCCAGAGCGGCGGCATCTCGCTGGATGGGAGGGATCTGCGGGATTGGACCCGCGACACGCTGCGGCCCAGCTTCGGCATCGTGCTGCAGGACACGCACCTGTTCAGCGGCACCGTGCGCGAGAACATCCGCTACGGCCGCCTGGACGCCACCGACGAGGAGGTGGAGCAGGCCGCCCGCGTGGTAGGCGCCCACGGCTTCATCCGTCGCCTGCCCAAGGGGTACGATACTGAGCTAGGCGAGAGCGGCGGCGGCTTCTCCCAGGGGCAGCGCCAGCTGCTGTCCATCGCCCGGGCGGTGCTGGCCCAGCCGGCGGTGCTGATACTGGACGAGGCCACCAGCTCCGTGGACACCCGCACCGAGATGACGCTGCAGCAAGCGATGATCCGCCTGCGCCAGGGGCGCACGAGCTTTATCATCGCCCACCGCCTGTCCACGATCCGCGATGCCGACGAGATTCTGGTCATCGACCGCGGGCAGATCATCGAGCGCGGCAGCCACAGCCAGCTCATGGCCCAGGGCGGGTTCTACCACCGGCTGTACAGCGGCCAGTTCCAGATGATCGAGGGGGAAGGCTGAGCCTCGCCATGAATGGCGGCTCGAGCGAACGGGCACGCTTTAGAACAGGTGATGCCTGTGAAAATCTCCTTTGACCTGGACGATACGATTATCTTGCGGGAGACCAGCCCGCTGATCGAGCCCCCGCTGCCCAAGCCCGCCGGCCTGCTCTACCACGAGCGGCTGCGGCTGGGCGTCGTGGCGCTGTGCGCTCGCCTGCAGGATGCCGGGTGGCAGGTGTGCGTCTATACGCAATCGGTACGGCCCAAATGGTACATCCGTGGGCTCTTTGCCCGCTATGGCATTCCGCTCGTGCTGATCGTCAACCGCTGCGAGCATGAGAAGTCCGTGCAGTGGGACAAACACAAGGAAAAACCCAAGAAGCTGCCCATCAAGTTCGGCATTGACCTGCATGTGGATGATGACGAAAGAGTAAGCGGTTATGGCGAACGGTACGGCTTCCCCGTGGTGCTGCTGGATCCCCGCGACGCGGGCTGGGCGGATAAGGTTTGGCAACGAGCGGAACAGTTAGCCCAGCAAAAATGATGAAAGGGCTATGGCCTAGTTGCTTAGCGGCGTAATCATTCAATAGATGGGTACCGAAGGTTTGCTGTGAAAACCCGTAGCTGTGCTTGATTTACAGGTACAGCAAAGAAAGCCGCTTTTTCTTTGCGGCTAGCTTAAGGTCTATTCAGGTCTTAGCCTACAGCCGTGACGGTTGGCTGCCAGCCAAGAGCATTGAGTTTGTTGAGACAGGCTTGTATCTTTTGATCTTTATTGAATTGATGATAGTAGTCCGCTCCCAGGTCTTTGTAGGGTACTCCGTCTTTGAGAATGTGGTAGATGGCAA
>JAEYPH010000063.1 GCA_023410875.1 Bacillota bacterium | reverse complement strand
GCTGTATCAGTGCTTCCACTGATTTGATGTCTGTCCATTTCCGCTTCATTAAAATACCTCCTGCTGTAGTAATCCTACAACAGGAGGCTCTTTTTGCTCAATGTCCGTTTTTCGGGGTGCTGTCCATGCCCGCGGGCTTTTGATACAATCCAGTGGTCATCGCGCTGTCCGCGCCGCCCAGCGCCGCGTCGCGGCGCGCCTTGGCCGCGTTCAGCCCAGCCAGGGGAATGTTGAACTCATCCAGCATCTTTCTTGCCATGCTGCGTACCTCTCCTTATCCTCCGATTGGTTTCCATGTGCCGTCCGCGCCGTAGTAAGGGGCTACCTTTGCCCAGGAGCCGCCGGTGCCGTAAAAGACTTCGCATTCCACCCAGGAGCCGCCGGTGCCATAGCGCACCGTGCCCTTGGGTTCCCAGTCCACGTACAGCTTAGGCGGGTTCCCGGTGGAAGCGCCGTCAAACTCACAATACGCGCCCGGGTCTGTTGGCGTCGATCCACTGTTAAAGTGGTTCACGTAAATACAGGTTGTGGTTGGGTCCACCAGCGCGGCCAGACAAGCGGCGTCGGTGATGGTGATTTCTCCCGCCGCGTCGGAAGCTATTGTAAAAGTTTTTACGCTGGTGCCGGTTGCGTCGGTAGGGCGTGCGCCGGACGTATAGCTGTCCTTCGCCATGCCTTTGCCCAGGTGCAAGTACACAGTGCGGCTTGCGCTGGTATGGGACTTTAGCCATATTCTGATGGATTTTGGGGTGTGCGTTTGTGCTTTGGTCCGTATCGCGGCGAAGTTGTAGTACGCAATGCCGTAGAAGTTGCAGTTGTGATACCCTTGACCGCCAGGGTCGGATGGCTGTGTGCTGCCCTGGACCAACGTGGATGTGCCAGTTGACCAGCTGTTTTTGCCTTGGTAATCGTAGTAGCTGTCAAACCGGTCGATGAACCAATTGTCCGAGGTAAATCCCGACGATGACGGCGTATAAAGTGTTTCAGCCATCTTTATCTACCTCATGTGATCGGCTTTAGCCAGATTTTGCCGGTGTTCCCGGTAGTGGACGGTGTGCTGGTCTGGTAAATTACCCCGGTTAGGTCCTGGAATCCGTGGGTGTGGCTTAGCAAGGCTCTGTTGTCCAATTGCGCCTGGATGTTGGCTGTTGTCTTGATGTTGCTAAGCTGGTAGAGTTCTGCTGTGGTTACGCTGGAATATGCAATTTTGCCGGAAGAATTGGTGACTACCACCTGTGACGCGGGAAGCGTCCCGGTCGCAACGGTGGATGCCGCGCCGGTGATGGTAGCCTGCTTGGCATCAAGCTGATCCTGTACGTTTGACTTTAGGCCGACCAAACGGTATATTTCCGTCGATGTCGCGGTGGACGCCGCCGGCCTTCCGTAAGCGTCTGTAACCATCGCCCGCCCTTCATCAAGGTCTATCACCGCCTGCTTGCTGGCCAGCGCGGCATCCAGGCCGGAAATTTTGCTCATTGCCAGCGTCGGTATGCGTGCGTCGGCAAGCTGCTCGGTGTTAATATCGGTTGCCGCGTGCGTGTGTTTGCCCAGCGCCACGGTGCTGGTTGTCGTGCCCGTAGGCAGGCGGTCAAGACCCAACGTGCCCGCATTGATGGCGCTGGTATTATGAAAATGGCTAGACGCCGCCTTGCCATCTAGCTGCGTCTGAATTGACGAACTGGCCCCATCCAGATAGCTCAACTCGGCTGCTGTTACTGCTGATGTAGACAACTGCCCGCTTGTGTCAGAAATCAAAGCACGGCTTGGTGTTATTCCTGTAATGCTGCCCCCGCTGTGCGTGTGGTTGCCCAGCGCCACGGTGCTGGCCGTGGTGCCGGTGGGCAGATGCCCTACCGCGTGCTTATAAGCGGAGCCGTTGAGATGTGCTGTGAGCCGGGGCAGGATGTAGTCGCCGGTCTGTTTGAGCTTGGCATCCGAGATCGAATCATCACCGATGGTTATGGCAGTTGTCGCTTCGCTGGCGCTCCTTGGTTCGCAATAGCTCCACGGTGCACTGCGTGCCCACGGCGTCGTAGACATACCCACAGCCCACATACTTTTTGGTCTCGGCGATAAAGACTGAAGCGTTGATCCTGTCAGCCATCAGAAGCCTGCCTTATCGGTGGGGTTGTTCAGTATGCCGATGGCCAGCCCCGCGCCGATCAGCAGCTCAATGAAGGAATCCCAATGGGGGATCTCGTAGCCGGCGAAGTTCTTCACGATGAAGAAAACCAGGGCGGCAAGGGTGGCCCATACGACAGGGGATTTCCAACGGGTTTGGGTCATGGTTTACCTCCTTTTCATAACAAAAGCGCCCGTTTATTCGGGCGCTTTTTGGTCGGGTTCGGGTGCTTCGGGTGGTTGCAATTGATCCATTAAGTATTTCAGTTCCAGCAGTGCGCCGGTCATTTGGTCGCATTCTCGACGAGCCTGAGCAAGTTGGGCTTCCAGCGCGTCTGTACGCAGGCGCGTTTCCCCCAACGCCCGTTGCACCGCATCACTGCGTTCTTTAAGTACTTCCTTCATAGATCGTCCTCCGCATCCAGAAAATCTGGATGCTCTTTCAAAGCAAGATAGGTTTCTTCCACGTTATTTCCGCCCATTGTAAAAGGGAAGCCATCGGCCAGGAAGCCATAAGATCGGTAGGTCAGGCAGTTGGCCTCTGCCAATCTCACGGCCTTGTTGACAAAAGAACCAACCAGTGCACCAGCGATTCGGTTGTGCCAGTTGATTCGCAATTCCACGACCTTGTGATACTCGGCTGGGATGCCATAGGCTGTTCCGATGCTTTTGATGAGTGCCATTGTTTGTCCTCTCGTTCACGTCTGTGTGCCCACGACGACGCCATCAGTGGCGCTGGTAGGAGCACCATTTTTGATGTACAGTTTACCGGAACTAATCCATAGATGGTAGGTGCCCAGAGTTAGGTGCCCGCCACTGTACGCGCCATTTCCAAGCTGTACGCCTGCACGGATGTACACTGTGTCGGCGGTTTTGTCATAGCTCAATATGCTTCGGTTGTTTTCCCAATCCCACAAATAGAAGGTGCTCGTGGAAGCCTGCATACCTACATCGGTTGTACCAACTCTAATAGCCATTATTCTTGTTTCGGTTGCGTGTTGTATAATAAAACTGTTTGTCTGAATTGGGACATTCGTGGGGGTAAAGTTTCCAGAGTGCCAAAGTTCCGACCAACCGTTCCACGCACCGCCATGGTAATTGCGGATAAACTGGCGCGAAGTCGGGCTGTAGGAAAAGGCCATTTGTAGCTTTGCGGTGGGTGACGTTAAGTTGGGATAGCACATGGTCTGCGTATAAGCAAAGGAACCGATCCCTGATGGGATGTTGGAGTTACAAAGCGAAAATGGGGCAATGACAGTATTTGCATTTTGTCCCCCGTCATAGAAAACCGGGTTCAGTGCAGCTCCTGTTTCGGAATTGTAATTTCCCGAGTGCCAGATGACGTGCTGCGTTGGGGCTACCGGGTCGTTGTCATAATACAAAAGTTTTTTTGTGCCAACCCGAATGTACGGACTTATAGACCCGCCATCTGCAATGCTCCCGCCAAATAAAAACTCGCCCGCAACGCCGCTATTCGCAACCATGGCATTGTGAGTGCCTGTATTTTTTACGCGAAGTTCGCTTGTAAGAGTGCCCCCAGCCAGCGGTAGATAGCTGTGTGTGTGCGTGGATGGAGGGAAGGTGCCGGGCTTGCCCAGAATGCTTCCCCAGTCGGCGGTTCCTTGGGCCAGTGCTTTCATCGCCGCGTCGACGCGACCGTATAAGTCTGCAATGGCGCTATTGGCCCCGGCAATATCCTTAATAGGAGTGTATGGCATTTACATCACCCCGCTGCGCCAGCCACGCCGCCCGCGTCCCTGCTCATAGCCGCCTGCGCGGCGGGTGCGCCATTGGCCTGGTCGGGCGCTGCACCCCCTGCTTCCCCAAGCATCCCGGGTGTTTGGCCGCCGTTCTGCATCATCATCTGCTGTTGCTGCATCATAGCCTCCTGCTGGGTCGCCTGCTCTTCCAGCTGCGCCTTGATGTCTCCGGCTTTGGGATAGTGCAGGCTCTCCATGATCTGCCAGAAGAGCAGCAGGGCCTTGGGGTCGCCGGGCTGGCCGAAGGCGCCGGTCTGCAGGTTCATGCGGGCCTCCTGCCACATGGCCTCGCGGTTGTTGGCCAGGCTGCCGGCGGTGTCCACGGAGAAGAGGTACTGGTCGTTGTAATACCACTCGCCGGCGGCATCCTGCTCCAGAAAGGCGTAGCGGTTGAACGCGCCATATTCCGGCTTGCCCTGGGCGTTGCGCGCTCGGTAGGGGCGGGGCTCGTCGCAATAGGCCAGGCGGAACTGGAAGATCAACTGGAAGAGTTCGGCGTAGGCCGCGTCCTTCATGCGTCGTTTGGACTCCAGGCGGCCGGCGGCTTGAGACACGCTGACCCGTTTGGCCACGCCGCTGGTTGCCGTCACATCAGGCTTGCCCTGATAGGCGTCGGTAATGCCCAGCGTGCTTTTGGCTTCGTAGTAGGCCCTCTCCTTTTCCGCCGAGTCGTAGGACACGTTGGGCTGCAGCGTGATGGCCTGTATGGCCGCCGTGTCGCTGGGGGATTTCACCTCGATGACCTTAAACTCTTTATCGTTTTTGGAGAAGGAAGCGCCTCTGGGAAGCGTGATCGCGCTGCCGCCCATGAGCAGCTTTTCCTCAATCTTGGTGCCCAGCTTCTTGACGAACTCCTGCTGGTCGGCGATTTTGTCCACGTCGCTGTCGCCCAGAAACTTGCCGAACACGCTGACGTTGCGGCGCACGACCAGCGGAAAGCGGTTGGGCGTGTACCAGGGCAGGCGTGTAGGCATAAGCTGTGGCTGGCCCAGGGCGTCCGTCACGGGCAGGCCGTCCCGCGTTGCCTGTGACATTGCCGGGATCATACCGCCGTCAGGCAGCGGGATGTCGGCCTCCAGCGTCTCATACTCTTGCTTGTTGTTCCGCCAGCGTTTGCTGCCGCAGGCGCACAGGTCCTGCCCGGGGATGCGCGGCGCGCCGCACTTGGCGCAGGCTTCCAGATGCCGCGCCTGATAGTCCTGCATGTGCTCCAATATCACATCGTTAACCCAGGAGAACTTGCCGATGCTGCCGCTGTCGTTGCGGAAGTACACGATGTTCTGCGTCACCTTGGTGTCCACCCTTGTGCGCTGTGTGTCCGATAGCACGCGACCTGCTTCCGGGTTGCTCTCCTCTTCGCCATCCACATCCACGCCGTACCGGCGGCGGATGAATTCCTTGGTCTGGGAAAGCTGCACGAACACATAGTCGCTGCGCTGCAGGCTGGTTACGCCAGGCTGGGGGATCACTTGGCGGGGGTGCAGCAGCTGCACCGTCACGTCGCCCACGCTGGTGTGGGTGCGCAGCGTGTTGTCCCATTCCACCAGCCACACCGAGCCGCCCTGTATCGGGCACGTGCGCTCCTGCTCATCGTTCATGAATTCGAAGGGCAGCCGGTCCAGGTCGGCGCGCAGCACATTTTCCACTGCCCGGGCGTTGGCCTCGTTTCGGCTGTGCAGCGGTGTCACCTTGGGGTTGCGCAGCGTGCAGTCCACCTGGGACTCGATAAGTTCGAAGGTGATGTTGCGGATGTTGCTGGCGTCCTTTGCCACGGCTTTTTTTGCATTGGCGCCAGGGGCCACCCGGCGGGAGCCGGCGTACAGGTCTTCCCGGCGGCTCATTGCCTCCAGCTCCGGCGCGTAGGCCCGGCGGGCATCCTCCAGGCGCTCCTGCCACTTGTTCAGTGCCGCGTTGTCCTGCAGGGAACGCGTGGCTGGCCGCATGCTGCTCGCCCATGCGTCCTGGATGTCGGCTTTGCCGGCATAAGAGCGTTCCCGGTCGCCTCGCAGGGCGAGCATGTCGTCGCCGATCAGCGCGCCGGCCGTCTTTTTCAGCTTGTCCATCAAACTCATAGAAACCTCACTTTCGCCTGACAATCGTAAGTACTTCGGTCAGCATGCACTTGTTGGCATCCATGTCGTCCTGCATGGCGCTTATGTTTTCCTGCAAAGATTTCACGGAGGTTTGCAGCAGCTCTTGCACCCGGGTGTTGTGCTCGATCACCCGGGTGCTGTTTTCGATGACCGTCGCCGAGTGGCGGATCACCTCGTTGGCGCAGCCGATGTGCTGGGCGATGACCAGGCTGTCCTCGTGCTGTTGCTCCAGTGCGGCCTTTCGGTCCTTGAGGCTTGCAGGCCGCTCACGCACGAACCACCAGATCACCCCGGCCACGCCGGCCAGGCACAGCACCGTGGCGAAGGGTTGGTCTGCGGCCTCTTTTAGAAAGGCGGTTATGAATTCCACCATTTTGTTCACATCCTCTAAAAATGAATGGCTTGCGTACCAATCTGCTTTCTTTGCCGTGCATTCACCTCACAACAAACAAGAGCGCTCCTTTCGGAACGCTCTCTGATGGTAGCAATATAGCACAGATAAATGTGAAATTGTACGCAATGTTTGAAAAGTTTTCCCGATAACCGATCGTATCGTGCTTCCCGCTGACAAACGGCACAAACATCGCGGCGCCGGTCAAAACCCGCTGCCATGGCGACAGCTTTTCACCGGTGTGGAGATTCTCTCCTAAACTTTCTCTTTTCCGTTAACTTAGGTCAATCGTTGTCCACCCATTAAGGCAAATCGCATTACGAAGCCAATTATAGTCATTCTCTTGCTCTGGATAATGAAATTCAAATCTTGTGAATGGACGAGTAAAGAATTCAATAAATCCGGGCTTAGCGTCAATGTCTCTCTGCCCGACTGTCTTGTCTTTTCCTCTTAAAAGCGAAAATTCCTGATCGGTGAGGGACTCTTTTCTCTTTCTATACACTAACCAGTTTTCATTACAGTCTTTAAAACTAATGAAAGAAGCATCTCCTTCATTGTTTATGTACGAGATGCCTGAGGATGTAATTTCTTCAATCTCCATTTCATTCCTCCGTGAACGCCCCCTAGCTTTCGGGTAAGAGAATCAATAGTACACCCCGAAGCTTACATACGTCAAATTGACATATGCATTACAATTTTTTGAGGAATAATACGGTTTCAAGGTCGGAATAACCCTTCTTGTCACGAATAAACCGAAATCTTTGACATCGTTTATGTCTTTTTCGTATCTCGAGATCTCGGTCTCCGTATCATCGTTTGCAGCGATAAAATCAATTTCAATAGGTATGTTGTTCATTATCTCTTCGTATGCTGAGATTAAGCTATTAATCCCGTCATACAAGTTTTCTTTTGAAAATTCAATGTCCAGTAAATCAATATCTGTCTCGAAGTATCTACGGTCACCAAAGTTATGCTTAGATGACATCACTTTGTTGTTGAATCTCCGAGAGATGATCTGCATAGCTTTTTGGACCACATGATCGGGCATTTCTTTGGTTGTCATCATTGTTGTTACGAGTCTCATTATTTTACCACCCCTGTCTCAAGTAAATATTTATACTGATCCGGCCCTAATTTAAACGCTGTGACGAAATTTCCATTGGCATCATAAAAAGCCCATTGCCGAGTTGACGAATTATACACATGTGTACCAGGCATAGTCCTATATGTGCCACTTTTTTGCAAACCTGTTTCAAGCATTTTGTTAAGATCATTTATAAAGAGGTCTTTGCTTACACTACTACCGTCTGAATACGTCCCGAAATCTCCTGAATGCTTACTAAAAGCTTTATCGAGAGAACTCTGCCCGTAATTGATATCATCAGCACTGCGGATTATCTTATCTCCCGCACCATCCACCAACTCATCGCCATGCTTGGCCGACTGTTCTATAAGCTCAGATGCCTCATCAGCGCCTTTGATCACCGACCGTATCGTGCCCCCGCTGACAAACGGCGCAAGCATCGCGGCGCCGGTCACACCCCGCTGCCATAGCGGCAGCTTTTCACCGGTGCGGATGTCCTCTCCCGTAATGGTTTCCTTTACATCTATCCCATCTCCGTATCCGGGAAGGAATGACCCCGCGAACCCGGTAATTGCAGCAACTCAATCATATCCACTTTTGCTTTTCAGGGTCGCAAGCATCCTCGACGAAACTCACATCAGCCCGCTATAAGTGCTGAATGGCCATCCCATTCGGGATCGGATTTGCACGATGGGGTCGGCGGCGGGATCATAAACCTGTGTCATGCTGCATAACATCAAAAAATTCTTGAAGCAGCTTATTGAAGTCGACTATCATCAGCGAGTCATAATGTTTATACAAAAGCACTTCTTCGCTGCTGATATTGAGAATCTCCATATCGACATCTCCCGATTCCCATACACTAACACGTCCTAGACAGATTTCGGAAAGATAATCTACTGCGACCCCATCATTGTCCGTGGGCTCATCATTTTCAATTATTTGGTCAATCGCAATTCCCATTTTGTCAAGCTTCTTGCGATTTTCTTCGTTCCACTGTAAGAATAATTTCGTCACCATCATTTGCCTCCCACGATTTTGATGTTGGTCGCTTTTGGCATCTCGGGCAGAGCCAATCCCTTTTTAAGCGCTAAGCGTCCTTCTAGAGAATTTGGCCCGGTAATTTTGGCCCATCCATTGCTTGTGGGCTTTATCGAAGTGCTTGGGACATCAAATTCCACATAAATACTTCGGGTTTTGCTTGTTTTCCAAAAGCGTTCACGTTAGCAGGACTTGCTACGTGTGTTGTCCCCGAAAAACTTTCAGGCACAGTTCCCGTTTCAAGTAATTTTTTGTATTCAGCTTGAGACATCCATCTTCCTATGCGTGTAGTTTCAAGTTTCCCCGCACCCTCCACCAGCTCATCGCCATGCTTGGCTGTCTGCTCTGCAAACTCAGCACTTCGTCGGCGCCCTTGATCACCGACCGTATCGTACCCCCACTGACAAACGGCAGATGCATCGCTGCGCCGGTCAAACCCCGCTGCCATAGCGGCAGTTTTCACCGGTGCGGATGTCCTCTCCTTACATCTATCTCATCTTCCCATCAATCAAATAATCCGAAAGCGGACCTATTTTGGTTACACCTGTCCTCGTGCTTACATCTTCTCCCAATTTATTTATTATACTTCCTGATGATTTTAATGATTTCTGATATATTCTCCCTTAATTTTACCGTATCTTCTAGTTGAGAATAACCTTCAATGCCCCTATGAATAATTGCATTCATAGTTGGGTGATAATTTCTTTCCGTGCACCTAATTAAGAAATCGCAAAAATGAGCAGCATCAGCAGGATCATATTGAAACTTCTGAACCAATACTGCAATCATTGCACTTTGAATTTGAACAGCACTTATTTGATTGTTTGCATATCCATTTAGAACGCCAAAACAAAAAGCACCAATAATTTGCTTTTCTTGCTCATTCATTTTATGAATGTCCATCTCTGATGCACGTATGACTTCGTCAATGATTTTGCTGATTGCAGCAAAGTATCCCGTCATTTTTATATTGTGTCCTTTCCGTATGTGCCTCCGCCAATTGATTTGATCGGCTCGCGACTTACTCTACCTCCAGTCAAATCGGCTACTTTTGCTCCCTGACAACACCAGGGATTTGCGCTGCTTTACCTGTGCTCTCCGCACCCTCCACCAGCTCATCGCCATGCTTGGCCGTCTGCTCTGCGATCTCAGATACCTCGTCGGCGCCTTTGATCACCGACCTTATCGTGCCCCCGTTGATAACCGGCAGAAGCATCGCGGCGTTGGTCAAACCCCTCTGCCATAGCAGCAGCTTTTCACCGGTTTGCATATGGTTTGCATAGGGGTCATAAACGTCTTAAAAAAGCCCTAAAGGCAATCGGCGTGGATTACATCATTTACTTGAATAAGGTCTTTTCGTGAAAAACTGTAGTTCATTATTCTCCTTAATTTCAAACCTTTAGCATCTGACTCGAGAATATGGTACACATCAGAACCGATCAACACCTTCAAGTACTTTGTTTTACCAATGATAACATTGGTCTCTACTATTGTGACTTCAACGCTTGAATCAGTCTTTTGATTTGTAAATTCACCGAAGAGTTCCATTTTGCAGTCATATACTCCGCCCTCCTTTATGAAGGCAAAGTTTTTGAGACTAACTACAGAAGAATCATCAAAGCATTTATCTTGAGTTCCCGTATCAATGTTTAGCAAATCAATAAAGCTGGTTGCCGTATGCTTATGAATTTTTAATACTTTGTACACAGAGCAAATCTCCTTTTACTTAATTGGGAAAAAGGTTACAACATATCCATTTGTACCATAAACAATACGATAGTTACTACCATTAATCATGAAGTCTGCAAACGGGCCTTGTATACCCTTTCCTATATTAAACGGCGTTTCTTGTAGCGTCTTGTTTAAGAAACCAGGTATGTCGTTTATTCCTCTGTTTGCAAAATCTGTGGCATGGCCATCAAGAATATGCTTTAAACCCGAAGAACCATTGCCATTTTCAAGCCACATTAATCTCCCGTCTGGTGTTTTCGTAACCGTAACTACATCTTCTGGCGCATATTTCACACCACTCTGCGCTAACTCATCCATGAGATTCTGTGGCTTTAGCGACTTCCCCGCACCCTGTATTAATTCATCGCCATGCTTAATCGTCTGCTCTGCGATCTCAGAAACCTCGTCGGAGCCTTTGATCACCGACCGTATCGTGCCCCCGCTTACAATCGGAAGAAGCATCGCGGCGCCGGTCACACCCCGCTGCCATAGTGGCAGCTTTTCACCGGTGCGTGCATCCTCTCCCGTAATTGTCTCTTTTACATCTATCCCATCTCCGTATCCGGGGAGGAAGGACCCCGCGAACCCGGTTATTCCTGCAGCTTTATCATATACGCCTTTGTTCTCAGCAGCTATACCATGCCTTATGTTATCATTGAATGCGTTCCCGCTGTTCATAAAACGTATATAGTCATCTTCGTTGACCAAAGCCAGCTTCAGTGCTTTCACGCTGCCGTATCCGAGCCTTTTTGCTAGTTCCTCCTCGGTCAGCTCAGATTCGACAAAGGTATAGCCATCATCAGTGGATACCTTTTTCCGAACCTTGCCGTCTGATTTATCCCCAGCGTTGCCGGTGCTTAGTACACCGATGCGGTCGCCGTCAATCACGATATTGACGCTCTCATCCCTACCCATAAGGCTGTTGAGTGGTTGACCCAAAAGACCTGCGGTTGCGCCATAGAATCCGGCTTTGAACTGATTCCCAACGTCTCCCGCAAGGGTTTTCCAGTCGTGCAAACTCAACGGATTAAAACCATCATCCGGCAGACCGGGGTTTATCGTGGCGTTGGGATATAACACATCCCCCGCGTTTTTCGCATGCCGATACCCCGCACCAGCCCCGTCCTGCCTTATCTCGCCGGCAGCTCCGCCGCCAGTATACCCCTGCCCTACATCCTGCGCAAGCCAGGGCTTTTCCGGGCTCTACTCCAATTACCGTTGCGAGTTATAGTTTCAACGGGTTAGGGCAACCCAAGGTTAGTTTCGATGCGATCAGGTATATCATGCAAATGAATCCATCAATGGTTTTGTACCCTCTGGCCT
>JAEYPH010000061.1 GCA_023410875.1 Bacillota bacterium | reverse complement strand
AGGCCAGAGGGTACAAAACCATTGATGGATTCATTTGCATGATATACCTGATCGCATCGAAACTAACCTTGGGTTGCCCTAACCCGTTGAAACTATAACTCGCAACGGTAATTGGAGTAGAGCCCGGCTTCTAGTGATTCATCACCTATAGGCTTTTTTGTGATATGATAGAGCGAATTAAGTATTACGGAGGCAGTCATGGGCCTTTATGATCGGCCGGTCAAGCTCAAGCCGGCATATTTCTCTTATATATGGGGAGGCACGCTGCTGCGCAACTGCCTGGGGAAGGATATCCCCGCCGACGACACCGGCGAGAGCTGGGAAGTCAGCGCCCATCCGCGGGGACAGAGCGTCATCGATGGCGGGCCGGCTAATGGCATGCCGTTGGGCCAGTATGCAGTTGGGCAGGATTTTTACGGTGATACCCCAATGGAGCGTTTTCCGCTGCTGATAAAGCTCTTGGGTGCAAAAGCACATTTGAGCGTGCAGGTGCACCCCAGCGACAGCAACTGCCGGCCCGGCGAGGCCGGCAAGGCCGAGGCCTGGGTTGTGCTGGCCTGCGAGCCCGGCGCGCAGATCATCTATGACATCGACTGCAGCCGGGAGGAATTTGCCCAGGCCGTGGCCGATGGCCGCATGGCCGAGCATCTGCGCAGGCTGGAGGTGCACCCCGGCGACGTGCTGGACATCCCCGCGGGCATGGTGCACGCGCTGACCGCCGGTGTGGTCGTCTTTGAGGTGCAGCAGAATTCCGACACGACCTATCGCCTGTATGATTGGGACCGTGTGGACGCAGCCACCGGCAAGCCCCGGGAGCTGCACATCGATGTGGCTCTGCGCGTGATAGAACCCAAGCCCGGCATCGGGGCCGTGACCGGCCGCGCCGTGAACGAGGCTGGAGGTGTGCGCACCGTCTACATCCACAATCCTCAATACACGCTGGAGCGCCTGGACGTGCACGGCGAGCTGACCGACGCCTGGCCGCGCAGCTTCGCGGCCTACACGGTGATCGCCGGCAGCGGCGCCGTGAAGCGAGCGGGGAATAAGTGCTTTGAGGTCAAACTGGGCGATTCCTTTGTGAACCCCGCCGCTGCCGGCGCGCTGACGCTGTCGGGAGAGCTCACGGTGTTGAAATCCCACGTGCCGCCGGAACACCCGCTGGCCGCGCTGGACCACGCGGTGGATGGGATGTTGTTCTGTTGATCACCGATCAAAAAGCAGCCGCCGGCTCAAACCGACGGCTGCTTCTCAATATGAAGTTTTTAACTAATGCTGTGCCCTGGGGCGCTTGATCAAACGGATAATCCATAACAGGATAACCGCGCCTAAGGTCGCGACGACCAGGCTCCAGAAGTTGAAGCCTGTAAAGCCTACGCCTACGAGCATATTCAGTACGAATCCGCCGACGAATGCTCCTATGATGCCCACGATGATGTTGGCAAAAGCGCCCATTTCAGAGTTTTTGCCCATGATCATGCTGGCGATCCATCCGGCCAGCGCTCCAATGACGATCCATGCAATCCACGACAAGTCCATTCACCCCTTTACGATTGGTATTGCTTTTTTGATCGCGTCCATTGCTAGTATGATCTCACGTTCCGTTTGTTATGTATGTGATGAAAGTCTTGCTTGCACTTCCAGACGTTGGACACTATAATGAGCGAAATAACCGTAAAGGAGTGATCTCGCGATGGAACTGAAAAGAGAACTGCTGGAAATTTTGGCTCAGAACGCCCGAGCTACCGTGGCCGATATGGCCGTGATGACCGGCGCTGACGAGGCTGCCGTTTCCGTAGCCATCGCCGAGATGGAGGCCGACCGCGTCATCGTGACCTACCACACGCTGATCGATTGGGACAAGATGGGCGTAGAGACCGTGCAGGCGCTCATTGAAGTGCGTGTGACGCCCCAGCGTGACCGCGGCTTTGACGAGATCGCCCGGCGCATCTATGGTTTTTCCGAGGTTTCCTCGGTCTATCTGATGTCCGGCGCTTATGACCTTATGGTGCTCATCGAGGGCGCAACCATGCGCAATGTGGCCTTCTTCGTGGCCGAAAAGCTCAGCACCATCGACGGCGTGCTCAGCACTGCCACGCATTTCGTGCTCAAAAAATACAAGGACCGCGGCGTGATGCTGGATGAAGACAGCGGCCCCGACGGCCGCCTGGCGGTGACACCATGAGCATACGATGGGTCAACAGCACGGTGGAGCAGGTGCCGCCATCCGGCATCCGCAAATTCTTTGACATTGTTACTGAGATTGAGGGCGCCATTTCGCTGGGCGTGGGCGAGCCGGATTTCGACACACCCTGGAACATCCGCGAAGCCGCCATCTACGCCGTGGAGCACGGCGCTACCCACTACACGTCCAACTGGGGCACCCTCGAGCTGCGAACCGCCATAGCCGACTACATGCGCGCCCGCTTCGGCCTGCGCTATAACCCCAAAAACGAGATCCTCGTGACCGTGGGCGCCAGCGAGGGCATCGACCTGGCGCTGCGCGCCATGCTGGAGCCCGGCGACGAGGTGCTAATCCCCGAGCCCAGCTATGTCAGCTACGCGCCGTGCGTGTCGCTGGCGCTGGGGGTGCCTGTGGGCATCCCGACCAGCGCCGCGGTGGATTTCCGCGTGGAGCCGGCGGCGTTGCTCAGCAAAGTCACCCCGCGTACCCGGGCCGTGATCCTGCCTTACCCCAACAACCCCACCGGCGGCATCATGGAACGCCACCACCTGGATGAACTGGCCGCCGCGCTGCGGGGGCTGGATATCGCGGTCTTAAGCGACGAGATCTACGCGGAACTGACCTACAGCGATACCCGCCACGTGTCCATCGCAGAGTTGGACGGCATGGCAGAGCGCACGCTGGTCATCAGCGGCTTCTCCAAGAGCTTCGCGATGACCGGCTGGCGGCTGGGCTATCTGTGCGGGCCGGCGCAGGCGCTGGCCGGCATGGTCAAGATCCATCAATACACGATGCTGTGCGCGCCCATCATGGCCCAAGCGGCGGCGCTGGAGGGTCTTCGATCCGGCATGGCCGACGGCTTCGCCGAGGTCGGCAGGATGCAGCGGGAATACAACCGCCGCCGCCGCTTCGTCGTGAGCTCCCTCAACGCAATGGGTCTTACGTGCTTTGAACCCCGGGGTGCTTTTTATGCGTTCCCGTCCATCTCCATCACCGGCATGAGCAGTGAGGATTTCTGCAACGCGTTGCTGCGGGAGGAAAAGGTCGCCGTGGTGCCGGGTACGGCCTTCGGCCCCTCGGGTGAGGGCTTTGTGCGCATCAGCTACGCTTATTCCGTGGAGAAGCTGCGGACTGCTCTGAAACGGATCGCTAAGTTTGTGGAGAGGCACAGGGCAGGGTAGACACAAGCGAAAAAGCCGGGCATCGATCGGATGTCCGGCTTTTTATTGCGTTTTACTTTACGCAGGTTGTGCCTCATGCTTTTTCTGGTAATCCAGCAACGCCTGATGAATAGCCTCCTCGGCCAGCACGCTGCAGTGAATCTTGACCGGGGGCAGCCCGCCCAGCTCCTCTATGACCTGCTTGTTGGTCAGCTTCAGAGCCTCTTCCACGGTCTTGCCCTTGATCATCTCGGTGGCCACGCTGGAGGACGCGATGGCCGCGCCGCAGCCGAAGGTCTTGAACTTGGCGTCCACGATGACGCCGTTTTCCACCTTGATGAACAGCTTCATGATGTCGCCGCAGGCTTCGCTGCCCACCAGACCCACGCCGTCGGCGTTCTCGATCTCGCCCACGTTGCGGGGATTGGAAAAGTGTTCAATCACTTTATCGTTGTACATGGTTTATACTCTCCTTCTTTGTGGGGTTCAGCGTTATGCCAACGGGGACATGGCGCGCAGCCGTGCGATGATCTCCGCCGTCTTTTCGATCGTGTAGTCGATTTCTTCTTCGGTGTTGTCGCGATCCAGCGTCAGCCGCAGCGACGAATGGGCTGCGCCGATGGGGATGCCCAGCGCCATGAGCACGTGGCTGGGCTCCAGAGAGCCGCTGGAGCACGCCGAGCCGGAGCTTGCGGCGATGCCGGCCAGGTCCAGGCTCAGCACCAGCGCCTCGCCCTCCATGGCCGAGAAGCTGAAGTTGGCGTTACCGGGCAGGCGCAGGGCAGGGTGGCCGTTGAGCCGGGCGTTGGGAATTTGCAGCACACCTTGGATCAGCCGGTCGCGCAGCGCCTCGATGCGGGGCGTGACCTCGGGCAGCTCGGCCACGGCCAGCTCCAGAGCCTTTGCCATACCGATGATGCCGGGGTGGTTGGTCGTGCCGGCTCGGCGGCCCCGTTCGTGGGCACCGCCATCTATCAGGTTGGTCAGGCTAACACCTCGGCGAACATACAGAGCGCCGATACCCTTGGGCCCGTGGAACTTGTGGGCGGAGAACGTCAGCATGTCCACGCCCAAGTCTTTCACGTTGACGGGGATGTGCCCCATGGCCTGCACCGCGTCGGTGTGAAAGGCCGCGCCGGCGGCTTTGGTGATGCGAGCCAGCTCGGCGATGGGCTGTATCGTGCCGATCTCGTTGTTGGCCATCATAACGCTGACCAACGTCGTGTCCGGGCGCAACGCCGCCTTGAGGGATTCCGGGTCCACGATGCCCTGGCTGTCCACCGGCAGCAGCGTCACCTCAAACCCCTGCTTCTTGAGCACGTCGAACGTATGCAGGATGGCATGGTGCTCAATGGCGCTGGTGATGATGTGCTTGCCCTTGTCGGCGTGCTTGAGGGCATAGCCCTTGATGGCCCAATTGTCCGCCTCGGTGCCACCGGAAGTGAAATAGATCTCATTGGCGTTGGCGCCCAGCGATTTGGCGATGCTGTCGCGGGCCGCGTCCACGGCGCGCTGCGACTTGCGCCCAAAGCTGTGCACGCTGGAGGCGTTACCAAAGTCCTCGGTGAACCACGGCAGCATATCCGCCAGCACCTCGGGACGCACCGAGGTTGTGGCAGCGTTGTCCAGATAGATCCGTTTGGCGTCCATCGTCATTTGTCCCCCTTGTTCCGTGAGTCATATTCCATCAGGATGTCCTGCAAGGTCAGCTTGTCTATCACGTTTGTGATGCTGGAGTAGAGCTTCTCCCAGATGATCCTGCCGGCGCAGGTGCTGCCCCGCTCGCAGCAGCCGCCCTCATCCTCCAGGCATTCCACCGGGAACAGCGAGCCTTCCAGCGTGCGGATGACCGCGCCGATGGAAATGTCCGCAGGGCTCTTGGCCAATGTGTAGCCACCCTGAGCGCCTCGTACGCTGACGATGAGGCCAGCCTTCTTCAGCGGTATGAAGAGCTGCTCCAGATAGGCTTCGGGAATGCTCTGCGCTTCGGAAATGTCTTTGATGGACGCCGGTCCGCCGCCATGGCGCAGGGCCAGCTCGAACATCGCGTTCATGCCGTATTTGCTGCGCGTAGAAAGCTTCATCGTCGTCCCCTCGCAATTCCAAGTAGTTTCATCGGATATAATATACCATCCAATTCCGACCTTGTAAATAGGCTTTCACAATTTCTCTGGCTTACGATGGTATTTTTTTCTCCCGCAAATGGGCCGCACATTTCGTGCCTCGGCGTGTAAACCTATTGACGGGTGAGAAAACGATGCTGCTGCACAGCCAACTGGTCCATCTGCCCGTCATCGAAAAAAATACCGGCGCGGTGCTGGGCCATGTGCGCGCCGTGCGCTGCCGTGCGGGAAGCGCCCGTGCCGAGGGTATCGTCTATGAAGACTTAAGCCTTCTGCGCCGTTGCCGTTTTCTGCCATGGGAAGCCATCACCGACATTGGGGCGGGGGGTGTGATGGTGAACGGCGCCGAGGGAAAAGCCGTAAAGCCCGCCGCTGTGGAGAGCTCTCCGGGCAAGCTTTACAACGCCGCCGGCGATTATCTGGGCTCCATCAGCAACTATCTGCTGGACGAAAAGACCGGCGCTGTGCTGGGCATGGAGCTTTCAGAGAGCATCAGCGACGACCTAAAAAATGGCAGAAAGATAATCCGCAACAGGGGCAACATAAGGCAAGGAGAAAACCATCTGGTTTTGTTGGATACGACCGAGGAAAGGAGGGCGGGGGACGATGGGTTATATTAAAGGAGCCATGATTGGAGGCATCATCGGCGCGGCCGGCGCAATGATGCTGCTCAACTATTACGAGCCGCGGTCGGCTCGAGCCTTGATGCGCAAAGGGAAAGGCGCGTTGCGCCATGCATCCAGGCGTGTGATTGGCCACCACTGGTAGAAGGATTTAGGCGCGGCATGGCGGGGTTGCTTGCGGGTGGAGATGCCCGACGCAGCTACCCCGCCTTTTTGATCCAACGGGCATATCCCGTACAGGCGGTATGGCATGGATAAATCCAGACAGGTTCTCCGATGGGTGTTGTGGGCGATTGCCACGGTGGTGGCAGCGCTGCTGCTGTACCGCCTGCGGGCACTTGTTTTCGTGATGCTCATTTCGGCGATGTTGGCCTATCTGCTCTACCGACCGCTCAAATTTTTGGAACACAGGATGAGCCGGCCATGGGCGCTGTTGGTTATTTTCGGGCTGCTGGCTGGGTTTCTGGCGCTGTTCTGCGGCTATGCCGTGCCGGTGTTCGTGCGCCAGGCAGCGGAATTATTGGGGTCCATTCCCAAGGTTATGGAGACGCTGCAAGGTTTTTTAAGCCGCATGGCGCAGCGCAGCGGCGAGCCTTTCGGTGATTTTGTGAATCAATCCTTTGACAAGCTCTACGCCCGCACGACCGATTGGCTGGGTACGGCCACGCTGGGCGTGGCGCAATCCAGCTATAGCAATGTAGGCTGGGTGCTGCTGGTGCCTTTTTTGACATTTTATATGCTCAAGGATCATGGCTTTTTCCTGGACCAACTGCAATACCTGGTGCCGGTGCGCTGGCGGGCAGACGCAGGGAAGCTGCTGGGGGCCATCGACCTGTCCCTGGGGCACTTTCTCAGAGGGCAGCTGCTCGTGAGCATTGTGGTCATGGCGATGATGACGGTCGGGCTGGCCTTTCTCGGCGTGCCCAACTATCTGCTGCTGGGCTTGCTGTGCGGCGTGTTCAACATGATACCCTACGTAGGGCCTTTCCTGGGCGCGGCGCCGGTGGCGCTCTCGGCCGCGGTGTGCGGCTGGCAGACGCTGGCGTTGGCCCTGGCGTTGGTGCTGGTTGTGCAGCAGGTGGATAATATGGTGCTCTCCCCCAAGATCATCGGCGACAACCTGCGTATTCATCCGCTTTATATCATTGTTGCGATCCTGGCCGGTTCGGGTCTGCTGGGCTTTGTCGGCATCGTGTTCGCACTGCCCTTGCTCATCATCCTGCGCGAAACGGTGCAGTTTCTTTTCCGCCGCAGGTTGGACGCCCGGCGTTCTTCCAGTGAAATCGATTAAGGGTTTCCCGCAGCCATGTTTTCTTGCATCTCAAAATCGGCCATGGTATGATAATGACAAACCTGACATAGGAGCACATTTATCTACGCCATGTACACCATGTACACCATGTGTATGATAAGGATTCGCTAGAAAGGCGCACGGGACAGGGCCTCTGAGAGGCTCCGGTTTTGTTGCGCCTTTTTCGAATCTGTATCGAACGAGGTGTATTTTTTATGGGCCGAAACCCATCTTTTGATGGCGCCCGTCCTCTTTGGGCATCCCAGAACTTCCTGACATCCTCACGGCTCATCCGCCGTTTGCTGGCGTTAACCTCTTTGGGTTCGCAGGACGAGGTGCTGGAGATCGGCCCCGGCAAGGGGCACATCACCGGCCAGTTGCTCGCCCTGTGCCGCTGCGTGACCGCCGTGGAACTGGACCCGGCACTGTACGACCGTCTGCAAACGCAGTTTGCCGACGCGCGGAACCTGCGGCTCATCCATGGCGACTTCCTGCTGTGGCCGCTGCCTGCCCATGGCGACTATAAGGTATTCAGCAACCTGCCCTTCGGAGCGACGACCGACATCGTGCGCCGGCTCGCCGAGGCGGGCAACCCGCCGACGGAAGCGTGGCTGGTTATGGAGAGGGGAGCGGCGATGCGCTTCTGCGGCAAGCCCCGGGAGTCGCTGCGCTCCGTGCTGCTCAAGAACCGCTTTTACGTCCGAATTGTTTACCGCCTCCAGCGGGAGGATTTTCACCCGATGCCCTCGGTAGATGCGGTGCTGCTGCACCTGAGGCAAAAGCCGGCCCCCGATGTGCCGCAGGAACGCTGGGCGCACTATCAGCGCTTTCTGACCACCGGTTTCAACGGCGGATTGAAGGGATTGCGCCGCAGCTTCCCAGCCGCAGCAGTGGACCGGGCGCTGGCTGCGGCCGGCGTACCCTTGTGCCGCGCCCCGGGCGATATTCTCTATATCCAGTGGCTTTGCCTGTACCGATGCTGCTGCCAAAACGTCCGCTGCCCTTGACAGCACTGCCCATCCATGTTACTTTATGCAATAAAACGCATAATCCATGGCGCGGAGGGACGATGAGAAGCTACTTTACCGAAAAGACCCCCTTCTATGGCTCGACCAATCCCGAGGAGCTGCTGGGCATCTACGGCAGCCCGCTTTATGTATACAATGAGTCCGTCCTGCGAAAGCGCTGCCGCGACATGAAGAATCTGGTGCCCATGGAGGGCTTCACCGCCGATTATTCCATCAAGGCCAACTCCAACCTGCATCTGCTCAAGATCGTGCGCGAGGAAGGGCTGGAGGCCGACGCCATGTCGCCGGGAGAAATCCACGTGCTGCTGGCGGCGGGCTTTGCGCCGGAGCAGATCCTTTTCGTATGCAACAACGTCAGTGCCGACGAGATGACCTTCGCCGTGGAACGGGGCATTACCGTCAGTGTGGATTCGCTGATGCAGCTGGAGACCTACGGCCAGCGCTTCCCTGGCAGCAAGGTGGCTGTGCGCTTCAACACCGGCTACGGCGCGGGGCACCATGAGAAGGTCGTGACCGCCGGCAAGAAGACCAAGTTCGGCATCAACGACGACAAGGCCGATGCCGTGGAAGCACTGCTGAAAAAGTACAACCTCACGCTGTGCGGCATCAACCAGCACATCGGTTCTCTGTTTATGGAGGAGAGCGCCTATGTGGCCAGCTGCGAGGCGCTGCTGGAGCTGGCCAAGCGTTTCCCGGATCTGGAGTTCGTGGACATGGGCGGCGGCTTCGGCATCCCCTATCGCAAGCAGGATGGCGAGCGCAGCCTGGATCTGGCCCCCTTCGCCCAGCGGCTGGGCGAGGCCATCGCCAACTTCAAGGCGCGCTATGGCGCCGATCGCAAGATGAAGTTCAAAACCGAGCCCGGGCGGTATGTCGTGGCCGAGAGCTGCGTGCTGCTGGGCAGCGTGCACTCCATGAAGGACAACAACGACATCACCTATGTGGGCACCGACCTGGGCATGAACGTGCTGATGCGCCCGGTGCTGTATGATTCCCACCACGACATCGAGGTGTACCGGGGCGGCAAGCTGACCGACGAAGGCCGCCAAACAGTGACCATCGTGGGCAACATCTGCGAAAGCGGAGACAAGCTGGCCCAGGATCGCACGCTGCCCATCATCCGCCAGGGCGACATTCTGGGCGTGATGGATGCCGGCGCCTATGGGTATTCCATGGCCAGCAACTACAACCACCGGCTGCGCCCTGCCGAGGTGCTCATCGCGGCCGACGGCACCCACAGGCTCATCCGCCGCCGCGACACGCTGGAAGACCTGCTTCTCGCTTTCTGATTGGTGATGCTCTAGAGGAACTTCATTACGAGGAACAGGTTGACAGCAGCCATCACAGCGAAGGCGGCGCAGGCGATCAGCACGAAGATGGCGGTCTTGTCAATCTTCTTGGAGCGGGCGGCGCGCACGCTGACGAAGACGATGCCGGCGATGGCGGCGGCCAGCCCAAAGAGCAGCGCGCAGATGGCGACGATTTTCATAACAACAAAACCTCCATACGTAAAAAAGGCGCTCCGTGATCCGCGGAGCGCCTTCCGATGTTTAGAACGGGTTTTCGCTGGCGTAAAGCATGCCCTTGGGGCGGTTGAAGTCGATCTCTTCGACGCCCAGCATGCGCAGCGCGTCGAACAGCGCCTTGCCGACATGATCGAAGGCCACAGCGCCGTGGTGAGGGTAACGCTTCTCTATGAGCACATGGCGATAGAAACGCGCCATCTCGGGGATGGCGAAGATGCCGGTGCCGCCAAAGCTGCGGGTGTCGGTGGGCAGCACCTCGCCCTGAGCAACATAACTGCGCAGGCGGGTGTCGGCAGTGCTCTGCAGGCGGAAGAACGTGATGCCGCCGGCGATCAGATCGCCTTCCAGCGTGCCGCGGGTAATGTTGGGCTCCTGGTCGGGCTCCAGCAGGCGGTGCATGATCATCTGGTGGCGCATCTCAGGCTTGCGCAGATAGCACGACGGCGTGTTGCCGCAGTGGAAGCCCATGAACAGGTCGCAGCTCTTGTAGTCGTAGCTGCCCTTGATTTCCGATTCGTACATGTCATAGGGCACAGTGTTGTTGATGTCCAGCAGCGTGGCGGGGTGGCCGGTGGCGCAGGCGATGATGTATTCGCTGAGGGCGCCGTAGATGTCCACCTCGCAGGCCACGGGGATCAGCCGGCTCATGAGGCGGGAATTCACGTAGCACGGCACGAACCCGAACTGGGTTTGGAACGCCGGCCAGCACTTGTTGGCGAAGGCCACATATTCCGAGGCGCCCAGGTTCTTCTCGGCCCAATCCAGCAGCGTCAGCTCGAACTGCGCCAGCTTGGGCAGAATGCCGGGCATCCTGTTGCCGGCGCCCAGCTCCTTGGCCATGTCGGCCATGACGGCCTCAATGCGGCTGTCGCCGGCGTGGGCGTTGAAGCTGGCGTACAGGTCCAGCTCGGAATTCTCCTGCACCTCGACGCCCAAGTCATACAGCGGCTTGATGGGCGCGTTGCACGCCAGGAAATCAAAGGGGCGCGGGCCGAAGGTGATAACCTTGAGCTTCTGCAGGCCCAGTATTACGCTGGCCACCGGCACAAAATCGCCGATCATCGCGGCGATCTCCGCGGCGGTGCCCACGGGATAGGAGGGAATGTAGGGCCGAAGCTTGCGCAGGCCGATGTTGTAGGATGCGTTGAGCATGCCGCAATAAGCGTCTCCGCGGCCGCCCAGAAGGTCGTCGCCGGATTCCTCAGCGGCGGCGGCGAACATGACCGGGGAGCCAAAGCGCTGGGCCAGCAGCGTCTCGGGGCCTTCGGGGCCGAAGTTGCCCAGATAGACAACCAGCGCGTTTACGCCGGCGGCCTTCATTTCGTCTAGCGCCTTGAGCGCGTCCAGCTCATTCTCCACAATGGTTTGCGCCTCGGTGAGGGGGATGCCTGCTGCCTTGCACGCATCAACGACTGCCCGGCGGCGCTTCAGAGACAGCTCCGCGACAAAGCAATCACGGCTTACAGCGACAATACCCAGCTTTACTTGCGGTATATTCTGCATAGGATTCCCTCCATGACAAGATGTTTAAATTGTAGCATTTGCCGTGTATGGTGTAAAGAAGAACGCTTTTTGGATGATGTGGAACGCCGGGCAAGGGCTCGGGATAAAATGACCCCAATGGGAATAGTGCCGTTTCTTTTACCTTTTGATCCGTTGCGCTGATGCGATGGACAGCTTCCAAAAAATGCCAGTTAGTTGTACTCATATTTGAAGATTTTTTTATGACTTATGATTGATTGTTGATCTGCTTAGTGTTATAGTATAGACGAAGGTTGTCGCGCGATTCGACAATCCAAACGGACGAGGAGTATGATAGGTATGGAAGTAGGAAAGAGGATCTACCAACTCAGGGTAGAGCGCAACATCAGCGGCAACGCATTGGCACGCCGCGCTGGCATCAGCCAATCCACCATCAGCGCCGTGGAAAACGGCATGAAGTCCCCGACTGTCTACACGCTCAGCAAGATCTGCCGCGCGCTGGACGTCACGCTGGCGGAGTTTTTCTCAGGAGAAACCAAGCCGGTTCCCCTGCGCCATGAGACGCTGTTCAAGGGCATCCTGTCTCTGACGCCCAACCAGCAGGAAATCCTAATCAACCTGGTCAAGGTCATGAACGAACGCCGCGGCTACCGTGTGCGCCGCAGCGAAGCCGAAGCCACCGAAGAGGTTGTCGAAGAAAAGGAATAATCGCGATTCCGAGATTCGACACCAATCGACAATGTGAGCAAACGTTTCCATGACCCAATCTGCGCGAACTTTTCGTAGACTTGACGATGACAGGCGATAAAAAGTTATCTTGATCACGTCGCCATGTCAAAAGAGCATCCTTTCCGGCTCCGCTTCCTCAACCGAAGCGGAGCCCTTTTTTATGTATCCCAAGAGAACTAACAGTCGCCGGCGATGCTGTGGCATCGTCGGCGATTTTGGCGGCTTATACATTTTGTTCGTTTGCCCGCCACCGATAACCGTCGCCGCCGGGCCTTTTGTTGTACGGCCGATGCTGGGTGAGAGGCGCGGTAGGCGCCCGCGGGCGAGTTTGTGCGAGAGGTTCTATCTGAGTACTCGTTGCCTTGGCCGGATGAACCGTCCGTCGGCAATGGGCTGTCTGTCGTCTGCCCCCCATGAAAGGACTACATGATAATCAAGGGGCTCTACTCCCAAAACCGTAGAGAAATGGTATATTAGGAAGCGGTGATGGGGATGGAGAAAAACATAAACCGGTTCACAGCAATGTTTGAGCAGTCAATAGGGATAGAAGAGCCATGGTATATAA
>JAEYPH010000054.1 GCA_023410875.1 Bacillota bacterium | reverse complement strand
CCCTTAAGGGGCTGCCAGAGAATGCTTGCGGTTGGCAGATTTTCAGAGCGCCTTTTAGGCGCAAGCCTGTATCATGCCCTTATAGGGCTGGTGCAAGCCACCGGCTAAGCCGGTGGTCATGACTGTTACATACTTACTTCTCTATGCTGTTGCCGTGTGCTATCATAGGGATATATAAGCGAGGAGAAGGCCGATGCAGAGCATACAACAGCTTTTGGGTAAGACGATAGACTGCGCCTGCGGGCGTAAACATACCATTCGCACGCAGCACATCGCCATCGGCGAGGGCGCGCTGTGCTGCCTGGCCGGCATGCTGCGGGAGCTGGGCGCCCGCAGCGGCGCGCTGATCGTGGCTGATGAAAACACCTGGGCCGCCGCAGGCCCGGCGGTGGAGGAGCAGCTGCGCCGGGCCTGCGTGCCGGCCCGGCGGCTGGTTTTCCCGGCAGGGGAGCTGCACACCGATGAGCACGCCGTAGGCAGCGTGCTCATGGAGATCTGCGACGAAACGGAGCTGCTGGTGGCCGTGGGCAGCGGCACCATCAATGATCTGTGCCGCTTTGTGGCCAAGCGCACAGGCTTATGCTACCTGGTCGTGGGCACCGCGCCTTCCGTGGATGGCTATGCCTCCGACGTGACGCCGGTGGTGCGCGGCGGCGTCAAGCAGACCTTCAAGGGGGTGGCGCCCTGGGCAGTCATTGGAGACACTGCGGTGCTGCAAACGGCGCCCGGCAAAATGGTGGCGGCGGGCTTCGGCGATGTGTTCGGCAAGGTGACCGCGCGGCTGGACTGGATGCTGGCCCACGAGTTGTTGGGTGAATTCCGCTGCGACTATATTGCCCAAACGATGGACGATGCGGTGCAAACGACCCTGAGCGCCGCGCCGTCTTTGAGCGGCGGGGGAGCGCGGGCCGTTGAAGAACTGATGCACGGCCTGGTGCTCAGCGGCATAGCGATGCAGATGCTGGGCGAATCGCGCCCGGCCAGCGGCGCGGAGCACCACGTGAGCCACTTTCTAGAGATGCGCGACCTGGCCCGGGGACGGCACGGCACGCTGCACGGCGACAAGGTCGGCGTGGCGACGCTGATGGTCATGCGGATGTATGAGAAGTTCTTTGAGCCGGAGCGGCCAGTCTTCCTGACGCCTATGGGCAGCGACGCCTGGCGGCAGGGTCTGCTGGCGGCCTTCGGCCCCTTGGGCGAGCAGGTGCTCTGCGAGAGCAACCCCGCCCATCAGGATGCCGCTCTGCACGCGAGGATTCTGGAAGATATCGCCGCGCGCTGGGATATGTTCCGCGCCGAGGCGGCCAAACTGCCCGCGTTGCGGCTGGCCGGCGAGCGCGACTTGCGCGCCTGCGGCGGCCCGGTGCGCCCGGCACAGCTGGGCTATGACCGCGCCGATGTCGTGGACGCATTGAACTGGGCGATGGAAGTGCGCGACAAGTTCACAATACTGCAGCTGGCTTGGCATTGTGGGCGGTTGGCAACTCTGGCGGAGGAAGTGGCCGATGAGTTTTGCCAATAATAGCAACGCGCTCTCGCGCATACAACAGGTGCGCTGCTTCGTGCTTGATATGGACGGCACCTTCTATCTGGGCTCCCGGCTGCTGGAGGGCTCGCTGGACTTTCACCGGGCGGCGCTGGCCAGCGGGCGGCGGGTGCTGTTCCTGACCAACAACTCCAGCCGCGACGGCGCCCATTATGTGGAGAAGCTGGCCTCCATGGGCTGCTATGTGGAGGAAAGCGACGTATACACCAGCGGCATGGCCACCTGTGCGTGGCTCAAAGAGCACTTCCCCGGCCACAAAGTGTTTCTGCTGGGCAACCGCTGGCTCAAAAGTGAGTTTCGCCGCTTTGGCGTGGCGCTCAGCCATGACGACGCCGACATCGTCGTTGTGGGATATGACACGACGCTGGATTACCGCAAGCTGTGCGCCGTGTGCGACCGCGTGCGGGCCGGCCTGCCTTACATCGCCACACACCCGGATTTCAACTGCCCCACCGAGAGCGGCCCGGTGCCGGACATCGGCGCGATAATGGCCTTCATCGAGGCTTCCACCGGCCGCAAGCCGGATTGCGTCATCGGTAAACCCAACGCCGGCATCGTCAAGGGCATGCTGGGGCTCACCGGCCTGGCGCCGGAGCAGATGGCCATCTGCGGCGACCGGCTGTATACCGACATCGCCACCGGCGTGCGGGCCGGCCTGCTGTCGGTGTGCGTGCTCACCGGGGAGGCCACCGAGCAGGACATCGAGAGCAGCGACATACAGCCCGACCTCGTATTTTCCAGACTGGCGGATATGATACCTTATTTATAAAAAGGAGAATGGCCATGGACTTCAACACTTGGAGAGCCTTTCCGGAGAAGAACCCCATCCGGCTGTGGGAACAGACGCCGGGCTTTGACCCATCGGTGGACCAGGACGAGCCCACGATCACACCTTATCTGCTGGAAGGCCCCGGTCGGGGTTGCGTCATCGTGTTTCCCGGCGGCGGCTATTGGCTCAAGGCCGGCCATGAGGCCGAACCAATCGCCCAGGCGATCAATGCGCTGCAGTGCTCGGCCTTCGTGTTGGATTACCGCGTGCAGCCATATCACGACCCCTATCCGCTGATGGACGCCCAGCGCGCCGTGCGCTTCGTGCGCGCCCATGCGGAGGAATACGGCATCAACCCAGAGCGCATCGCCGTGCTGGGTTTCTCCGCCGGCGGCCACCTGGCGGCGTGCTCCGGCGTGTTCTGGGATGAGGGCAACCCCGACGCCGCCGACCCGGTGGAGCGCGTGAGCTGCCGGCCCGATGCCATGGCGCTGTGCTATCCCGTCGTGGACCTGACCGGCGACGCACGCCATGCGGGCAGCGCGCGCAACCTGTTGGGCGATCGCTCGGAGGAAGAGGCGGCCCGGGCGGCGCTCTCTCCCCAGCTGCACGTGACCGACCGCACGCCGCCGGCCTTTCTGTGGCACACCGCCGACGACGAAGGCGTGAGCTGCCGCAACAGCGAGATGATGTTCCGCGCGCTGCGCGACCACGGCGTCACCGCCGAGCTGCACATCTTCTCCCACGGCGTGCACGGCCTGGGCTTGGCGCCCATGAACGAGCACGTAGGCAGCTGGACGCGGCTGTTGAGCGGCTTCCTGATCGAACTGGGGTTCTGACGCCGGTCTTCCGGCGAGAAGGAGCGTTACGATGGATCAGCTTTCGGCAGACCTGAGGGCCCTGCTGCTGAGCAGCGGCGCGTCGTTGGTGGGCTATGGGAACTTAAGCGCCGTGGGCGAGGGCGCACTGGGATATCCCGTGGGCGTCAGCATCGCCGTGGCGATTGATGCCGATGTTCTCGCGAGCATCTCGCCGGGGCCCAGCCCCGCCTACATGGCGGCCTATCACACCCTCAATAGCCGGCTGGACGCGCTGGACGAATTGGCCGCCGCGTTTCTGCGGGAGCGGGGCTTCCGCGCCCACGTCCAGACGATGGTCAACGTGACGACCGGCCCCGACCGGCGCTCGGCGCTGCCCCACAAGACCGTGGCCACCCGAGCCGGCCTGGGGTGGATCGGCAAGACCGCCCTGCTGGTCACAGAGCCCTATGGCCCGGCGGTGCGCATCTCATCGGTGCTCACCGACGCGCCGCTGGAGCTGGCGCAGCCGCAGAACGAATCGCGCTGCGGAAGCTGCCGCGCGTGCGTGAACGCGTGCCCCGCCGGCGCCGCCAACGGCGAGAGCTGGGCGCTGGGCGTGGACAGGAACCATTTCTTCGATGCCGGGCGATGCTCAGCGATGATCAGCCAGCGCGGGGAAGGGTTCCCTTCCCGCAACGGCGCCTGCGGCCTGTGCGTGCACGCGTGCCCGTATGCCCAGAAATATGCAGAGCTGTCACGCTAATCATATTTTTGTTTAATCAATAAAATATCGGGGCCGAAGGTTTCCAAAGGGCGATCGGAAAGCCCTTTGGTCGCGCCCCAAGGGAGTGAAATCTCCTTCACTATTCGCATGTGCTATCGCTATGAAAGGGTGCGACCTAATGGAGCATACGTATACAATTTGCATAGACGACCTCACGATCGATTGCGCCGACGCGCAGAAGCTGGCCAGCTTCTATGCTGATCTATTGGGCTGGCAGGTAACCAAGTATGCAGAGACTGTCTACGAGGTGCGCGCCGCGGGCTCCCCGCTGCGCTTCCTCATAGAGCAGGAGAGTGATTATGTGCCGCCAGTGTGGCCCGAAGCCCCCGGCGAACAGCAGAAGCAGATGCATCTGGACTTCACCGTGAGCGACCTGAGCGCCGCCGTGGCCCGGGCTAAGGCTCTGGGGGCGGTAGAGGCTGCGCAGCAATTCAACCCCAAGCAGTGGATCACGATGCTGGACCCGGCGGGGCATCCTTTCTGCCTGTGCCTGCCGGAGTAAAGCAAAACCGTAGAAATAAGGAGCGCCTGATGCAGACGCTCCTTTTTGCTTCCATCGATAGTCCTACAGGTATTTGACCAACTCCTCCAAATCCTGCCGGGGCCGGGCCTCCGGCTCCTCGGCGGGGTAACCCAGCGGCGCCAGCGCGATGGGCTCCCAGCCCGGCTCCAGCTGGAACAGGGCTTTGACCGCCGCCGTGTCAAACGCGCCGATCCAACAGCTGCCCAGCCCTAGCGCCGCGGCGGCCAATATCACATGGTCTGCCACGATGGTCGCGTCCACATCGGCGTAGTTCTTACCGTCGCGGCGACGCCAGGCCTTGTCGGGCAGGGCGCTCACGCACAGCACCAGCGGCGCCTGGGCCAGCCACGGGCCCCGGTACGCCTTGCCCAGGTCCTCCTGGCGGCCTTGCGTGGGCAGCACAGTAATGCGCCACGGCTGCAGATTGCAGGCCGTGGGGGCCACCTGCGCGGCGCGCAGCACGCGGTCCAGCTTTTCCTTTTCCACGGCATCGCTCTTATAGGCGCGCACGCTCCGCCGGGATTCCAACACGTCGAAGAATTCCATGTGATGCCTCCCGTCAGAAGTAATCGGCCAGATACAGCGCCTTTTTGCGGAACAGAGCATCCAGCTCGGCGGCTTTGGCGGTCACGGTTACGTCCGGACGCATGGCGATGTCCTCGAAGGGCAGATAGCCCACGACCAGCTGCGCCAGCGCCTGTATCGAGCATTCCATGTCGGCGGCGGCGCTGCGGGTCTTCTTTACGGCGCCGTCGCCGTTCTCCCAATCCACCTTGTAGACGCCTGTGTTTTTGGGGAAGAAAGCATCGTGCACGGCGACGCGCACGCTGCCCTGCCCTGCGGGTTTGCGCAGGCGCTTGAGCGCTTCGGCTGCGTTCACAACGCGGTTCATGCCGCTGTAGCGCGTGGCGGTCTCCACCTCCCAGGCCTCCTCCCAGAACATCTCCGGCGCGAAGCTGCTGGGCACGGTCCACACAAGCTTTTTGACGTTGCCTCCGAAGCGCCCCAGGAAGCCCATCAGGCCGCGCAGGGCAGTCTTGTCCAGCCACGCGGCCTCCTTCACGGTCAGCTCCGAGCTGTTCCAGTTGTCCTTGGCGTTCAGTATCGCATAGGCGCAAGGGCGGTCGGTCTCGTCGCGCCACAGGAAGGTGTAGGTACGGTCCTTGGCCGGGTCATGCTCCAGGATACGTTCCCACAGCCAGCCGGCGCGGTCGATGGCCTGGTTGTGCCGGGCGGCGAAGGCGTTGTAGATCTCCACGATTGGGCCGGGGTCGGTGCCGTCTTCGCCGGGCAGGAACTGCTCGGCGCGCCCGGGCAGCCCGTGGGCCAGCAGCGGGGCAGCCGGCGCCGTGATGGTCCGCTGGGTCAGCGTGGCCTCGTAGCCAAACTTGCGGTAATAGATGTGAGAGAAGGGCTGCAGATAGGAGAACACGTCTCCGCGGTCGTACATCTCCTGCATGATGGATTCGAAGATGCGCCGCACATTTCCGCCGCGGCGCTCCTCCACGCGGCTGGCCACGCCGCCGATGCCGCCCATGCCCACGCTCTGGCCGTCGAACCACACGTCGAAGGGGATCAGCTCCAAGCCGGCCAGCATATGCCCGGCGTCGTCAAAGGCGGCGCGGCCGGTGCGCCAGTTGCGGTCGTCCTTTTCCAGCTTTTCGGCCAGCTCCTTGCGGTCATAGGCGAAGAAGAAGCTGCGGGCCTGCAGCTCGGTGAGCAGCGGTTTTTCTTCCTTGCGGATGGCTCTGACTTCCATTATATGGTTCCTTTCCGCGGTTTTATGATTTCTATTATAATGAGGGGGTGCTATAATAACAACACGTTTCCGGCCTTCACGGCCAGGAGGGGTGCGCAACATCAGCGGCGCGATGGGGCGGGGGAGTATATGGAACTGCAGAAAATACTATACGTCGGATTGGGCGGGTTTCTTGGGTCGGGCTGCCGGTATGTGATCTCGCTGGCAGCCGTCCGGCTGCTGGGTACACAAATGCCCTATGGCACGCTGATCGTGAATGCATTCGGCGGTTTTTTGATCGGCCTGTTCATGGAGTTGAGCCTGGCCACCGATCTCATACCGCCGAACCTGCGGCTTTTTCTGGTGACCGGTGTGCTGGGGGGGCTTACGACCTTTTCCACCTTTGGCTATGAGACGATAAGCCTGTTCAGCGATCGCAGCCACTGGCAGGCGCTGTTGAATATCGGGTTGAACCTGTTTCTAAGCTTGGGCGGTGTGGCGCTGGGGCGGCTGCTCGTCAACTCTGTATTATAAGAATATCGCCCACATTGCCTATAAAACCGAAGGTGTTTCTCTTTTTACCCCTGGAATAAAGGCCAACGCGCTTATGGCCGCCAGCGTCGCGATGCCGGCGTTGATCCAGAAGGCCGCCGTCTGCCCCAGGGCGCTGATGAGCGCTCCGGTGAGCCACGGCCCGCCGAAGATGCCCAGCCCATATACCGCCTGATAGAAGCCCATGGCCGTAGCCCGGCGCTGGTCCGCCATGCGCGACAAGCCCAGCGCCATCAGCAGCGGGAAGATCATCGAATTGCCCCAGCCGGTCAGCAATTGGCTCACATACAGCAGCGCCAGCGACGATGGCAGAGCCGCCAACACACAGCTGATGGCCTGCAGCGTGAAGCCTGCCGTCACCACGACGCGCACGCCGAAGCGGGGGGCCAGCTTGCCGCTGGCCACCGGAGCGAAGAGGATGCTGGGCAAGATCAGGAAGACCGTGAGCAGGCTCTTTTGAAACGCTGTGGCGTGGAAGGCGGCGGCTGCGATGTTTGTAAACACAAACCCCTTGCCAAAGACGACCGCCTGGGTGAAGATGGCCAGCACCGAGGCCACAAGCAGCGTGCGCTCGCTCAACGCGCCGGCCAGCTCTTTGAGCTTTACGCTCTCGCGCCCGGTGCGGCTCTCCTGAGAGAAACCGGCCAGCGCCAGCGCCACTGCGCCCAATGCCGCCGCCACCAGAAAGCTGGCACGGTCGCCGCTCAACGTGCCCACCAGGCCGCCGGCCAGCATGGCAGTCAGCTGCCCGGAGGCGGTGGAGGCCTCCATATATCCCAGCGCGCGCGTCGTGTGTTCGCGCTCAAAAGAGCTTGTGATCAATATGCTCAGCGGCACATAGGCGCAGGCTGCCAGCCCCGCCATGGCGCGGCCCAGGAACAGCGTGTTGGCGCTGGAGAAGAAGAACAGCACCAGGGCGCTGGCAATGCCCACGGCAATGCCACCCAGCACAAAGGGTTTGCGCCGGCGCACGCGGTCGCTCCACATGCCCAGCGGCAGGCGGAACAACAGCTGCGTGATGCCGTAGGAACCGGTGATCAACCCCACGGTGGCGGCCAGCCGGGCAGCGGGTATCGCCGGCGCGATGGCGTTTTGCACATAGGTCGGGAAGATGGGCACATAGGTATACAGCGTCATCCAGTAGAAAGCATTGACAAAATACATCAGCAGCCAGGGGCGCTTTATTTTCATGATTCCTCCGGGCACCGCAAATGGGCGACAGGAAACGTTGTAACATACAGCGGCCCGGAAAGCAAGAAAGTTGTCGAAACCGACAGCTTTTTGCATAAAGCGTATTCGCTGGGAGCCTGCTAGAACTTTTATCCAAGAACAGTTTTTAGGCTGGACAGTTGTTCATTCCGTTTGCATATTTGTGTTATAATAATTACGAATAATCACAGGATGGACAAAAAATGAAACGTTCATATCAATATTTTGATGTTCTAAAAAACACAGCCGAAGATCATCTCTTCGAGTTGCTATCTATATCAGACGATGATCTGTCCAGGCGAATTTCCGAATATCAATTTTCACTAAGGGCCGCTGGCCATCAAAACATCGAAGGAGATGGGATAAATATCAATCGCATTAATAGCGATTTTGAACTCATATTCATATATAAAGGCAAAAGCACGATCAGCATAGGCGACAAACAGTTCAGTTGCTCATCCGGCTATGTCGTGTTGATCCCTCCGTTCACGCTGCACAGTATTCTGCCACTTCACGATGATCCGCATAAGGATTACTGGATCCATTTTGATGTATATCCTCTTTATCTGCATAATGAATTTATAAAGCTGTTGTTGCCGGATCTTTGCCATAAGGTAAGCGATCAGCAAGCCCAGGAATTGTTGCCCCTATACCAGATGATTGAAGTCGAAACGAACAGAAAAGGGCCTGGAAGCGTCGCTTATATCAACGCGCTATTCCAGCAGATCATTATTACCCTGATGCGGAACAATCTTGATCAATCCAGCCATGCTCGGGCGGCAGGCATAAACGAAAAGGACATTCGGATCGTCAACGAAAGCATTGCATTCATACAGAACAACATCAGCGACCCGATCGACATCGAAAGCATTTGTAATCACGTCCATATCAGCCAGTCCTACCTATACAAGGCATTCACCAAAATTCTGAACGGTTCTCCCAACTATTTCATACAAATGTTTAGAATCCGGGCAGCAGAGCAGCTAATGAAAAGCACCAACCTCTCGATCAAGCAAATATCTCAGGCGCTATCGTTTTCCTCACCCTATTATTTTAGCAACGTTTTTAAGAAGTTTTATCAGATGTCCCCACGCGAGTATATCAAAAATATCCGATAGACATCATTATAACCGCGTGTCTGGGCGGAATCGAGGGTATTTGGTTAAGGCGCTGCCACATGGATATTCCGCCCGTCGGCGATAACTCCGGCGGGTCCGGCTTCATGTACCATCAAGCATTATATGAGACTTAGTAGTTCTGACATGAATCTGTAGAGAAATTTGCATGTTTTATATAGATAACGATATTTGCTTTGACCAAATTTTTCTCTAATATATATGAATGGCATATATCACAGCATAAGTTGCTGGATATATGATGTTTTACTGGCACCACAATATGCAATCGATGTCATTAGGACAATGTGTCAATAACTTGGGTTATGGCGCGTATGTATATGCGTCGTAAATAAAAGGAGGAGAAAAGATGAAACACAAGCTCATGCCTCTGCTTCTGGCGCTAGCAATGGTTGTTACCATGCTGGCAGGGTGCGGCGGCTCCCCGGCGGCCGGCAGTTCCACTGCCCCCGCAGCGGACAATGCGACCGTGCAACCCTCCGCTTCCGCCGGCGAACCGGCGCCGGGTGGCGACAACAACAACGGTCGCCCCTACAACATCACCCCCGTCAAGAATGACACCCGCGCTGACAAGTATCTGAACAACATCAACGGCACAAAGCTGCCTGTGACCGACAAGCCTGTCACGCTGACGGTCTGGCGCGGCTTCTCCTCCACGGTCATGAAGGGTCTGGACGAGTGCGAAGTTTTCAAGGAATTGGAAAAGCGCACCGGCGTGCACATTGAGTTCCTGTATCCCACCGTTGGTCAGGAGAAGGACAACTACAACCTGCGCGTCACGTCCAACGATCTGCCGCACATCTTCTCCACGCCCCCGGATTATCAGGGCGGCTATCAGAAGGCGGTATCGGACGGCGTCTATCTGGATCTGACGCCCTATTATGACAAGGGCCTCATGCCCAACATCAAGTTCCTGCGCGAGAACAACAAGGACATCAACCGCGATTTCGTGGATGACTCCGGTAAAATGAGCTTCTTCCCGATGATCGACATCGTGCCGACCGACCCCTGGAGCGGCCTGTGGGTGCGCCAGGATTGGCTGGACGAGTTGGGCCTGCAACAGCCCAAGACCATCGAAGATTGGGACAAGATGCTGCGCGCCATGAAGGCTGCCAAGAACATCGCTCCTCTGGGCATGAACATCACCCAGTGGTACGGCGTGGCCACCAACTACATGTTTGCCGGTTCCTACGAAGTGGGTTACGAGTGGGTCAACAAAGAAGGCACCGCTCTCTATGGCCCCATCCAGCCCGGTTACAAGAGCTGGCTGACCAAGATGAACGAGTGGTACAAAGACGGCCTGCTGGATCCCGACTTTGCGACCCGCGACAATGATTCCTACTTTGCCAACGTTGCCAACAGCCAGTACGGCGCTTTCGGTCTGGCCTATGGTGAGCTGGGCCAGGCCCTCAAGACCGGCCAGAGCCAGAACGCCAAGTTCTCCCTGAAGCCCGTTCTGCAGCCCACCAGCTACGATGGTCAGGTCATCCACCTGCATCAGGACAACTCCACCGTCCGTGGCGACCGTGAGTTCTTCACCGTCAAGCTCAAGGACGATGGTCTGGACGAAGTTGCTGCCAAGTGGAAGGATTACTGGTACAGCCAGGACGGCGGCGACCTGTGCTCCTACGGGCCTGAGAACGTCTCCTACAAGTGGAAGGAAGACGGCGAGTACGAGTGGATCTATCCCCGCCTGAAGAATGATGAAGGCCTGGACTTCTGGACGCTGTATCCTCTGTTCAAGCTGCACAACTGGGGCTATCTGCGCAACAGCGCCGCCTATGAGATGCAGCCCGAAGTGTTCGAGTGCATCCAGCTGTGGGATACCCAGGATTCCAGCTGGCTCGTGCCCGACAACATCAGCCAGACGCCCGAAGAGAGCACCGAGCTTGCTTCCATCATGACCGACATCAACACCTATCGCGACGAGATGACGCTGAAGTTCATCATGGGCCAGGAACCCCTGACCGGCTTTGACGCCTTCGTGGACAAGGTTAAGTCCATGAACATCGCTCGCGCCGCCGAAATCAAGACCGCTGCCATCACGCGCTACGGCCAGCGCAAGTAAAACATGAACGAGTCGCCGCGGGCAGGCTCAGCCTCGCCCGCGGCGGCGCATATCATCAGTCTGGAGGAACCCACCCATGTCGGTGCAGCAACTTCCTTCTTCTCTGCCCAAAATGGGCAAGTTTGCGTCCTGGCGCGCAGTCGTGGCCAGAGACTTTCAAAAGCATTGGCCGTTGTATCTGCTGATCTTGCCAACCATCGCCTTTTATCTGCTGTGGTGCTATGGCCCGCTGTATGGCATCGTCATGGCGTTCAACAATTTTTCTCCGCGCAAGGGTATTCTAGGCAGTGAGTTCGTTGGATTAAGATGGTATTTTGAATTCTTTCGCAGCCCCTACGCCTTCCGGGTGATCCGCAACACGGTGCTGATCAACTTCTGGAATCTGGTGTGGGGTTTTCCGCTGCCCATCATACTGGCGCTGTTGCTCAACGAGCTGCGCAACCAGGCCTTCAAGCGTGTGGTGCAAACCATCACGTACATGCCATATTTTATTTCCATCGTCATCATCTGCGGTATGTTGAGAGACTTCACCGCCTCCGACGGCGTCTTTGGAACGATCACAAAGATGCTCGGCGGAACTCCGGTCAATCTGTTGGGCAACCCGGCCTATTTCCGCACGCTCTACGTGGGGTCTGAGCTCTGGCAGCGCATTGGGTGGGACAGCATCATCTTCCTTTCGGCGCTGTCGGCCATCAACCCGGAGCTGTACGAAGCCGCGACGATAGATGGCGCCGGCCGCCTGCGCCAGGTGTTCCATGTGACGCTGCCGGGCATCATGACGACCATTGCCATCCTGCTGGTGCTGCGCATCGGTTCGCTGATGAGCCTGGGATTCGAGAAGATCATACTGCTCTATGGCGGTTTGACCTACGAAACGGCGGACGTCATTTCCAGCTATGTATATCGAAAAGGCATTGTCGAAGCCAACTTCAGCTTTGCCACGGCAGTTGGCCTGTTCAACTCGGTCATCAACTTTGCGCTGGTCGTCTTTGCCAACAGGATGAGCAGCAGGCTGTCTGAAACCAGCTTGTGGTAGGAGGTCGACGATGCTTCAACGGACATTGAGCGAAAAGATTTTCAACGTATTCAATTATGCCATCCTGATCGTGCTATGCATTGTGACGATCTATCCGCTGTGGCACGTGGCCATGGCTTCCATCAGTGACCCTTTGATCGTGTATGCCAAGCGTGGTTTCTATTTTTTGCCGGCGATGCCCTACAATTTTCTGGGCTATAAGCTGGTCATGGAGAACCCGAACATCTCTTCGGGTTTCCTGAACACGCTGTTCTATGTCGTCGTCGGCACGGCCATCAGCATGTTCCTGACCATCACCGGCGCCTATGTTCTCAGCCGCAAGGGCGTCTATTGGAACAAGCACATCATGAGGGGCATCATCTTCACGATGTACTTCCAGGGCGGCCTGATTCCGTTCTATTTGCTGCTGATGAACCTGGGCATGCGCGACAGCCGTTGGGCCATCATTTTGCCGATCGCCGTCAACACGTTCAACCTGATCATCATGCGTACGGCCTTTGACGGCGTATCCGACAGCATGGTGGAATCGGCCAAACTGGATGGCGCCAGCGATTGGCTGATCATCTGGCGCATTATGGTGCCGCTGGCGCAGGCCACGGTGGCTGTCATCGCGCTGTTCTACGGCGTACGCATGTGGAATGAATGGTTTAATCCTGCCCTCTTCCTGAGCACCAAGGGCAAGTTCCCGCTGCAGCTGATTCTGCGCGAGATCCTCATCAACAACGATACCTCCGGCATGCGGCCCATGGGCGTCATCGGCCAGTCGCAGCAGGAGAGCTACCGCCTGCTGGTCAAGTACTGCACGATCATCGTGGGCACGATCCCGATCCTGATCGTCTATCCGTTCCTGCAACGCTATTTCGTGAAGGGTATTATGATCGGCGGTGTGAAGGGATAACGCTTCGCTGGCTGCGACGAACGATACTTGATATAGAACAAGCCCGTTGAATCACCAACGGGCTTGTTTGCTGTCTGTGCTATTGTGTGCTGATTCCTGCGTTCTTCCATAGCAGCAAATCCGGATTTTCTGCGAAGTGGCGGAGCATGACCAGCGGTTGTGCCCGGGAATCGTTATGGATAACGACACCCCGGTTTGCCGCCGTCCGCGTGACAAAGAACTCGTCGTTCGTTATTTGTCCGAAACGGATCATCGTCGGGGTCTCTGCGTTCCATCTCCCGACGCGCCCGTACCCCTCCACCAGGATGAAGCCGTATGCCGCCGCGTCGCGAATCGTCACAGTCCTTCCAGGCAGAACGGTCAGCCGTTGCGCGCTTACCTGATCGCAACGATAGCATATCCACTCCTTGCAATATCCATCCTGAAGCATTTGTGTCTTGTTCTCACAGGGCAGGGGCTGCATGAAGCGGTTTTTCGCAAAGTCAGGGTCCACGTTGCGCTCCCAGTCCAGCACCTCCAGCAGATAGTCGAAGTTGCCGATTTCCTCCACCGGACAGTTTTTCCATAGCAGCTCCTCCGGCACTGTGTGGTCGCCCGGAAGCGCAGACTGGTACATCGCGTATACGTCGGATGCGAATTGCGGCTCGTAGGTGCACAGGCTTCCCGGCGCGTGCAGAATGCCCGGCGGCACGTCCCAGCCGGTATCCGGCGTCAGCTTGTAGGCGCGCGAAAGGCCGAGGATGCCGTTGTCGCCCGCGGCAAAGCCTTCAAGAGCTCGCCTGAGCTCCTCCCGGGTTGTACCGGGGTTGAGCCCGAAAAAGGTATAGGGGAATTCGCCGCCGCAAGAGTTGACCTGGGAGGGGAAGAAGTACATTTCCGGCTTGCCGTGGGCGCCCACCCGCTGTGCGTGCTGCTCCCGGTGGTGCACATGGTGGGGCAGCGGACCCAGGTTGTCAAAGAACTTGGAGAACATGGGCCAGCCTCGGTATTTGCTCCACAGCGCCTCGCCGATCATGTCCGCACCCAGTTCGTCCACAGCATCGCGCAGCAGCAGCCGACGGTCGCTGGCGTCGTCCACTATCACATAGCTCAAGCCCTCGTCGCCCGGCGTTTCGGGCCCGTTTTCCGCGTGGGTTGTGGAGGCGAACCAGCGCTCATCGATGCCGCCCCGCTTGAGACCCAGCGAATAGTAGTCGTCCGGGTGCAGTTTGAGGCGCCTGCCGGGCCTGCAGAAGGCCCGCGGAACCCATGCAGGCGCCAACCGCAATATTCCTTGGCCGAATTCCAGCGCCTCTTCTGCCAACAGCTTCGCGTTCATCTTTTCCCTCCCGCATCACTCGTATTGCAGCTTGTATATGGCCAGCACGTCCAACCTGTCCACGGCGAAGCGGGCATAACCGCCCTCCATGGCAAAGGGTACTGGCTCTCCGTGCGGCACTGCCGATATGCCGGCAAGCGTTCTCTCCCCAACATAAACCTCTACCGCAAGTCCGTACACCGGCAGCACCGGCGTGTGCTCCTGCAGGTTGACCAGGCGGATCGTGCAGCTGTTCGTCGGCCTGTCGTCAAAGCGGAGCAGCTCCACGACGGCCGGCCCCCGCAGCGTGGCGCTGACCGGGGCGCTCAGCAGGGAGAGCAGTATGGCGTGCAAACAATCCTGATGGATCGGCTTGTCGATGGCCTCCAAAGCGGCGGAGCACCAAATAGCTGTACCCTTGCCGTAGCGGTGGCGCACCAGCGCGGGGTGGTCCGTATCGATACCGGGCGGGTTGGAATGGATGGAAGCGAAGCGCTCGAAGTCGATAGGATCGGTATACGGCAGTGTGATGCACGCCAGAACTTCTCCGTCCACGGTTTCCACGACCTGCTGCCGGCTGGAAACCGCCAATGGGTATTGGGCGCTGACACCGGGTAGCAGCGCTGCGGCGCTCTCCTCCGGGCGGATGTAGGTATAGGCTTCCCGCGTCTGGCCGACGGGGCGGATGCCAAGTACATCCCCCAGCAGAGCGGTGTCCGTGCGGCCGCTGGCATACAGCGTGCCGCCCCGCTCCACATATTCACGGAATGCCTGGGCTTCTTCCGGCGTGAGTGCGAACAAGTCTGGCACAATCAGCAGCCGGTGGCGGCTCAGCTGGTCCAGATTGACGCTGGAGCAGATACCGAAGGGAATGTGCTTGTGCCGAAGGCATTTTGCCGCGCCCATGACGGCGTCCCAATGGGGTTTGTCGTGGAAGGCATCCTTCTTTTGCTGCGTGTATTGCCCGTCGGGGTTGTACTTGGCCCGCAGGCTGAAATAGATGCCGACGTCCTGGGCCAGCTCCCCGGTCAGCAAGGGTTCCAGCGGCATCGTCTCCTGGAACACCCGCCCCAGCATGGCATATATTTCGGCATTCAGTGTGCCCCGCGGGTCGATGGCGTCGATGAAAAAGAACGCGCCGTTGTGGGCCAGCGTGATGCCGTTGTGCAGTCGGAGCATCTCCTGGGTTTTAGCCGTTGTGTGGTCCGCCAGATTCGGGTAGCACCGGGATGTCATATACTCGAAGGGCTGATGAACGGTCAGGTTGTAGAACAGCTTGCACACGGCGGATTGCTCCGCCGACCCTCCATAAAGGTCTCCGGACGCAAATTCGCTGGCGCGGGACATCTCCGCCGTAACGCCGTACTGCCACCAGCCGGGGGCCGTGGAATATTGGTGCTGCACGGTGACGTCCGGATCGGCATCCTTGATGACATTCGTACAGAACCACGCGAAATCGGTCATCCAGTCTTCCCGGTGGCGTTGGAACAGACGCCAGTCGGCATCGCCCCAGTTCACACTGGCCGGCAGCTGCTTGCCCGTTTCCTTGCGGAACCGTTCATGGCAGTGCCCGCAGTGGCACACGTCCGGCCAGAAGGTCATGTCCAGAAAGATCCCGTCCGGATGATAGCCAGTGACCAGCGAAATCAAGTTGGCCCTTACATAATCGCGATAAAGAGGCGCGTTGGGGCAGCATACGCCGTACCGGCTTGTGAAGGGCCGGGCGGCGCCGTCCTTCTGCCGGGATGGGTTGCCGGATTGATCCAGTATTCTGCTGTCCGGGATGTTGTCATACGCCCAGTTGTCATAGATCAACGTATAGTACAAAATGACGCCGATGTGTTCCCTGCGCAGTTCTGCAACGGTCTGCGCGACGATGTCCCGCCCGGCAAGGCCGTCGTGCATGTGGCCCACGGGTGTGGGCCAATAGCAGTAGCCCACATGGGAATTGGCGTAGAACATGGCCGATTGCACGTTAGCCTGTTTCAGCAGAGCGACATAGCGCTTCGCGTCATATTCGGCCAGAAAGCCTGGATCCCATTGCTCAATATGCATGTCCACCAGGTTGCGGCGAAAGCTTGATTGATACCATCCTGTTTTTGCCATATGGTTTCCTCCGATCCATTGGGCGGCCTTACTGGCCATATCCATTGTAGTGCTGTGCCCAGAAAGAGAACATGGTTGCAATGATGAATGCCATGGTCTATATTACCCATGTGATCTGATCTCATGGAGAAAGCCGAATGAGTTTGGTGTTTCACAAATCCCAGTTTCTATCGGATCAATACCCGATACAGGTGACGCTGTACGACGAGACCGTCACGCCCGTATACAGCTTCGAGAATGCCGAAACTTACATTCACACCCATGAGTTTCTGGAAATATGCTATGTCTATGCCGGGAAAGGATATCATCTGGTAAACGACGAGAGATATGAAGTGACCCGCGGCGATCTTTTCCTGATCAATTTTTCTGACCGGCACTTGTTCTTTACAGACGATCATTCCAACCAGCTTTTGACCTACAATGTGCTCTTTCTGCCTGAGTTTCTGGATGATCACATCCTGAGCCTGGGGGATTTTGAAAACCATCAGCTATACAATCTGTTGGCAAATTGCTTTAGCGCGAATCCGGGGAAAATCGAGACTCATATCCGGCCAGATGAGCAGTTGGAGCTGGAGCATCTGCTGGCAAAGATGCTTAGGGAGAACAACGAAAAGCGTACCGGATATCTTCCGATGCTGCGCGGATACCTGATCGAGCTCATGGTCTTTCTTCTGCGCAGCATGAATTCCGTGAAGGAACATCCCGGCAACGACTTCAACCACAGGATCGTTGCGGACGTCATCGGCATTCTCCACGACAGCTTTCCGGAGAAGCCCAGCTTGCGGGAACTCGCGAAAAAGGCGCTTGTCAGCCAGAGCCACATCTGCGCCCTTTTCAAGCAGCAGACAGGGCAGACGCTCTCGTGCTATGTGCAGAGCATGCGCATCAAGGAAGCCTGCAGGCTCATCGAAGAGGGGGAGCTCACGCTCGGTTCCATCGCGGCGGAAGTCGGATATTCTGATTACAAAGCGTTTTACAGCGCGTTCCTCAAGATAACCGGTCACGCTCCGGGGGCCGGCGCCAATCGCCGCGCGGCAAAAAAGCGTGCCGTCGGTCAGCACAAGACACCCTAGGGCCCAGGCATGCACCACAGTGAGCCGGAAGGGATGTTCGGCGATTCGGGAAGCCGCATCCGCTATTTCCGCTTGACATGCAAGCGGGTTCTGATATGATTCCAGTAGACAACGAATGGCGCACGTTTGGACGCGCCTTTTCTATATTGTTCACAATTTTATCATAGGAGGCCATTCATGATCGACCTGAAGCTCATCGCCGCCACCGACCCGCAGCTGGCCCAGGCCATGGCCCAGGAGCTGCAGCGCCAGAGAGACCACCTGGAGCTGATCGCCTCGGAGAATTTCGTGAGCCCTGCCGTGATGGCCGCCGCCGGCAGCCACCTGACCAACAAGTATGCCGAAGGCTATCCCGGTCACCGTTACTACGGCGGCTGCCAGTATGTGGACATCGTGGAGGACCTGGCCCGTACCCGCGCCTGCGCGCTGTTTGGCGCCGAGCACGCCAACGTTCAGCCCCACAGCGGCGCCCAGGCCAACGTGGCCGTGTACTTTGCCATGCTGAGCCCCGGCGACACGATACTGGGCATGAACCTGGCCCACGGCGGCCACCTGACCCACGGCAGCCCCGTCAACATCTCCGGCAAGTATTTCAACATCGTGCCCTACGGCGTGGCCGACGACACCGAGCGCATCGATTATGACAAGCTCATGGAGCTGGCCCTGGAACACAAGCCCAAGTTGATCGTGGCCGGCGCCAGCGCCTACCCGCGCAGCTACGACTACGCGAAGTTCCGCGCCGTGGCCGACGCCTGCGGCGCGCTGCTGATGGTGGACATGGCTCACGTGGCCGGCCTGGTGGCCGCTGGGCTGCACCCCAACCCGGTGCCCCACGCGGATTTCATCACCACGACGACCCACAAGACGCTGCGCGGCCCCCGCGGCGGCATGATACTGTGCCGCGAGCAGTATGCCAAGGCCATCGACAAGGCCATCTTCCCCGGCACCCAGGGCGGGCCGCTGATGCACGTGATCGCCGCCAAGGCCGTGTGCTTCCAGGAGGCCGCCGGCGACGGCTTCAAGGCCTATCAGCAGGGCGTCATCGACAACGCCCAGGCCATGAGCAAGGCCTTTGTAGCCAACGGCGTCAAGCTGGTGTCCGGCGGCACCGACAACCACCTGATGCTGCTAAACCTGATTGACAGGGGCATCTCCGGCAAGAAGCTGGAGCGTCTGCTGGATGAGGCCCATATCACCGTCAACAAGAACGCCGTGCCCAACGATCCGGCCAAGCCCACGATCACCAGCGGCATCCGCATCGGCACGCCGGCGGTCACCAGCCGCGGCCTGGGCGTGGCCGACATGGTGCACATCGCCAACCTGATCACCCGCATCATCGAGGGCAAAGAAGAAGTGGTGGAAGCGGTCAAAGCCGAGGTGCTGGAGCTGTGCGCGCGCTTCCCGTTGTATCCGGGAGAAGAGATCATTTAGGAACAGCGTTGAACAGGCAACGGGTGGCTCATGCCGCCCGTTGCCTTTTTTTGTAAATTGTTGTTATAATCATAAAAGATAGGCAAACGGTTGCGATTTCGGGGAAGTCCCTAAGCATTTACAGCGAGGAGCCGGCATGAACAAAAACGATTTGATCGCCCAATGGGCGGGCAGAAGAGCGGCGTCAGAGTTCCATGACGCGGTAAGCATGGTGCTCACCTATGGCTCCTATGTCAATGGCACGGCGAATGCATTGTCGGACGTAGACTTTTATTTTATCCCCAAGACCGATGACGGGTACCGCATGAGCAGGACGTTCATCATCGACGGTATTGGATACGATCTGTTCCCGATGTCCTGGCAGCGGGTGGAAGGCCTTGCGGACCTGAACGAGAGCATAACGCCCTGCCTTGCCGATGTCAGGATACTGTATAGCAATTCCGATGAAGACCTGCAGCGGTTCCGCGCTCTGCAAGACCGTCTGGCGGTGCATCTGCAGGATGGGGAGTTCATGCTTAACAAGGCATCCGATCGGTTGAAGCAGGCGAAAACCACCTACGGGGCCATGCTGTTTGAGGACGGACTCTGCGAGACCAGAACCTGTGCGGGCTACATTGCGATGTCCCTGTCAGAGGCGGTGGCTTATGCGAACCACACCTATTTCCGCCGGGGTTTAAAAAAGCAAATCGAAGACCTGGTTGCGATGAAGAGCATTCCCGAGGATTTCGTTAATCTGTATGAGGCGATTGTACAAGCCGATACGGTGACGAGCTTGCGGGATGCCAGCTGCCAAATGATCAAGAACACCGGGGATTTTCTTCGTGACCTGTCAGGCGAACTGAAGCACGACAAGCAGCCCGACTATCCCGGCATGGCTGAGTGTTACGAGGAGGGCATCTCCACATGGAATAAAATCTATGGCTGCTGTGACAGGAAGGACGCGACGCTGGCCTTCATTTCCGGAACCTGCCTGCAGCATGTGCTGGATGAGGTTGCGCAGGAGAACGGGCTGTCAAAGTTTGACTTGATGGGCGGCTTTCAGGCGGAGAACCTGGAAGCGTTCCGCCAGCGGGCCAAGGCCTTGCAGGCGGAGTTTGTGAATCTGATCGAAACCGGAGGGGCCCGCATCGATTCCTATGGTTCCGCGGAGGAGTTTCTGGACAAAAACCCATGACATAGCTGTGACAAGCCAGATCTCCGGATGATATGAGATGAGCAGGATTTATGATCTGAACCGCGCCATAGCGCACATGGAAGAGAATCTGTATCGCGACATCACCGCTCAGGATATCTCGCGCGCGGGCTTTGTTTCGCTGATACAGCTGTATCGGGATTTCTACGCCTACACGGGGCACTCGGTCAAGGAGTATGTACGCAAAAGGCGTCTGTCCAACGCGCTGGCCATGGTCCGCTTCTCCGACGAGGCGCTGGCGCACATCGCCCTTTGCCACGGGTTCAGCTCGCAGCAGGCGTTCTGCCGGTCGGTCAGGCTCGCCACGGGCCTGACGCCGTTGGAATATAGGAATGGGGACTGTCACTATTACTTCCCTCCCTTCCGGGGGAGTTCCAAGCCCTATGTCAGCGTCGCCCAGGAGTGCATCCCCGGCCTTATGGTTTGTAAATTCTATCACGCGCAGCTAATGGTGATTGAGGCCAGGGCGGTGGAACAGCTGCTAAGTGCGCTGCCCGGCTATGAAGGCAGGGTTTTCGGCTGCAACGGGCAGCAATCCGGCAACCGCTTCTGCTATGAGCTGTGGATCGAAGAATCACCCGCTCAGCGGGAGGCGCTCGTACGTTGCGGCTTCGTGGATTTCGAGGATCGCCTTGCCCAAACCGGCACATACGCCACGCTGACCGTGGGCAATGAGGAAGCGGCCATTGGCGCCGCATGGGACTATCTGTACGGCGACTGGCTGCAGATGAGCATGTTTGAGCAGGCCGACGGGTCCTACTTTGAGGAGTACATGCTGCGGAGGGGAAGGGCGGTCAAGCTGAGGTTGTACCTGCCCATACGGAGGAAGGAGTCCTTCCTGGAGATGCGGGTCATGATGCGGGAAGAGAGGACCTTTCTGGCCTCCCGCCATACAGGGGCCGACGCGGAGGAAAGAGCCTCCAGGGCGGTCGTGGATTTTCTGACCGGACAGCACCCGGACATCCTGCGCGGAGCTCGGGAATTCTACGTTTCCAAAGACCGGGACGGCTGCACATGCGGCATCGGGATACCTGGAGACCCCGCCGTTGCGCTGGGTGAGGATTTGGTACGCATGACAGTGAATGCGGGGCGATACGCCGTGCTGAGCGGGCCGTGCTGCGCCGACGCCGGCGCCCATGAGGCCCGGCTTGCCTCGTGGATGGCGGATTGCGGCCTGAGCGGGGATGGCACGCCGGTGTTCGCCTTGTACGAAACCGGCAGCGATGCACAGCGTGAGAACATCACCATGCGGCTGTGCTGCCGGCTCAAAGATGGTAAAAACGGGTAATACGTATGCCGGCGCGAGGGCTATACTCGGTGTGAACCAATACGCAGAGGAGGAAAGCCGTATGGAACCAGCCAGGAACATGAGCAAGGACGATACGGAGAATGGACTTAAGCCGACTACGCCCGACATGCCCGACGGTTCACCCGAAAGCTACAGCCCCCGCACAAAGCCCGTGCTGCTGAGCATGGCTGAGACAGCGCGGAACGCCGGAGCCGACCGAGCTGCGGCCAAAGTGTTGCAGGGTGTGCGGCATATCGCCTACGGCAACCCGTCGGCGGTGTGCTTCATCGGCTCGGTCATGGCCGTCATGGAATACCTCGGGGATCCGGTGGACGACGACGAGCTGTTCGCGCTGAGCGGCGTGGCGCTGTGCTTCCCTTGGAAGGAGCGCTCCTGCTGCGACGAGGTCAGCATCCTTGCCGAAATACCGCAGCGGACCTTTCGGGCATTGGGCTATGGGAGCGAATACCTGTACGAACCCGACATCACAGGTGCGCCAAGGGCGTATTCCAGAGAGCTCTACAAGACCAAGATTATGGATTCCATCGACCGGGGGCGCCCGGTGATCGGCTTCGGCTTCACCCATGGCGATCCCTTCACGTGCGTCATCACCGGATATGAGAGCGATGGGGATCGGCTGCTGCTGCGCGCCTATTGGTCGCCCGACGGCTTGCCGACCGGCTACGACGCCACGGACCTTTACTATACCGTAGAGGATTGGTACGACAAGTGCTACGGCATCGTCGTCGTCGGCGAAAAGACCGGAGACCGGTTGGCGGGAGATGAAGCGCTGCGCTTCCTCGCGGAAACGGCGGCGATCCTGAAAGACAAGCGGGCGGTTCCCAGCCAAGGCCAGACGGTGGCGGCGGGCTTGAGCGCCCTGGACGCCATGACCGCGTGGCTGCTGGACGACGACGCGTGGAGGAGCGTAGAGGCGCACCACGGTGTCTTTTTGGCTCCGTGCGGCCTGCTGCTGCTGGGGCACTATAGAAGCTATCTTTACGCCTACCTAGCCAAGAGGTTCCAGGAGCCGTTGGCCCCCAACCGCGCAAGGCTGCTGTCAGCGCTGCTGTGCCTGCGCAACGGTATCGGCGGTGAGGACAGCCAGCTGCATCTGGACCAAAAGGTCAGCGCCGAGATCGACGGCTTCTCCAAGCTGACTCAGCGCCCCTTGCGGGAAAAGGTCGCGGCCTATGTGCAGCGCCTGAAGCAATACGACACGGAGATACTTGATCTCGTGGAGCAGCTGCCCGAGGGCTACGGCCCGCAAACCCAGCCGGTGATCGTGAGCTACGCGCAGCATGCCGCCAATGCCGCCGCCAGAGCGCGGCCCTTGGCGGTGAAGGCCGCCGATGGCGGCCACTACATCGACGGCTTCCCGATGCTGCGATGGGGGCAGTGGCAGGACTGCACCTATGGCGGCGCGGTGACGGCCATGCTGAGCGCCATGGGTATCGGCGCGACCTACGAGCACGTCATGGGTCTGTGCGGCGCCGCCTACCGCATCTGCATGCGGAAAGACTGGGACCCCAGCTCCACGATGCCGCAGAACGGCGTCATGGCCGAGGAGGCCATGAACCGGGCCTTTGGCGTGGACGTCTACAGCCTGGCCGACGAGGCGGCGCGCGACGCCAACGTGGTCCGCAGCCTGGGGGCCGGCGTGCCGGTGCTGGTCTGCGGACAGCGGGCGGCCCCGGAATGGACGGTGGTCACCGGTCATGCCTGGCGCGGTGGGAGGACCATGTTCTTTGGGCGAACCTACTTCGACTATGAAATCGCCAAACAGGGCGAGGTGTTCACTGCCAACGGCTATCGTTTGGCCGATCAATACCCCGGCGAAGTTCCCCGGGTTCTGCTTCGCTTCTATGACCGCCGGTGCGAACCGCTGCCGGCGCTGGAGGCCCTGAAGAAATCGCTGGAAATGTGCGTGGCGATCTATGAGCAGCCGAGTGGCCGCTACAATCACCGCTTCGGCGACAGCGCGTACGACGTCTTGATCCGGGGCTTCGAGCTGCCGGTGGAAGAGTACCGGAAGCGCTGCAGCAACGACCAATACCACATCGGGTCGCTGATGGACGCAAGGCGCGCGGCGTACATCTATCTGGAGGAGAGCGCCGCGCTGCTGGCCGGCGACAACCGCAAGAGGCTGCTGGCCGTGGCGGCGCTATACCGGGATATGCTGGACGCTCTGCTGGCCGCCGTGCCCTATGAAAGGACTTGCGCAGTCTTTGCCGGTGGCGCGCCGGCGCAGGGCGGGGAGGAGCTTGCACAGCACCACTTCCCGCCGGTGGGCAATTCCGCGCCGGTGTGGGATGGGGCCACGCGCGCCCGGCTGGTGGCAGCGCTGCGCAAGGCAGTAAGGCTGGAGCGGGAAGTGCGCGTACTGGTGCGGGGCATCCTCGAAGCGTGGAGTTGAGGAACCTCCCGTCCACTTCTGGTTGAAACGTCTTCGCGCTGGGCGCTGCCCATCACTTGTGGTAAAATAACCCTATGAACCGCATGGAACAAACCCAAGAGCTTTATGAGCGGCACGCCGGCCTGTTGGCGTGCCCTCTTTGCCGCGCCGCCATGGCCGTGGAGCAGGGGAGCCTGCGCTGCACGGCCGGCCACAGCTTTGATTTCGCCCGCCAGGGCTACGTGAACCTGTTCACCGGCCGGCATACCGAGGACTATGATGCGGCGCTGTTCCAAGCCCGGTCGGCGGTGTGCGCGGCGGGGTTCTTCGACCCGATGCTGGACGCTGTGATAGGCACATTGAGAGCGCTTCTGAATCAGCCTCCGGCTGCGCCGGCGGTGTTGGACGCCGGCTGCGGCGAGGGCAGCCACTTGCAGTCCATTTTAGAACGACTCCAAACAAAATGTGGCGAAGCCACCGAAGCCACCGGCGCCGGCGTGGACATCGCCAAGCCCGCGATACAGCAGGCGGCACGGCGTGAGGGCATCCTGTGGGCTGTGGCCGATCTGGCGCGGCTACCCTTCGCCGACGAGAGCTTCGATGCCATCGTCAACATACTGTCCCCGGCCAACTACGCAGAGTTCGGACGGGTTCTGGGCCAAACCGGCATACTGATTAAAGTGGTGCCGGGGCCGCAATACCTGCGGGAGTTGAGGCAGGCGCTGGACGCTACGGAGGAATATTCCAACGCAGCGGTGGCGGAGCACTTCGGTCAGAGGTTTGCCGTGCTGGAGCAGCGCGCCGTGCGCTACAGCCACGCCCTGCGCGGCGAGGGCCTGCGGAACCTGGCGCGCATGACGCCGCTGGGGTGGAACGCGCCGCCACATCGGGTGCAGGCGCTGGCGGAGAATGAAGAAGGCATGGAGATCACGGTGGATTTCTTGCTCATCGCCGGAAGGAGAGCGCAATCATGATACGGATTGCCGGCCAGTTTGCCACGGCCAAGGTATACACCGATACGCTGGACGAGGAGACACGGAGCCAGATCAAGGCCCTGTGCGACCATCCGTGCGCCGAGGGCAGCGCCGTGCGCATCATGCCCGACGTGCACGCCGGCAAGGGCTGCACCATCGGCACCACGATGACGATTGCCGACCGCGTGGTGCCCAACCTCGTGGGCGTGGACATCGGCTGCGGCATGCTGACCACGGACTTGGGCCGCGCCCACATCGAATACAGCAAGCTGGACAAGGTAATCCGTGAGCATGTGCCCAGCGGCAAACACATCCGCGCCGAGCGCCATGCCTATGTGGAGCAGGCCGATTTAGCCGCGCTGCGCTGCGCCGCCAAGGTGAACATGAGCCGCGCGGAGCTGTCGCTGGGTACGCTGGGCGGCGGCAACCACTTCATAGAGGTCGATGAGGACGACGAGGGCACCCGCTACCTCGTGATCCATTCCGGCAGCCGCCAGCTGGGCCTGCAGATCGCCGAGCACTACCAGCGCTTGGCCGGCCATTGGCTGGCCGACCGCGCCGTGAAGGACCTTATCGTCCGCTACAAGAGCGAAGGACGCCACAACGAGCTGGAGCAGGCCATCGCCAACCTCAAGAGCGGCAAGGGCGATGCGCTGAGCTTTTTGACCGGTGAAGCCATGGCGGACTATCTGCACGATATGGCCATCGCCCAGCGCTATGCCGACCTCAACCGCCGGGCCATGGCCGATGTGATCCTGCGCAAAATGAAGTTCGGGGCCCGCGAGCAGTTCACGACGGTGCACAACTACATCGACATGGAGCGGGGCATCCTGCGCAAAGGGGCGATCTCGGCGCAGGCCGGGGAACGGGTGCTGATCCCGATGAACATGCGCGACGGCAGCCTGCTGGCTGTGGGCCGCGGCAACCCGGAGTGGAACTGCTCTGCACCCCACGGTGCGGGGCGGCTCATGAGCCGCAAGCAGGCCCGCGAGCAGCTGAGCCTCAAGGACTTCTGCCAGACCATGGAGGGCATCTATACGACCTCGGTGGGCCGCGATACGCTGGACGAGGCGCCGGGGGCTTACAAGCCCATGGAGGACATCTTGCGCCACATTGGAGACACGGTGGATGTGAAGGCTCGCATCCTGCCTCGATACAACTATAAGGCTTCTGATGAATGAGCACCAACACCATGTATAAAGGAACTTGCTCATTTTGCTGTCGCGCTAAGCGATTGCGTGCATGAAGGGTTTCGCGCCTTAAGGCGCGACCAAAGGGCTTTCCGATCGCCCTTTGGAAACCTTCGGCACCCATCTTATGAATGAGTAGAACATATATGAGACTAACGACAACCATTTGTTTCTGTTTTTCTCCCATTCGCGCTTTCCATATTGACAGGGAACCTGCCAGTTGATAGGATATGAAGTGTGAATTTTTTACAGAATGCTGTTACTATTTCACAAACTAACATCCAGGAGGATGTCAATGGCAACATTGATCATCATGCCCAAACAGGGCAACACCGTGGAAAGCTGCATCCTGACCAAATGGCACAAGCGCGAGGGTGATGCGGTAAAGGTTGGAGAACCCCTTTTTTCCTATGAAACCGACAAATCCGCCTTCGACGAAGCAGTGTCCACCGACGGCGTGCTGCTTAAGCTGCTGTGCGAAGAGGGCGACGACATCCCCGTGCTGCAGGGTGTCGCCATCATCGGCGCCGCGGGGGAGGACATCTCCGCGCTGCTGAGTGCTCAGCCCCAGGCGGACAAACCCGCCGAAGCCGCGCCGGCGCAAGAAGCGCAGACCGCAGCGCAGCCTGAGCAAGCCACGCCGTCCGTCGTGGCCGTTTCCGGCGAGTACAAGGCATCGCCCCGGGCACGCCATATGGCCGAACGTATGGGCTTGGACGCCCATGAGGCCGTGGGCACAGGCCCCGATGGCCGCGTCATCGAGCGCGACATCTTCGCGTTGGCCGACGGCATCAAGCGCGCGCCACAGGGCCCGGCGGATACCGGCGCATATACCGAAGAGAAGCTGTCGCTGATCCGCCGGCGCATCGCCGAGAGCATGCACCGCTCCTTGAGTGAGATGGCGCAGCTGACCCACCACAGCTCTGCCGACGCCACGGCCATGCAGGCCTACCGCGCCCGCATGAAAGCCGAAGGCGTCAACGTCACGCTCAATGACATGATACTGTTTGCGGTGTCCCGGGTACTGAAGCAGCACCCGGACATGAACGCCCATTTCTTAGGGGATAAGATCCGCCGCTTCCACAGCGTGAACCTGGGCATGGCCGTTGACACCGACCGCGGCCTCATGGTGCCCACGCTGTTCGGCGCCGACGCGATGACGCTGCCGCAGCTCGGCCGTGCCGCAAAAGAACTGGCCGAAAAGTGCCGCACCGGGTCCATCAACCCTGACGCACTGAGCGGCGGCACTTTCACGATCAGCAACCTGGGCGTACTGGGCGTGGAGCTCTTCACGCCGGTCATCAACCCGCCGCAGACCGGCATACTGGGCGTGTGCAACATCATAGACCGGCCTCGCCGTGGCGCTTCGGGCTATCTGGAGATCTACCCGGCGCTGGGCCTGAGCCTGACCTACGACCACCGCGCCGTGGACGGCGCACCGGCTTCGCGCTTCCTGCGGGACATTTGTCAGGCGCTGGAACACTTCGACGATCTTGTTTCACAATAGGAGGCAACCATGGAACTGTTCGATCTGGCCATCATCGGCGGAGGCCCTGCCGGATACCGCGCGGCGGAGAGAGCCGTCGCCGGCAAGCTCAAGACCGTGCTCTTCGAGCGGCGCGCGCTGGGCGGCGTGTGCCTGAACGAAGGCTGCATACCGACCAAGGCGCTGCTCAACTGCGCCAAGATTTACACAGCCGCCCGCGACGGCGCGCGCTTCGGCGTCAAGGCCGAGGGCTTAAGCTTCGACCACGGCGCGGCCATGGCCCACAAGGGCCGCGTGGTCAAGATGCTGGTGGGCGGCGTGGAAAGCAAGATGAAGAAGGGCGGCGTCACCGTGGTGAGCGCCCAGGCAAAGCTTACGGGCAGGGGAGAGCAGGGCTTCCTCGTGGAGGCCGGCGGGCAGACCTATGCGGCCAAACAGGTGCTGCTGGCCGCGGGTTCCGCGCCGGTGCTGCCGCCCATCCCCGGCCTCAAGGAAGCGCTGGAATCCGGCGTCGCCGTGACCAGCGGCGCAATGCTGGAGCAGACCCAGGTGCCCGCCCGGCTCATCGTCATCGGCGGCGGCGTCATCGGTCTGGAGATGGCCAGCTATTACCACGAGGCCGGCGCCCATGTAGAGGTCGTGGAGATGCTCCAGCGCATCGGCGGCCCCATCGATGAGAAGCTCAGCGCGATCCTGCAAAAGGCGCTGGAGAAGAGCGGCGTCAAGTTCCATCTGGGCGCCAAGGTCACGTCGCTGGATGGTGGCAAGGTCATCTTTGAGCGTGATGGCGCGGCCACGACGCTGCAGGCCGACCGGGTGCTCGTGAGCATCGGCCGGCGCGCCGACACCGCCGGCCTGGGTCTGGGGGCTCTGAACATCGCGACCGAGCGCGGCGCGGTGCTGACCGATGCCAAGGGCCGCACCAACGTAGGCGGCGTGTTCGCCGCCGGCGACATCAACGGCAAATCCATGCTGGCCCACACGGCCTACCGTGAGGCGGAGCTGGCCGTCAACACGATGCTGGGCATCGAAGACGCCATGGATTATGACCGCATCCCAGCGGTCATCTACACGCACCCGGAAGTGGCCACCGTGGGCCTGACCGCCGAGGCGGCCAAGCAGCGCGGCATCGAGGCCGAGGTTGTGGAGTTGCCCCTGCGCTACAGCGGCCGCTACATCGCCGAAAACCCCAGCGGCAATGACATCTGTATCGTCGTGGCAGACAAAAAGAGCCGAAAGCTCCTGGGCGTGCACCTGTGCGGAAACTACGCCTCGGAGATCATCTATGGCGCGGCGGCGCTGCTGGAGCGCGGCGCCCGCGTGGACGACATCCGTAAGATCGTGTTCCCGCACCCGACGGTTTCCGAAGTGCTGCGCGAAGCCGCATTTGAGTTTTAAGAGGAGAGCATCATGACAAAGAGACTGCATGTGGACCCCTTTGAGGCGCGCCGGAGCGGCTTCATCGAGTTTGACCCGATTCCGGTGAACCAGTACAACCGCACCGTGGAGCAGGAGCGCGCCAATTTCTCCGATGAGGCGCTGCGTGGCATCTATCACGACATGGCCGTGATCCGCGAGTTCGAGACCATGCTCAACTCCATCAAGCGCACCGGCGAATACAATGGCCTCAAGTGCGGCTATGGCGGCCCGGCCCATCTTTCCATCGGGCAGGAGGCCTCGGCCGTGGGCCAGGCCTACAACCTGGATACCAACGACTTCATCTTTGGCAGCCACCGCTCCCACGGCGAGATATTGGCCAAGGGCCTGAGTGCCATCGCGAAGCTGCCCGACGAGCAGCTGCTGTCCATTATGAAGGCCGCCAACCAAGGCAGGATCCTTCGGGTCGTAGAGGCCAACGGCAAGTATGATTCCGTGAAGGAATTGGCCATGGCCTTCCTGGTCTACGGCGCCATCGCCGAGATCTTCGCCAAGGAGACCGGCTTCAACCGCGGCCTTGGCGGCTCCATGCACGCGTTTTTCCTGCCCTTCGGCATCTACCCCAACAACGCGTTGGTGGGCGGCAGCGCCGACATCGCCGCCGGCGCCGCGCTCTACAAGCGCGTGAACGCCCAGAGCGGCATCGTCGTCGCCAACATCGGCGACGGCTCCATCGGCTGCGGCCCCGTGTGGGAGGCGCTGAACTTCGCCGCCATGGACCAGCTGACCCAGCTGTGGGAGGACGGCCACAACGGCGGCCTGCCGGTGCTCTTTAACATCTTCAACAACCACTATGGCATGGGCGGCCAGACCCGCGGTGAGACCATGGCCTATGACATGCTGGCGCGCATCGGCGCGGGCATCAGCCCCACGCAGCTGCACGCCGAGCGCGTGGATGGCTTCAACCCGCTGGCCGTCATAGACGCCGTGGGCCGCAAGAAGGCCATACTGACTTCCGGCAAAGGCCCGGCGCTGCTGGACGTTGTGACCTACCGCTACAGCGGCCACAGCCCCTCGGACAGCTCCACCTACCGCTCCGAGGAGGAGATCAAGGCCTGGCAGGATCAGGACCCGCTGACCGCCTTCCCCGCGGCGCTCAAAGCCGCCGGCGTGCTCAGCGACGACCGGATAACCGCGATCCTGGAAGGCGCCCGGAACCTCGTGTTCAACAGCGTGCGCCTGGCCGCCGACGACAGTGTTTCGCCCTACATGAGCCTTTCCGCCAACCCCGACGCCATCGCGGACATGATGTACAGCAACGGCCACGTGATGTCCATGGGCAGCGGTGAGCCCATCGTATGCCAGCCCAAGGAAGAGAACTTCCGCGTGGAAGGGCTCAAGAAGAAGGAGCGCTTCGGCCTGGACGCTGCCGGAAAGCCCATCTCCAAGAACAAGATCTTTCAGCTGCGTGACGGCATCTTTGAGGCCATCGTGGACAAGTTCTACACCGACCCGTCGCTGGTCGCCTACGGTGAGGACAACCGTGACTGGGGCGGCGCATTCGCTGTGTATCGCGGCCTGACCGAGGCGCTGCCGTATCACCGCTTCTTCAATTCGCCCATCAGCGAGGCTGCCATCGTGGGCAGCGCCGTGGGCTATGCCATGTGCGGCGGCCGTGCCGTCGTGGAGCTGATGTATTGCGACTTCCTGGGCCGCGCCGGCGACGAAGTATTCAACCAGCTGGCCAAGTGGCAGGCCATGAGCGCCGGGGAGCTCAAGATGCCCGTGGTGCTGCGCCTGAGCGTGGGCATGAAATACGGCGCCCAGCACTCCCAGGATTGGACGGCGCTGGCCGCCCATATGCCCGGCCTTAAGGTCGTCTATCCCTCCACGCCCTATGACGCCAAGGGCCTGATGAACGCCGCGCTGAGCGGCACCGATCCGGTGCTGTTCTTCGAGAGCCAGCGTCTCTATGACGTGGGCGAGCTGTTCCACAAGGAAGGAGTGCCCGAAGGGTACTATGAGATCCCCATCGGCACGCCGGACGTCAAACGCGTGGGTTCCGACGTGACGATACTGACCGTTGGCGCGGCGCTGTATACCGGCATTGCAGCCGCCGATGAGCTTGGCAAGTACGGCCTGTCCGCCGAGGTCATCGACACCCGCTCTCTGGTGCCCTTCGACTACACGCTGGTGCTGGAATCTGTGAAGAAGACCGGACGCGTCGTCATCTTGACCGAGGCCTGCGAGCGCGGCAGCTTTGCCGCCGACCTGGCCCGCAACCTGACCGAGATGGCCTTTGACGATCTGGACGCGCCGCCGGTCGTCGTCGGCTCCAAAAACTGGATCACGCCGGCCACGGAGCTGGACAGCGCTTTCTTCCCGCAGCCTTGGTGGATTCTTGAAGCCATCCACGAGAAGATCCTGCCGCTCAAAGGCTACACGCCCAGAGGCAGCTTCACAACCACCGCCCAAATGGTCAACGCTAAGAAGGGCGTGTAACAAACTCATCAACTACAGGATTTGACAGGCAGAGACAGACAGCGCATTACGCTGTCTGTCTCTCTATTCTCTGCATCAAATGCCTGCTATACTGATATTGCAAAGGAGGGCGCTTCTTCTTGGCTACCCTCGACAAGACCGTCATGCATCCAATGGATGAAAAGCAGCGATGCCTGAAAGCGGTGCTCGCATACATCGAGGCGCATATCAACGAAGAGCTGACGCCCGAAGGCATTGCCGGGCGGCACTTTCTTTCGCTCAGCCAGCTTTACCGGGATTTTAGCGCGTACACAGGTCACTCCATCAAGGAGTATATCCGCAAGCGCCGGATATCCAACGCGTGTGTGAAAATCAAGAGCTCGGACCTGCCGCTTGCCGTGATCGCCGATGAGAGCGGATGCCAGACGCAGCAGGCGTTTCACAAGCTGTTCAAGAGCATCGTTGGCAGAACACCTCTGGAATACCGTCAAGGCGACACGCACTTTTTCTTCTATCCCTTTGCCATGGGAGGGATCAGCCTTGCGGTCAAGGTCGGCACAGAGTCCATCCCGATTGCGCGGTCACCGGATTTTACGATTCCCGGCTCGTCGGCATTGAAGATAGGGCGATTGCGTCGCTGGGCCAGATCAAAGGCCGCGTTTTCGGCCGCAACGGAAAGCAAACCGGCAATCAGTTCTGTTATGAGATGATGACCGAGATGGCCGGCGAGGGAACGGCCTCGCTATACGCCACATGCATCGTGGATTACCACGAGCCGGAAATCAACGACGGCTGGAATTACCTTTATAACACCTGGCTCTCGGGCAGTATGTTTGAGGATTCCGGTGATGCGTATTTTGAGGAGTATCTGTTTCAAGGCGGAAAACCCCGCAAATTAAAGCTGTATCTACCCGTCCGCAGGCGAAAAGCGGTGCGGCATATCACGCTGGAGGCCGTCCATGAAACCTGCTTTTTGATTGCGCGGGAAAATGCGCCCAACGCCGAACGCAAAGCGTCTGAACGGGTCATGAACTTTTTGCAGGATCGCCATCCGCTGCTGCTCCGGGGCGCACATCGGTTCTATGTCTGCGCCTATGACGACGTTTGCGCGTGCGGCGTGGAATGCGGCGGCGGTCTCAAGTTGCCAAGCTGCAGTGGCATGGAGCTGTTGCGTGTTCCGGCAGGGCGGTATGCGGTGCTGCCCGACGACTGTCTGGGCGACATCCGCTTGGGCGGGATGAAACTGGATTTGTGGCTGCAGAACAATGGCATCGCCCATGCAAGCGAGCCGGTTTTCGCGGTATATGAGACCGTCAATGGCAATTATGACAGCGACAACATCCGTATGAGACTCCACAAGCGCCTGGAGAATGACAAAAACGGATAACACAAAGGTCGCTTAACGAGGTCAAATAGATTCATCTGAAAGGAGGATAAAAGTATGAGCGAACCGATGAAAAGAGTTGAGCAAGCCCCGGAGAGTTATGCGCCGAAAGCTAAGCCGGATATCCTGCGCTTGGCGCAGCACGCGGCCTTTGCGACCGACGTCATCACCGACCCATTTGTTGGTGGCGAGCCGCCACGCACGTCCAATCGGATACGGAACTATCGGCGCATTCAACCGTGGGAGAACTACTTTCTCGCTTCGGCCATTTGCTCCGTGGCGGTAGCGGCGGGAGCCGATGAGGAAGAGTTGAAAACCATAGGGCGCGAAAAGGTCAACGGCGGCTTTCATTTCTTCTCGGCCTTCACCGGCGACATGTTCACGGTGCTATACGCCGACGACCAGCCCAGTGACAGCGGCGTCACGAATTATTTCTTCGTGCCCCAGGTCGTCAAAAAGGCCTACGCCGCTTTTGGCCGGGACTGCGTTTATCTTTCCAACGCGCAGATCAAAAGGGATTTTCGGGCGGCAATGAACGCCATCAAGGCCTCCGTGGACAAGGGCATTCCCGTTCTGGCGTGGGGGATGGGCAACGTGATGCTGGGCGATGGCAGACGTTACGACCCGCTGCCGGAAGCCTGCCTGATCGGCGGGTATGACAACGACCTGCTGCATGTCAATCTCTATCTGAGCCCGGAGCGCGTGACCGCGGATGGCGACGGCTACACCGCCATTGCCCACGGGCTGGGCACGACACAGGGCCTGTTCTTTGTGGGGGACCCGGTACCGCCGCCGGACCCGCGCGAGGCGTGCCGCAGGGTGATCGAGGGCATCCCCGCCTTTCTGGCAATGCCCCCTGCCAATGGGTATGTATTCGGCAAAGCCGCCTTTGAAAAGTGGGCGGATACCTTGCTGGAGGAAAGCCGCTTTGTGGGCAAGACCGACGAGGAGCTGGGCGGCATTTGCTGGGATTTGCACTGCTCGCCCTACTGCTGCGTGTGCACCAGCGCGGCGGAAATCTACATACGGGCCGCCGCGGAGGTGTATGAGCTAGAGCTTGCTCAAAAGCTTCTGCCGCTCTATCAGAAGTTCACACAGCTCAGACAGGAAATCTGGTCGTTGCACGGTGATTTCTTCCCGCCGATGGAGAAGTTCCGCACCCGTGGGTTCCGGGCGCAAATCGCGGAAATCCTGCGGGCGATGGGCGGGGTTTGTGATGAAATACTGCAGGCCTTTTAAGAAGAAGGACAAAGGGCGTTAAGCATCCTAATTCCACCGCATTCGACAGCCGCCTCGTTTGACACCGGGCGGCTGTCCGTTTATACTGAAATCAACCAGTTTCTGGTATGGTTGGGGCAGCAAGGCAAAGGAGCAAACCGTATGGGACGATTGATCAGCGCCGTGAAAAGCTTTCTGGATCATGAACAGTGGCGCTATGACGTCAAGGACGATCACACGCTGCTGACCGGATTCAACGGCAAGAACGGACAGTTCCGCGGCAGCGTCAGCGCCGACAAACAGGATCGGCTGGTGCTGTTCTATTTTGTTTGCCCCTACAACATCCCCGAAAGCAAACACATGGAGATGGCCGACTTCCTGTGCCGGGCCAATTATGGCATGATCATCAACAACTTTGAGATCGACCTGCGTGACGGCGAGGTGCGCATCAAGGCGGTGCTGGTATGCGTGGACGGCAAGCCCGATGATGAGACGCTGCGTACGATTCTGCGGGTGACGGTCACCGTGATGGATCGCTATTTCGTTGGCATCAACGGCATCGTGTATGGCGGCATGTCGGCGGTCAAGGCCATTGAACTGTGCGAGGGCGAGGCCGTCACACACTAAAAGTGAGTGTATACTAGAAGCTCAGAGACGATGTTTCGCGCCATCGGGCGCGACCTGCGCACCAACTCGCCGGCATCCAGCCGGCTGAAGCGTCTAAGCCGCTTCCGATGGTGCTGGGCTGCGGCGCATCCTGCGCCAAGGCCATAGGGCTTTCCGATCGCCCTTTGGAAACCTTCGGACGAATCTCTTTAATTGTTGTGCATTGTATAATAGAGATATTTTTTATAAGCTTAGGATAACAGAGGAAAAGCAAATGACAGCGTACGTCCGTCCGATCGAAACCGTCATTGCAGACAGCCGTGTGCTTTCGCCCGCCCAGCCCATCGCCTTCTATAACGACGCGCCGGGCAGCGCCGGGCAGGAAGGCAATCTGCTGTGCATCTATGACCAGGTGCAGTATCAGAGTATATTGGGCTTCGGCGGCGCCTTCACTGAGGCCACGGCGCTCAACTACGCGGCGCTGACGCCGGCGCAGCGCGAACAGGTGCTGAGCGCCTATTTCGACGCCAAGGACGGCATCGGTTACAACTTCTGCCGCCTGACCATCAACAGCTGCGACTTCTCGGAAGACTTCTACAGCTATGACGACGTGGCCGGCGATTTTGAGCTGAGCCGCTTCGACATCGCCCACGACCGGCAGCACATCCTGCCCATGGTCCGCGAGGCCCAGAGCCGCTCTCCGGGCCTTCTGTGCCTGGCCTCGCCGTGGAGCCCGCCGGCGTGGATGAAGACCAACGGCCGCATGGACAAGGGTGGCGCGCTGCGGGCGGACTGCCAGGATGTGTGGGCGCGCTATGTGGCCCGCTACCTGCAGGAATATGACAAGGAAGACGTGCGCGTCTGGGGCGTCACCGTGCAAAACGAGGCCAAGGCCGAGCAGGGCTGGGAATCCTGCACCTATACGGCGGCCCAGGAGCGCGACTTCATACTGGGCTATCTGCGGCCCGCGCTGGAGCGCGCCGGCCTGGGGGACCGCAAGGTGTTCTTCTGGGATCACAACAAGGAGCGCGTCGTGGAGCGCGCGCTGGAGACTATGGGCAGCGATCGCGCCTGCGCCGCCTTGGACGGCATTGCCGTGCACTGGTATTCCGGCGACCACTTCACGGCGTTGGATGTGTTCCGCGAGCTGTTCCCCGACAAGCTGATCCTTTCCACCGAGCACTGCATGGGCAAGACGCCGGGCATCCCGTGGGCGTCCGGTGAGCGCTACGCCCACGACATCATCGGGGACCTGAACCACTGGGCCAGCGCCTGGCAGGATTGGAACATGCTGCTGCACGAGGACGGCGGCCCCGACCACTGGCTCCAGGAGCAGCGCGACAGCAACCAGGATCTCGCGAGCATCTGGGTGGGGGAATCGCCGATCCTGGTCAACCGCGCCAGCGGACAACTGGAGTTCGCGTCGTCCTATGCCTACATCGGGCATTTCAGCAAGTACATCCGCCGCGGTGCCCGGCGCATCGGTTACAGCCTGTTCACCGGTGAGCTGGAGGCCTGTGCCTTGCGCAACCCCGACGGCCAGATCGTCGTGGTGATGATGAACGCCGGCGAGACGGACCAACCCGTGCGCTTGCGCCTGCACAGCCGGCTGGCGGACTACACGAGCCGCGCCCACAGCATCACGACCTTTCTCGTGGACACCAGCATCTGACCTGTTATTGGTCAGCTCAGCAAGAGCCGCGCGCAGGCAAGCTGCGCGCGGCTCGTTGGTTTGTACTGCGATGGTATCGGCGGCCTTCGAATCCTGTTACTTTCTGGCCTTGGCGCGTCCGTAGGCCGTTCTGCGGATCTCCAGTATCTTCTCGATGCCCATTTGCTTGAGCGTGTCCTGGAAGGTCTGCCAGCTCGTGTCGTCCAGCGGCAGGTCGCCGGTCAGGAACTTCGTTACGGTCTCGTCCTTGTAGGTCTTCAGGTCGCTCTCGATCGCGGCAAGCTGGGAGGACTCTTCACTCTTGAAGTAGATCCTGGGCAGCAGCTGGCCCTTGAAGTCAGAGGAATTGACCCATGTGTCCACAGTGGCCAGTGAATCGCGGTAGGGCAGGAACTGCACGAAATAGCCGGCGTCCTGCGCGAAGGGGCCGCCCATGTGGGAGCGGACGAAGCGGGTCAGGCTGACCGCCAGAGGGAATCCGGCGGCGGTTCCGGTGGGAGAGGGGTTGTAGACCTCATCGATCCACCGCGGGAACTTGTCGCCCCACTCGCTCAGATCCACCACGCTCGGGAACTCGGTATATGGCACATACTTGAAGGATTCACCTTCTTTGCCGAAGTTGTATACGATGTCGCCTTCCGGCCCATAGCCATAATCCAGCAGGCGGCACGCGGCCTGAACGTTCTTACAGTCGGTGGAGACAAAGCAATTCATGCCGGCAACCGCCAGGGCAGAGCCGCCGAAGTGGCTCTTCTCGCCCTCGTTGAGCACAGGCTGCGGTATGCCATGGGAGCGGAAGTTCGCCGGATGCTCCGGCGCGCTCTTTGTGCCGTTGGTCGCGTTGGTCGTATCATACAGATAGCCGATGCCGCCGCCGACATTGGTGAAGTACATCGCGACCTTGTTGCCCAGAATCTTGGAGCGCAGCTGTTCGGTGTTGACGCCGGACACCCAGTCGGGGTCCACAAGGCCGTCCTTATACCACGTGCGCATCTGGGTCAGGTAATCCCGGAACGCCGGCTGCGCCGGGCCATACTGCAGCGTGCCGCTGGTGTCGGCAAACCATTCCCAGCCCACGCCATAAGCGCCGGGCAGCGTGCCGTTGTCGCCCCAGCCGTCCAGGTTCACGATGAGCAGCGGGTACTCCGCCGGGCCCTTGGCCTTGAAGGCGCGCAGAATCTGATCCCACTCGGCGATGGTGTTGGGCAGATTCTTCTCGCCGAAGCCCAGGCCCAGCTGCTCCAGCCAGTCCAGGCGGACCTGCGGGCCCCAGGAGCTCCACAGAATGGGATGCTCGCGGATGAACGGGAAGCACACATAGTTGCCGCTGTCAGACACCCACTGGGAATACCATTCGGGGTGTTTGTCGAAATAGGCCACGAGGTTCGGCGTCCAGCCCTTTTCCATGGCGTCGTTCAGGGCGATGATGACGCCATCCTCCACGGCCTTGTCGGCGCCGCCGGGGTAATTGTTGGTGTTGGTGAAGTCGTACTCGATGATGTCGGTCAGATCACCGGACGAGATCATAAGGCTGAAATTCTCTTTTTCCTGGCCGGCCGGGGGATGGACGAAGTTGATCTTGGTGTTGGTGGCCTCCATGATCCACTGGAACATGGGCGCCTGTGCATAGTTCGTGTAGATCGGCGTGACCTTGTCGGTGGCCAGGGGCAGCCAGTAGCTCAGCTCATCGGGTGCACCCTTGGTCGTGGGGGCGGCCGCATCGGGCGTGGCCGACTCGGCGCCTTCGGTCGTCGCAGTGGCCGCGGCGGACGTCGTGGTGGTTCCGGGCGGCGTGGTGCAGCTCGCCAGCATCACAGCCAGCATAACGACTGCCAGCGGCAGCGTCAGGACTCTGGAGATGCGCTTCATGTGCTACAGTCCTCCTTTTTGTTTATCCTGGCAGCTTTCGTTGCCATATCCTTAGCCATTGACATAGCTACTCATCCCTTGATCGCACCGATCATGACGCCCTTTACAAAGTAGCGCTGCACGAAGGGGTACACCAGCAGGATCGGCACCGTGGCGACCATGATCGTCGCGTACTTGACGGTTTCGGCGAGGGGGATCTTGTCGCCGCCGCCGGTTTCCACCATGGTCTCCCCGGAAGCGGTGTTGGCCAGAAGGATCTCGCGCAAAATCAGCTGCAACGGGAATTTCTCGCGGGTCTTCAGGTAGATCATGGCGTTGAACCAGCTGTTCCAGTGGCCGACGCTGTAGTACAGGATCAGCACGGCGATGGTGGGCAGGCACAGCGGCACGAGGATGCAGAACAACACGATCATGTCGTTGGCGCCATCCAACTTTGCCGATTCCTCCATGCTATCGGGCACGGTGGCAAACGCCGTGCGCATGATGATCATGTTGATCGTGTTGATGGCGCCCGGCAGCACCAGCGCCCACAGCGTGTCATACATGCGCAAGCTCTTGACCAAAAGGAAGCTGGGTATCATGCCGCCAGAGAAATACATCGTGAAGATGATCATGTACATCACGGGCACGCGCAGCATCAGGTTCTTGCGGCTGAGCGCATAGCCGCAGAACATCGTCATAATGATGTTGATACCCGTACCGAGCACAACATAGAGCAGGGTGTTGCGATAGCTGATGGGGATCATTGGATTTTTGAACACGAGCAAATAGTTTCCGAACTCAAGGTTTCCCAATGGAAAAAAGATCGGGCCGGAGTGGGCCATCAGCACCCCGGGGTTGGACATAGAGGCCATGGCCACATGCCAGAACGGATACAGCGTGATGAACACCAGAATCGTCATAAAAGCGTAATTGCATATATCAAACAGCATGGAGGCGGGCGTCTTCCTGATCCTGTTCCTTGCCATCGGATATCCCTCCTATCCTACCACAGGCTGGTCTCGGAAACTCTGCGGCTGACCGCGTTGGCCAGGTTCACCAATATAAAGTTGACGACGTTGTTGAACAGGCCGACCGCGGAGGAAAACGAGTAGCTGAACTCCAATAGGCCGCGGCGGTACACATAGGACGATATCACGTCGGCGGTTTCGTACGTGTTCGTGTTATACAGAAGGATGATCTTTTCAAAGCCTACGCTCATAAGGCTGCCCATGCGCAGCAGCAGCAGGATGATGATCGTGGGCAGGATGGACGGGATGGAAACATGCCAAACGCGATGAAAGCGGTTTCCACCGTCGATGACGATCGCTTCGTATAATTGCGGATCCACGCCAGACAGCGCGGCCAGATAGATGATGGACCCCCAGCCGACCTCCTGCCAGATGCCGCTGCCCACATAGATGCTGCGGAACAATTCCGGTCTGGACAGCAGACCGACTTTGGTATAATCGGGGTTGATGGACTGTATGAGCGTATTGAAAAGACCGTTGGTGGAGCAAAAGTCCGTAATCATGCCGGCGATGACGACCAGAGAAATGAAATGGGGGAGATAGGTGATCGTCTGCACCAGCTTTTTATAGTACAGCTTTTTGAGCTCGTCCAGCAAAAGGGCGAGCAGAATGGGCGCCGGGAACCCGAAAGCCATCGTATATAAACTGATGGTGATCGTGTTGCGGATCGTGCGTTCGGCATACACGCCCTTGAAAAAGCTGATGAAATGATCCAGCCCGATCCATTTGCTGCCCCATATGCCAAGGCCAGGCGCGAAATTTTTAAATGCGATCTGAACACCGTACAAAGGACCGTAATGGAAAAGGATGTAATACGCCAGGACGGGGATCAGCATCAGGTAAACCCAGCGGTATTGCACGATATTGTTCATAAGCCGGTGGAAATAGGATTTTTTACTGCGGTGAATTGCTACGGAAACGGTAACAGACGACTGCGCCATCGGAACACCTCATTGTCATGGATGAAATGAGATTAACTCAAAGAGGCATCGGGAGGGGACTAGCACAGTAAGGCATGTGCATATAAACATTTTGCACAGGATAATTCTGGTTTCAGCTTACACAATGCTCAAATAGTTGTCAATTAAGAATAAATATATATTTATGTCTAATTATGTAGAATCTCTTTTAGGACCCTTCGAATGAACCGTGCGTTTTTGCCGGATACTAACACATCCCTTCTTAGGATGTGATCGTTTTGAAAGCCGTTATCATGGCCGGCGGCGAAGGCACGCGCCTGCGCCCCATCACCGCCGACATCCCCAAGCCCATGGCCCCCATCCTGGGCAAACCCGTCATGGAATATGCGATAGACCTGCTAACAAAACATGGCGTTACCGAAACAGCCGTCACGCTGCACTATCTGCCCGACTGCATCAAGGGCTACTTCGGCAAGGCCTGCAAGGGCATGACGCTCAAATACTTCGTCGAGGAAACCCCGCTGGGCACCGCCGGCAGCGTGCGTTCGGCCCGGGCCTTTCTGGATGAGACCTTCGTCGTGATCTCCGGCGACGCGCTGACCGATATCGATCTGTCCGCCGCCCATGCTTTTCACAAGCAGAAGGGAGCCGACGTGACCATTGTGCTCAAAAACGTGGAGGCGCCGGTGGACTACGGCGTCGTCATCGCCGATGGGGAGGGGCGCATACAGCGCTTTCTGGAAAAGCCGCCATGGAGCGATGTGTTCAGCGATACCGTGAACACCGGCATCTACCTGATCGAGCCCCAAGTCATGGACCGCATCCCGGAGAATACGAAGGCCGACTTTTCCAAAGACCTTTTCCCGGCGCTGATGGATTCCGGCGCGAAGCTCTATGGATGGCTGACCGGCGGCTACTGGTGCGACATCGGCAACCCCGAGCAGTACCGCCAAGCCCAGTTCGACATTCTGAGCGGCGCGGTGCAGGCCGACTGCGGCCTGCACCAGCGGGAGCCCGGCGTGTTCCTGGACCCTTCGGCGGAAGTGTCGCCGGAGGCGCAGCTAAAAGCACCCTGTGCCGTACTCTACGGTGCGCGGGTGCGCGCGGGGGCTGCCGTGGGGTCGGATGCCGTGATCGGCCGCGGCGCGCAGTTGGAGTCCGGTGCTTCGGTGGAGCGCTCGGTGCTGCTGGATAACGTTCTGATGGGCAAGGCCGCCCATGTGGAGGGCGCCGTGCTGTGCGGCGATGTGGTGCTGGAGGAGCGCGTGCGTGTGGAGGATGGTGCGGCGCTGGGGCCCGGCGTGCGCGTGGGCGCCGACGCGGTCGTGGGCCGGGGGGTCAGCCTGTGGTCGGGCATTCGCATCGAGCGCCACGCCCGGGTCACCCACAGCCAGCGCAAGGCCAGCCGCTTCAGCCAGTCGCTGTTCGACGACGATGGCATCGGCGGCACCTTCAACGACGACATGACCGCTGAGAGCGTGGCCCGCATCGCCATGGCGCTGGGCAGCGCGCTGCGCCGAGGCAGCCGCGTGGCCGTGGCCACCTGGGGGGACAGCGCAGCCGTGCTGCTGCGGGAGAGCTTCGACGCGGGGTTGCTTTCCACCGGCGTGTGCGTCGTGGATGTAGGCAGGCTCACGGCGCCGGCGGCGCGCTTCGCCGCCCGGCGGCTGCGGCTGGACGGCGCGGTGCATCTGCAGGCTGCCCAAGGCCGTGTGCATCTTACACTGATCGACGGTCGGGGCGCCAACATCGATGTGGCGCTGGAGCGCAAGATTGAGGATGCGTTGGCCAAGGGTGAGTTCCGCCGCGTGGGCCACGACGAGATCGCCGACATCATCGACATCACCGGCATCGCGATGTTCTATGAGCAGGAGCTCTTCGGCGGCCACACGTCCGGTCCGCAGGACAGGCTCATCGGCATCTATGGCCCCGATGAGGCGCTCAACAACCAGGCCGAGGCGCTGCTGGAGGCCACCGGCTGCCTGTGCAAGCGCTGCGGCGTGGATGACAGCCTGGAGCAGGCCTGCCGCCACGCGGCGCAGGACGGCGCGAAGATAGGCCTGTTCCAGCGCCGCGCCGGCGACGAGTTTGCGCTGCTGGATGGCGCGGGCCATACGTGGCAGGGCGAGCAGCTCTCGGTGCTGCTGGCCATGGTGGCCATGGACAGAGGCTTCGCTGCCGACACGGTGCCGCTGCCGGTGATGGCCGCGCCGGGCATCGACGCGCTGGCCAAGGCCAGGGGCGTGGCCGTGGAGCGCACCGGTGGCAGCCGCTCGGGCTGGCTGCGCCGCGCCTGCCATTGCGCCGACGAGCGCCTGTGCCATCTGTTCTACGACGGCCCCTTCGCGGTGCTGCACCTGGCACTGGCTCTGGCCGGCGCCAAGATGGATCTGGCCGCCTATGGCGAACGCATTCCCGAACCCATCCGCCGGGAGCAATACGTGGACTGCCCGCTGGAGCGCCGCGGCGCGGCCATGAAGGCGCTGCATGGGCTGTCCGGCAGCTCCGGGGCCTATGGCGGCGCGCTGCTGACCCATGAACAGGGCCGTGTGCTCGTGTCGCCGGATAAGCAGACCTCCCGGCTACGGGTCGTGGCCCAAGCCTACCGCGAGGAGGCAGCCGACGAGCTGCTGGGGCGCTATCGGGAGATGCTGGATGAGATCGCTAGGAAGACGGATGGGGAGGCGGAAGAATAGGGCTTCACATCGGTTGCTTTTTTGTGCGGCACAGTATATATTGTTTATGCATGAAAAAGTATAAACTTTCAATCCGGAGGTATAGATGAGCAAGATACCGATGACGACGCCACTGGTGGAGATGGACGGCGACGAGATGACCCGCATCATCTGGCAGATGATCAAGGTCGAACTGCTGACGCCGTTCATCGATCTGAAGACCGAATATTACGACCTGGGTCTGCAGCACCGTGATGAGACCGAGGATGAAGTGACCACGCAGGCGGCGCTGGCCACAAAGAAATATGGCGTAGGCGTCAAGTGCGCCACGATCACGCCCAACGCCCAGCGCGTGGAAGAATACAAGCTTAAGAAGATGTGGAAGAGCCCCAATGCCACGCTCCGCGCCATACTGGACGGCACGGTGTTCCGCGCACCGGTCACCGTGCGCAACATCGCGCCCATCGTGTCCGGCTGGAAGCACCCCATCACAATCGCCCGCCACGCCTATGGCGACATCTACCGCGATGTGGAGGCCCAGGTGGCTGCCGGAGGCAAGGCCGAGCTGGTCGTGACCGACCCGGATGGCTCGGTGACCCGCCAAGTGATCCACGACTTCAAGGACGGCGGCGGCATCGCGCTGGGCATGCACAACACCGAGGCCAGCATCTTCAGCTTCGCCCGCTCGTGCTTCAACTACGCGCTGGACAGCAAGCAGGACCTGTGGTTTGCGACCAAAGACACGATCTCCAAGGTGTACGACCACCGCTTCAAGGACATCTTCGCCGACGTGTTCGCAGCCGAATACAAGGAGCGCTTCGAGGCTGCGGGCATCGAATACTTCTATACGCTGATCGACGACGCCGTGGCCCGCGTCATGCGCAGCGCCGGAGGGTTTATCTGGGCGTGCAAGAATTACGACGGCGACGTGATGAGCGACATGCTGGCCACAGCCTTCGGCTCTCTGGCCATGATGACCAGCGTGCTGGTGTCACCCGACGGGGCCTATGCCTATGAGGCCGCCCACGGCACCGTAACGCGCCACTATTACCGCCACCTGGAAGGCCAGGAGACCTCCACCAACTCCGTGGCCACGCTATTCGCGTGGACAGGCGCGTTGCGCAAGCGCGGCGAACTGGATGGCAACACCGAGCTCGCGGCCTTCGCGCAGAAGCTGGAGAGCACGACCATCGCTATGATTGAGGAAGGCGTCATGACCAAGGAACTGGCGCTGTTGGCCACAGGGCCTAAGACCATCGTCAATACGCAGGGCTTCATCAAGGAGATCGCCAAGAGGCTATAAGAAACTCTAAAGTCGAAAGCAGAGCGCGCGGGCATCCCGCGCGCTCTTGGCATATTACCACACACTAGAACCGCAGCTGCGGCAGGCGCTGCACCCACCGCTCCCATACATCCTCCCATACGTCATTGGGCAGGAACCCTTCCTCAGGCAGGCCGCGCCGGCGGCGCTCGCTCCAAGCATCCTGCAGGAACTCAAAGCAGTAATTGCGGCCATCGATGTTGCCCACGAAGCTGAGCATCGTCCAGTGAGGCGCGTAATCCAGCAGGCCGCTGCCTCGGATGTCCCGCCACAGCGCGTCCCTATCGTAGGCCACGGAACATGGCTGCGCCCGCACACAGCCTTCTTCGATGTGCAGCAGCGCGTACTTGGCGGCGCCGTCCGCCGTGTCGAAGTGGATACCCACGGAGCCGGGGTTCAGAAACAGCTTTCCCTGCACGTGCCCTGACCACGGCAGGTGCGTGTGAGCGCAGATCAACGCGTCTTCGGCGGTCTCCCGCGCCGCGCATTGAATGTCGTCGTCGTTTTCTCCAGGCACCAGCCTGCCTCTGGAGTGCCACGGCGAGCCGTGCACGACGAGCACGGATACGCCTTCGAACTTCAAAGACAAATGGGCGGGTAACCCTTCGATATAGGCCCACTGTGTGGAACCGATTCGCTCATAGGTCCATTGCATCGACGCCGTCTGGTGGTGGTGCTCCCAACCGGGTCCTTTCCCGGCCCGGCGGTCCAGCAGATATTCCTCGTGGTTGCCGCGGATCACGTGAGGCGTGAGTTCTGCCAAGCGGTCCAGTACTTCCACCGGCGATGGGCCGCCGATGACATAATCGCCGGCGACGACGAATTCCGTGGCTCCCTGCGCCCGCGCGTCGGCAATCACCGCGTCCAGCGCCTGCAGATTGGCATGGATGTCCGCAAGTACAGCTATAACCATAAGCACCTGAATTTCATTTTTCTGGAAGTATAGCTTTTTTTGCTGGACAAACGCAAACGCATATGATAGGATACATCGAACGAAAACCGCAGCCTTTAAATCGGTACGAGAGACCGGCAAGGGTGGGGGAACAAAGTGCAAATTTGTTTCATCATGCCTTGCCATACCCGGCAAGGCATTTTTTTTGTGTGGAAAGGAGCGCACCGATGGGAAAATTACGTGAAAAGACGCAACTGATGGACGCCACCGCCGTGGACCGGGCGCTGACGCGCATCGCCCATGAGATCGTCGAGCGCAACAAAGGTGTGCAGAGCGTTGTGCTGCTGGGTATCCAGCGCCGGGGCGTACCGCTGGCGAACCGCTTGGCCGCGAAGCTGGCCCAGTTCGAGGGCGAGGTGCCCGTGGGCGTGCTGGACATCACGTTCTATCGCGATGACCTGTCATTGCTGGCCGAGCATCCGGTCATCAATGGCACCAACGTGCCCTTCCTGATCGCCGGAACCTCGGTGGTGCTGGTGGACGACGTACTGTACACCGGACGCACCGCCCGCGCCGCCATGGATGCCGTGATGGACCTGGGCCGTGCCAGCTCCATACAACTGGCGGTGCTCGTGGACCGGGGCCACCGGGAGCTGCCAATACGCGCCGACTATGTGGGTAAGAATGTGCCTACGGCCCGCAACGAGGTCATCGGTGTGCACGTGCCGCCCATCGATGCCGAGGAAAACGTCATACTATACGAGATGGAAAACTAGACCGCGTCGTCGGTCTTTTCTTTTGCCATACGAAGGGAGAACAGGAGATGCCGCTCAAGAACAAAGACCTGCTGGGCCTGCGGGGCATGCCCGCCGGGGAGATTCACGAGGTGCTGACGACCGCCGCGCAGATGAAGCGCTTCCTGCTGGGCAACCAGAAGAAGACGCCGCACCTGCAGGGCAAATCCATCGTGACGCTGTTCTATGAGAACAGCACCCGCACGCGCATGAGCTTCGAGTTGGCCAGCAAATACATGAGCGCCGCCAGCGCCAACATCGCCGCGTCGTCCAGCTCGATCAGCAAGGGCGAAACGCTGATCGACACCGGCTGCTCGCTGGACCGCATGGGCACCGACATCATCATCATACGCCACCCGATGAGCGGAGCGCCCCATCTGCTGGCCAAGCACGTGAATTCCGCCGTCATCAACGCCGGCGACGGCATGAACGAGCACCCGACGCAAGGCCTGCTGGACCTGTTCACGATGCAGGAACGCTTCGGACGGCTGGACGGCCTCAAGGTCGCCATCGTGGGCGACGTGGCCCACAGCCGCGTGGCCCGCAGCAACCTGTGGGGCCTGACCACGCTGGGCAGCGAGGTTGTGCTGTGCGCGCCGCAAACGCTGCTGCCCGAGGGCATCGAGCAGACCGGCGCGCGGGTCACGACGGACATAGAGGACGCGTTGAAGGGTGCGGACGTCGTGATGGCGCTGCGCATCCAGCTGGAGCGCCAGCAGGCGGGGCTGTTCCCCAGCGTGCGCGAATACGCCCGCTACTGGGGCGTCAACGACCAGCGTATGAGCTTGGCGAAACCAAACGCTTTATTGATGCACCCAGGCCCTGTGAACCGCGGCGTGGAGCTGACCAGCCAACTGGCCGACGGCGACCAATCGGCCATCCGTGAGCAGGTGACCAACGGCGTGGCGGTGCGCATGGCGCTGCTTTTCTTGCTGAGCAGGAGGAATGACGCATGAAGATCGTTATAAAGAACGGAACCGTAGTAAACCCGCTGGGCATGGGCGGCCGACTGGACATCCTGATCGAAGACGACAGAATCGCCGCCATGGGCGAGAGCTTGAGCGCGGCAGGCGCCACGGTCGTGGATGCCTCGGGCAAACACGTGTTCCCAGGCTTTGTGGACATGCACGCCCACCTGCGGGAGCCGGGCTATGAGTTCAAGGAGACCATCGCCACAGGCACCCGGGCCGCCGCCGCCGGCGGCTTCACCACGGTGGCCTGCATGCCCAACACCAAGCCTGTGACCGACAACGAGGCCGTCGTGAAGTTCATCCTGGACAAGGCCAGGGAAGAGGGCGCCGTGCGCGTGCTGCCCATCGCCGCGATCACCAAGGGCTCACTGGGCAAGGAATTGACCGAGATGGGCATGCTGCGGGAGGCGGGGGCCGTGGCCTTCAGCGACGACGGCAAGCCCGTGGACAACCCCCGCACGATGGAGTTGGCGCTGCGCTACGCCAAGAACTTTGGAGCTCTGCTGATCTCCCACTGTGAGGACAAAGCCCTGGCCGAGGGTGGGGCCATGAACGAAGGCCCCGTGGCTACGAGGTTGGGCCTGCCGGGCATCCCATCCACCGCCGAAAGTGTGATGGTCGCCAGGGAAATTCTGCTCGCTGAACAGCTGCACACCCGCGTGCACATCGCCCACGTGAGCGCCGCGGCGTCGGTGGAGTTCATCCGCCAGGCCAAGGCCCGCGGCGTAGCTGTCAGCGCCGAGACGTGCCCGCACTACTTTGCCGCTACCGATGAGCTGGTGGAGGGCTACGGCACAGCCACCAAGGTGAACCCGCCGCTGCGCAGTGAAGCCGACCGGCTGGCCGTGATCGAAGGCCTACGCGACGGCACGATAGACGCCATCGCCACCGATCACGCGCCCCACCACATCGACGACAAGGATGTCGAGTACAACCTGGCGGCCTTCGGCATCAGCGGCTTTGAGACCGCCTTCGCGCTGGCCTATACCTACTTGGTGGAGCCCGGCCTGCTGACGCTGGAGGAGCTTGTACGCAAGCTGTCCGCCGTGCCCGCGGCGCTGCTGGGCGTGCCGGGCGGTACGCTGGCCGAGGGCGTGCCGGCGGACCTGTGCATAGCCGACCTGAACGAAAAATGGACGGTGGACGCGAGGAAATTCGTGTCCAAAGGCCACAACACGCCCTTCGACGGCTGGAAGCTGACCGGCCGCGTCACCGACACCGTTGCCGCAGGAAAACTGGTATACAACGGCGGCATGGTCATGGTATAATATACAAACGGATTTATAATTATGCGACCAGTAAAGACATGAGGGAAGCAATGATTTTTGATCGTTTGACCGAGGAGATACGAAAAAAGGACAACCCGACCTGCGCCGGTCTGGACACCCACCTGGGCTGCCTGCCGGCGGCTTTCGCCGCAAGCTATGATACCGGCACCTTTGCCGGTGCGGCGGAAGCGATACTGGCCTACAACCGCGACCTGCTGGACGCGCTGGCCGATATCGTGCCCGCCGTCAAGGTGCAGGTGGCCTACTATGAGCAGTATGGCACGCCGGGAATGGAGGCCTTCGCCCGGACACTGCGGCTGGCACGGCAGGCGGGCCTCATCGTCATCGCCGACGCAAAGCGCAATGACATCGCCTCCACCGCCGCGGCGTATGCGACTGCCTTTTTAGGACAGACCCAACTAAAAGACACGAAGTGTCCCGCTTTTGGCGCCGACATCGTGACGGTGAACCCCTATCTGGGCACCGACGGCATACAGCCCTTCCTGCAGGCCAACCCAGAGCGCGGCATCTTTGCGCTGGTCAAGACCAGCAACCCCAGCTCCAGTGAGCTGCAGGACATGGCGCTGGCCGATGGCCGCACGGTGTTTGAGGCCGTGGGCGATCTCGTGGAGCAGTGGGGCAAGGGAACCGAAGGCTCCTCAGGTTATTCACGCGTGGGCGCCGTGGTGGGCGCCACGCACCCGGCCCAAGGCGCTGCGCTGCGGCAGAGGCTGGAGCACACGTTCTTCCTGCTGCCGGGGTACGGGGCACAGGGGGCCACGGGCGCCGACATCGCCGGCATGTTCGACGCCCACGGCGGCGGCGCCGTCGTTAACGCGTCGCGCTCTCTGCTGCAGGCGTGGGAGAAATCCGGCAAGGATCACAAGACCGCCGCGCGGGACGCCGCCATCGCCATGCGAGACGACATTGCCACGGCGCTTAAGGGTTAAGTTTAGGAGGCTAAAATGGCTTATCTGGTTTTAGACGACGGCACGGTATACGAAGGCAAGGCCTTCGGCCGCACCGGTAGCGTCGTCGGCGAGGTCGTGTTCAACACTGGCATGACCGGCTATCAGGAGGTGCTGACCGACCCCAGCTATTGCGGGCAGATCGTCATGATGACCTACCCTCTGATCGGCAACTACGGCGTCAACTGGGAGGATCCGGAGAGCCGCCGGCCGCAGGTGAAGGGCTTCGTCGTGCGGGAGCTGTGCCAGGTGCCCAGCAACTGGTACAGCGAGTGCAGCCTCAATGAATATCTGGATCGCTACGGCATCATGGGCATCGAGGGAATCGACACGCGCTCCATCACCCGCAAGCTGCGGGATCACGGCACCATGCGCGGCATCATCTCCTCGGAGCTGCCGGACAGCGCCACGCTGGAGCAGATGCGCGCCTATCGCATCACCGACCCGGTGGAGCAGGTCACCTGCGAGGAAAGCTTTGAGCTGCCCGGCCCCGGCCCCAGGGTCGCCGTGCTGGATTACGGCCTCAAGGCCAGCATACTGAAATCCCTGCGCCAGCGGGGCTGCCACCTGTTCGTGCACCGCAGCAGTGACAGCGCCGAGGACGTGCTGCGCGACAAGCCCGATGGCATCATGCTGACCAACGGCCCCGGCGACCCCAAGGACAATGTTGCCGTGATACAGGAACTCAAGAAGCTTGTGGGCAAGGTGCCGATCTTCGGCATCTGCCTGGGTCACCAGCTGATGGCGCTGGCCTGCAGTGCGGACACCCACAAGCTGCGCTACGGCCACCGCGGCGGCAACCACCCGGTCAAGGACCTGGAGATGGACCGCGTGTTCATCACGAGCCAGAACCACGGCTATACCGTGACCGAGGAGAGCTTAAGCCCCAGTATGATCGTGAGCCACCGCAACTGGAACGACATGACGATTGAGGGCATCCGCTACACCCAACACCCGACCTTCACCGTGCAATTCCACCCCGAGGCCAGCCCCGGCCCCCGGGACACCGCCTATCTCTTCGACCGCTTCATGCACCTGATGAAGGAGGCCTGAAATGGACGCCGAACAACGCAGGCAGAGCATGGACGCGCTGGTGGAGCGCACGCCGCTGGTGTACCTGGGCACGCTGGACCGAGAGGGCGCGCCGCGCATCAAGGTCGTGTCGACCAACCGCCGCGAGGGCCTCACGGGCTTCTGGTTTGTAACGCAGACCGAGCGCCGCACGAGCGCCGACATCCAGTTGGACAACCGCGCCAGCCTGTACTTCGCCGATAACGTGGCCTTCGAGACGCTGCTGCTGACCGGCCACGCCCGCATCAGCCGGGAACCGGCGCTGCTGCAGGCCATGTGGTCGGAGCCCATGCGCGGCATGTTCCCCGGCGGCCCGGAGGACCCCAACTTCTGTGCCATCGCCTTCATCGCCGAGGGCGGCAAGTACTACCGCTGGCCCTTCACCGGCGACTTTTCGCTGGCCGAGGAAGAACCGCTGTGGCTCAACTGGGTCAACCACGAGGCCTGATGGCCTGTTGAAATGAGAGTATACGATTTCATCGTCGAATAGGAGAAGCCCATGCCCCGCAATCCGGACATCAAAAAAGTGCTCGTCATAGGCTCAGGGCCCATCATCATCGGCCAGGCGGCGGAGTTTGATTACGCCGGCACCCAGGCCTGCCGCGCCCTCAAGGAAGAGGGCATTCAGGTCGTGCTGGTCAACAGCAACCCGGCCACGATCATGACCGACCGCAACATCGCCGACCGCGTCTATCTGGAGCCGCTGACGCCCGAGGTCATCAAATCCATCATCCGCCGGGAGCGCCCGGATTCCATGCTGCCCACGCTGGGCGGTCAAACCGGCCTGAACCTGGCCGTGGAGCTGGCCGAGAGCGGCTTTCTGGACGAGGCGGGTGTGCGCCTGCTGGGCACGCCGGTGGATTCCATCCACCGTGCCGAGGACCGCGAGCTCTTCAAGGAGACCATGGAAAGCATCGGCGAGCCGTGCATCGAGAGCGTCATCGTGAACGATGTGGATGCGGCGCTGGAGTTCGGCGACCGCGTAGGGTATCCCTTGATCGTGCGCCCGGCATACACGCTGGGCGGCAGCGGCGGCGGCATCGCCGCCGACGGCCTGGAGTTGGCCCGCATCACCGCCGACGGCCTGCGCTACTCCCGCGTACACCAGTGCCTCATTGAAAAATCGGTGGCCGGCTGGAAAGAGATCGAATACGAGGTCATGCGCGATGGCAAGGGCAACTGCATCATCGTGTGCAACATGGAGAACATCGACCCCGTGGGCATCCACACCGGCGACAGCATCGTCGTGGCCCCCAGCCAGACGCTGCGCGACGCCGAATACCAGATGCTGCGCTCCGCCGCCATCAACATCATCAGCGCCCTGAAGATTGAAGGCGGCTGCAATGTGCAATACGCGCTAAACCCCGAGAGCATGGAATACGCCGTCATCGAAGTGAACCCCCGCGTGAGCCGCAGCTCAGCGCTGGCCAGCAAGGCCACCGGGTATCCGATTGCCAAGGTCGCCACGAAGATTGCCATCGGCTACGGGTTGGACGAGATCCGCAATGCTGTGACCGGCAAGACCTTCGCCGCCTTTGAACCCACGCTGGATTACGTCGTCGTGAAGTTCCCCCGCTGGCCCTTCGACAAGTTCACCAAGGCGGAAAAGACGCTGGGCACCCGCATGAAGGCCACAGGCGAGGTCATGGCCATCGGCGCGACCTTCGAGCAGGCCTTCCTCAAGGCCCTGCGCTCGCTGGAGTTGGGCCAATACAGCTGCGAGTTCAAGGGCGCCTCCTCCTACAGCGATGAGGACATTGAGCGCCTGCTGCACTGGCAGAGCGACGAGCGCATCTATGTTGTCACCGAATCGCTGCGCCGTGGCGTCAGCGAGCAGCACATCTTCGACATCACGAAGATCGACCAGTGGTATCTGCACAAGCTGCACAACATCGTTTCCGAGGAGGAGCGCGTCAAGCGCGAAGGCGCCGCGTGCCTGACCGGCGCCCATCTGTGTAGGCTCAAGAAGATGGGTTTCTCTGACCAGGCGCTGGCCCGTTGGACAGGGCAGATCGAGCAGGACATCCGCGCCCTGCGCAAGTCTATGAACATTCTGCCGACCTACAAGATGGTGGATACCTGCGGCGCGGAGTTTGACGCCGTGAGCCCCTACTACTACAGCACCTACGACGACGAGAACGAGGCCCGCCGCAGCGCAAGGCCCTCGGTCGTCGTGCTGGGCAGCGGGCCCATCCGCATCGGCCAGGGCGTGGAATTCGACTACTGCTCGGTGCACAGCATCTGGGCGCTCAAGGAAGCTGGGTATGACACCGTCATCATCAACAACAACCCCGAGACCGTTTCCACGGATTTTGACACCAGCGACCGGCTGTACTTTGAGCCGCTGACCGCCGAGGACATGTGGAACGTGCTGGAGATCGAGCGCCCCGCCGGCGTGGTCGTGCAGTTCGGCGGCCAGACGGCCATCAAGCTGGCCAAGTTCGTCGTGGAGGCCGGGTACCCGATCCTGGGTACCCAGCTTAAGGATATCAACGCCGCCGAGGACCGCGAGGAGTTCGACGCGCTGTTGGAGCGCACGGGCATCGCCCGGCCCAAGGGCGAGACGGTGTATACCGCCGACCAGGCGCTGTCCGCCGCCCGCCGCCTGGGCTATCCGGTGCTGGTGCGGCCCAGCTACGTGCTGGGCGGCCAGGGCATGGAGATCGCCTGGAACGACGGGAACATCACCGAGTATATGGCCATCATCAACCGCGACGAGCAAGAACACCCGATCCTCGTGGACAAGTATCTGCTGGGCAAGGAGATCGAGGTGGACGCGATCTACGACGGCGAAGAGATGCTGATCCCCGGCATCATGGAGCACGTGGAGCGCGCTGGCGTGCATTCCGGCGACAGCATCTCGGTGTACCCGGCCTATTCACTCAGCGACGGCATACAGCGCAAAATCATCGAGACGACCGCCACGCTGTGCCGTGAGCTCAACGTCATCGGCATGATCAACATACAGTTCATCGTCTACTATGACGAGCTGTACATCATCGAAGTGAACCCCCGGTCCAGCCGCACGGTGCCTTACATCTCCAAGGTGACCGGCGTGCCGCTCATAGAGCTGGCAACCCGCGCCTCGCTGGGCCAGAAGCTCAAGGACATGGGCTGGGGCACGGGCCTGGTGCCCAGCAGAGGCATCTACGCCGTCAAGGTGCCGGTGTTCAGCTTCGAGAAGCTGCCCAAGCTGGAGACCAGCCTTGGGCCGGAGATGAAGTCCACCGGCGAAGTGCTGGGCATCGCGCCGGACCTTTCGCTGGCGCTGCTCAAGGGCCTCATCGCCGCCGGGCTCAACGTGCCCCGCCGCGGCAACGTGCTGATCTCCGTGGCCGACAGCGACAAGCCCCAGGTGGCCCGTTTGGGTGAGGAACTGGCGCAGCTGGGCTACACGCTGTACGCCACCGCAGGCACCGCCCACACGCTCAACAGCAACTTTGTGCCCGCCAGCCTGGCGGCACGCTTTGGCGAGGAATCGCCCAACATGGCCGACTTCATCAAGACCGGTCAGGTGCAGTTCATCGTGAATACCGCGACCCGCGGCCGTGACCCGGAGCGCGACGGCTTCAAGCTGCGGCGCATGGCCGTGGAATACAAGGTGCCGTGCCTGACCTCCATGGACACCGCCGAGGCGCTGGTGCGCGGCCTCAAACTTGGCATGAGTGACGCGGACCTCGTGCCCATGGGCCTGCACGACCTGTCGCTGCCCCAGGCAAACCCCACGCCGAGGACATTGCAATGAGCCGCGCCGTCATCCTGCGCAACGCCCAGATCGCGGCGGACATCTATGAGCTCAGCGTGCAGTTCGAGGGCACGCTGCCGGGCGTGCAACCTGGGCAGTTCGCCCACGTGAAGCTGCCCGGCCCCACGCCCATGCTGCTGCGCCGCCCCCTTGGCATCAACCATGTGCTGGCCGAGATGGATGTGCTCACGATGGTCTATCAGGTGCGCGGAGCCGGCACCAAAACGCTGAGTACGCTGGAGAAGGGCCAGTTCCTGGACATCCTGGCGCCGTTGGGCCGGGGCTTCACGCTGCCGGAAGGGGCAAAAACCGCTGCCGTGGTGGGCGGCGGAATCGGCGCGGCGCCCTTGCGGGCCGTGCTGGAAGCCTGGCCCCAGGTGCCCATGGATACGTTCCTGGGCTTCCGCTGCGGCGCGGCCAGCTATCAGCTCTCGTCCTTCGCCCGGGCCAGCCGCGAGTTGCGCCTGTGCACCGACGACGGCTCCCTGGGCCGGCAGGGGTTTGTGACCGACCTGCTGTCCGAGGCGCTGGAACGGAGTGCCTACGACGTCGTGTTCGCCTGCGGCCCCACGCCGATGCTCAAGGCGCTGCAGCGGCTGATGCGGGGGAGGGGCATCCCGGTGCAGGTCAGCCTGGAGGAGCGCATGGGCTGCGGCATCGGCGGTTGCCTGGTGTGCAACTGTAAGGTGAAGCACGGGGAAGATTGGCGCTACCGCCGCGTGTGCGCCGACGGCCCGGTGTTCGACCTCATGGAGGTGGAACTGGATGGCTGATTTGCGCGTGAAAATCTGCGGCATGGAATTCGCCAACCCGGTCATCGCGGCCAGCGGCTGCTTCGGCTTTGGCGCGGAATACGCCGCCTATTATCCTTTGAACAAATTGGGCGGCATCTCGCTGAAAGGCCTGACACCGGAGCGCCGCGAGGGCAACCCCGCGCCGCGCATCGCCGAGACGCCCAGCGGCATGCTCAACGCCGTGGGCCTGCAAAACCCCGGCATCGACGCGTTCCTGAGCGACGTGCTGCCCGGCCTTCAGGATGCGGGCACCCGGCTCATCGCCAACATCGCCGGGCGCACGGTGGAGGACTACTGCCTGATGGCGACCCGCCTGCAGGGCGCGCCCATCGATATGATCGAGATGAACATCTCCTGCCCCAACGTGCGGGAGGGCGGCGTGGCCTTCGGCGCGCGGCCGGAGAGCATCCGCGCCGTGGTGGCCGCGGTGAAGCTGCTGTGCACCCAGCCATTGATGGTGAAGCTGACGCCCAACACCGCCGACATCGCTGAGGCGGCGCTGGCCGCTCAGGAGGCGGGGGCCGACGCCGTTTCGCTGATCAACACGCTGACTGGCATGGCCATCGACATACACCGTCGCCGGCCCATACTGGGCAATGTGACCGGCGGGCTTTCCGGCCCGGCGGTGATGCCCGTGGCGCTGCGCATGGTGTGGCAGGCCGCTCAGGCGGTCAAGATACCCGTGGTGGGCATGGGCGGCATCACGACCGGCGAGGACGCAGTGGCATTCCTGCTGGCCGGAGCCACCGCTGTGCAGGTGGGCACGGCCAACCTGATAGACCCCACGGCATGCGTGGACGTTATCGCGGGCATTGAGCGGTACATGGAGCAATACGGCATCGAGCGCGTGACCGATCTGGTCGGCGCACTGAAAATGGACGGAGGGACATCATGCAGCTGAATGAGGCAATCGAGATCTTCAAGGAGACCGGCGTGATGCTGGAAGGGCACTTCCTGCTGACCAGCGGGAGGCACAGCGACCGATACATGCAGTGCGCACGGCTGTTCGAGCACCCGGTGCGCAGCGCCCAGATGTGTACGGACCTGGCGGCGCGCTTTGGCGCGGGCGAGGTGGACGTCGTCATCGGTCCGGCGCTGGGCGGTGTGATCATGAGCTATGAGGTGGCCCGCCAGCTGGGCGTGCGCAACTTCTTCACCGAGCGCGACGCGCAAGGGCAGATGGTGCTGCGCCGGGGCTTTGCCGTGACGCCGGGCATGCGTTTGCTAGTCGTGGAGGATGTCGTGACGACCGGCGGCTCCGTGCGCGAGGTCATCAACCTGGTGCGCGCCGCCGGCGCAGAGGTCGTGGCAGTGTGCTGCATCGTGGACCGCTCCGCCGGAAAGGTGGATTTCGGCTGCCGCTTTGAATCCATCGCCAGCATGGAAGTGCTCAGCTGGGACGCGGCGGATTGCCCGCTGTGCAAAACCGGCAGCGTGGCCGTGAAGCCAGGTAGCAGGAAGTAACCCTCTCCCCATACCCCTCTCCCGTCACCGTTGTTTGGACCGGGGACATGGGTAACACAAATCGGCGATAGTTCAAGAAGCATTTCTTGAACCTGAGGCCGTCAACAGCCGCCGCTTGCGAGGCCCTTTACAAGCCGCAGACGGAAGCTACACTGGCAAGACGAGGGTGCCACATCCAGCCATGCATTTCCGTCACCCTCGGCGCCAGTATATCAGCTTCCGTCGAAGGCTTGTCAAGGGCGGCGGCGGTTTTCCCGCAGATCGATGGATGACACGCAGAAATCCATGAACATGACGTCAAACACACCATCCGTCTCAGTCGGCTTTACTGCCACATAATGGCCCCGGAACGGCTTGCCTACACGCCAATAGTTGCTGCGAAAGCTTATCCAGCCGTTGATGTCCGTCTTTCTAAGTTCAAGGCCCTCGTCATAAACCACAGCCGGCAG
>JAEYPH010000104.1 GCA_023410875.1 Bacillota bacterium | reverse complement strand
GTTATGTTACACATCACTGGAATACATTGACTAGAGTAAGAACACTTGCTATAATTTGTAATAGGTGATAAGCGGGGATGTTTCCCCCATATTACACTAAAGACTTACATATAACGAGGAGGTTGTATTGATGAAGAAAACATTAGCTCTTCTTCTAGCGTTAGCGCTTGTATTCTCAAGCTTAACAGTAGCTTTCGCAGAAGAAACAATTTCAGCTGATGCGAAAGCAGTTTCCAGTCTTGGAATGCTAGTAGGATCAGGCGATGGTGTTACATCAGCATATTTAGCTACAACACCAAACAGAATCCAAGCTGCTATCATGGTATTAAGACTTAAGGGTCAAGAAGAAGCAGCAAAAGCTTTCACAGGCGTTGACAACTTTGCTGACGCAAAGGACGCAGCATGGGCAGCTCCAATCATGGCTTACTTAAAGGCACATCCTGAAGTAGGTTTTGGTGGAATCGGTAATGACAAGTTCAATCCTAACGGATTAATGGACGTTAAGTCATACTACAAAGTTATGCTTGAAACTCTTGGTTACAAGCAAAACACATCCGATGTAATCGGTGATTTCACATATCCTAACGTATTAAACTTTGCTGCTGAAAAAGGTTTGAAGGCAGTTGCTACAGTTACTAACTTCACAGTTAATGACTTAGCTACAGCTACTATCGAAACTTTAAAGGCAACAGTTAACGGTGGCACAAAGTCACTTGCAGTTTCATTAGTTGATGCTAAGATTTTAGATGCCGCAAAGGCTCAAGCAGCTGGTGTTTATGCAGTTGCTCCAACAGCTCTTGCAGTTGATTCAATCACAATTACAAACTTGAGAGAAATGGTAGTTAAGTTCAATACAGCTCCTGTAGCTGAAAAAGCAAAAGATAAAGCTAACTACACAATCAATGGTAACGCTCCAGAAGCGGCTACATTATCAGCTGATGGTTTAACAGTTACATTAAGAACTTCAGCTGCTAATCACATGAGCGCATACTCCACAGACAACAAATTAGTTATTTTAAAGGCTGTTGGTTTTGCTGCTGATACAAAAGTAGAAAATATTGTAGCAAAGGATACAACAGTACCAACTATTCTTTCTGCAATGGCTACTGGCCCAAGAACTATTAAAGTTACTTTCTCAGAACCACTAACACCAGATGGAACAGTATCAAATACTGTAAATTCATTTAAGTTAGATAATGCTACTGTAGCGCTTGATACAACACAAGCTGCTTTCAGTGGTAGCACACTTACTTTAACAACTCTTGCAGACCTTGCTGATGGTTCACATACTTTGCAAGTTGTTACAGGTAACTATTTAGTTGACGCTGCATCATTTGGTGTAGTACCAGCATCCGTAACATTTGCTTATGCAAAGGACACAACACCTTTGTCAGTTACAGTTGATAAGTCAACTGAAACTTCAGTAACAATAAAGTTTAACAAGGCAATTGATCCAGCTACAATTGGTAATGCAAATGTATTGTTCAGCCACACATACAACACATCAGTTAATAGAGTTGATGGTACTGCAGTATCCAATGAAGGTGATAACCAAACTTTCACAATCAATTTTGGTACTTCAAAGCCATTGCCTCCTGGAAACACTAACCTGTATATCGGTTACAATAGCACAGCTACAGGTGCTACACTAATAGCTGATGGTTATGGCAATAAGCTTGCTGCTACAACTTTAGTTGTAAGCACAACAGCTGACGTAACAAAGCCAGTTGTAGAAAAAGTTGAATTTAAGACTGCTACTACAATCCAAGTAACTTTCTCAGAAAAAGTTACATCTGCTACAGCTGAAGTTGCTGCTAACTACACACTGAAGGACAGTGCTGGAGATGCAGTTACAGTTAGTGGTGCTGCATTTGTTGATGCTACAGCTGCTAAGGTTGTACAATTGACAACTGCTACTATGAACGGTGGTTCATACAGCTTAACAGTTAAGAATATTAAGGACCTTTCAATCGCTCAAAATAAGCTTGATGATGTAACAATCGCATTTACAGCTACTGATAAGGTTGCTCCTACAATAGTTGATAAATACGAAGGTGCAGGTCAAACAGGAATTCAAGTAGCACAAATAGGTGCTAAGAAGGTTAAAATCACTTTCAGTGAAGCAATGGATGTTGCTACATTGACAGATAAGAATAACTATCAATACAATGGTGCAGCGTTAGGAACAGACGATAAGGTAGAAGCAGCTGATAATAATAAGGCTGTTATAATAACATTTGTAAACAACCTTCCAACAGCAGCTACAAGTGGTATTCTTAATTCTACAACTATTACAGTTGCAAGAATCAAAGACGTAGCTGGAAATTGGATGGAAGCATTCTCCACTACAGTTGGTATTGGCCAGCTTGCACCATTAACACCTTACTCAGCTCAATTAGTTGCGAAAAACCAAATTAAGTTAAGATTCAAGGGTGAAGTAATATCAGGTGCAGTTGTAGCAGATTTTGGTGTTACATTCAATAGTGCTGCTGCAACAATTACTGGAATAGCTACTTCAGTAGTTGATGGTGATACTTATATCACATTAACAACTGGAACAGATGCGCCTAACACAACTGGAGCTACAGTTCTTGTATCAACCGCTGGTGGTGCTTCAACTACAGGTGCAAAGAATGCATATGGTAATGCATTAGCATTCTCAGGTACTGGTGTAACTGATAAGTGCGCGCCAACACTTGGCACAGTAGTAACTCGTGATTCAGCTACAGCTAACAACAAGATTGACAAAATTGAATTAACATACAGTGAACCACTTTATGTTCCTTCAATCTCAGATAGCGATTACACAGTAGAAGGCTATGAAATCACTTCAATCGGTGTCGCATCTAACATAGTCACACTATATGTAAAAGAAAAAGACATAGTTGATGGAACTGTAACACCAAAGGTAACTCAAGTTGGTGATATAGAAGATGCAAACAGAAATAAATTAGGAGCTCAAGAAGCTAAGACAGCTACTGATGGAATTATGTTTGACTTACCAGTTAAGACAAACTTCGCAATCACAAATGGCACTTCTACAGGCAAGATTGCTGTTTCCACAGCTTTCTCAACTTATGAAGCTGTAAAGGTACAATATGCTCTTGGAGCTACTGGCTTTACACCATCAGCATTCACTGCTGAAACTGCAACATTCGCATCAGCTTATGCTGTTGCTGATATGTTCGCAAATCTTACAGTAGATACAGCTACTCAAGATGTATATGCTAGATTTGTTGATGCAGCAGGTAATGCGTCCAACTGGGTAAAACTTAACTAATCAATTTGAAAAGAGAGGCTTGATGCCTCTCTTTTTTTTATGTAGAATATTAGTAGATGGCAATTATAGTATTTTTAAGTGAGGTAGAATATGAGGTTACTAAAAATTCTTGTTGTACTGCTAATAATTATGAGCGGACTATCAACCTCTGCGGTTGCAGATACTTTACCCATTGATAGATCTACGGCAATCAAAAAGGCTCTACGGAATTTGCCAGAAATACTGGTACAAACCAACGTAGTAAAAAAGGCACAATCAGATTACTATAATTCTTTTAATAATAAGGCCAACGTAGAGGCTATACTAAGCATGGATGATCGACTAGATGAACTACAATATAAAGATGGCCTTACAAACGAGGAAGAACTAGAATTGCAATTTTTATGCGCTGTGCTAAAGACAAGCTTAAGTAATGATGAAGTTTATAATCTAACGATATCTAGCGAGACGGCGGTGGACAATGCAGCATACATCTTGGAACTAAATAGTGCAAGTTTGCAAACTCTTAAGAACAATATCTTGTTAAATATAAATTCGCTAATCAATAATTTATCAAAGCTTGATAAAACAATCCTATTAAAAAAGGAGATGATTCAAAATCTCGAATTAAGCTATAATAAGTCAGTATTGAAATACAATCTAGGAAAGTTATCCCAAACTGACTTGAAACAGCAATACATAAATTTGCAGAAAGAGAGAATTCAAGCGAATAACCTTGGTTATCAAAGAGAAATAGTGGCAAACAATATTCATAAAGCAATAGGGGAAATCCCCACAATTCATTATGATGGGTTTACACATGATGAGAAATTAGATTTAGATATAAAGGGTTTGGATACATATTTAAATACCGCAATAAGTCAACGCCGTGATATAATCAATGCGAAAAGATTTTACGATATGCAGCAAAGAGTTTATAAAATAACACAACGCTTTTATCCATGGACAACAGATATAAGCAATATGGATGCCACTTTAAATCTGGAGGATGCTAAAAATACACTTGATAGTATGACTTTAGAAATCCAAGAGGAAGTACAAGATGCATACAAGGACACTCAAAATAAACTAAACAATATGATAGCTGCTGAATACAGGAAAAATATTAATGAGGCAAAGTATAATGAGATGCTGAGTAGATATAATCTTGGCAGTTTAACAGATATTGAATTGTCAAACGCATATATCAATTATTGCAACAGCAAAATAGAATATACTTATTCACAATATGATTTATATCAATCTAAACTTGTGTTACTAAATGCTTGTGGATATGATTTATTAAAGGTAGAAGGTGATTATAATGAATAAGATAATAAAATCAATAATTATGATTGTTTGCATACTATTTCCCATTATTAATATTCAGGCTCAAGAGGTGGATACGAAGGGACAGGTTTTAATTGTAAACCTAAATGATGCATATAACCTCTTGGAAAAAAACAACCTTGATATTAAGTTGTTAAATAAAAAGATTGATATAGCTATAAAAAAGAACGAAACCGCCTTGAAAGCCTCTAAAGATGCGATAGAAAAGTATAGCTACAGCGAAACTACTAATATTGAATATAGAAAAGATGAAAAACTAAATTGGAAAGTTACAAAACTGGATTTAGAGGATCTAAATAACCAAAGATCGATCCTTTTAAAGGACTTGAAAAATAGTATTAAGCAACAATATATAAATGTGCTGTTATCGTCAAAAGATGCTGAAATCTTAAATTCTGAGATACAAAATATTGATAAGAAACTAAATGAACTACAAATACGTATGAAATTAGGTCAAGTTAAAGAAACGGATTATAAACAAGTTTTAGCACAAAAACTAAGTTTGCAAAACCAGATGAACGATATAAATAGGCAAAATGAAAATGCACAAAATAAATTAAAAAGTATGTTGGGAATTGAAATAAAAGAAAAAATAAAGCTAGAGAATATGAATTTGCCTTATGAGGCTATCGATGAGAATGAACTAGCCAATAAAATAGACATAAGATCCAATACTGATTTTAACGTATATAAGTTAAACCAGCAATTGGAGAATAAAAAAATAGAAAAACAAATTATTATAGATTATGCAGTGAATAAGAATATATCTACTATTGATACATCAATAGCGGAATTAGAAAAAAAAATTGGCCAGCAAGTAATAGATAATCAAGTAAAGTATTGGAATGATTATTATAATATATTGAGTTTAAATGCAAATGTAGAGTTGGAGGAGTTAAATCTGGAATTAGAAAAGCTTAACTACGATGCAGTAATGACTAAATCAAAGCTAGGAATAGTAGATGTTGCCACGGAATCAAATGCCAGAGTGTCATATAATCGTCAAGAAAATAGCGTACAACGTGCAAAATATAATTATATATTGGCAGTAGAGAAATTCAATGAAGAATTAGAAATACAATAGTAAAATCCCCTTGTTTATACAAGGGGATTTATTCTAGTTATTCATATCTCAAAGCTTCAATCGGATCAAGCTTTGCAGCTTTATTTGCCGGATACAGTCCAAAGAATATACCTACGGCAGAAGAGAATCCAAAGGATATTAATATAATCTGCAAGGATACACCCGGCGTTACATTGATAATTTTCCCTACCAGGAAGCCTAGGCTAATCCCCAACGTCATACCGATGGCCCCGCCTATCAGGCAAAGTATCAAGGATTCTGTCAGGAACTGAAGCAATATATCCTTATTCTTGGCGCCCAGTGCTTTGCGTATACCGATTTCTCTCGTTCTCTCTGTTACAGATACCAGCATGATATTCATAACGCCGATACCGCCTACTAGAAGAGATATACCGGCAATAGCTCCTATAACCAATGTAAAGGTCTGCAGCACGCTGTTAATCATCTCTAACTGCTTAAAGCCCTCCTCGGCAGCATATTTGCCTTCGTTTCTATGGGACTTTTCCAATACTCTCACAATCTTGGAAGCCAGCTCTGCGGATTTATCCATGTCGCTTACCATAACCGACATATTGCTGATATTGGTTTGATTCAGTATCTTATCACTGATGGTAATCGGTATATAGATGGTCGCCGGCATGTTGTCTCCAAACATGGAGGCCATTCCCGAATTTGAGGATTTAGTAACACCAATGACGGAAACATTCAAATTGTTGTTGCCTACATTCAGCTTTACCTTCTGTCCTAGTGCGCTTTGACTGCCAAAGAGCTTGTTGGCAGTGACATCATCTATGACAATAACATTCCGATAGGTCTGTACATCTCTTTCATTAATGAACCTGCCTTCTGCCATATCTGTTTTCACCATCTCGGTATAGCTTTCATTTACACCATTTATAACTGCATCCTTTGTCTTGCTCTGGGTTTTTACTGAGCCATAATCCCCATTTGCCAGTGTAACCGATGTGACCTCCGGGATTTTCTCTTTCAGAAGGGCAGCGTCCTGCATGGTGAAGTAATCTCTGTCTTCTATGGTCTTATTTCTGGTCTTTATACTGACATTGATAACATTGGTACCAATGCTCTCAAATTCTCCCGTAATAGCCTGCTTGCCGCCTTCACCGATGGACACAATGGTGATAACAGAGGAGATGCCTATTATAATCCCCAGCATGGTGAGGAAGGAACGCATTTTATTTGACATAACACTTTGAAGAGCGGAAAAAAAGCTTTCTCCAATATTCATCCTAATTTCCTCCCCTCAATATTCTATTTTGATTGATATTATCTGAGATGATTTGACCATCTCGGAATACAATGCTTCTCTTGGTATGCATAGCGATATCTTGTTCATGAGTAACCATGATGATGGTAGCACCCTCATTGTTTAAACCTTCAAATATTCCCATGATTTCCTCGCTGGACTTAGTATCCAGATTACCTGTAGGCTCATCGGCCAGTATGATATCGGGATTGTTCACCAATGCCCTTGCAATAGCCACTCTTTGCTTCTGACCGCCTGAGAGTTCGTTGGGCTTGTGGTCCATACGATCCTCCAGTCCCACCTTCTGTAGTGCCACTTGCGCTGCTTTTACCCTTTCTGTTCGGTTCAAGCCTGCATACATCATAGGAAGCATGACGTTTTCCAAGGCCGTAAGTCTGGGGAGCAGATTAAAGGCTTGAAAGACAAAACCTATTTTTTTGTTTCGTACCTTAGCCAGTTCATCTCCTGCCATGGTGGAAACATCCTGACCACCAAGTATGTATTTGCCCTCTGTTAGTTTGTCCAGACAGCCCAATATGTTCATCAGGGTGGATTTACCGGAACCGGAAGCTCCCATGACTGCCACATACTCTGTCTCACTGACTTCAAAATTGATGCCCTTCAGGGCTTCAACCTGTATTTTGCCGGTATCATAAATCTTTCTGAGATTTTCAATTTGGATAATCATTTTACTTACCTCCTGCCGCTCTGACCTTGTCTCCTTCTTTTAAGGCTGCCGGAGGATTCTTGATATAGGATTCATTCTCTTGAAGCCCTTCTGTTACCTGTATATCAAACTCTGTCTCTGTTCCTGTTTTAATCAGTCTCTTTTCGGCTTTACCGTCTTTTGCAACGTAGATATAGCTGTTGCCCTCTGCATCCTTTTGAACAGCCTCGTAGCTGACTGCAATGGCTCCTCTGGTCTCTTCCAGCATGATCTCTACATCGGACTCATAGCCTACCTTGATTTTGTCATCAGGATTGCTGATAACGACTTCTACTGTGACCTTTGCTTCCTTGTTGGCTCCGCTGTATGTGATTTCAGCAGCCTCACCGATGCTGGAAACCGTACCTTCATAGGCTTTGTCCAAGCCCTTAATCTTGATGATGGCTCTTTGACCTTTATTAATCTGAACTGCATCATATTGGCTTACACTGACAGATACCTTGTATTTGGAAAGATCGTAAATGGTTATGATGTTGTTTGTCTGTGTAGGATATTGATCTGGCTTGATGCCCAGCTTTATAATTTTGCCGTCTATATTGGCCTTGATTTCGCTGGTATCTAGCTTGCTTTGTATATTCTCTATATCTGCCTTTGCGCCTTCCAGCTGCTTGGCGAGCTGCTGTACTTGATTATTTTGCTGATCAACCTGGGATTGATTGTCTACACTATAGTCGGACAGATTTCGCTTTGCATTTTCTAACTGGATTTCTCCCAGCTTCACCTGATTTTCCAGGTCTGCAACATTCTTTACGGAAGCATCGTATTCCTGAGAAGAGATGACACCGCTATTGAACAGCACTTGATTTTGTTCCATCCTGGTCTTTGCGTCAGTAAGGTTGCCTTTGATGGTATCCAGATTGATTTGTGCTTGTTGCACGGCATTTTCCATGTTCTTTTTGCTGCTTTCGCTTTTTATATTGACAAGGTTATTTAAATTGCGTTTGGCCATATCTAGGTTCAGCTTGGTCACATCATAATTATTCTGTGCCTTTTGCAGTTGATACTTATAATCTGTAGTATCTACCTTGGCGATAACAGTGCCTGCCTGTACCTGTTGACCCTCAGATGCCAGCACTGCGGTGACCTTTTGAGCATTGCTCAACATGATGTCCTCTTTGTTGTTGG
>JAEYPH010000055.1 GCA_023410875.1 Bacillota bacterium | reverse complement strand
AGAAGGAGGACGAAGGATGGACAGTAGCAGTCTAGCACACACAAAATGGAACTGCAAATACCACATAGTGTTTGCACCAAAGTACCGAAGACAGATCATCTACGGAAAGGTGAAAGTAGAGATCGGCAAGATACTGCGGCAGCTATGTGAGAGGAAGGGCGTGGAGATTTTGGAAGCAGAAGCCTGTCCAGACCACATTCACATGATGGTCAGTATACCACCAAAGATCAGCGTATCAGAGTTTATGGGGTATCTGAAGGGAAAAAGTTCGCTCATGATCTTTGATAAGTTTGCGAACATGAAATATCGGTACGGAAACCGACAGTTCTGGTGTCGTGGGTATTATGTGGACACGGTGGGAAGGAACAAAAAGGTCATAGCAGAGTACATCCGTAACCAGCTAGAAGAAGACAAACAGGCCGAGCAGCTCAGTATGAAAGAGCTGATCGACCCGTTTACGGGTGAGCAAGCCAAGAAAGGCAAGTAAGGTGGCCCCTTAAGGGGCTGCCAGAGAATGCTTGCGGTTGGCAGATTTTCAGAGCGCCTTTTAGGCGCAAGCCTGTATCATGCCCTTATAGGGCTGGTGCAAGCCACCGGCTAAGCCGGTGGTCATGACTCTGCGGTGATCAGGCTCCCAGTATGGCCTTGAGATCTTCCTGAGGCGTGGTGACAAGCTGAATGTTGAACTTGTCCACGAGCACCGACAGCACGGTGGGCGACAGGAAGGCCGGCAGCGTGGGCCCAAGGCGGATGTTGCGGATGCCCAATGACAGCAGCGTCAGCAGGATGCACACGGCCTTCTGCTCATACCACGAGAGCACCAGCGACAGCGGCAGGTCGTTGACGCCGCAGTCGAAGGCCTGAGCCAGCGCCACAGCCACCTGGATGGCCGAGTAAGCGTCGTTGCACTGGCCCATGTCCATGATGCGGGGCAGGCCGCCCACGGTGCCCAGGTTCAGGTCGTTGAAGCGGAACTTGCCGCAGGCCAGCGTGAGCACCGCGGTGTCCGGCGGCGTCTGCTTGACGAATTCGGTGTAGTAGTTGCGGCCGGGGCGCGCGCCGTCGCAGCCGCCCACCAGGAAGATGTGGCGCAGCGCGCCGGTCTTGACGGCCTCGATGACCGCGCCGGCCACGTTCATCACGGCGTCGTGACCAAAGCCGGTCATGGTCTGGGCGCCGCCGTTGATGCCGGTGAACTGCCGATCCTCGGGCCAGCCGCCCAGCTCCAGCGCCCGGGCGATCACCGCGGAAAAGTCCTTCTTGCCGTCGGCGGTCTCATCCACATAGGCCACGCCGGGGAAGCCTACGGTGCCCGTGGAATACACGCGGTCGGTGTAGCTGCCCTTGGGCGTCATCAGGCAGTTGGTCGTAAACAGGATGGGCGCAGGCAGGTCGTGGAACTCCTTCTGCTGGCTCTGCCAGGCGGTACCGTAATTGCCCTTGAGGTGTGGGTAGGCACGAAGCTTGGGGTAGCCGTGGGCAGGCAGCATCTCGCCGTGGGTGTAGATGTTGATGCCCTTGCCGGCCGTCTGGTCCAGCAGTTGCTTGAGGTCGTGCAGATCGTGGCCGGTCACGACGATGAAGGGCCCTTTTTCCACCAGCATGGAAACGGTCGTGGGCTCGGGCTTGCCATAGGTGGACGTGTTGGCGCGGTCCAGCAGCTCCATGCACTTCAGGTTGATCTGGCCAAACTCCAAAATCAGCCCCAGCCAGCCTTCCACGCTATGCTCTTCGCCGATGGCCCGCAGACCTTTGAAGAACCAGTTGCTGATTTCTTCATCGTGGAAACCCAGCACATGGGCGTGCCACGCGTAGGCAGACATGCCCTTCATGCCGTAGAGCAACGTGGAGCGCAGCGAAACCAGATCGGTGTCGCCGCTGAACAGCGCATCGGCGGCAAGGTCCTCGGCGCCGCCCAGTGCATCCTTCTCGTCGCGCACCTGCTTGGTCAGCGCGTCGATGCGCTCGGGGTCAAAGTTCGTGTTGGTCAGCGTGGCAAACAGGCTATACATGGCGAGCACGGCCAGATGCTGCGGCGGGTTCTTGTCGGCGGCGCGGGCCAGACCCACGAGGGCGCCCACCAGCTCATCCTGGCGATTGGCCACGTCGGGGTTCTTGCCGCAGACGCCACTCACCGTGCAGCCTTTGCCTCCGGCTGTCTGCTCACATTGATAACAAAACATATTGGACACAGATTTTTTCCTCCTGCTCGAATGTTAGCCTTAGTATAAACAGTATGGCCAAAAGGATCGGTATCCATGGCAACATATTTTTATGGAATACATCAGACCCTTTTGGCTTGACAGGTCGGAATACGCCGCCTTATCATGGGGCCATGAACATGCCAAAGCAAAAAAAAGCCAAATCCTGGGACACCTTCGGGCCAGCGCTTTCCACATCGCCGCTGTTTGCCGGCATGGAGCCCAAGGGCCTGTCAGCCATGTTGGATTGTCTGGACCCACGGCTGGTCCGCTGCCGCAAGGGCGACATTCTGGCGCTGCAGGGCGAACCCTTCACGGGCATCGGCTGCGTGCTGGAAGGCCAGGTGGCCGTGCTCAAGGAGAACTATGCCGGCGCGCGGGTGCTGCTGACCCGCGTGGATGTGGGCGGCCTGTTCGGGGAGATGGCGGCCTTCGCCGAGCCGGTGTGGCCGGCCACCGTGCAGGCGGCGCAGGATGGCGCGGTGATGTTCCTGCCTAAGGACAAGATCACCGGCTCCTGCGGGCAGAACTGCGGCTGGCACCATGCGCTGGTGGACAATCTGCTGCGCATCTTAAGCCGCAAAGCGCTGCTCTTGAACCGCAAGCTGGAATACGCCGCCATCAAGACCATGCGCGGCAAGCTGTGCGCCTTTCTGCTGGACCGCTACGCCGAAGCGGGCAACGCCCTGCTGGCGTTGGGCATGAACCGCAACGAACTCAGCGAATATCTGGATGTCAGCCGCCCCTCCATGAGCCGGGAATTGAGCCGCATGCGCGACGAAGGGCTCATCGACTTCCATCTGTCCACGGTGCGGCTCATGGACATCGGGAAGCTAAGGGAGATGGCGCAATAAGCACCCGGTAAAGGTTGGGCGCGTGACGACCATTCCGCAACCCCGAGACCGTCAGCACGACTCCGTCAGGGTCTGCAGATACTCCCGCAAGCATCGAATAACGGCCTCATTGTCCGGGTTTTCATATGCTCTTTCTCCGATGCTGTTTCGAAGGAAATCCCAAAAAGCAGCGGTCATATTGCCTTCATTGATGGCCAGCATCACCGGCGGCTGAGAGGTCTTGGCGACAACAACGCCCAACTCCTCCCGGGCATAGACCATGTATCGATCCTCCGTCTTCCCTTTGAGGATATGTACGTGGAACCCGGCGTGGGCTGCCAGAAGCTCCACCAAATGCGCCAGGTGCGCAGCGTATTCAGCCGGCGTGTAGCAAACGGTTCCGCCGCCCATTAAAACCGACATTCCTACCTTGACCCCGCCCTTTTTGAGTGTCTCGACATCCGGCAGCGTTATGATTTCCGTAACGCGGTTTGTCTTCAAGGTCTCCAGGAAGCTGCAGATGCGTTTGCGGTGTAGTTCCAATATGCTTCCATCCGCATTTTCGGTTCTCCGAGCGATCTGCGCCAGCAGAGGTTGGGGCATGGTCAACAAAGAAAGCGACTCGGTTTTGAGGATCGTGTCCGCGTGCTCTTGCTCAAATTCGGCCAGGGTCTCCAGGCTGGCTTCCCGGTCCTGCAGTGTGAAAATCCGCATCAACGGGCGGCACAGGCGCAGGTATTGCATGAATTCCTCGCGGAACGCTGCAACCGCTGCACGGTCGCGGCACAGTATGTTCGCGGCGCCGGCGACCATATCGCCCACGGAGCTGGATACGACCGCAGCGGTTTTCGGCGCGATGAACAGCGTTCGTTTGAAGACGCCGTCCCGTTTTTTGGGGTAAAAATATGGCATGATCAACCCCGACATATAGAGCGGCATCCATTGGCTGATGGCGCTGAGCATTTCATCGAGGTCACGGCTGATCGTGTGGATGATGATGATGCGATTTCCCAGCGCCAGCACGCGCAGCATAAGCGCAGCCCATCTCTGCGCGAAGGCCGGGTCCCCGGTCATCCATGTTGTTTCCTCGTCGCTGTACAGCAGCAGCGTTTGCGGTTTGGCCCGCGAGGCCACTTCCTCAAGAAAGAAGGCCACAGCCTGCCGCTTACCCTCGATACCATAGCGGATCAATACGCTGTCCCGAGGAAAGGGTATGCCGCCAGTTTCCTGCAGCCTGACAGGCGCAGCCATCCCCTGCACCCCGGACAGGCTGCCCAGAAAAAGCCCTACCCTCTGCGTCCCGGCTTCCCCATCCTGCAGCAGCCACCGCTCGATGTGTTCGGACAGCGCCGCGACGTCGTCGGGAGGAATCGCCAGCGCGTCCGCAACCGCCTTCTGCTGATACTCCTGCGTGCTGTGGCGGGCAAACCAGGCCGCCATGTCGCGTATCACGCCGGTGTTCTTGGGCCGCAGGCGTTTGCCCGCGCGCAGCCGGGAGATATACGAGGCATCCAACGCGATGGCATGTGCCAAAGCGCTGTTGGTGGTCTCCGTCATATTCATCAGGAAACCCAGCTTTTCCGAGAACGTCATGTCTGTCCCCCCCTTGTATTCATTATAACGGATGCATCTGCTCTTCATCAACCAAAGTGGCACGATTTATGCCACCTTTCGTCAATGACAAATGCCCGTGCGTCGTTACGTTTTCCTGGAAACACAGGTATGATATGGATTGAGGTGGTCGGTTTGCACGCTGTGCTCAGGCTGAAGACAGGCTTCTATCGAACATCGGCTTATCGCATGGAGTTTTGCCCATCGGGGCTGCGCCTGGCGCCGGACGATCCGCAAGATGCGGAAATCCTGTTGCCCGCACAGGACATTCAATCCGTTACCCTGCGCGAAAAGAAACAACCCCATCTCGAGATCGTGTGCAAATCCGGCATATATGAAGGCAGCTTCCCAACGGCGGAAGATTCCAAAGTAGCGCTGCGGCTGCTCAAACAAAACTTGGGCGCCAAAGTTGTCTGTGTGTTGCATTGAAAGGGTTGGTTTTTTTGTACTGTACCCATTGCGGCGCGGCCCTGCCGCAAAATGCCATGTTCTGCACCGCCTGCGGCGGCGAGCTGGGCCAGATACCCCAAAACGCTCCTTCAGGCGAAAGACTGCGGGGGTTCTCACCCCGCATCAACGATCCGGCATTTGCAAAATACATGAAAAATTCCAATCGCTGGTCGGCCATATTCTCCGTCTTCTTGGCCCTCGCCGCCGTCGTAGGCTTCTACATCGCCGGGGAGGCCGGCGCGGAGGGCATGGAGAACCCGCAGGCGCTGTACATCGGGTTTGGCATAGGCGGCATGTTCCTTGTGATCGCGTTCTTCCAGATTCTGGGCCGGAAAAGGAGCAAGACCTGGGATGGCACGGTGGAAGACAAAAAGGTTCGAAAAAGAACCGAACAGAAACGATACGGCGACGACGACGTGCACTATGAAGACTATCTGGAGTATTCGGTGTTTATCCGCAGCGACCAGGGGAAGCGGTATGTCATCCGGGCAAAAAACGACGACACGCTGTATAACTATTACCGCATCGGCGACCGGCTGCGCCACCATGCGGGGCTGAACTCCTATGAAAAATACGACAAGACCGGGGACAGGTTCATCCCCTGCGCCGCCTGCGGCACCCTGTGCGACATGGGCGCCGACCACTGCTTCCGCTGCAAATGCCCGCTGCCCAAATAGCCGGGTTGCGACAGGATGACTTCGGGGAGGAGATCATGTCAGGTTCCACGCGCAATAGAAGGGTTTCTCTGCTGCTCGCCGTTGTGATGTGTGCCTCTATGATGGCGGGCTGCGAGCGAATCGCCGGCTGGCAGGGTGCCCCCACCGCGCCCGCAAAGAAGGCGCAGCAAGCATCGACTGAACCCAGTCGCACTTACTCCACCGGCAAACTCACCATCGATGCCACAAACACAGGATTGAACGCCGATGCCTCCTGGGCAATCAAGCCGGTTCAAGGGCTGCCAAAAATCGCCGATATGATCGAGGTTGACGCCTACGATTTCACCGCGGATGGCGTCACCCAGGTGGATGGCGTACTCAAGCTGACGATGCCCTATGACCGAGCTTCCCTGGCCGGGAAGGCGGCCCCCGGTAATGTGTGTGCGGCTTATTACAACGAGGAAGCAAGGGGTTGGGAGCCGGTTCCCTTCGACATCCACGAAGGGGACGGCACCGTGACGATATACACGGACCATCTTTCCGTTTACGGCTGCTTTGTCGTGACAAACGAATACTCGCGCGAAGCGTACGCGGCCTATTCGCTGCCCAGGCTGGCGCTGACCGGCGCAGGAGACACCCGGCACATAGAGGTGCTGCGCGAAGCGGCGGCCAACATGGGCCAGCCCGGCCAACAGGCCAGCGACCTGGGCTGGGCGGTGCTGGAAACATCGGTGGCGCTGGGTGAATCCGGCCTGGAAGTCGGAAGCGAAATCGCCGGCTCGGCCTATCTGACCTCGGAGTTTGCCCGTCTGAGCAAGGTTGCCGGCGCGCTGGGTATCGCTGTGTCGTCAGCCCAGTGCATCTCCAATCTCTGCCAGGGGAAGATTCTGGAAGGGTATGAAAGCCTTTTTGAGGCGATGCTGGGCGCTGGCATCTACGCCATGGGCGCCACCGTATCGAGCATCCCGATGCTCTTTGTTCTGGCCGTGAAATACGGGATAAAGTACTTCGCCAACGCGGCGCTCAGCGGCCGCAAGGACATCTATTCCGAGGCATACAAGCTCTATTATGCTTCCAACGGCGTCAAGAGGACGGCGGCGGATTGGCGGGACATCCTGCTAAAGGCCGAGGCGACAGCTGCCAGCCCCGAGAAGTTCGAGTTGCGCATGGACGGCCTCGTGCGCCGCTATGCGGATCAGTTCTGGCAGGACGATCTGATCGTGGCGGCATACCAGGCGCAGGCGCAAGCCCATGGCTTCACCGGCGGTGGCGGGCTCAACCAGGGCATCAAGGATGAGCTATCCGAAAGCTACAGAGTGGATCTGTACAAAGGCGTGCTGCAGGACGCCTTTGCGATGATGATGGAACGCAAACTGCTGGCCGCCGAAAAAGAGCTGAGCAAGCAGCTGGACGAATCCAGAAAGATACTCAACAGAATCTACACGCTGGAATTCCGGGACAGCGCCCAGCGAGACGACAAGAAAAAATCCCACTTTGCAGGATACACGGCCCAAGTGGCGGGCCTTTCCGACCGGGTAGCCAACCCGGAAGGCTGGAGCGTTGCGCTGAGCGACGCGGGCAGCGGGCGGCTGCGCTTCACGTTGCTGGGCTACATCATGGCCGGCATGCCCACCGAGGTGCGGCTGACCGCCCCCGGCGAGAACACGCCGGAGCAGACGGTGCCCCTGCAAGTGTCCGGCCCTGTCACAACCATTCTGATGAGCGGCGGGGAAGAGAAGGACGAGGCAGGCGGCATTGCCTCCTTCTCCTTTGCCGGCGGCATAAAGAAAACACTGACGACCTACGGGCTGCACGCCGCGCTGGCCCAGGCGGGCGCCATCGGCATCGGCAGCGACGGGAGCTTTTCCGCCACCGTGGACGCCTGCGACACCTCGGCGCCCACGGCAGCCTCCCCCTTCCAAATCCGCGTGAGCGGCATGCAGATGAGCGGCAAATGGGACGAAAAGGAAGGCACGGGCACGTGCTCCATAACCTTCCAGATGGAATCCATCCGGGTGGACCGGAACGACCTGGACGACACCATGGGCTACGACGAGCTGTATTACCGCACGACCTATCGCTACCGCGACACGGTGAACGCCACGGGCGCCATCACCCGAGAGGGGAACGAACTGGTGATCAAACTGAACGCCGACGTGAACCGCACCGGCAACACGACCCTGGTGCGCGTGGCCGTGGACGGCGGGAAAACCACCGAGGGAGACAACCCCACCGTCACCGACAAGAGCGGAGGCTTCCGTGAGACCGCAACCTATCGCTTCGCCGCGCGTTGACAACCGCTTCGGAAGCGAAAAAATCCGGTGTTCAAAGGGGAGGATGTAGATGATTTGCCCGTATTGCGGAAAGCAAATGGCCCAGAACGCGCGCTTCTGCACGGCGTGCGGTCGGGAAGCCGCTGCCCCATCGCCGCAGGCGCTTCAAACGCCGGCCATGCCTGTGTACACCCCACCCGCGCCCAGGCGCGGCGGCACAAGGGCAGCGCCGATCGTTGCGGCGGTTCTGGGCGTGCTGCTCCTGCTGGCCGGCGTGGCCTTTGCGCTGACTCGCCTAACGCCGGGGCTGGGCAAAGCGGACCCGGCTCAGCTGTCGGGATTCTGGGATGGCGCGTGTAAGCTGGAGGATGGAACCACCGTGCCGTGCACGCTGCTGCTCACGCTGGACGACCAGGGCAACGGGCTTGCGGCGCTGCTTCGCGACGGCGCGGACATCACCGGCGGCGGCATGACGGCCACGCTCGCCGGCAAAACATTGCGTCTCAACGGCGACATGACCGGCGAAGCCAGCGAGCTCTCGATGGCCTTTGGGGCGCACAAGGACGGCAACACCCTGTCGGGAACGGGCACAACGGGAAACGTCGCCTTCACCGCCTCGTTTGTTCAGACCAGCCGGGCAGACCTTGCGGAGGTCTTTGCAGAGCAGGAAGCCAGCGTCAGCGGCGCGCCTTACGCTCTCAAGTGGTACCAAAGCGATGGCGACCCCGAACCGCAGGACGAAGCAGATCTCTCCACGGCCCAGCTCTCCCCCACCGTATCTGCGAAACCCTCACCCAAAGCCAGCCCGAAGCCCTCGGCCAAGGCTTCGCCCAAGGCCAGCCCAAAACCCTCGGCCAAGGCCTCGCCCAAAGCCAGCCCGAAGAAGACAGCCACACCCAAGCCCTCGCCCAAGACGACCACCGCGCACTATACCGACGCCGCGCTGCTGGAATTCCTGCAGGGCCAGTGGGCGTCCGCCGTCGCGGTGGATGGCTTCAGCTTCGTGATGCGCATACAGGACGGCATGTTCGCCACAACCATGGCCTACCCCAAGCGCGAGGACGCAAAGTTGACTCAACTGTCCAACGCGAAATATTGGGGCATGGAGCCCTGGAACTGGTATGCGTGCTCGGCGAGCGACAATGTGATCGCCATGGACAGCGGCGCAGACAAGATGAAGTTTTGGGTATACGTGCTGGGCAAGGACTCGATACGGTTGACATTCCAGGACAGGATGAACGCCAGTTGGTCGGACACCGACTACATCCAGTTGACCCGCGTGGCCGCTGCCGCCCCGATGGATTACGCCGCCTATCTGCAAGGGCGTTGGATCAGCAGCAAACCCTATGATGAGGAAAAGGGATCGTACATCGGCCTCACATTTCCCGGCGACGGCACCTGCGTGCTCAGCATCGCAACGAACTCCACAGGCAATCCCGATGTCTCCAAGCGGCGAATGGACGGTTGGAAGTTCGAACCTTACCGCACCTACGATCTCGCCGTTACACCCGACGGCTTCACCGTCACTTTTGAGGGCGTTGCCGAGAAATACCGAGTACGCGTGACCGGCTTCTCGTCCGCCCACTTCGCCCAGGTGGGCACCGACGAAGACATGCTGTATTACCGCACGCTGGATTGACAAGGGAGGGTGCAATATGCCCAAGAGCATACAGTGGAAACACAGCGTGACCATTTTTGCAAACACGGTGATCCTCAAGCAGCTGTCCATCGCCGTGGGCATACCCTTCGGCCTGCTGGCGCTGATACTGGCGCTGGCCACCGGTCAGGCCGTGTACGCGCTGTACATCCTGGGCATCCTCGCCGGGCTGATGGCGCTGACATGGCTGTTCTTCCAGGTCGTGCACCGGGGAAAATACGATGTGGAATTCACACTGGACGAAAGCGGCGCGCTGTGCCGCACACAGGCCAAGCAGGCCAGAAAGAACCGCATCGTCAACGGGCTGACCGTGGCGCTGGGCCTGCTGGCCCGCCGGCCCGCCATCGCCGGCGCGGGGCTGCTGGCTCAGGCGCGCCAGAGCGAGTTTATGCGCTGGAGCCGGATCAGAAAGGTGAAATATCTGCCGCGGCAGAACACCATACTGCTGCGCGGGGGTTTCGGGGAGCAAATGGCGCTGTTCTGCACGCGGGACAATTATGCCGAGGTGGAGCGGATCGTCAAAGCAAAGAACGGTTATAAAAACTGACGGCGGATTCCGCTGTGAGCAGAACCCGCCGCCGGAAAGAACAGTGCTGACCTTACATCGCAACCGGCGCTTCAATCCCCAGCAGATACAAGCCGCGCTTGATGACCAGCCGCACAGCGTCCACCAGGGCCAGCTTGGCGCGGATCTCCTGGGGCGTGCCGTCCAGTATGCGGTGCTCATAGTAAAACTTGTTGAAGGTCTTGGCGACCTCTATGATGCAGCGGCTGACCTGCATGGGCTCGTAACGCGCCGCCGCTTCGGCCACGGCCTCGGGGAAGGCCGCCAGCTCCTTGATGACTGCCTGGGCCTCATCGCTGGCCAATACCGTATAGGCGGCATCGCCGGAGCGGTCCGTCGTGGCCTTGCGCAGCACGCTGTTGCAGCGGGCGTGGGTGTATTGCAGATAAGGCGCGGTCTCGCCGTCGAAGTTGAGCACGCTGTCCCAGGAAAACACGATGTCCTTGATGCGGTTGTTGCACAGAACGCTAAACACGACCGCGCCGATGCCCACCTGGCGGGCCACGGTCTCCTTGTCTTCCAAATCGGGGCTCTTTTCCTTTATGATGTCCAGCGCCTTTTCCACCGCGGCCTTGAGCACATCTTCCAGCCAGATCACGCGGCCCTGGCGCGTGGACATGGCCCCTTCGGCCATGCTGACCATGCCGAAGTTCACGTGCTTCATGTCGCTGGCCCACTCATAGCCCATGAGCTCCAGCACCTTGAAGAGCTGGGCGAAGTGCAGGTTCTGCTGATAGGCCACGACGTATAGGCACTGGGCGAAGTCGTATTCCCTCTTGCGCCAGATGGCGGCGGCCAGGTCGCGGGTCTGATAAAGGGACGTGCCATCGCGCTTTTTGATCAGGCACGGCGGCATCTTGTAGGCCTCCAGGTCCACGATCAGCGCGCCGTCGCTCTCCTGAAGCAAGCCCTTGGCCTGCAGCTCCTCAACAACGGGCTCCATCTTGTCGCTGAAGAAGGCCTCGCCGTTGTAGCTGTCGAAATGGATGCCCAGCAAGTCGTAGACCTGCTGCACTTCCTTGATCGTGATCTCCTTGAACCAGTTGAACAGCGAAAGGGCTTCCTCGTCGCCGTCCTCGATCTTCTTGAACCACGCGCGGGCTTGGTCGTCCAGCTCCGGATTCTTCTCAGCCTCGTCGTGGTACTTCACATACAGCCGCACGAGCTCGCGGATGCCGCCTTTTTTCACGGCTTCACTGTCTCCCCACAGCTTGTAGGCAACGATCTGCTTGCCGAACTGGGTGCCCCAATCGCCCAGGTGGTTGATACCGACGACGTGATAACCCAGGTTCTGATAGACGCGGTACAGCGCGTGGCCCAGCGCCGTGGTGGTCAGGTGGTGGTGGGCAAAGGGTTTGGCGATGTTGATGGACGAATAGTCGATGAGGACGGTCTTGCCCTGGCCCTGCTTGGTCGCGCCGTACCCATCGCCTGCGGCGGCGATGTCTCCCAGCACGGCGCTGGCCCACACGTTCTTGTCGATGAAGAAGTTCAGATAGCCGCTCACGGCCTCCACGCGCTCCACGATGGCAGGCTTAGCCAGATTGGCGCACAGGTCTGCGGCGATGGCCGGCGGCGCCTTACGCAGCGTCTTGGCCAGGCGGAAGCACGGGAAAGCAAAATCGCCCATTCGGCTGTCCTGCGGCACTTCCAGCGCCGCGGCCACGTCGGCGGGGCTCCACTGCACCATTGGCGCAAGGGTTTGGGCGATCTGCTCTTTAAAATCCATCGGGCGACTCCTACACGGCTATGAAAGCCGAAATTTGCTGGTTTGACACAACATTATAGTGCCGGTCTGCCTGTGCGTCAATTGGAAAGGACGGCTACAAGCACTCCTGAACAATCTTTAGATAGTCGATCTCATCCACAAAGGCGTGGGCGGCGAAGACCAGGCCCCGCTGCGGGAACACCAGCACCGTCTGGCTGTGGGCGCCGCCGCAGGTGTAACCCTCGTCGTGCTTCCAGAAGCAATAGTTGTACTCGCGCCCCTGGGGGAAGGTTGTGGCGCGGCGCACCCAATCCTCCGAGAGCAGCCGGCGGCCATCGTATACGCCACCCTGCAGATAGAGCACGCCCAGCTTGGCCATGTCCAACGTGCGCATGTACAGCCCCGTGGCCCCGAACAGCTCACCCTTGGGGCAGCGCTCCCACATGTACTCCTGAATACCCATGTGCCGGAACAGGTGCAGCCGCAGAAATTCATCCATGCCCAGGCCGGTGGCGCGGCGCACGATGTGCCCCAACACGTAGATCGTGGAGTTGCTGTATTGGAAGAACTCGCCGGGCTCGTGCTCCAGCGGTCGGGAGAAAATCAGGCCCAGCCAATCGTCGGTGTTGTGGGTGTACTTGTCGCCCTCGAAGAGGAAGCCCTTGCCGATGCCCATGCGCTGGTTGAGCAAGTGCTCGATGGTGACGCGGCCCATGGGCTCGCACGCGGTGTCGCGGTATTCCGGGAAGTACTTGAGGATCGGGTCTTGCACGCTCAGCAGGCCGCCATCCTCGGCCAGGCCGATGGCCGTGGCGGTGAAGCTCTTGGTGATGGAATAGCAGTTCAGGCACGGATAGTTGGGGATCAGCTCTTCCTGGGCGAACTGCCCGCCCTGCCACGTCACGATGCGGAACACCGGCTTGCCGGTGTCCTGTATGCGCTGTTTCAGATCAAGGATCAGGCTCATCAAATCACTCCTTCTCTCCATGAACTTGAGCAAGAAAAGCGTCCAGCGCCGCCTGGGCGGAACGCGTCATCTCGGCGAAGAAGGGCGCGCCGTTCTTGCGCAGGAAGTGCTTGCGCGTGAAGGCCACGGCGTCGAAGTCGGCGTGGCCCCGGCGGGCCATGTCCAGCAGCTCCTCCGGTGCGAAGGTTTGGTAGGTTTCCTCATGCACGACATAACGCCGCTCGAACCGGCCCCGGGGCTGCGGCATGTCCGCCTTGGGGTAGCCCAGTACCAGCATGGCCAGCGGGAAGGCCTGCGCCGGCAGCTTGAGCAGCTCCCGATGGGTCTCCCACTGCTCCATGATGTCGCCGATGTAGCAGCTGCCCACACCCAGCGCTTGGGCGGCGATCACGGCGTTCTGGGCGGCGGCCATGGCGTCACAGCAGCACAGCAGGAAATCGGCAATCGTAGGCCCACGCCAGGCCATGCCCTGCTCCGCCGCCAGCGCCGGCACGCCGGCCGCGCGATACAGCCCGTCCCAACGGGTGAAATCCGCAAGGAACACCAGGCACAGCGGCGCCTGGGCGATGAAGGGCTGGTCGTCGCAGGTCTTGGCCAGCGTTTGGCGGGTCTGCTGGCTGTGGATGCGCAAGATCGTATAGAGCTGCATGTTGCCGGCGGTGGGCGCTTGCAGCGCCGCGCCCAGTATCGCATCCTCCACATCCGCAGGCAGGGGCCGCGGGTCGAAGGCGCGCACCGACGCGCGCTCCATCAACGTGCGCAACACGGCGTTGTCCTGCGGTGCGCTCATTGGATGTCACCCTCGTGCAGCAGCGGCAGCTCCTCCAGATACAGGATGTCGTCGCGGTATTTGGCGTCGCCTTCGGCCAGTATGGCCATGCGCCCGGCCACCGCGCCGCCGGCCTGCTTCACGAGCTTTTCCACCGCCCGCAGCGATTCGCCGGTGGAGATCACGTCGTCCAGTATCAGCACGCGCTTGCCCTTGAGCCTGGCCGCGTCGGAGGCATCGATGCACAGCGTCTGCTTCTTGGCCGTGGTGATGCTCTGCACCTCCACGGTGATGGGGTCCTTCATATAGAGCTTGGCGGCCTTGCGGGCCACGATGTAGGTGTTCTGGCCGCTCTGGCGGGCCATCTCGTGGATCAGCGGTATGCTCTTGGCCTCGGCGGTGATCATGATGTCGTAAGTAGGGGCAATCTTCAGCAGTTCCGCGGCGCAGGCCACAGTCAGCTCCACATCGCCAAAAATGATGAGCGCCGCGATATAAAGGTCGTCAGCCACCTTGCAGATCTCCAGCTCGCGCTGCAGGCCGGCCACCTTAAGCGTGTAGGTCGTCTTCATGTTCTCCTCCTCAAATCACTTCCAGCGCCAGCTCGATCATGTCGCGGAAGGTCGTCTGGCGCTCGGCGGCGGTCGTCTGCACACCGGTCACAAGCTCGTCGCTTACGGTGAGCACCGTGAGCGCCTGGACGCCGTGGCGGGCGGCCACGGTGAACAGCTCCCAGCTTTCCATCTCCACAGCCAGCACGCCGTATTGGGCCAGCAGCGCCGCGGTTTCCATGGTCTTGTCGTTGTAAAAAAGATCGGTCGCATACACGTTGCCAACCTTGACGGCGATGCCCCGGCTCTGGGCTGCCTCCCACGCGGCGCGCAGCAGATCAAAGCTGGCCGTGGCGGCGTAGGTGAGGCCGCCGAAGCGCATGGCGTTCAGCGCCGAATCGGTGCAGCAGCCGTTTACGAGGATCGTGTCACGCACGTGCACCTGTTCGCTGAGCGCCCCGCAGGTGCCCACGCGGATCAGCTTCTTCACGCCGTACTCGCGGATCAACTCGTGGATGTAGATGCTGGCCGACGGCATGCCCATGCCGGTGCCCTGGACGCTTACGCGCTTGCCCTTATAGAACCCAGTATAACCGTACATGCCGCGCACTTCGTTGTAGCAGCGGGCGTCGGTCAAAAAGGTTTCGGCGATGAACCTGGCCCGCAGCGGGTCGCCGGGCAGCAGAATGCCATCGGCGATGTCGCCGGGATTTGCGCCGATGTGTGTGCTCATGGAAGACCTCCGTAAAACGTATCGTTGGAACAGGACGTACCGAACCATTATAGTATGATCCTTATGGTAGCTACAAGGGCGCAGCCTTCCTTCGCGGCGCCACTTACTTCGACCGCCAGCGGATCGAATCGACCATTTCCAGCGCGGCATCCTTCAGCCGCTTCGGCTGGGCGGTGAAAAACTCGATGACCGGCTGGTCTTTTTGTATGTTCCATATCCCCGCGACACGCCCGTTCACGGCGATGGCCGGGTTGCATATGCCGGATTTGAGGATTACCTTGCTTTTATATTCCGACGGCAGCACCGCGCTTCGGTCGGTGTACGACACAATCAGCGGGTCAAAGCCCGACAGCAGCGTGATCTCGGGGATATCGGCGATGTCCTCCTGTTGCGCGCAAACATAATACCGATTGCCGTTCAGCTCAAAGCTGTCGCAATCGTCCAGCGGCAACGCGCGCAGCTTGGCCGCTTCTTTCTTCCAAAACCCGAAGAACCACGCCGCGTCGGCCAGCGTTGCCGGGCCATAGACCGTAAAATATCTGCGGAGCAAATCAGGCAGCACCTCATCAAAAGTCTGTGCCGGCTCCGCGTCGATCAGGTCAAAGTCGCGGCTGGCCATGTCGCGGAAAGCGACCTTCCCCATTCTTGCCAGGTGCACGAAAATGCCTCCCCACGGAGAAAACATCGCGTTGAGAAATTCGGTGTCGTGATCGCCGGCGAAAATCCGGCGGAACTCGGTGCGGGAAGTAACGCCGTCCTCCATATGCCGCAGCACTTGATTTGCGAATTCCTCTACGGTTTCCTTACCGAAATAGCGGAAAAGATACGTCTCGCCGGAATGCAGCGCGAGCAACTGCGGCAGATCCTCAAACGCCACGCCGTGCAGTGTTCCTCGGTAGAGCCACGTTTTGGTCAGCGCGGTCTTCCAGCCGCTGATGTCGGCGCCGCGAATCAAAGCTGAAAAGCACACATTGCGGTAAAACCAACTGTGCAAGCCCAGAAGCTCGTGGGCGAGCGTCACGATATCCTCGCACTCCCGCGACAGAAATAGGCCGTGCATGCGTTGGCGGATGATTTGCTCGGTCAGGTAGCGTTCGGTCATATTGCCTCTCTTTTTCTGAAGGTATTAATATTGCTGCTTATGTGTTCTCGCCCATCCATTTGGATCGATATTTGTCCAGAACATTATCACTCCATACATGCGCTTCCACGTACTTCAGATGATGGTTGATGTGCTTGTCTTTTGGGTAGATGCCGCGTTTGAAGTCGTACTCCACATGGGGTGGGAACCCATGGCGGGCGATGACATCCAATATCTCATCGGCAAAGTACAGCCTGTTCCTATATTCTTCGTCCCCAGGCAAGGTCGGGTCAAATACGGCAAAGGAATCTCCATAGGTAAAAGACACGGTCAAACGGTCAAACTCCTTCAACGGGATTCTCAGCAAAGCCGGCGCTTCATAGGCGGATTCCCATTGCTTGTGCTCTCCGAGCATCATATAGACCGGTGCGATGTTAGCCGGCTGACCGCCATGGGCAATAAAGACATCTCTGAGCTTTTTATCACGCTCATATCTCTTGTGCAGAAACCCTTCAATATCAGGATTATGAAACTGCCCTGCGGCACGCTGTTCCAACAGAATCTGCCGGGCTTCATCCATTGGCAAAGCGGTTAACGGTCTACAAGGCCCAAAGCTGCGCTCAAAATAATGATATAAGTAGGCTTCACCAACATCTATAACAGGCAAAAGAATGTCCGCCTTTCGGAACCTTATATGATTTCCAGCTTATTATATCGTTGTTTCTTGATTCTGTCATTTGCACGGCCGCTGGCGATATGGGGGGCAACCCTTGCGGTACCGCCGCGGATGTGCTACGGTATCCAAAAACAGGAAGGGATGGAATCCCCATGTATCAGCCCATGCGCCGAAAGAAGAACGAACTGACCGAGGAACAGGCACTGGACATTCTGGACCGCGCCCAGTGGGGCGTGCTGAGCCTGAGCGACGGCGATGGGCTGCCCTACGGCGTGCCGCTGAACCACACCCGCGTGGGCCGCAAGCTCGTGTTCCATTGCGCGCTGGAGGGCCAGAAGCTGGACTTTCTGCGCGCCAACCCCAAGGGCTGGTTCACCGCCGTGGCGTCGGCAGAGGTGTTGCGCGACCGCGGCTCCACACGCTATGAGAGCGCCATGGCTGCCGGCCCCTTGCGCATCGTGGAGGGGGACGAGGCCCGCCTGGCCGCCTTCGACGCCATCAACGCCAAGTATACCGCGGGCTTTGATCTGGGCCGCTCCTTTGTGGAAAAGTGGGGCAAGGCCGCGCTGGTGCTGGAGATGGACATCGAACTTCTGACTGCCAAGGGAAATCTGGAGGAATGACATGGCCACGCTTTCTTCGCCGCTGACCATAGGGAAGCATACCGTCAAGAACCGCGTCGTGGTTCCGCCGCTGGTCGTGTGCTCGCTGCACCCCCACGGCCAAGTGGACGACGCTGTCGTGGAGCATTACCGCTCCTTTGCCGCCGGCGGCGCGGGCATCGTGATACAGGAGGCCACCTGCGTAAGCGAGGACGGCCTCCTGGCCGGCCCGCAGCTAGGGCTGTGGAGCGATGATCACATCGGCCAGATGCGCCGCATCGTGGACGCCGTTGCGCCCCATGGTGCGCTGCTGCTGGTGCAGATTCACTATGCCAGCAAGCAGGGTGAGCCGGACAACATCGTGCAGGTAGGGCCCAGCGAATACACGAACCACGACGGCCCCCACAGGGCGCTGACGACCGACGAGGTGCGCCGCATCCGCGACGACTTCATCGCCGCCGCCCGCCGCGCCGAGCTCGCCGGATATGCCGGCGTGGAACTTCACGGCGCCCACGGCTATTTGCTGTGCGCTTTCATGAACGCCGCGCTGAACCGCCGCGACGACGTGTATGGCGACACCGGCCTCCTAAACCGCGAGATCGTGCAGGGCATCCGCCAGGTGACCGGGCCGGACTTCCTGCTGACCGCCCGCGTCGGCGTAGACAACCCCGACATGGCCACCGGCCTGGGCCATTGCATGGCGCTTACGGCCCTGGGCCTGGACCTGCTCAACATCTCCAGCGGCATGGCGCGCACGGCGCCGCTGCCGGTGCCGGAAGGCTTCCCGTTCTCCGAGCTGGCATGGCGGGGCTGCGAGATCAAGAAACATGTGTCGGTGCCGATCATCGCCGTGGGCGACCTGAATGACCCCGCGCTGGCCAATCGGCTCATTGAAGAAGGCCACGCCGACTTTGCCGCCGTGGGCCGCGGCATGCTGGTGGACCCAGCGTGGGCGCGCAAGGCCATGGATGGCGGCGACATCGACCGCTGTCTGGATTGCGACCGCTGCGTATGGTTCCGCGAACACACCAAATGCCCGGGCAGAAAGCTGGCCGCCCGAAAGGCCAAAGGGTAACTGAAACAAAGAGAGGGATAGCGCGTTAGCCCTCTCTTTATGCGGTTAAGAAGAGAGTGTGCCGTGAAAATAGAACTGAAAATTCATACGGATGCGCTCCGTGACAAGACCTATCAAGATTTCATACAGTTTCTTTTCAAAAACTCAGATGAGTTTTACGTCGTTACGCGCCTCATGCACCGCAAGTACAATTATGCATCCGAGCTGCTGAACACGCTTTTGCAGTACTGCACAAAGGAGTACAAGGCAAACTCGTGGGCTGGCACAAAAACCAGCGGAGGCTATTCAGCGGTCGTGCACCATTTGCGTTGTGAGCGAGTGACTCGATTGTTGCTGCAAAACAGCGCTGATTGCTTAAGCGACTGGATTTGGCCTAAGTTGCCAGAAGATCCGACCTTTCTATGGCATGGAGAACCTTGGTTCTACACTACAACCCACGAAAAGCAGGGTACATTCCAGATTACCGACGATACGGAGCATTTGCTACCTCAGATACGGAACTTTCTAAATCCGAAAATAATTGAGGTCTAGTATATTCCTCCGGGAAGCCGTCCCACCGGGAATAAATTGTCCCACAACTCCCCCTTGACAAGCATGAGAAGATCGGTATAATTTAACCCAATAAAGCGTCGATGATGGGGAAAAGTTACCTCAAGCACAGAGAGCCGGCAGAAGGTGCGAGCCGGCCTTGGGGGAAGCATACATTCCGCCCCGGAGACTGCGGCGATGAGCCGCGCAGGCGCGCCTGTTACAGCGCGCACGAGGGGGCCGCAAGGCCAACTTCGGGTGGCACCGCGGGTTTTCACGCCCGTCCCTGAACGTTCAGGGACGGGCGTGTTCTTTTTTCACCCCAAAGCTTTCATTCTTTCATCAAAAAGGAGGCGCCCCCATGGAAAGAGTCTACAACTTCTCCCCAGGTCCCTCGATGCTGCCGCTGAGTGTGCTGCAGCGCGCCCAAGCCGAGCTGCTGGCCCACGGCTCCTCGGGCATGAGCGTCATGGAAATGAGCCACCGTGGCCCGGCCTATGAGGACATCCAGACCAAGGCCGAGGAGGCGCTGCGCCGCCTGATGGGTATCCCGGCCAACTACCGCGTGCTGTTCGTGCAGGGCGGAGCCACGACGCAGTTTTCCGCCGTGCCGCTGAACCTGATGACAAATGGCCGCGCCGATTATGTGGACAGCGGCAACTTCGCCTCCAACGCCATCGCCGAAGCCAGGCGGTATGGAACCGTCAATGTCGTGGCCAGCTCCAAGGACATCAAATACGTGCGCGTGCCTGAGCTGGACCCGGCCAGGTTCGATCCCCAAGCCTCCTACTTCCACATCACGACCAACAACACGATTTACGGCACCCGCTGGACCGAACTGCCGGACACCGGCAGCGTGCCGCTGGTGGCCGACATGTCCAGCAACATCCTGGGAGAGGTGTACGACGCGAATCGCTTCGGCCTCATTTACGCCGGGGCGCAGAAAAATATGGGTATCGCCGGGCTCACCGTGGTCATCGTGCGCGACGACCTCGTGGGCCACGCGCGACCAGAAACGCCGCAGATGCTGGATTACCAGACCATGGCCAAGAGCTTAAGCCTCCACAACACGCCGCCGGGATTTTCTGTATACATGGCTGGCCTGGTGTTCGATTGGCTGGAGGCGCTGGGCGGCGTGGCCGAGATGGAAAAGCTCAACCGCTACAAGGCCGGCCTGCTGTACGACTTCCTGGACAACTCCAGGCTGTTCCGCGGCACGGCGGAGCGCCTGTGGCGGTCGCTGATGAACGTGACCTTTGTGCTGCCCAGCGAGGAGCTCACGGGAGCCTTCGTGAAGTTTGCCGCCGGGCGCGGCCTGGTCAACGTGAAGGGCCACCGCCTCGTGGGCGGCATCCGCGCCAGCATCTACAACGCCATGCCCGTGGAGGGCGTGCAGGCGCTGGTGGATGCCATGAAGGCTTTTGAGGCCGCCAACTAGGCCAACTGAGGGAGGAAACGCAATGTATTCGATCAAAAAGCTCAACAGCATAGATGAAGTCGTCCATGAACTGCTGCCGGCGGAGGCCTATGCGCTGAGCGCCGACGCCGCGAACCCCGATGGCGTGCTGGTGCGCAGCGCCTCCATGCACGACACGGCCTTTGGCGACAACCTGGCGGCCATCGCCCGGGCCGGAGCCGGCGTCAACAACATCCCCATCGACCGCGCCAGCGAGGCCGGCATCGTCGTCTTTAACACCCCCGGCGCCAACGCCAACGCCGTGAAGGAACTGGTGCTGGCCGGGCTGTTGCTCAGCGGGCGGCGCATCGTGGACGGCGTCAACTGGGTAAGGACGCTGGCCGGGCGCGGCGCCGAGGTGGCCAACCTCGTAGAAAAGGGCAAGAACGACTTCGTGGGCCCGGAGATCGCCGGCCACCGGCTGGGCGTCGTAGGCCTCGGGGCCATCGGCGCACAGGTGGCCAACGCCGCCGAACAGCTGGACATGCTCGTTTCCGGCTATGACCCTGCCCTCTCGGTGGAAGCCGCCTGGTCCTTGAGCCGCTCGGTCAAGCGCTCGCTGGACCTGGACGATCTGGTGCGCACCAGCGACTTTATCACGCTGCACGCGCCGCTGATCGAAAAGACCCGCGGCATGATCGGCCGCAAGCAGTTCGAACAGATGAAGCCCGGCGCGGTGCTGCTGAACTTCGCCCGCGGCGAACTGGTGGACAAAGAAGCGCTGCTGTGGGCGCTGGACGAAGGCCGCCTGCGGCTGTATGTGACCGACTTCCCCTTTGAGGAACTCATCGGTCGGCCCAACGTGCTGACCATCCCCCACCTGGGGGCCAGCACACCGGAGAGCGAGCGCAACTGCGCCATCATGGCAGCCGATCAGCTGCGCGCCTATCTGGAGGACGGCACCATCACCAACTCGGTGAACTTCCCCGAATGCTGCATGCCCCGCAGCAGCGCCTTCCGCCTGGCCATCCTGCACTGCAACATCGCCGGCATGGTGGGCGCCATCGCCTCCACGCTGGCCGCCGAGGCCCACAACATCGCCAACATGATCAACAAAAGCCGCGGCTCCTACGCCTACACGCTGATCGATCTGGACGACAAGCCCACGGACAAATGCGTGGACGCGCTGCGGAAGATCGAGGGCGTGCTCAGGGTAAGGGTGCTGTAAAGTTCTTCTAAAAAGGAGATTCCTCGTTGCACTCGGAATGACAGAATGGGCTTCACGGCAAGCACCGTTTCTGTCATTCAGAGGCTGCGCAGCAGCCGAAGAATCCCCCTGATAGACAAATGACCGCCCGCGGCTTAACGTCACGGGCGGTCTGTCTTATATCAGGCTATGGCAAATACGATCAGTTTGCCGGTTCCGCCAGCCAGTCCGCATAGTTCACGCCGGTGCTCACGCGGTCGCCGTCCCCCACCCATTGCCTGGCCGCGGCATCATACACCGCGGGGCCGTTGGGAGAGCCCCAGTAGTTGCTGACAGCCTGTATCGTGATGTCGTTGGACCGCTTGTTGTAGATGCCGTAGCAGTTGTTACCCATCAGCGCGTTCAGGATCACGCCGTTCTCGCTGAGCGTGTCGAAGTACAGGCCGTACTTGCAGCCGGTGATCTGCGTGAGCACCAGGTTGGCGACACCGCGCACCTCCACACCGCGCTCGCTGCCACGGATCACATTGTTGGTGCTGTTGAAGGAGCCGGTCTTCTCCACGAGCACGCCGATGCCGGGGCAGTCGGTGATCTGCGAGAGGCTCAGGTTAACCACGCCTTTGGTCACGATGCCGCGGCATTGGGTGGCCTCGCAGCAATCGTGGATGTTCATGAAGGTGCCGTTGAACTCGCCGGTGCTCTCCACCTGTATGCCCAGTGTGCGCGAATAAGCGGCCTCAGAATTGGTCAGCGTCAGCATGCCCTTCACCGTGGCCAATACATCGCCATAGACGATCTTCACATAATCCCCGCTGAAGGTGGCGCCGGGAGCCACGAGGATGGTCTTCCAGTAATCGCAGCTGCTCCTGACGCCACAGCCGCCATAGGCCTTGTCCTTGGTGGATGTGAACACGACGCGGTTGTCCTCGTCGCCCATGGCGTTGAGGAAGCCATAGACGAAGATGGACTCGCCGGGCTTGATCTTCACGACGACACCTGGCTCGATGTGCAGTGAAGCGCCTTCGGGCACGACCAAGCCCCCGCCCACGGTGTAGGGGCCGCCCTCAGCGGTCCAGGTGACTTCGCCAGTGATGACGATCTGCGTGGTGACGCCCACGCTCGCGGTGGCTTTGGACACGCGGTTGGCGCTGTCCAGCGTCTTGACGGTATAGCTGTAGGCCGTGTTCTGCGCCAGGCCGTTGTCAGTATAAACGGGCTTGGCCACAGTGGCCACTTTGACGCCGTTGCGGTAGACCTCATAGCCCTTGGCGCGCTGGACAGCACTCCACGTCAGCTGCACCGTGTCGCCTGTCTTGGATGCGATCTTGAGATTCTTGGGCGCGTTCAGATTGCCAAAAGAGGGCGTCTGGTAGGAGCGCCCGCCGGAATTGCCGCGACCGTGGGCCAGCGCCGGGAGGCTGAGCGTCAGCGAAAACAGCAACGCCAAGGAAAGGGCGGCAGCCCAATTACGTTTCATGCGCATGATGAAATCACCTTTCTGTCAATATGGATGGGAACATGGACAAAGAAAAAATGCGCACAAAGAAATCAACAGGAGTTCATAAAAAAACCTCCCCTTTGGTAACTGGCTGTCATAGGCTTACGCCCTTAGACCCTGTAGCTTTGCGTCCCGGCCTTTCGACCGGTTTGCCTTTGTCAGTGAAGAGTGCGTCGGTTGCGGATGTAGTCCCTTTGCGGGTGATATTATCATATTTTGGAAATGGCATACTGTCAATAGAATCTTTGTTAATTCCAGCAATATCAGAAAAAGGACCGTCTGCTCAAGACGGCCCTCAGCGTGTCGACAAAGTCGCCACGCTGTCGCCTGCGGCGCTTTGGCGCCTTGGCGATCTAGACGACCTGTGCAATTGTCACTTAATCACCCGACGATAACTTTCGTCGGCGATATCTTAACTTTTGAACTCATACTTTGTTCTTTAGAGACGAGTTTCGCCTGTGGGCGGGATTTTGAACGGCATTTTTCTATCTTTCAGTTTCCTCCTGCCGAATGAATCGACAGTCGGTTATTACTTCGCTTTTCCTTGCCGGGTTTGTAAACAACCGGAGGGCTGTCTGTTCACAGACGGCCCTTTCAATCCCTGTTCTCTATTAAGCCAGCCGCTTTTCACTTGGCCGCCAATCGGTCAGCGCCGGGTCCAGCGCACTGGCCGCTGCGGCGTCCAGCACGGCGACGACATCAGGGTGGCATTGCAGCGCGCTGGCTGGCACCGCCTCGTTGGGCGCCCCCTGCAGCGCCTGGCGCAGAATGGCGGCCTTGCCCTCACCCTGGGCCAGCAGCAAAATGCGCCGGGCGCCAAGGATCGTGGCCAGGCCCATGGTGACCGCCTGGGTGGGCACCTCATCCAGCGAGGCGAAGAAGCGCGCGTTGTCGCGCCGGGTGCGCTCGTCCAGCCGAACCACATGGGTGCGGCTGGAGAAACTGGTGCCCGGCTCATTGAAGCCGATGTGGCCGTTGGAGCCGATGCCCAGCACTGCCAGGTCGGCGCCTCCGGCCCTATTCAGCGCCTGCTCATACGCCTCGCACTGGGCCGCCATGTCCCCCGCCACGCCCAGAGGCACATGGGTGTTCTCCTGGGGGATGTCCACACGGCGGAACAGGTTGCGCTCCATGAAAGCGCGGTAGCTCTGGCTGTGGCTGGGCTCCAGACCCACATATTCGTCCAGGTTGAACGTCGTCGTGCGAGCGAAGCTGAGCTCCCCCGTGGCGAAGCGCGCCGCCAGCGCGTCATACACCGGCACCGGCGTGCCGCCGGTGGGCAGAATCAGCACGGGGTTGGTCTTTTCCTTTATTACGGCGGCGACGATGCGGGCCGCCTCATCGGCCCATTGGGCCGTGTTTTCGCACAGTATTACGCGTAGCATGGTTCTTTCACACTCCATCCGGATATCTGGTATAGTGGTCTATACCATTATAATACCCGGATAACACGAAAACAAGCCCAAATGCAAAGATTGAACAGATCATGTTATAATATGGCAGCGAGGTGTGATGATGAACGACGATAGTTCGTTTTACGACGGGTTGACACTGGACCGCGAAAGCCCTGTACCGGCCTATTACCAGATCAAGAGCCACATTGAGCGCTTGATCGAGCAGAAAAAACTGCTGCCAGGCGACCGCCTGCCCTCGGAGAGGGACTTCTGTGATCGTCTGCCGGTCAGCCGCATGACCTATCGCCAGGCACTCACAACGCTCAAGCACTCCGGGCTGCTGGTGCAGCAGCAGGGCCGGGGCACCTTTGTGGCCCCGCGCAAGGTGGGCCTGGCCACGATGGACGTGCTGAGCTTCTCCGAAGCCATCAGCGGCCAGGGGCTGATGCCCGGCGCCCGCACGCTCAAAAAGCGCCTGCTCAAGCCTGCGCCGCCGGAGATCACTCAAGATCTGGGCCTGGACGCCGGCGCTCCGGTGGTCACGCTTACGCGCATCCGGCTGGCCGAGGGCGTGCCGGTGCTGCTGGAAACCTCGTGGCTGGACGCCTCGCGCTTCGGCGATTTGCTGCAGGTGGACCTGACCGACCGCTCGCTGTACCACATCCTGGAGGAGCGGTTCCACACGTCCATCGCCCGCCGCCGGGAGATCATAGAGGCGCTGGCCGCCGACGAGCGCCTGGCGCGGCTGCTGGATGTAGAGCCCGGCTCACCGGTGATTCGCAACACAGGGTATAACTATGATGAGGCTGATCGCGTGGTGGAGTTCGTCATCAGTTATTATCGGGCTGACAAGGCCCGATTCACCTTTGAAACACGGAGGGTCTGAAGAACTCTAAAAATTTCGCGCCCTTCGTTGCACCTTGTGCAACTATCGGCTTGCTCTCACATCGGCAGAGCCGACGTTGCCGCAAGCCGGGGCAACGCCTGCAGGCGCGACCTGCGCATCGCCTCGCCGACATCCGGTCGGCGAGTGCGGCTGAACCGCACAAGGCGACGCTGGGCTACAGCGCATCCTGCGCCAAGGCCAAAGGGCTTTCCGATCGCCCAGGTTGCATGGTCGAGCAGGAGCCGCAGGCTCCGGCCAGACCTTTGGAACCTTCGGCCCAAAATAAAATTTTGTTTATGTGGCAAAAGGCTAAGAAGATGGCTTTACTGTTGTAATGTCAGGCTTTTCACCCCGCGCTCTCATCCGACGTTCGGATAGGCAGCAGAATGTCGCAGGCGTCGTCCACGCCGTCGTGCTCCATGTCATCGAAGATCTCAAAATCGCCGGGCAGGTCCATGTTTAGAATGTATCCCGATGCGGGCAGCCATTGGGTGTAGGCGTAGCGGCTCATGGTGCCGCGGGATTGCTCCCGGAATTTGGCGAACAGGCTCTCCGGCAGGTCCTTGGTCATAAGGCCCTCCGGTGCGCCGCTCAGGTCCAAAACCTCCATCCCGGTGAAATACAGGCACTTGGAGTACGTTTCGCTCATGGCGTTTTCCGGGTCCGGCATCCAGAACCCCAGCATCCTGAGCGGGGTGAGCTTGTTAGGAATCTCCGGGAGGCTGCTCCTGAGCGCGTTTCGCAGGTTGTTCAGAGGCTCGGTGAAGTCGGTGCGCAGGTCGATGCCGTTCTGGAATCCCACGAGCAAAAGCTTCTTCTTGATGATGTCGGGCTGCATGGGCAAAGACTCCTTCCTCTGCAATTGGTTCAGGTGAAGCTTGTTGTATATCGCGATGAGCCGCGGTGACCTTCTGTATTCCCCCGGTGTGATGCCGAACAGGGTCTTGAAAGCGCGGATGTAGCTTTCCTGAGATTCAAACTGGAAGTCCAGAGCAATGTCTATGACCCTTTTGCGCGTGCGGGTTAGCTCCTCGGCAGAGCGGGACAACTGCCTTTTACGGATGTACTGGCCCACCGTGCAGCCGGTCATGATCGGAAAGATGCGGTACAAATGCGGGACAGACAAGAAAGCCTGGGCGGCGATGTCCTCCATCGTTACGACATCCGCCAGGTGCTCCTCGATGTGGTCTATAGCGCGCTGTATCCTCTGCGGGTATTCCAAGCTCCCATCCCCCAATCCCCTCGCCAGGCTGTCCGAAAAGGCTGCGCCTTTCGGACAGCCTTTTCGCGTACCCTGGGGTGGGATCGGGCGCGCTTGAGACGGCGTGTTGGTGAT
>JAEYPH010000053.1 GCA_023410875.1 Bacillota bacterium | reverse complement strand
GCCCCTTAAGGGGCTGCCAGAGAATGCTTGCGGTTGGCAGATTTTCAGAGCGCCTTTTAGGCGCAAGCCTGTATCATGCCCTTATAGGGCTGGTGCAAGCCACCGGCTAAGCCGGTGGTCATGACTGTCCAATCGTACAGATATCTCCGCGGATATGGGATGTTTCATCATCGTTGCAATTCTGTAACGGCTTCCCATCATTTGTCATATTCTGATACCAAGCAGTCCTCTGCTGAAGACGCAGGAAAAGGAGCTTAAGTATATGTCAAGATATCGTCCCCACGACAGAAGAAGAGGTGTACCGGAGCAACCCGATATCCCGATGGATGAATACGGCAGAGCCCCGGAAGAGACGGAACAGTCTGGCCATCTTAGCAGGCGTCCTGATGAGATGCCTGTGTCGGAGCCCCCGCAAGTCCGCCTGCAGCGCGGCTTTAGCAGCAGACGGGCGGCGCGCGTTGCCAACGGCTGCAGCGACGATCCCATCAATCGCGAGGAAGCCGGCCGTTTTTACTTCAGAAGCAATGGCAGCCTGGATTGGGAGGATCGCCGGTGGGCCGGCGCATCTGCGGGAACCCAATCTTGCTGGTGGGATCCCGGTAACGGTGGTGGCATAATCGACCCCCGTGGCCCCACAGGGCCTACCGGACCTACTGGCCCGCAAGGCCTACAAGGTGTTCCGGGCCCTGCCGGTCCGCAAGGTGTGCCGGGTGTGCCAGGCCTGCCGGGTTTGCCGGGCGTTCCAGGTCTGCCGGGTTTGCCGGGCGTTCCGGGCCCCGCTGGCCCGCAAGGCCCCATTGGCCCCACCGGCCCCCAAGGCATTCCTGGTAGTGCCACCGCCACGGGTGCGACCGGACCGACCGGCCCAACTGGTCCAACTGGTGCAACCGGTGACCCCGGCGCAACCGGTGCAATTGGCGCCACGGGGAATACCGGCGCGACGGGCGCCACGGGCAATACCGGCGCAACCGGCGCAACGGGCGAGACAGGTGCAACCGGCGCCACGGGCAATACCGGTGCAACCGGCGCAACGGGCGAGACAGGTGCAACCGGTGCCACGGGCAATACCGGCGCAACAGGCGCAACGGGTGAGATGGGTGCTACCGGCGCAACGGGTGAGACCGGCGCAACAGGCGCAACGGGTGAAACCGGTGCAACAGGCGCAACGGGTGAAACCGGTGCAACAGGCGCAACGGGTGAGACCGGTGCTGCCGGCGCAACGGGTGAGACCGGCGCAACCGGCGCAACGGGTGAGACGGGTGCTACCGGCGCAACGGGTGAGACCGGCGCAACAGGCGCAACGGGTGAGACCGGCGCAACAGGCGCAACGGGTGAGACGGGCGCAACAGGCGCAACGGGCGCCACTGGCGAAACTGGCCCCACTGGACCCACCGGTGTGCTCGCAGGCATCCAGGTGAACCTTGTCGATGAGGGTACCGTAACGGTTGCAGACGATGCAACGGTGCTCTTCAATGTGATCGTCAACGATGCAAGCCCTAACATCAGCTACAGCGCATTAACCGGTGAATTCACCATCACGGCGGCGGGCAATTATTACGTCCATTGGTGGGTGGCTACCGACGGCGCTGAATCAGCCACGTCTATCTCCTTCGACGTTGTTGTCGATGGTGTATCGACCGCTGTCAGTTCATCCCCCATCGTTACAGGCCAGATATCCGGTGATGCGCTGATCACAATCGGGGTAGTACCCGCAACGGTAGAGTTGGTCAACCGCACTGGCGCACCGGCTACGCTTGCCGACGTTGCGGTCAGGGCCAGCTTTGTCATCGTGGAAACCACCTGATGATGGCACTGAACGAATAAAGGAGCAGAATATGAGTAATATTGCATTACAGCTGGAAAAAGTCATAGGCGTACCGGTAGCAGCCGGGTCGAATGTGATTTTTGATACCACAGTATACTCGGCGGGCAATATCACCTACAACAGCATAACCGGAGTCATCACCTTCAACGAGGCGGGGCGTTATGCCATTGAGTGGTGGGTGGCGACACAGACTACGCAGGCGAGCAACGGTGCAGTGTTCGCGCTTTCCTCCTCGCAGGGGGATTTCCTGATCGGCAACTCACCCATCAAGACCGGCGAGGTTGTGGGCTTTGGCATCATCGATGTCACCGTCGCACCCGTCACGGTGTCCCTGATCAACGCCAGCACCGGTACGGCCTTCTACTCTTCCATCAGCCCGCTGTTGGCGACGCTGGTTGTTGTGGAAGACGACATTGCCACCGGCGCAACGGGAGCCACTGGAGCGACCGGCGCCACGGGAGAAACCGGCGCAACCGGAGCTACAGGTGCAACTGGTGACATTGGCGCAACGGGAGCCACGGGAGCGACCGGCGCAACTGGAGAAACCGGCGCAACCGGAGCTACAGGTGCAACTGGTGACATTGGCGCAACGGGAGCCACGGGAGCTACCGGCGCAACGGGAGAAACCGGCGCAACCGGAGCTACAGGTGCAACTGGTGACATTGGTGCAACGGGAGCCACGGGAGCGACCGGCGCAACGGGAGAAACCGGCGCAACCGGAGCTACAGGCGCAACTGGTGACATTGGCGCAACGGGAGCCACGGGAGCGACCGGCGCAACTGGAGAAACCGGCGCAACCGGAGCTACAGGCGCAACTGGCGCCACTGGTGAGACCGGCCCCACCGGCGCTGGCGCGATCATACCCTTCTCCTCGGGGCCGCTGGCTACACTCACGACGGCGCTCGGGGGCGTAATCGGCATCCAGGCTTTGATTGGCTTTGGCAACAACGAGGCTGGCACCACGGTGGCTGGCGTCCTGGACACGACTGGCCTGGCCAACATGGCCTTCTCCATGCCCAGAGACGGCATAATCACATCGATCGCGGCTTATTTCAGCGTGGGCGCTGCAGTCGCATTGGTCGGCACAACGGTCACCCTCACTGCGGACCTTTACTCGTCAACCACCCCCGACGAAACGTTCACGCCCGTCGCCGGCACGACCGTTACCCTGGCTCCTCCTCTGACAGGCGCTGTTGCCGTCGGAACGGCGACCAACGGCATCCTGACAGGGCTTGCCATCCCGGTTACTGCCGAGACACGTCTGCTCATGGTGTTCACGGCTAGTGTAACAGCAGGTATAGACGTTGCCACCATCATCACCGGCAACGCCAGCGCTGGCGTCACAATCGGCTAGCTTATAGAACCCAAACCCAGAAAGCCCGGCTCACAAAAGCCGGGCTTTCATTATCATGTTATATTCATAAAAAATCATAAAAAATAGCAATTACATCAATATGAGTATTGCCAAGCAGGAAATGAAAGTGCATACTAAATATTTGAAGGTGAAGTGTAAATGCCGAATACCGAGGCATTGACCAACCAATATGACTCGATCGAATCCCATCCGGAGAATGACTCTGCCCGGATCGGAGCGCTTCTTTTTGCTGCCTGGGAATGCACCTTGACCGATCCCGACAAGGCCCGGGAGCTGGCGTTGCTGGCACACGACCTGGCCGAGCGGCTGGGCAGCGCGGATGAACTGGCCGAGAGCCAACTTTTGCTGGCCCGCTGCAAAGGCGGCGCAGATCAATACGAAGAGGCTGTCGAAGATGCACTGTTGGCGCTGCAGGTCTTTCTTGAACGGGCGCATATCGTTGGGCAGATTCGGGCATACCGCGTTCTGGGGTTCATCTACAGCCGCTACGGAAAATTTGACAAATCGCTGGAGAACCTGTTCAAGGGCGTCAAGCTGCTGACCGAAAGCGGTTATGATGTCAGGGAAGGCCCTTATCCCACTACTGCCATCCTGTATAACAATATCGCCTACATTTTTGCCGAAACCGGACGATCGACCGAGGCGCTGGACTATTTCTTCAAAGCCTACGAGCTGGCTCGCAGCTGCGAAGGCACGATGAAGATCACAGTGCTCATCAACATTGCCGAAACGGAACTGGATGTGGGCGACACCAAAATGGCGCTGCGCTACAACAAGATGGCGCTGACTGAGCTGAACCGGCACAAGCACACGGATCAAGATCTGCACAATTGCTACAATGCCTTTGGCCTCATCTACAGGAAGATGGGCCAGTATGACCTGGCGCTGGACAGCTTCCTGAAGGCCCGGGAAGCTGCGCAACGGGCGGGCTCCAAGTTCAGTCTCATCGTTTCTTCACTGGACATTGCCCGATTGCACCTGCTGCAAGGCCATGCGGCCTGGGCCGTGGAGACCATCAATGAGGTGCAATCCAGCGCCGAGGAGATTGAGGCTAACGCGCTGATGAGGGACATCCACCAGGTGAAGGCCCAAGCCTATGAGGAACTCGGTGACTGTGCGCAGGCACTGCAGCACTATAAGCAGTATATGGAACGTAGCCGAGCGCTGGATATCCGCAACATGGAGCAGCGCATCACCCAGTATGAGACGGAGTTCCGCATCGAGCAGGCCCATAAGGATGCTGAAATTTATCGTTTGCGTAACATTGAACTCAAGCAGAAGTCCGACGAAATAGAGCAGAAAGCTTTGCAACTGGAGCAATCCAACCGTTTCATCACGATCATCAGCGAGATAGGGCAGCGCATCACGGCACTGCTGGATCTGGAAGATGTGCTCAATACCATTTATCTGAGCGTCAACCGACTGATGGATGCCAGGGTGTTCGCCATCGGATTCTACAACGCCGTGATCGACGCCGTGGAGATGGATTTTGTCATAGAGGACAAGAAACGTCGCTCGGCTTTTCGCATTGAGGGAAGTGACGACGGTTATGTGATGGAATGCGTCCACACAGGCGTCTTCGCGGTGGACAATGATCTTGCCAGCGAAGAGAACAACGATGTATTTGTAACCAATGGACAGCAGCCCCGTTCGGCGGTGTTCTGTCCGCTGCTGATTGCGGGCCGAGTGCTGGGCGTGCTGACGCTGCAGAGCTATTGTCCGGATGCCTACAAAAGCAATCATGTCGATATCATTCGGGCGCTGGCCAGCTATATTGCCATTGCACTGAACAATTCCCAACAGTCCGAGTCGTTGAAGGTGACGGCAAGGGAGCTGGATCTGCTCTCCAAGACCGATCCGTTGACCGGTCTTTACACCCGCCGGCATATCATCGATAAAATGGAGGAGGAGTATCGGCGGTATCAGCGTTATGGAAAAAAGTTCACGCTGATGATCGTGGATATCGATTATTTCAAGAAGATCAACGATGCGTATGGCCATACCTGTGGAGACCACGTGTTGATTGCCGTATCCGAGCAGATGAAGGCGATGCTGCGCCAGCAGGATTGTCTGGCCCGTTGGGGGGGCGAGGAGTTTCTGATCCTGCTGCCGGAGACCACTGCCCAGAAGGCAATTTCCCTTGCCGAACGCCTGCGCAATAAGATCGCCACGACGGCGTTTCATTTTCGCGAGCACACCCTGCACATCACCATGACCATCGGGTTGTGCGAGAGCGATAAAACCGCCACGATCGACGATCTGATTATGCGGGCGGACAACGCGCTGTATGAGGGCAAGGACAAAGGCCGTAATTGCGTACAGGTATATGAGGCACAATAATTCCCGTGCATGAAAGCGGCCCGGAAGCGTTGGCTTCCGGGCCGCTTTTGGCAATCGCTGCTGTTCAATCCGGGAAAAGTTGATCCGCGCGCTCCTTCACCTCGGCTGCGACCGACGGGCTGGAGGGCTGCTCGCCATCCAGCAGCTGGAAGGCATCGAAGGTAAGCTCGATGTGGAACCGGATCGTGTCGGTGGGTCCGGGGGTGGGTGTTGGCGTAGGAGTTGGAGTAGGCGTTGGTGTGGGGGTCGCCGTAGGCGTGCTGGAGGTACTCGCTGTCGTGGTGGCAGTGGGAGTGGCAGTGGCAGTGGGAGTGGGAGTGGGAGATGCGGTTTGCTGGGTGACCGCAATGGTTGGAGCTTCGTCAATCTCCACCGGAGGCTCATACGCGGCGGAGAAGACCTGCACGCTGTTGAAGAGCTCTTGCTTGCTGAGCTCACTGAGCAGCGCACTCAGCTTGGCATAGCTTGTTTTGCCATCGATGGCGACCAAGCGTCTCTGGAAAGCGCCCGATTCGTTGACATGGTCCGAAAAAGTTACGGAGATGTCCAGGCCGGCTCTGTCTGCCAATTGCCGCAAGTAGAGCAGGATGGTCGCGTCGTTGGAGCCATGGGGAATGTTCCGCGTTTCAGAGCTCAGCTGCTCCTCCAGGGAGGCAGCTCGCTTTTTAAGGTCCTCCATGGCGACGGCTTTGGCCTTGAGCGTCTGCAGCGTGGAGTTGGCTGTCAATATCTGCGTGGTGAGCGCGGCCTGCTTGTCGGCCTGGGGCATGGCAAAGTAAAACACATAGGCGACGACCGCAACGACCAGGAAGCCGACGACGATCAGCGTTGTTTCGCGTTTGGTCAGTTTCATGTTCCGCTCCCTCCGTTGCTCTCGGGTGTGGCTGCGGGCGCTTCTGCGGCAGCTGCCGCGGGCTGCGGGAAGGAGGCGACGATGACAAACTCTCGGGCGCCGGGTGTTTGGGCTGGCTCGGCAGCCACCGTTCCCTCGACGGCCTCCTTCGTTGTTACGGATGTAACCGTCACGTGGCTGAAGTCGGGATAGCTTTGCATGTTCACGACGAGCTGCGCCACGTCGCTGTCCGCGTCCGCCACGCCGGTCAGCGTGATATCATTGCTGTTAAACATGATTTGCGTCAGAAAGAGCGAGGCGGGGCAAGCGGACTCGATCATCTTCAGATAATCATAGCCGCTCTTGTCGGTGCTCTTGGAAGCGGCGACGGAATCCACCAATGTCTGTAAATTCTGGACCCGCGCCGTCAGCTTGTTGAAGTCTTCATCGGTTTTGCTGTAAGCGGCGAGCTGCTGATTGACGCCCAGCAGTGTGGATTCCATGAGCTTGCCAGCCATCAACGGCATATAGAAGGCGAAATAGGCGAACCCCGCAAGGAACACCAAGGCTGCGATGGCGAACAGCCCGCGGCGCGCCAGCTTCTCCTGGGCCTCGCGGTTGGAGATCAGGTTGATGTCGCGCTTGAGCGGCACGCCTGCGGAGATCATCGCGGCGCTTGTTTTTGCTTTTGGTGCGGGAGTTGGGCTCTGTATCATATCAACCATCCACCTCCAATAGCGTTGCGCCGGCAGCGCAGGCAAACGACGCAAGGTTCAGACTGGCCTTTGTGCGGCTGATGGTGAGCACCCCCGAAAGCACATCAGACATGCTGGTGACCGGCATCTCAAGCCTGTCGCGGAACAGGGAAGTGATGCTCGGGATGGCCGCCCCGCCGCCACACAGATAAATCTCGGTGATCGGCTGCTGGTTGTTGCGCGAGCGGAAGTAGTCCAGCACCCTTTGGGCGTCGAAGACGATCTGGTCAACATAGGTATTGACGACCTGAATGCTTGCTTCATTCATGCCGTCGCCGAACAGCATCTCGGTGGCGCGCAACTGGTCGGTGCTCTGAATGCTGGCCAGGTCCTGGGCCGCGCCGTTGACGCAGGCCTGCGAAACCTTGTTGATGAAATAGCGGTTGTTCTGGAACGTATCGATGACGGTGCTGTTCATGCCCAGATCGATGACGGCAAAATGCTGGGCGGTGCCAGCCAGCGCGTTGACGAGCTTTTCCTTGATGTTCGCGGCAACATCCACCGAGGTGATCTTCAGGCCGGCGAGGGACAGCGCGTTCAGATAGGGGGTCACGATGTTCTTGGGCACGGCGACGATCATCACGCGGTATTGCTGCGCGGTTCCTTCGCTCAACAACTCGGTGATCTTGTAATCGATGTGATACAGCTCCGGCTTCACGCTCAGATATCCGGCGATCTCGTCGATGACATTCTGGCGAAGCTGGTCCGCGTTCATGCGGGGGTACACCGCGCTGCGGATGATGACATCGCTGCCGCTGATGCTCAAGGCCGCGCTGCCGCCGCGGATGTGACCGGCGTTCATGGCTCGCTTGACCGTGTTGGCCAGCAGCTTAGAGGAGTTGATCGTGTTGCCGGTAATGACGCCATCGGGCAACTGGGCAAAGCCGAACTTCCAGTTGCGGTTGCTGCCGTTGCTCTGCACGATCTTCACGGCGGACGAGCCGATGTCCAGGCCGATGATTCGTTTCTTTTGTATGACTGGCAAGGGTGTGGCTCCTTTCGGGTGAATGCTATTGCTCACCAATGGTGGCGGGAGTCTGGAAAATTTCAGTGTTCAGCGGAAGCGTAATGGTCATCGTGGCAGACCCTGTGGACGTTACAAATGCGTCATCGTACAGGCGGGAGATGTTAGGGTCTTTGTTGAACTGATATCCGTATGTGTAGGTGTCGCCCTTGGCCACAACCTGACCGGTGAGACTGCCATTTTGAGGAGTACCAATCTTGGCCGTTCCGTTGGTATAGAACAGGCCCGCAACATTGCCGCAAAGGTTCAGCGAGCTTTCCGCGTATACGATCGTATCACCACCGATACCACCGCCGGAGGTGGAGAGAACGTCGCAGTATATCTTCATGTTGGTCCGGTTATTGCTGTCCATGGTGACCTTCTGCTTGGCATAGATCGTGCATCGGTTGGCCGAGTTGCCCTGCAGGGTTAGGTTTTTTCCACAGATAATCGTATCATCTTCGATGACGGTGGACAGTGTAACATTTCCCTTGACGTAGATTTTGCAGTTCCTGGTGCCGGAACCGCCGCTGATGGTCAGGTTTCCGTCACAGAATATCTTTACATATTTCAAGATTGAACTGCTGATCGTCAAATCTCCGCTGCAGTATATTTTGACATACTTGTCCGCGGTGCCGGTGATGTTGGGGGCCGAAATGCTCAGATTGCCCGTTGAAACAACCTGTCCGCCGATGATGCTGAAATTGCTGACGGAGTAACTGGCGCCGGGAGCCCCTTCCAGATAAACGGGAGATGGAACCGTCCAGTTGTATGGCGGGTTTTTAAAGGCGGCGTTGGTTACGGATGCTCCATTGGCAATGGGGGCAATGGACGGTGCATTTGGGTATTTCGCTTCGTTTGAATAGCCTGGATACTCCATTTCCCACGTCAGAGTACCTGCCAGCCCAGGATTGATCCAATTGGACGTATTGGGCTTGTCATCATATACAAACCCATCGTACCAAGGGTTGGTGTTCGGGTTGTCATAGCTGCCAAAGAGCACGGTGGCGGGGTTGTTCACCCGATTGTCTCCGGATACCACGTGGAAGGTGCCGCCTGTCATGACAACGTGGTCGCTTAGTGTCAAAGCGCCGCTGCTCACGGTGACTTCTTTGAAGGTGACATCGATTTTGCCAACGACAATCCGGCGCGCTTCTCCACCTGCGGCGGTAGATGTAATTGTGTATGTACGCGTTATACCGGAGGCGCTAGCGGCGATGGAGGCAGTGAGGCCGGTAACGGAGGCCGCGCCTGAAGATTCCGTCAGCACGGGGTTGAATTTGGTCGCCGAATTGGTGATGCTGGTGTTTAGGTTGTTGAAAAAAGAGGTGGCGTTGTTGCTTGAGGTGATGCCTGACGCCAAATCACTTTTGATGTTGCTGTACACGCGGAGAACCTGGCTGCGCAGATATTCCACGCCCTGTTGCGCGCCGCCTTCGGCGGCGTAGTAAGCCTTCTCATAGGTATCTGTGACAACGGCCTGTTTGGCGCTGCCCATGGATAGCGCCATGACGCCCAAGCCCAGTGTGAGCAAAACCATCAAAACCAGAAAGACCGCCACCAACGCAGCGCCTCTTTCGTTGTGAAGGGATGAGTCGATCAGCCGTTTCATGTTTTTCATTCAAATCCCTCCATCAGTCTATGTAGAACTGAGTGGTCAGCGTGGCGCCGTTGTCGCTTGTCAGGGTAACGGTCAGCATCTTCCCAGAGGTCGTTGTGGACAGCGCCGTGACGTTCTGTGCAATGATATTGCCATTGTCCTTAAGCTGGTTGCCGGATGCTGTGATGACATGCGTGCCACTGCTCAAGGTAAAAGTTACGGAGCTTGCCGTTGCGGAGACATTGGCCGCGCTGTGCTCCAGCTTGGTGATCTTCATCATCGCCGTGCGCAAGCCGCTCTGGGCGTTTGTGGACTCGATGTTTCTATTGAACGTACGTACACCGGTCAGTAGTACCGTATAGGCGACCCCGGCGATGATCGCCACCAAGCCGACGGCCAGAATCAGTTCGATTAGCGTAACGCCCTTTTGACTTCGAATCGTCTTCATGGCAATGACCCCACCGACAAGGTGTCCTGATAGACGTGCTCTGGCTGTGGTTCGGAGGCCGTTTTATAAACCTTAAGAACGGCAGTGATCAGCAGCTTGCTAGGCGGTGCGTCATTGTTATAGATGCTCAGGCTGGACGCGCCGGGCGCGGTGATGCTTGCCTCGGGTAACGCCGGTGGACTGTAGACGATTACGACTCCATCGCCGTCGATCTGCACCTTGATGGGTGCGCTCTCCGACTTTGTGAGGACCAGCAGGACGGGCATTGCACCGGCGGGCTTTGTGCCACTGGCAAGAGTGGTGCTGCCGCTGCCTTGATATAGGTAATAGGCAGAGCCCGCTTTTGTAGCCTTCAAACGAAGGTTGGCAACATCGGCGACCGTAAGCGAAGGCAGGTTGCCGGATGGCGTCAAAGCGCCGTCGGCGCCGGCAAACACGGCGCTGCCCGATGTGCCTACGACCAGGTGGAAGTAGCACGGCGTGTCGGGATTGCTTACCGCGCCGGCGGGGGACAGGCTTACGGTATAATATTTGCCGCTGGCTGCGTCCAGCTTCCGGGTACCGTTAGCTGTTCCTTGCTGGAACAGCTGGGTATAACCGTGGGCGTACAGACCTTCCATCAGAGATTTTGATTCATAGGTGCCATCGGTGCGCTGATAGGAGCTTTGAACGAGCTTGGCGTTGGTTGCGAAAACGCCCAGCAGCGGCCCGGCCACAATGGCAAGGACAAAGACCGCCACGAGCACCTCAACCAGCGAAAGACCTTTGTTATTCATTTTTGAGGGAAAAGGTCTCATCCAATCACCCAACCATCGCCTTGATTATGCCTTCGTTCCACACAAAATACAATCTTATGATATCGGAATAGAACAGTTGTGAGAGAAATACCCCCGCCGTCAGAAAAGGCCCGAAGGGGAAGTAGCCTCCACGCTTGACCTTCTTTGTGATCAGCAGCGCGGCCCCGGTGAGGCCGCCCAGCATCACGCCTAGCACCAACGCCAGTAGCACGGGCTTCATGCCCAGAAACAAGCCAGCCATGGCCATCAGCTTCACGTCGCCGCCGCCCATGCCTTCTTTGCCCAGCGTCAGGCGGGTCAGCACATCGATGAGGAACAGCGGCCCGCCGCCGCACAGCGCGCCCAGCAGCGCGTCCTTGGGCGTGGGGTGGCCGGTCAGCACGCTGCCCAGTGCCCCCGCCACCGCGCCGAACAGCACGATACCATTGGGGATGATGCTGTGCTCGGCATCGATGCACGCGGCGGCGATCAGTACGCCCGTGAGTGCCAGCGCCGGCAGCAGCGCCATCCAGTTGGGCATCCGCCAATAGCACAGAAAAAACAGCGCGCCGGTCAGCAGTTCCACGAGCATGTAGCGGGGCGAGATGGGCCTTTTGCATGTGCGGCACCGCCCGCCCAGCTGCAGATAGCTGAACACCGGTATCAAATCCCGCGCCCCAAGCCGGGTCTGGCAGTTTGTGCAGTGGGAGGGAGGCTTCAGCAGCGACATCTTCTGGGGTACCCGGTAGATGACGACGTTCAGGAAGCTTCCGATGCACAAACCGAACAAGAACACGCCCGCTCCGGCCATCCACCAGAGCAAACGCAGCGTCGCTTCAGGGCTCATAAAATCACCATCATCTATTGGTATAAGCATACGGCAAAGGCCGCAATGCTTCTGTGATCAAAGTTAGTGTAATTTCGAAATTAGTTTCTTTTAAGGTTATGTTTCTTGAAAAAAGGGAACGGAACGTTACCGCTCCGTTCCTCTAATCAAAAATTTATCTAGTTTACGGTACCAAAGCTACCTTGGCCGGGTCTACCTGGAATACGCCAGACGTGACCTTAAGGCACCCAACGGCGGTTGCTACAGCTGCATCATCTTTGAGCTTTGGAGAAAGGGTGGTAAGAGCGCCGTCCATAGCAGCTTGAGTAGCCCAGCTAGGAATTGCAGATATCACACCGGATGTTGTTGTTTGCTGCGCGTTGAAAACATTAATTGCACCGGCAACGGCAGATGCATCGGCGTTGGCAACACCCTGGCGCGCAACCTTTTGCATGCCGGCGAATTGGGGCACCGCGATGGCGGCGAGGATGGCGATGATGGCGACGACGACGATGAGCTCGATCAGGGTAAAGCCTTTTTTGTTCTTCTTGAGTTTGAGCAGCATTTGGGTTCCTCCTCCTAAGTATCTTTGACTTTATATATTATAGTCATCCAGACTACAATATGCAACAGGATAAACCTGTTATTGACATGATTTTTACAATCCCATAATGGCAGAATGAAAGAGAAACATCAGTTTTTCTCTCGTTTTTGCCACTTCTTGAACTTATCTGTTATATACCCTGTATCTGGCAAAAGATAACATTAATTTTTAATGTATCAGTGAGGACATTCGGAACACCGGAATCAGTATGGCCAGCAGGATGAACAGCACGACGACAGCCATTGCGATGATGATGGCCGGCTCGATTGCTGCGGTCACGCGGGCGATAGCGGTCTCGGTTTCGGAGTCATAGTATTGCGCCGTCTGCTCCAGCATGTAGTCCAGCTGGCCGCTCTCTTCGCCCAGACGCGTCATGGATGTAACCATGACAGGAAACTGCTGGATATCCGACAGCGGCTTATAGAGCGGCTGGCCCTGCTGTATGGCTTCGCTGGCTTTCAGGAGCTGCTTTTCCACATATTTGTTACTGATAACGCGGCTTGTGATCTCCAAAGCCTGGGTCAGCGGCACGCCGCTGGCGGTCATGGAACCCAGCGTGCGGGTAAAGCGGCTGACCATCAGCTTCTGGCTCAACTGGCCGAAGGCCGGTATCTTCAGCGCGATGCGGTCCAGCTCCGCCCGGCTGCTTTCCGTTTTCATCATAATCTGGAAAATGAGCGCCCCGGCCACCACGGCGATCAGCAGAATCAGCCAGTTGTGCTGCATGAAATCGCTTATGCTCAGCAAGGCCAGCGTGGGCGCGGGCAGCGCGGCGCCGGCGCCCTCGAAGATGCCTTTGAACGTGGGCACCACGGCGATCAACAGATAGGTCACAATAGCAACAGCCAGGCACGCTACAATGGATGGATATACCATGGCCGTGCGGAACTTCGCCGTCAAGCTGCTTTCCTGCTTGAAATAGCCGTACAGGCGGTTCAGGCAGGCTTCCAGCGTGCCGGAAACCTCACCCACGGCCAGCATGCTTACAAACACGGTCGGGAATTTATCGGCGTGGTCGCTGAAGGCCTCGGTCAGGCTGTGGCCGGTCAACACCTTTTCATAGACATCCTTGAGCACGGCCTGCAGCTTCTTGCTCTCGGTCTGCTGCTGCATGATGTCCAGCGCCTGGCCCACGGCGATGCCGCTGCCCAAGATTGTCGCGAACTGCTGGCAGAACAGCGACAGATCTTTGATTTTGATCTTTTTGGAAAGGTCTCCGCTCATGGATGCGCTGCCGGAGGCGACGGTCTTGATCTCCAGCGGGAAATAGCTCTTGCCGCGCAGCATCATCACGACGGCGTCGCGATCCTTGCCTTCAAACACGCCATCCAGCGTATGACCGGACATGTTGACGGCCTTGTATTGAAATTTCGGCATATAAAGAACCTCCTTTAGGGGCTATCTCATGTTCATCAGGCGACGGAAGGACTCGGGCTCCACACAATAGTTCAGGCCTTCCTCCAGCGTGATGCGGCTCTGGCGGCACAGCGCGGCCAGGGCCGTGTCCATCGTCACCATGCCGGCTTGGGCGCTGGTCGTGATGGCGTTGTTGATCTGGGGAGTCTTGCCCTCGCGGATCAGGTTGCGGATGGCCGGCGAGGCAAACATGACCTCCACCGCGGCGATGCGGCCGCGGCCATCGGCGGTGGGGAGCAGCTGCTGGCTGATGACGCCTTGCAGCGCCATAGAGAGCTGCACGCGCACCTGCTGCTGCTGATAGGGTGGGAAGACGTCGATGATGCGATCGATGGTTTTGGCCGCGCCAATCGTGTGCAGCGTGGACAGCACCAGATGTCCGGTCTCCGCGGCGGTCAGGGCGATGGCGATGGAATCCAGATCGCGCATCTCGCCCACGAGGATGACGTCCGGATCCTGGCGCAGCGCGGCGCGCAGGCCCGAAGGGTAACTCGCAGTGTCGGAACCGACCTCGCGCTGGTTGACCAGGCTCTTTTTATGCTTGTGCAGGTATTCGATGGGGTCTTCCAGCGTCAGAATGTGGCAATCCCGCGTGTTGTTGATGACCTCGATCATCGCGGCCAACGTCGTGGATTTGCCGCTGCCGGTGGGGCCGGTGACCAGCACCAGGCCGCGCGGCAGCGCGCAGAACTCTTCCAGCACCGCTGGCAGGCCCAGCTCTGCGATGGTGCGTATGGCGGTGCCGATCAAGCGCAGCGCCACGGCGCAACTGCCGCGCTGGTGGTAGGCGTTCACGCGATAACGGCTGTTGTGCGTGGACAAGGGGAAGTCCAGCTCGCCTTGTGACATAAAGGTATCCCACTGCTTTTCCGTCATCAGCGACCTGGCGAAGAGCTCGGTCTCTGCCAGTGTCAGCGAGGCGCCCTCCCGGACCAGCCGGCCGTTGACGCGGTAGGTGGGCGGGCAGCCGGTAGTGATGTGCAGGTCGGAAGCCTTGAGCGCCACGGTGCGGTCCAGCAGGTCGGTCGCGTTCATGAGTACTCCTTCAACGGTTACTTACGGGGAAGAACCCCCAGTCACTCTGTGACAGCCCCCTTGTTAAGGGGGCTAAGAGAACCGTGTATTCTTTTTGTTACTTCTTTATCTATATACTGGCATACAATGTTGAAGTTCGCGTCTACGTCACGGTTCATTATCCGAACGATATACAGACCATAATCCTTGAGTCGCTGTGTTCTTTCTGCATCATAGGTTTTTGCCTCGTCTGTGAAGTGGCCGCTACCATCCAACTCTATTACCAATTTGGCTTTAGAGCAGTAGAAGTCCACGATATAGCCGTCGATAGGCTTCTGGCGCAGAAACCTGACAGGATAGCTTCGGAGGAACTGGTACCATAGCTTGCTTTCATGAGGAGTCATGTCCTTCCTCAGCCTTCTTGCGAGGGGAGTCAGGTCTTTTCTATAAGAGGTATACACGGCGCTGTTCCTCCTTTCCTCAGAATGAACCCCCACCGGCCTTCGGCCGGAGCCCCCTTTTCAAGGGGGCCAAGGTTATGGCGATATCCAGTATCCTTGCCTCCCTTGAAAAGGGAGGTGTCAGCCAACGGCTGACGGAGGGTTCTATCGGGCTGGCAGGGTAAGAACCCCCACCGGCCTTCGGGCCGGAGCCCCCTTTTCAAGGGGGCCAAGGTTTTGGTAGACGTCCAATCCTCTTGCCTCCCTTAACAAGGGAGGTGTCAGATCCGCAGACCTGACGGAGGGTTTTGACGCTTGGCTAAGAGAGAACCCCCACCGGCCTTCGGGCCGGAGCCCTCTTTTCAAGGGGGCCAAGGCTTTGGTAGACGTCCAATCCTCTTGCCTCCCTTAACAAGGGAGGTGGCAGTTCCACAGACCTGACGGAGGTTCTTTCTTAATCTTGCCTAAAGGCCACGCGGATGGCTTCCTCCACCGATATGACGCCGGCCTTGGCCAGACGGGTGCATTCCTCGTTGAGTGTCTTCATGCCGTTTTTCACGCTGTAGTCGAAGATCTCCTGTACGGGGCGGCGGGCGTGTATCATCTCGCGATGGGCGCGCTCGATGGTGAGCACCTCGTATACTGCCTGCCGGCCCTTATAGCCGGTGCCGCCGCAGGCCACGCAGCCGTGGCTGCGCCGCCACTGGCCGTCGCCAGAGTGTAGGCCCATGAGCTTCAGCAGCTCCGGGTCCGGGTCGTAACTCTCCTGGCATTGGGGGCAGTTCTTGCGCACCAGGCGTTGGGCGATAACGCCCACCAGCGACGCCGCCACGAGGTAGGGTTCTATGCCCATATCCTCGATACGGGTGATCGTGCTGACCGCATCGTTGGTGTGGATCGTGGAGAGTACCAGGTGGCCGGTGATGGCCGCGCGGATGGCGATCTCTACCGTCTCCTGGTCGCGGATTTCGCCGACCATGATGATGTTGGGGTCCTGCCGAAGGATGCTGCGCAGGCCGGTCGCAAAGGTCAGGCCGGCCTTGGGATTCACCTGTACCTGGTTGAGGCCGGGCATCACATATTCCACCGGGTCTTCCACGGTGATGATGTTCTTGTGGGGCTCGTTGAGCTCGTTGAGCATCGCGTACAGCGATGTGGTTTTGCCGCTGCCGGTGGGGCCGGAGATCAGCAGCACGCCGTGGGGATTGCGCAGCAGCGCCTCGAACTTGCGCAGAGTGTCCGCCGTCATGCCCAGCTGCTCCTTGGGGATCAGGAAGGATGAGCGGTCCAGCAGGCGCATGACGATCTTTTCGCCATTGACCGTGGGGATCGTGCTCACGCGGATGTCGATGTTGCGCCCGGCCAGCGTGGCCTCAATTCGTCCGTCCTGCGGGCGGCGCTTTTCTGCGATGTCCAGGCTGCTCATGATCTTGATGCGGGCGACCATGGCTGCGTGGGCGGCGATGGGCGTCGTCAGCACGACGGTCAGCGCGCCGTCCACGCGGAAGCGCACGCGCACCTCGGTCTCGCCGGGCTCCACGTGCACGTCGCTGGCGCGGGCGTTGGCGGCCTGCTCCAGCAGGGAATTGACCAGGCGCACGATGGGCGCGCTGTTGACGCCCTCAGAGAGGTCGGCGTTGGCCAGGTCCGCCGCGGCGTCCAGCGCGGCTGCGCCCTCGCGGGCGAAATCCTCCAGCGCGCGCTCGGCCTGCTTATTGCCGTAGAGACGGTTCATGGCCGTGATGATGGCGGGGCCGCGGGCCAGCATGGGCTGCACGTCCATGGCGCTCACCATATGCACGTCGTCCACGGCCATCAGGCTCAGCGGGTCTTCCATGGCTACAAAGAGCTTGTTGCCCTCGCGGCGCACGGGCACCAGCGTGTGCCGCTGGGCGATGTGCACGGGCACCAGTGTTTCCAGATCCATGGGGATCACGGTGCTGGTCAGGTCGATAAACGGTATGCCCAACTGGAATTCCAACATGTCGATGATCTGCTGCTCGGTGACCCAGCGGCGTTCCTTAAGGATGTCGCCGATGCGCTTCTTCGTTTCTTTTTGTATCTGCAGGGCCTCTTCCAGCTGATGGCGGGTGATGTGCCCAGCCTCGATCAGCATTTCGCCCAGAAATCTGCGTTTTAGCGCCATTGTTACACCTTTTTCATTGGTTCTGTCATTATAATATTATATTCGTTCTAAGTATCTGAAATCAATCGGGAGCATGTTCGTTTTCTGTAAATTTCTGCCTGCTTTTTATTGTGTTTTGCAACCTGTCGATTGTAGGCCTTCATCGCTTATTGGCTTGTATATACCCATTTAATCATCCGTCTAAAAACAGGATCAACGCCGGTGTGCGCGCTCTTGCTACCTGGCAGGCAAACATTTACAATCGATGCAAAGAAAGGAGCTATATCCATGGAATATAGGTTGAACGTGCAAAGGGCGCCGGACATGGTAACCGTGTTCACCGGTGACGGCCCCAAGGAAGCTTGTGCCAATGGCGAGGAATGGAAGGCGCAGGGCGCGCTGCTGCGCACGGCGCCCCAAAAGGACGCTCTGGCTGTGACGCTGCAGGAGGCCGACGCTCCCATCGTGCGCATCCGTTTGCGCTGGCGGGTGCAGCTGCCGGCCCTGCGGGTGCTGGGCGACCATTGGGAGCGCGGCTATGGAGACCTGGAATGGCGGAGCATTGTGCCCGAACGGCCGCTGCCCTGGTATTTTGTGGCCTGGGACGGCAGCGCCGCCATGGGTTGCGGCGTGATGACCGGCCCCAACGCCGTGTGCTTCTGGCAGCTCGACGAGGATGGCGTGTCGCTGTGGGTGGACACCCGATGCGGCGCGGTGGGCTTCCTCCCCAAAGAGCCGCTGGAGCTGTGCCGCGTGGTGGAATTGCCGCAGCGCGAAGGAGAGACGGCCTTTGCCGCCGCCTGCCGGCTGTGCAGCCTGCTGTGCCCCAACCCCCGCCTGCCGGCACAACCTGTGTACGGCGGCAACAACTGGTACTATGCATATGGCAAAAGCTCCCATGAAGAAATCGTGGACGACGCCAAGCGTATCGTGGAGCTGTCGCCGGGCGGCGCCAATCGGCCCTACATGGTCATAGACGACGGCTGGCAGGTGGGCCATGGCGGCGGCTACAACGGCGGCCCGTGGAACGCAGGCAACCGGCACTTCCCGGACATGGCGGAGTTGGCGCGGGCCATGGAGCGTAAAGGCGCGCTGCCGGGCATCTGGGTGCGGCCGCTGCTGCTGCGGCACGCGCCGGAGCGCCTACGGCTGCCCGCGGCGCGCATGTTCGACGGCAACCAGGACATCATGCTGGACCCCAGCGCGCCGGAGACGTTGCAGATCGTCTCCGAGGATATTCAACGGTTGCGCGCCTGGGGTTATCGTATGATCAAACACGATTTCACGACCTATGACATCTGGGGCCGCTGGGGCATGCAGATGGGCCACGGCCAGCTGACCAACGACGGCTGGCGGCTGGGCGACGGAAGCCGAACAACTGCCCAGATCATAAAGGCATTGTATCAGACCATCCGCGACGCCGCCGGCGAGGACACGCTGGTCATCGGCTGCAACACGATCGGCCACCTGGGCGCGGGGCTCTTCGAGCTGCAGCGCACCGGCGACGACACCAGCGGCCGCCTGTGGGAGCGCACGCGCAAGATGGGCGTCAACACACTTGCCTTCCGTATGCCTCAACACAATACATTCTTTGCCTGTGACGCCGACTGCGCCGGCATCACCAACCGGGTGCCCTGGGAGCTGAACCGCCAATGGCTGGACTTGCTGGCCCGCAGCGGCACGCCGCTGTTCATCTCCGCCGCGCCGGACGCCATGGGCGCGGAGCAGCGCCGGGCCGTGCGCGCCGCGCTGGAGGCGGCCAGCAAGCCCCGGCCTGCCGCCGAGCCGCTGGACTGGATGGACACGACCGCGCCTCGCCGCTGGCGGCTGGCCGAAGGCGATACCCATTATGACTGGACGAATGGCCGGGGCGTGGACACGATGGAGACTTATTGACATGAACTTGATTGAACAGATGCTGCGGGACGACGGACGGCTGCGGGCATGCTGGTTGGGCAACGACGGCTGGCTTTTTGCCCATGGCGGCCACTTGATTGCGACCGATCTGGAATTTTGCCTCGCCGAGCGGGCGCTTGCGCCGTTTGAAGAACTGGGTGAGCTGGCGGCGCGTCTGGAGTTTCTGCTGATCACCCACGCCCACACCGATCACTTCAACCCGGAAACGGTCCGCACGCTCATGGAAATGGGATATTTCCATCTTGTATTGCCCCGGAGCTGTTGGGCCTGTGCGCAAGTTTATGACCTGGACCCCCGGCGCATCCACCTTGTGAGGCCCGGACGCGCACCGTTGGATCTGCAGAACAATCCGCTGCCTATGGCGCGGGGCGGCGAGGCCGCCGGCCTGCCGGGCTGGCTGGGCGTGGAGGCCATCCGGGCTCTGCACGGGCACCGCGCGGGGTCCGTGTATGGCGGCGCCAACGAGGACGATTGCGGCTACATTCTCCGCTTTGGCGGCAAGACCATCGTGCAGCCCGGCGACAGTGTGCTGCTGCAGGAGCATCTGGAACTGCAGGACATCGACGTGCTGCTGGTTTCCCCGACGGAACACAACATGGGCGTGGAGCAGGCCCGCTGCTGGATGGAAACCGTTCGCCCGCGCTGGGCCTTCGCCCAGCACTTCGGCACCTACCAGGAGACAGCTGACAACGCCTTCTGGACCCATGGGTATCATCGGGAACTGCTGGCGGCGCTGGGGGAGGACATGAGGCAACGGTATGTTATGCCTGAGTATGCGAAGCCAATTGTGATCGACTGATTCCGAACGATCGCGACAAAAAACAGGACAGAGCACATCGCCCTGTCCTGTTTTCTTATATCTGATCGATGAATGGACCAACTAGACCAGGCTCGCCCCGCGCTCCAGCGCCTGCAGGTTCACATCGATGAGGCTGGCCTTGCGCTCTCCCAGCACCTTCTTGAGCGCGCCATGGATGCCGTCATGACCCACAACGCCGGACAACTTGAGATAGGCGCCCAGCATGACCATGCCGGCTACGCGGCTGTTGCCCAGCTCCAGCGCGATGTCGTTGGCGGGGATGTAGTGCACGTCGATGTCGCCTCGCTCGGCCTTGCGGGAGATCAGGGAGCTGTTGATGAACAGCCGGCCGCCGGGGGCCACGTTGCCTTCGAACTTGTCCAGCGAGGGCAGGTTCATGGCCATCAGGCAGTCAGGGTGGGCAAACACCGGCGCGCCCACCGGTTCATCACTGACAGTGATCATGCAATAGGCGGCGCCGCCGCGCATCTCCGGCCCATATGAGGGCAGATAGCTGACCTCACGCCCCTCCAGCATGCCGCCGTAGCACAGCATCTGGCCCATGGACATGACGCCCTGGCCGCCGAAACCGGCAATCTGTACCTGCTGCGTCATCGTCAAACCTCCTTGAACACGCCCACAGGGAACTGCGGGATCATGTTTTCCTTGAGCCAACCCAGCGACTCCACCGGGTTCATGCCCCAGTTGGTAGGGCACGTGGACAGCACCTCGACCATGGCGAAGCCCTTGCCGTCCAGCTGGCACTGGAAGGCTTTCTTGATAGCCCGCTTGGTGGCTACGACACCCTTGACATCGCACAGCGCCGTGCGCTCGATGTAGGCCGCGCCGTCCAGCGTAGCCAGCATTTCGCTTACGCGGATCGGGGAGCCGCAGTGGGCGGCATCGCGGCCATAGGGAGACGTCGTGGTGACCTGGCCAATCAGCGTCGTGGGTGCCATCTGGCCGCCGGTCATGCCGTAGATCGCGTTGTTGATGAAGATGACGGTGATCTTCTCGCCCCGGGCCGCCGCGTGCACGATCTCCGCCGCGCCGATGGAGGCCAGGTCGCCGTCGCCCTGATAGGTGAACACGACGTTGCCGGGGTTCACGCGCTTTAAGCCCGTGGCCACCGCCGGGGCGCGGCCATGGGCGGCCTGCACCATGTCGCAGTTCAGGTAGTTGTAGGCGAACACCGCGCAGCCCACCGGCGCCACGCCCACGGCGCGGTCGCCCACGCCCAGCTCCTCCAGCACTTCCGCCACCAGGCGGTGGGTGATGCCGTGGGTGCAGCCGGGGCAATAGTGGAAGGGCGCGTCGGTCAGCATCTTGGTCTTGGAGAATACAACAGCCATTACTTGGCACCTCCCAATTCAAGGATGCGCTCCAGGATGTCCTGAGGCATGGGCACCATACCGCCGGTGCGGCCCAGGAAATGCACGGGCTTGGCGCCGTTCACGGCGATGCGCACGTCGTCCACCATCTGGCCGCCGCTCATCTCCACGGTCAGCACAGCCTTGACTGTTGGCTGCGCCGCGGCGGCGGCGATGGCCGCGTGGGGGAAGGGCCACAGTGTGATGGGGCGGATAAGCGCCACCTTCACGCCCTGTTTGGCCGCCAGGTTGATGGCGCTGCGGGCGATGCGGGCGGTGGTGCCGTAGGCCACCAGGAGCACTTCGGCGTCGGTCGCGTCGTCGGCCGCCACCTGGACCTCGTTCTTTTCGATCTGCTCATACACCCGGAACAGCCGCAGGTTGACCTGCTCCAGCTCCGCCGGGTCGATGTACAGGGAATTGGCTATGTTGTTAACGGTGCCGTCGCGGCTGGCCCGGCCGTTGGTGGCCCAGGGCTTTTGCACGGCAGGGCGGGGCTTATAGCGGCCGAACTCCACGGGCTCCATCATCTGGCCCAGCATGCCGTCGCCCAGCACCATCACCGGCACGCGGTAGGCGTCGGCGATGTCGAAAGCCTCCTGTACCAGGTCCACAGCCTCCTGCAGCGTGGCCGGGGCTAGCACCACGGTGCGGTAGTCGCCGTGGCCGCCGCCGCGGGTGGCTTGCCAGTAGTCGCTCTGGGCGGGCTGTATGCCGCCCAGGCCGCTGCCGCCGCGCATGATGTTCACGATGACGCAGGGCAGTTCCGCGCCGGCCAGATAGCTGATGCCCTCCTGCTTCAGGCTGATGCCAGGGCTGGAGGAGGACGTCATGGCCCGCGCACCGGCGGCAGCCGCGCCATAAACCATGTTGATCGCGGCGACCTCGCTCTCGGCCTGCAGATAGCAGCCGTTCTCCTGGGGCATGCGGCGGCTCATGTATTCGGGGATTTCATTCTGCGGCGTGATCGGATAGCCGAAGAAGAACCGGCAGCCGGCCTGAATCGCCGCCTCGGCGATGGCCTCGTTGCCCTTCATCAAAACCTTGGCCATGGGGTTCCTCCTTATAAATTACCGTTCCACTTCTATGCACACGTCGGGGCACATGCGCGCGCAGCTGGCGCAGCCGTTGCACTTGTCCGGATGGGCGCTGCGGGCCGGGTTATAGCCCTTTTTATTGATGGCGTTGTTGTCTATGACCAAGACCGCTTTGGGGCACACGGACACGCACAGCCCGCAGCCCTTGCACGCGTCAGCGTTGATGCGTACGATTGGCATGAAAGCACCTCCTGTCGTTTGCCCGCCGATACAGCAGGCGACATCATATTATAGGTTATATAATTTTGAGCGTCAACTCGTTTGGGTTGCTAACGATCCGCAGGCGCGCTCACGGATATGTCTGTTTTCCTTTACAAAGGCGATTTCAGATGTTAGAATACATCCGATCAAAATATTGTATATATTTTTGGAGGTGTACCCATGGCATATACCATTACCGACGTTTGCATCAAGTGCGGCGCTTGCGAGGCCGAGTGCCCGACCAGCGCCATCACCGAGGGCGATTCCCAGTACAACATCGATCCCGATACCTGCATTTCCTGCGGCGCATGCGCCAATGTGTGCCCGGTGGACGCGATCAAAGAGGGATGACGCTTCGCTTTCGCCTGCGGCGCTGTTGCGCCTTGGCGACTTTGACAACTTGCATTTAGGTCAGCTTTCAGCCCGGCGATAACTGTCGCCGGGCTTGCGCTTGTCTGTACGTCCCATTTTAGCTATGCGGGCGTGATGGAACGCTGCGGCGGTGGTTTAGATCGTTCCTTTCCTGGATTCGTTTCCTCCCGCCGGGTAAACCGTCGGTCGGATAAATGATTGGCTGTCGAAATAGATTGAAAATTAACTGAAATTAGCATTGCTAATGATTAGAGAAGTTTATATAATATTCGACAGGAAGTTATCTTGAGGGAGCAGTATGAACGAACAGGAGTACAAGCAGATCGTTAACGACATTCTTGTGGATATCTTCAATGACATCCTCAAGGTGGAGCATAAGGCCATCGACGCCTTCGCGCCGACGCCGCTTACGATGTCCGAGATGCACATCATAGAGGCTGTGGGCAAGATGACAGACTTGCAGATGAGCGAGATTGCCCGCAAGCTGCGCGTGACGCTGCCCACGCTGACCGTGTCGGTGGACCGCCTGGAGGAGAAGGGCTACATCCAGCGCCGCCGCAGCGATCAGGACCGCCGCCGCGTGACCATTGTGCTGACGCCCAAGGGTCAGAAGGCCTTTGATGACCATGCCGCCTTCCACGCCCAGATGGTGGATGCGCTTTTCGATAACCTGGGCATAGACAAAATGCCGGTGCTGATGGATTCGTTCTCCAAGCTCAGGGATTTCTTCAAAGAAAATGCCGAACGCTTTTACGGCGATCAGCATCAGATAAACAGATAGACTCGTTTACGTCTCCCGGCGTGCCGGGCTTATCATTGTTCACGTAAATCCTTGGCCATGCAGAGGCTGTATTCGCAGCCCTCGTATTCGCCGTAGCTGGGAATCTGCCGATAGCCGAACTTGTGGTAAAGCCCGATGGCGCCGGGTTGCTTGGGGCCGGTTTCCAGCACGACATGGCGGTAGCCCCGCTGCCGCGCCAGGTCCTCCAGGAAGCGAAGGATGGCCGAAGCGATGCCCTGGCCGCGCATGGCAGGCTCCACATAGAAGCGGCGCAGTTCCACGGTCTGGTCGTCCACGGGCAGTATGGCGCCGCAGCCCACGGTCAGGTCGTCTGTCTCCGCCACGACAAAAGTCACTTTTTCCACGATGGAGCTGTTCAGGTTCAGGCTGAAGATGCTGTCAGCCGGGTAACGCTGCAGCAGTTCGGCATCCAGACGCTGGATGAGCCTGCGTAGCTCCGGGTCGGTGTGGGGTACAATTTTTATCGTAACGGCCGCCATGCCGTACACCTCCGATGATTGATTAAGGGATTATAGCACAACATAAGCGAAATCAAAAGATGGCTTATGTAAAGCTTCGCATTCAATATTTACGCATAATTAACAAAATATACCTCTTTATATACATAATATGTTTGACTATACTGATATGCGTGTATATCCTTTGTGTTTACGTGTTACCTGCTGCTTTGCACTGGGGTCGGATATGTCAAAATTGTAGCTTTTGCGGGATTTGACAGAACGTGTGCTTTATCTACACGAAATTGGTTTGTTTGTCAGATATAATTGATTAATAATGAATCACCGCAAAACGACCGGAATGAGCGAGTGGTATATGGACGGAAGCAAGAACATCGTCGGCAATCAGGTAAGAAAAGCCCGCTATGGGAGCAAGCCTGTCGTGACGCAGGAAGATCTGTCTGCGCGGCTGGCTGTTCTTGGCGTGGACATCGACCGCAGCACGATTTCGCGTATTGAGGCTGGGCGGCGGCAGGTCACCGATTTTGAGCTGCTGGCGCTGTCCCGGGCGCTGGGTGTCGCGGTGGATTGGCTGCTGGGCAACGGCAAGGACAGATGACGCTTGGTTCACCTACAGAGTGTGGATAGGAATCCGAAAATAAGAAAAGAGCCGGTCGCTGTGGACAGCACCCCGAAAAACGGACATTGAGCAAAAAGAGCCTCCTGTTGTAGGATTACTACAGCAGGAGGTATTTTAATGAAGCGGAAATGGACAGACATCAAATCAGTGGAAGCACTGATACAGC
>JAEYPH010000032.1 GCA_023410875.1 Bacillota bacterium | reverse complement strand
TTGGGGGGGGGGCCCCCCAAAACCACGACGCTGGGCTGCGCGCCATCCAGGCGCAAAGGCCAAAGGGCTTTCCGATCGCCCTTTGGAAACCTTCGGGCCCATCTCTTGGAAGAGTATGCTAATATGCGACCAACGCGACAGTCCTTTTTCTATATCTGCCAAGAAGGAGAGGGCAGCGCACCTAACCGACCGCCGGTTTACCCGGCGGGAGGAAACGACGACGAAGCGCTATGCCGTTTATAAGCCCGCCCGAAGGCGATCCATCGTTCTTACATACATAGTATGAGGAATGAAGCTAAGACATCGCCCGGCGACATGCGCGGCGGGCGATAACGGCAATAAGAACAAGGACTATAAAATCGCCTTCGATGCATCAGCATCGAAGGCGAATATGTGTGTGATAGCGGGTATGGTTGGTGTAAGGTCAAGTGTCCCTGGCGAGCCTTAAGCGTTGGGGTGTGCCAATGGCCGCGGCCGGGGAACAACTGGAGGGCTGGGGTTCTTCCATCGCATCGCTCCTCTCCTGTTGGCTAGCCTGTTGGGTGCATTGTAGCACCGTGCTGAGCCGCCTTCAACCGTTTGGAGCCAATGTTTACCACATCATTACAGGTGTAAAACGATGGTAAAAATGCGGGGCTGACCCCGTTTTTGTGTCATAACCGTTTCGCTCCTTCAGCGAGCGTTGGAAGATGGAGCCTTTGCGGCCGCCGCCGGGCGGACGGAACCCACGGCATAGCGCAGCGTCTTCTTGGGGCAGGTGTCCACGCATTCGCCGCACAGTATGCAGTCCACGGTGTTCACGGCGCCGGAGGGCACTTGGGCCTTTACATCGATGCTCATGGGGCACTTGCGGCTGCAGGCGCCGCAGCCGTTGCAGGTGCGGGGCGTGGCGGCAATGTGCAGGTGGGGGATGCCCAGCGCGCGGCTCAAGCTGTTGCCGGCCTCCATAAAGGGAGCCATCCAGCAGAAGGCGTGGCACATGCCCCGGCGGCCAATGGCGAAGAACGCTGCCGTCAGGATGCCCAGCACCATTAGATACATCGCGTACTTCATGGGCTCGTCTACCGAGAAGCCGTTCTCGGTCAGATGCAGCAGGTCCACACGATGAATGCCGCCGGCCGATATGGCCACGGCGATCAGCGCGCACGCCCAGATGCCCCACACGATGTAGCGCGCCACGCGCAGGCGGCGGCGGTTCACCGGGCGGTTGTTTACGGCCATGCACGCCTCAGCCAGGCCGCCGGCGGGGCACAGCCAGGCGCACCACGCCCGCCCGATGACCAGCGAGCTTAAGAACAGCGCCGCGAACAGCACCAGGCTGAAGGCCAGCACGCCCTGCGATGCGCCGTCGATGGGCACATAGGGCGACAGATAATTCATCGTGATGGGGAAGAGCAGCAGGGACACCAGAATGATGGCCTTGCGCACGCGCTGTCTCATAGGCACCTCCAGCGGGTAATATGGCTTTATTATAGCATCACCATACGTCTGCCAAGCCAGAGATCATGCGAATGTTTTAAAGGCCGGTTACCGACCGCCGATTTACTCGGCGGGAGGAACCTTGAACTTTGCATGGAGTCGTTGAAAAACCCGCCCACAGGCGAGACCGTCCTTTGAACAAGAGCATGAGTTGTATAAGTAGATGTCGCCCGGCGACCTGCGCGGCGGGCGACAAACAGAAGCAAGTACATGTCGTCTGAATCGCCGGCGGCGCATCAGCACCGCCGGCGAAAATCATCGTCCGTGGTTGTATTCTACGATGTAGACCTTGACGCCGCGGCGGCGCCCCCAGCGCATGCACTCAGACCGTGTGTTCATGAATACATCGCCCAGGCGAGAGCTGTCACCCTCGTTGGAGCCAGTGTCTTCGGCGATGCAATAGCCGTAGCCGGTCACATAAAGCAGCGTGCCATAGGGGATGGATTTGGGGTTCACGGCGATGGTGCCCGGCTTTGCCCGGGTGCGCGTGTATTGCGGCCATCCGCCTCTGGCTGTCTTGCGCCCGGTATGGGTATAAGCGGTGATGTCCATCAGGATCATGGTTTCGAAGGTGCTGGGCACCGAAGGAATCTTGAGGTCGTCTTTGGTCACGTGGTCGTAGATGCCGGGCCTGGGTGTGGCGCCAGGCTTTTTGGTGGGCCTGGGCGTCGGCGTAGCGGCAGGTTTATTGGTCTTGCCGGGTTTGCTGCTGGTAGTAGGCCTCTTGGTGGGCGTGGGGGTCTTGGCGGGCTCCACCTTGGTGCCCTTGTATATGATGCGGTCCTGAGGCTGCTGCACGATGGCGTTGGAGATCTCCATGCGGCTGACCTCCACACCGTCCTTGTAGGTCACGCTGATGACGCGGCTCTGCATGCCGGCGTGGCCTTTTTGGGCCAGCATCGACTTACCCTGAAGCACCTGGCTGCTCTTCAGATACACGGTGTCGTTGGGGATGACATGACGCTCGGTGATCTCTTCCTTGGTGACTGCCACATGGCGGATGTTCATGCCGGGCGCCAGGGGCTGATCCAGAGCCGGAGTTATTTCGTCGTCCTGATCATAATCGACCTTGGCCTTGGACAGTGCCTCCTCTACGGTGCCGCCGGTCATGTAGACGCGGTTGAGCTCGTTTTTTGACGTGATGTAGACGATCATTGCTTTATCCATGGTGATGACCATCCCGGGCGTCAAACGGGTGTTTTGCGGCGGCGATACCTCGTCGTTGGGGCCGATGCGTATGTTTTGCTCGCTGAGCAGGCTGCCCACGGTGCGTTCGGTCGTCGTGACCTCGCGGGGCACAACGCCGCTTTCGATGCGCACGGTGACCTGGCGGGACCTGTTGTAGGCGTTTACGCCGATGAGCACGCCCAGCGCGATGACGCCCAGCATAACCGCCACCACGGCCACTTTAGCCAGGGAGCGGCGGGCCCGGAGCACTGTGGAGTGCAGCAGCAGGTCGCGCTCCGGAGCGCTGCGAAGCGCGCGCAGGCGCCCCTGCAGGCGTTCCAATGTGCCGGTGCGCACCCGCAATTGCAGGCCGGGGTGTCGCGAACGGCGGGCGCTGCGGGTGTAGCTGCTCTTATTTGTGTTTCCAGCTGGGCTCGGGTATGCCAAGGGATTGCTCCTTTGCCGTTTGTTTGTATGATTAGATGAATCTTATTATATTCTGTGTTGCGGTTGACGTCAAATCTTGTGCAGAATCAACAGGATAAACCGCCGTTTGGGTAGAAACCGAGTGTTGCAGAAACCACATTCTGTCATTCAGAGGGCGCGAGCGCCCGAAGAATCTCCCAATTGAGAACGCCAGCCGTTGCTTAACAGGGAGGCTGGCCGCAGCCTGCGGCTGCTGCTCGCCCAAGCGACCCGGATTCCTCGTTGCACTCGCAATGACAGCACAGGCTTCGTGCCAGCAGCCGACTTCCCTTCAACACAAACCCGCCGACAAAGGATTTCGTCGGCGGGTGTATGCGAATCAAAACCAAGGCAGGATCGAACTATTCAATCCTGTTCGTGGAAGAGAGACTCTTGCTGAGCATCAGTATGATCTTGAGCAGTACCGCGTCATCGAAGGTGCGCAGGTCCAGACCGGTGGCCTTCTGTATCTTGTCCAGGCGGTAAATCAGCGTATTGCGGTGGATGTAGAGCTTGCGGCTGGCTTCGCTCAAGTTCAGGTTGTTCTCAAAAAACTTGCCGATGGTCTCGATGATCTCATCGGTCATGACCTTCTTGATGCTCTCGGTGTAGGCCAGCTCGTAGAAGCGGCGGCGAATCTCCCGGGGTACTTCTTGCAGGAAGCGCTCCAGCATCAGCTGGTGGAACATGAACACGCGACCGGTGGTCTGCTGCATGAGCCCCAGGTTGATGGCTTCCTGCGCCTCGGTAAAGGAATCGCGCACGCCGATGAGGCCGCGCTTGATGCCGCCCACGCCCAGGCAGGAGCGGTTGTTAACCTCGTTGGACAGCGTGTCGTCCAGCGCCTGCACCAGTTGGGAGATGTCCTCCATATCGTCCTCGTCCTCAAGCTGGCGAACCAGCGCGATGACGTAGCGGTTCAGCGTTACAACGACGTCACCCTTGGAGCGGGTGAACACCTTCATCAGCGTGTCATAGAGCAGCGAGGCGTCGCCCTCGAAGGTCTGCACCAGGATCACGCAGCGCTTGGCGTTGGGCTCCAGCTTGAAATCACGAATGGCCTCCTGCACTTCCAGCGGGTCGGCCTTGTCCAGCAGCAGCGCCTTGAAGATCTCCTCGCGCCCGGGCTTGCGAATGGAGGTCTTCAGGATCTCCGAGAACAGCGTCGCGAGCAGGAACCCGTAATTCTCCACATCCTTCATGGCGCCGGGGATGACCAGCGACAGAGGCTTGTAGTTCTCATTCTGCAATTGGAAGTAGCAGCGCTCCGCCTCCGTGACCTCGGCCTTACCATCCTCAAACTGGACCTGTTCCAACCAGTTGTCCACGCTTCCCACGTCGTCCTCGTCAGAGCTGGCCAACACATCGCCCATCTCGTCGAGCAGGCTGATCTTCAGCCGGAGCTTTTCGGCCATATCGGCCACAGCCTTGATCAGTTTACCGTCCAAATGCATATTCAAAGCCTCCAAGCTTGTACAGAATCAAATATCACACGGCGATCCGGGATGATTACATTTATGATACGGACTGCCGCCGCCCGGCGCAAGGGCTGAATGTAAACGTTATGTGAATTGTATGATGGCGGTCCCTCTCGGGGTTATTGTAACCAATCTGGAAGAGAAAGGCAGAGCACGACGGGAGATCATGCTCTGCCTTGCGCATTCAATCTTCTCTGAACTCTTTAGTTCTTGATGATTGTGACCTCGGTCTCTTTATCGAAGAGGTGCACGTTGTAGAGGTCGAAGGCCACCTTGATCGTGTCACCGGTGCGGGAAAGGCTACGGGCGTCCACCACGGCGGTGATGCTGCCTTCCTTGCCGTCCACAACCAGATACAGGTTGGTCTCAGAACCCATGAGCTCGACAACGTCCACAAACGCGGAGGCCACGGCTTCGGGGAACTCGGCGATGAACTTGTCCTCATCGTGGATATCCTCAGGGCGAACACCCATCACGACGTCCTTGCCGATGTAGGAGGCGTCCACCTGGGCGGCGCGGGCGGCGGGCAGGAGCAGCTTGTTCTTGCCAAAGGACAGATAGAGGTTGGCGCCTTCCTTGACGATCTTGACATCGAAGAAGTTCATGGGCGGGGTGCCGATGAAGCCGGCCACAAACAGATTGACGGGCTTGTTATAAAGGTTCTGGGGGGAGTCAATCTGCTGGATGAAGCCGTCCTTCATGACGACGATGCGGGTGCCCATCGTCATGGCCTCAGTCTGGTCGTGGGTCACGTAGATGAACGTGGTCTGAAGGCGCTGGTGCAGGCGGATGATTTCCGCGCGCATCTGCACGCGCAGCTTGGCGTCCAGGTTGGACAGAGGCTCGTCCATCAGGAAGACCTTGGGCTCACGCACGATGGCGCGACCGAGGGCTACGCGCTGGCGCTGACCGCCGGACAGAGCCTTGGGGCGGCGGGTAAGCAGGTGGTCGATGCCCAGCGTCTTGGCAGCTTCCTTGACGCGGCGATCGATCTCCGCCTTGGGCATGCGGCGCAGCTTCAGGCCGAAGGCCATATTGTCATAAACAGTCATATGAGGATACAGGGCGTAGTTCTGGAACACCATGGCGATGTCACGATCCTTGGGGGCCACATCGTTCATCAGCTTGTCGCCAATGTAGAGCTCGCCATCGGAGATTTCCTCAAGACCGGCCACCATGCGCAGCGTCGTGGTCTTGCCGCAACCGGAAGGACCAACCAGCACGATGAATTCCTTGTCCTCGATATCAAGATTGAAATCGCTGACTGCCTGTACGCCACCCGCATAGATTTTGTAGACGTTCTTCAGGGAAACGTTTGCCATGCTTTTACCTCCTTAAGACCGGGTGCAATGGCGAGCACGCACGGCCAATCCTGTATATGATCATTATAATTAACAAACCGGTAAAATACCATGTGGGACATGTACAAAATTTGAGCATATAAAACTATACGCTATGCACAATATGAAAGCACATACAGGGCAGATTCAACAAATCAGCGCCCCGAGATGTACAACAGAATTTTGTTAGGATGGCCGCCGGCGGCCCGCAACAGGTGCAGTTGAATTCCAACTGTTTACGTCAATTATACAGCAGATGGTAGCCGCTTGATAGGTAAAATACTATGGTTAGTTGTAAGATTTCTGTAAAGACTTCCAGATAACGGAAAGATACCGTTTAGTTCCTCAGCGCGTCGATCGGCTTCATTTTGGCCGCCCGGGAGGCAGGCGCCACGCCAAAGAGCAGGCCCACCGCCGCCGAGAAGCCCACGCCGATCAGCGGCGCGTATGCCGGCATGATGAAGGGCACGTTGGCCAGGGCGCTGGCCCCCATCGCCAGCAGCACGCCGCACACCAGCCCCAGCGCTCCGCCGCACAGCGCCAGAATCACCGCCTCCAGCATGAAATGCAGCAAGATCTGGTTGTGGCGGGCGCCCAGCGCCTTGCGGATACCGATCTCGCGGACCCGTTCGTTGACTGACATGAACATCATATTCATGATGCCGATGCCGCCCACGATGAGCGCCACCACCGCCACGCACAGGATGACCATTTTGAAGGTGCCCAGCACATTGTCGGCAACCTTGGCCTCGCCCTCCAGCGTAACGACCTCCACGCCGCCTGTACGCGATTCCAGCAGCTTGCCGGCCTTCACCTTCATGCTCTTGAGCGCCGCCTGGGAGGGTACGGAAACCGATATCTGGTCCACCGTGGTTGCGGCGAACCACTTGTTGTAGGTCGTGATGGGCACGTAAAGATAGCCGTCCTCATTGAGCACATTGCGCTTGGACACCACGCCAATAACCTCGGCCTGCAGGCCGTTGACCAGCACACGTTCGCCCAGAGGGTTGCGGCTGCCGAACAGGTTGCCGGCCAGCCGGGCTTCCAGCACGACCACGGCGCGGCTGTTGGTTTCCTCCCATTGGGTGAAGAAGCGCCCGTCGCGGAATGTCGTGCTCTCCATCAGCGGCAGCTCGCTCTGGCAGCCGATGATTGTCGCGTTGGCTCGCTGAGAGCTGGCGCTCACCTCGGCAATGCGCTCCGAATGGGCGTCCACCACGGCATTGTCCAGCCGCTGGGAGAGCCACTGGGCGTCGTCCAGCTTAAAGCCGCGGGAGGCGTTTTTGTCGGGATACAGCCACGCGCGGTTGATACCGATGTCATTGAACTCCATGCGCACCCGCGCCTCGCCGCCCTGGCCAATGCTGAGCACCGCCATAACCGCCGCCACGCCAAAGCTTACGCCCAGCACCGAGAGCGCCGTGCGCAGCCGCGTGGCCCGCATGGCCCGCAGCACAGCCAGCGCAGTATCCATCACGAACAGCGGCTTCATCATCGGGCATACACCTTTTGGCGGTGGCGCAAGTCGCCGGGGTTCAGCGCTACCACATCGCCGGATTTTACACCGGAGGTGATCTCCGCGCTGGTCTCGTCCAGCTCGCCGACCTTCACAGCGGTTTTGTAGGCGCGGCTGCCCCGGATCACGAACACGTACAGCCCGGAGCTGTCCTGGGCCAGCGCTTCCAGCGGCACGCCCACGGCGGGCTTGCGCCCGGTCACGATGCGCAGCTCCACCGTGGCGCCCAGCCGTTCCAGACCCGCGCCGACCTGGGGCTGCACGGTAACGATGGCGGCGGTACGCGTTCCGCTCTGGGTTGAGATGGTTTCGGAACGGGGTTTGAGTTCCACGACCGTGCCGTTCACGGTGCGCTCGCCCAGGCAGCCGCCGTAAAGCTGCACCTCCATGCCCGCCGTCAGCGTGGCGGCGTCCTGGTCGGCGAATACCGCCTGCACCCGGGCGTTGTCCATGTCGGCCACCAGCGCCGCCACGGTGCCCGCCGCCACCAGCTCGCCTGCGCGCACATGGGTTTCCAGCACTTCACCAGCAATCACGGCTCTCACGCTGGCATTGTCCAGTAGGGCCTGCGCCTGTTCCACCTGCAGCCGTGCAAGGTTGACCTGCTCAGGGCCCAGCGGCGCGTCCTGGTCGGTCTGTGCGGCGTTGAACTGGGCCAGGTCGCTGCCCACGGCCTGCGCCACCCATAGAGACGATTGTTTTTGAGCGTGACTCAAGGCGTCATTCTGTTTCTGCCATGCCTTTTTCTGGGCGTTGAGTGTTTGCACGGCCTGCTCCAGCGCCAGCTGCAACGCGGTGTCGTCCATCTGCAGCAGCACGTCTCCGGCCTGCACCCGCTGCCCCTGGGTGGCGTTCAGCGCCTTCACGCGGCCGTTGGCCGGCGACAGAATGGCCTGGGTAGGGGCGTCTACCGTGCCGGAGCCCTCCAGAAATGTCGTAAACACATGGCTGGACGCCACGGCGGTCTGCACCGTCTCCGCGTTGTTAAAATACAAGCCTGCGGCGATTCCTACCGCACACAGCGCAACCACGGTGACGAGCAGCGTTTTCTTCATGGATTCCTCCGGCAAAAGTGTCGCCCTTAGTTTTGCGGGGAGAAAACCGATTATGCAGCTTTATGAAGGCCGGCCTTATTTGTTTTTTTTCGCGTGGCGATGAACCAGACGGAAGCTCGTCATGGCAGGTACAGGCTTGACATCTCGTATCTGCACCTCTTTGCCAAGCTTTTTGCTTTGTTTGCTTTCATACATGATGGTGTCAATATATCGGATGAATTCCTCTCCTGACATGCCGGTATCGGCATCGTATACGGCATATCCCATGCTAAACTGTATGAGATAAGGCTGGGGAGGGCATCTGTTGAATTCTGTGGTGCAGTGGTTGATGCGGTCCACCATGCATTGCAAATCTTCCTGGGAGGTGATATCCAGCACAATGATGAACTCATCGCCGCCGTATCGGGCCACAAAGTCGTTGATCCGTACGCACCGTTTGAGAAGCTGCACGGCGTCGGTCAATGCCTTATCGCCAGTGTCGTGCCCGTAGGCGTCGTTGATGGCCTTAAAGTCGTCCAAATCCAGGAGAATGGCCGCAAAGCTGCGCTGAGGGGTGCTGGAGGTGATCTTGCGCTTGAGGTAGTCTTCCAGCATCTTGCGGTTATAGATCCCGGTCAGATGGTCCGTATGGATGCTGCGGGACTGGATGTTGATGAATACGATCAGCAAAGAAATCGCCAGCCCGTTGACCAACGTGGACAATTGATAGTTGATCAATTGCAAACCGATGCAGAAGACCAGAGGCATTGGAAAGAGCAATAGAGATAAAAAGGAGCGTTTGTCCAGTTTGCGGCGGCTAATCAGTGTAATCGCAAACGATATGGTCAGCATAATCACCGTGATGGAAACTGGAATAAAAAACAACGGACCCCGGTGATAGATGTTTTGGCTGTCTATGAAGTAGTACCATCCATAGTATTGAGAGAGGATCAGCGCCACAGCATTGGCTCCTGCTGATATCCAAAGCAGTGGGACAAGACGCCTTGTCTTTTGATCGTCCTGGTGAATCTGGTTATAGACATATAGCATCCATATGAACGGCACGATGGGGTTGATGAGGTAGAGCAAAAAATTGCCTACTTGATTGAGCACGGGGAAAAGCGGAGAGCGGACTCCGTCCAGGCGGGCGCTCACATCGACGGGGAGCAGGAACATCACGATCAACAGCAGGATTATGTACAGCCTGTTCTGCAAGAACCGTCGGTCGATCAAACGGGTGGACGACAGGAAAATGACGGCCAATATGATGAGAGAATAGGTATTCAGTATGAGGGTATGAGCCAATGGCATCGAATGCTTCTCCAGTTCTTCCGGCAGTATGGTGCTTCGGTTATCCTTTTATATACCACATACCATATACCGCAAAACGGTCCAGCTAGATAATCCGCTTCAGTGAGCATCAAAACAACGCAAAAAGCTGCCGGAGGCTTGAGGCTCCCGGCAGGCGATTTTGGGTCTGTGCCTTATATGGGCAATTGTAGAACTACAATGTCAGATCAATGTGCTGCACCGTGCCGGCGGTGCCGTCTTCCCGCAGGAAGACGCCGGTTGCGCGCACAGTGCCCAGCGTGGCGTTGGCGCCGTCTTTGATATCAAAATCCGCGCGCACATTGCCCAGAAAGATGGCGCCTACGCCCTTCTGGCCCAGCGCGAACAGGGTCTTGTTGCCCGCTTCATCCACGGCCCAAATGCGCAGCTTGTCGTAGATGGCGTCGTTCTCGTCTATCCAGCCGTTGCCGTCGCCGTCATAGGCGGCCAGGTCCGCAAAGCCGTTGCTGCTGTTGGGGCCGAAGAGCTCCGAGCCGTCGTTGATGGCGCCATCGCCGTTTTTGTCCAGCGCCAAAAAGCCGCTGCCTTGGCCCACGAAGGCGATCTGGTCGGCCCGGCCGTCATTGTCCAGATCGAAGCGGAAGTTGCGCTCGCCCAAGCCCGGCGCGCCGCCGTCGAAATGGATGACCAGCGGGTCGGTGGCCTGAGGCGCGCCGATCTGCACGTGCAGTTCCGAGTGGGAGGCGAACTCCCGGCTCATGTTCAGCTGCGCGTCGAAGGCGATCGTGCGGCCGTCGGCGGTCGTCACGACGCCCTGAGCGGCGAACTGCAGTGACTGACGCTCCACGACCGTCTGGGAAAAATCATACTGCACCGAAAGGGCGGGCCGCACGGAGCCATTGGCGGGGAGCTGCAGGCGGAGGACCGACGCGCTGCTGTCCTCCAGCGTCAACTTTTCGGGAATCACGAATTTAAATTTCTTGCCGGTCAGCTGCTCCATCATGCGCTGCAGCAGCTCCAGCCGTTGCCGGTCGCGGTCGCTCAGTTCCAGCGATATCGTGTTGTCGTCGTTGGGCTGGGCCTGCTGCGCCTGGGCCGCCACGGAGTTCAGCGACCGCAGCTGCGCAGAGATATCCGCCCTGTCCTGTGTCAGGCGGACCAGTGGGAGCTGCCGGATGTTGATGTTCAGCGATTCCGTGCGCTGCACAGCGGTAAACTGATGGCTGGCCGCCTGCAAGGCGACCTGGGACGTGGCGATTTTCATTTGTGAACCTCCTGTTCGCCGCAGCGCCCAGAGGCTGGCGTCCATGCCGGCCTCCCGAATGGGAGGGTGCTGCAATGAATATATCGGAAATGTAACCTCTTGGCTTAAGTAGAATATACACACCAATGCACTTTAGCGGGCAGTTTTTTGGGTTTATACGGCTGCTACCGACGGCGGATTCATTCCGCCGGAGGAAACAGGCAATCAGCCAGGAACGTTTGATGAACCCCGCCACAGCGGTCTTACGCTCCTCACTTTATCAGCACAGGACGAGTAACAGGAAAGCCGCCCGGCGACGATTATCGGCGGGCGGCAAACAGAAACCAAGAGCAGAGAAATCGCCGGCGATGCTTCATCGCCGGCGAACATAGCTAGGGGTGGCGCTGCCCTGGCTTCGCGCAATGTCGGCTTTGCCGATATGGGAGCGAAGCCGATAGCACCGTTTGCGGTGCGAAGGGTCTCGGCGGGGGAGAAGTTCCCCCGCCGAAAGTGCTACTGCAATGCCTCCAGTGTAACGTCCACCGTCGTGGTCTTGCCTTCGCGCCAGTAGGTCACCTTGATCGTGTCCCCGACCTTGTGGTTGGCCATGATCTCTCTGAGATCGGCCATCGAAGCGGCTTTCTTGCCGTCCAGCTCGGTGAGGATGTCCTGGGCGCGGATGCCTGCCTTAGCGGCGGGGCCGTTCTCGGTCACATCCGCCAGGAGCACACCCTCGGGTATGTTGTACATCTGTGCTTCCTCGGTGGTGATGATGCTGCGGATACCCACGCCCAGCATCGGGCGGGGGATGGAACCGCTGGCCCGCAGCTGCTCGATGATGGGCTTGGCGCTGTTGATCGGGATTGCGAAACCGATGCCCTCGGCGGAGATGTTCATGCCGGCGGAGACTTCTTTCATGTTGTTGATGCCGATGAGCTCACCCTTGCTATTGACCAGCGCTCCGCCGGAGTTGCCGGGGTTGATCGCAGCGTCGGTCTGCAGCAGGTGGAATGTATAGCCCGTGTCGCTGGTGACCTCGCGGTTCTTGGCGCTGATGATACCGCTTGTCACGGTGCCGGCCAGCTCGGTGCCCAGCGGGTTGCCGATGGCCACCACGGTTTCGCCAACCTGCAGGGCGTCGGAATCGCCCAAGGGGGCGGCGGTCAGGCCGGTCTTTTCGATCTTGAGCAGCGCTAGGTCGGTCTGGGCGTCGGTACCCACGAGCTTGGCGGGCACTTCCTCGCCGCCGGGCATCGTCACGGTAATGCTGTCGGCGCCGGACACCACGTGGTCATTGGTCACAATGTAACCGTCGGTGGAGATGATAACGCCGCTGCCGGTACCCTGCAGTGCGTCCTCAAGGGCGTCCGGGCCGCCCTGCGAATTCACCTTGTTGTTTACGCCCACGACCGTGGGGCCGATGGCCTTCGCGATGGCGGGGATATCGATTGCTGCGCCCGAACCGATGGTGACCGCCGGGCCGCCCAGCTGCGATGTGGATTGCGGCGTGGCGGTGGGCGTGGCATCGGGGGTTGCTGTGGCCTGCAGGGCGGCGCTGGCCGTGGGTGTCGCGGTTGCGCCCAGCGCGATGTTGTTTTCCGGGGCGGTCAGCTTCATCACGATGGCGCCCAGTATGAAAGCGACCAGCAGCAGCGTGGCCACCATCCAGCCCCGACCGCCACCCTGGCGGCGTTCCTGGTTTTCTACCTTGTAATAATCCGACATGGTCTGCATCTCCTTTGCGTAGATTCGTATATCGTTATGAGTATGACAACTCAGGGTTCTGCGTTTTTCAGGCTGAACACGAAGGTGGTGCCGTTGCCAGGCTGGCTCTGCATCGTGATGCGTTCGCCGTGCTGGTCGATGATCTTTTTCACGATGGACAAACCCAGGCCGGTGCCTTTCTTGCCGGTGTGGCTTTTATCCACCTTGTAAAAGCGCTCCCACACGTAGGGCTGGTCTTCCTCGGGGATGCCGGGGCCGTCATCCTGCACGCCCACCAGCAACTTGTCCTGGGCGCTGTGGGTCCAGATGCGGATGCGGCCGCCGTCGCCGGTGAATTTGATCGCGTTGTCCAGCAGGTTGATGAGCACCTGCTCGATGCGGTCAGGGTCGGCGTTGACCATGGCCTTATCCTGGCGGAAGTCCACATCGATCTGCAGGTTCTTGCTGTCGATCTTCTCCTCGAAGGTGATCAGCACGCGGCGGACCAACTCGTTCAGGTCGAAGTTTTGCAGGTGCAGCGGGAACTTGCCGCTTTCGATCTGGCTTAGGTCCAGCAGTTCGCGGATCAGCTTGTTGAGCCGCCGGGTCTCTCCCACGATGACATCCAGATACTTCTGGTGCTCGCTCTGGGGAATCGTGCCGTCCAGCATGCCCTGGGCGAAGCCGTGTATGCTGGTCAGCGGCGAGCGCAGCTCGTGGCTGACGTTGGCGACGAAGCCGCTGCGCAGCTCCTCCTGCTTCTTGAGCTCCTCGGCCATGGTGTTGAAGCTTTGAGCCAGCTGGCCGATCTCATCCCGGGTGCGCACCTCGGCCTTGCGGTCGAACTGCCCGCGGGCGATCGTGTGGGCGATGGCGTTCATCTGCACCAGCGGCCGCGAGAACCGCGAAGCCATGAGCGACATCAGCAGCGCACCCACCAGGATGGACATGGTCGCCGAGGTCGCGATGGAGCGGTAGGTGCCCGCCAGCAAGGCCGGTGATACCTTCATCGGCGTATGCAGGAAGATGGCTCCCCGCACCTGGTTGCCCACGACGATGGGTACGCCCAGCGTGAGCACCGAGGCACCCTCCAGGCCGGAGAACATGCCCTGGTCGGAGACGACTTGGCCGGACAGCACTGCCCACATGGTATCGCTGAACACATCCTTGCGCATTTCCAGACCATGGAAGGATGGCGGTTTCAGTGTGGCTTCGTCTATTCTGTCGGGCTCGTCAATGTTGTTGATGATGCCCAGGGGGTTGACCAGCCACACCGCTGCCTGCTGGCGTTCCACCACGGAATACACGCTGCGGATGAACGTTTTGTTGGGCCAGTTGTTGTTCTCCATGGCGTTGCCTGCCGCGTCCGCCAATGTCTGCACGTCCTGCGCCGCCGTCATGGCCTTCTGGTGGTAGAACTCGTTTTGGTATAGCCCTGCCATGAGCACACTCTGGCCGGCCAGCGTGGCCAGCATGATGCCGATGTACATCATCAACAGCTTGCTGAATACGGTTACATGTACCTGCAGCCGGACCATGCTATCGGACCTCGAATTTATAGCCGACGCCCCATACGGTTTTGATCTTCCAGTTCATCGTTTCGTCGCTGCACAGCTTTTCGCGCAGGCGCTTCACGTGCACGTCCACGGTGCGGCTGTCGCCGAAGTAGTCAAAGCCCCACACCTGTTCGAGCAGCTGCTCGCGGGTATATACTTTGTTGGCGTGGGAAGCCAGGAAGTACAGAAGCTCCATCTCCTTGGGCGGCAGCTCCATGTTGTCTGCGTTGTAGGTCACGGTGTAGTTGGTGCGGTTGATGCGCAGGCCCTGGAAGTCCAGCGCGTCCGGCGCTTCCTCCTTGGGGGCGGTGCGGCGGATCACGGCCTTCACCCGGGCGGTCAGCTCCTGGGGCTCGAAGGGCTTCACGATGTAGTCGTCGGCGCCCAGCTCCAGCCCCAGTACCTTGTCGAAGGTCTCGCCCTTGGCGGTCAGCATGATGATGGGCGTGGAACTGGTCTTGCGGACCTCGCGGCACACTTCCCAGCCGCTGATGCCCGGCAGCATGATGTCCAGCACCATGAGCTTGGGGTTCAGGCGCTCAAAGGCTTTCAGCGCGTCGTTGCCGTTGTGCACGCACTCCACCGTGAAGCCTTCTTTCTCCAGATATAACCTTACCAACTGGCAGATGTTTTCGTCGTCGTCCACGACCAGAATATCGATGATGTCCTTCACGGGAATCCCCTCCGTTAGCGGTCGCAAGTCATTTCTCTTGCGGCGTAATCAGTATAGATCAGGCGCATTTTCTTTTGGTGAACAAACTGTAACAGAACTATGCAATGTCTGTGAAGATTTCAAGTTTTATTGTACTGTAAGAGGGCCGGAATTTCCAGAGCAGTCGTCATGGGCAAAAATTCGTAGCACCCGGGCAACGCCGGGCATTGACGGCAGACCGGCAGCAGGATAGCATATAAACTGCTTTCATAGCGCATGCATAAGGACGCCCGCCGAGGCGGCGTAAAGGAAGGTGTCATCATGACCGAGAAGCTGGCCGAAATCGCCGAACGCCTCAAGGCGCTGCGGGAGGCGCTGGATATGTCCGCGCAGGCGGTGGCCGCCAAGCTGGGCATCTCCACCGAGGAGTACCTGGCCCATGAGCGGGGAGAAAAGGACTTCTCCTTCACGTTCCTCTATGGCGCGGCGCGGGTGTTCCGCGTCAACATCGAGGACCTGCTGACCGGGCGCAGCCCCACGCTTACGTCCTTTTCCATCGTGCGCGCCGGCCGCGGCCTGCGCATGGAGCGCCGGGCGGGCTTCCAGTATCAAAACCTGGCCTACCACTTCCGCGACCGCGAGGCGGAACCCTTCCTCGTGGAGGCCAAATACGACGCCGCGGCGCTGGAGCAGCCCCTTGCCATGAACGCCCACGAGGGCCAGGAATTCGACCTGGTGCTCTCGGGCGCGCTGCGCATGCGCATCGACAATCACGATTTCGTGCTGGAGGAAGGCGACGGCGTGTACTATGACTCCGGCCATCCCCACGGCATGCTGGCCGCCGACCAGCGCGGCTGCAAGTTTCTGGCCGTTGTATTACACAAATGAGGGAGAGCGCCATGAGTCCGCTGCTGTACAAGCAATTTGTAGAAGAAACCTTTGGCGCCGACGGGGAAGTGCTGCGCTTTCGCGTCAAGGCGCTGGACAGCTTCAACTTCGCCTATGACTGCGTGGACGCGCTGGCCGAAAGCCAGCCGGACAAGCTGGCCATGCAGTGGTGCAACGAGGCGGGGGAGGAGCGCCGCTTTACTTTTGCCGACATCAAGCGCGAGAGCGACCGCGCCGCGGCGTTCTTCCACAGCCTGGGCATCAGACGCGGCGACGCCGTGATGCTGATCCTCAAGCGCCATTACGAGTTCTGGTTTGCAATCGTGGCGCTGCACAAGCTGGGGGCCGTGGCCGTGCCCGCCACCAACCAACTGCTGCATAAGGACTTGGTGTACCGCTTCAATGCGGCGATCATAAAGGCTGTCGTGTGCACCGCCGAGGGCGCCATCGCCGCCCTGGTGGATGAGGCGCTGCCCGAAAGCCCCACGGTGCGCATCCGCGTGATGGCCCGGGGCCGCCGGGAGGGCTGGCACAGCTTTGAGGATGGTTTGGCGGCGGCGGGTCCGTTTGCCCGCCCCATCGGCGAAGCCGCGCCGGGGCCGCAGGACCGCATGCTGATGTATTTCAGCTCCGGCACCACGGGCATGCCCAAGATGGTGGCCCACAACTTCCTTTACCCGCTGGGCCACGTGCCCACGGCGGTGTACTGGCACCGGGTGGACCCGAACGGCCTGCACCTGACCGTCAGCGACACCGGCTGGGCCAAGAGCATGTGGGGCAAGCTCTACGGCCAGTGGCTGGCCGAGGCCGCCATCTTTGTGTACGATTATGACCGCTTCAACGGCGAGGACATCCTGCGCCGCATCGAGAAATACCGCGTCACGACTTTTTGCGCGCCGCCGACGATCTACCGCTTTCTCATCAAGCAGGACCTGGACCGCTTTGACCTTTCCAGCCTGCAGCACGCGACGATCGCCGGCGAGGCGCTCAACCCCGAGGTGTTCCACCAGTTCCACCGGCAGACCGGCCTTATGCTCATGGAGGGCTACGGCCAGACCGAGATGACGCTCAGCGTGGCGGCCTTCCACTGGATGAAACCCAAGCCCGGCTCCATGGGCAAGCCTTCGCCTGCTTACCACGTGGAAATCGTGGATGAGGACGGCCAGTCGCTGCAAGCCGGCGAGATCGGCGAGATCGTGATCCGCACCGACGAATTCACACCGGCGGGCATGCTCATGGAGTACTACCGCGACGACGAGCGCACCGCCCAGGCGTGGCACGATGGCCTCTTCCACACCGGCGACACGGCGTGGATGGACGAGGACGGCTACATTTGGTTTGTGGGACGCGCCGACGACATCATCAAGAGCTCGGGCTACCGCATCGGCCCCTTCGAGGTGGAGAGCGTGCTCATGGAGCACCCTGCCGTGCTGGAATGCGCGGTGACCGGCGTGCCGGACCCGGACCGCGGTCAACTGGTCAAGGCCACCATCGTGCTGGCCAAGGGGTACACCGCCTCCGACGAGCTGGCCCGCGAACTGCAGGAGTACGTCAAGACCCACACGGCGCCTTACAAATATCCCCGCGCCATCGAGTTCGTGCCGGAACTGCCCAAGACCATCAGCGGCAAAATTCGCCGCACCGAAATCCGGGCAAGAGACAACGAGAAATAGAAATTCACCACAGCAAATCTATAAGGGCTGTTGCGTTAGTCGCATAATTGCATAGTTCTGAGAATAATACGTCACGGCGCATGGATATGCAAAAGTTGGCTGGGGGTGGCCGAAGGCGCATGACTGAAAATCGTGTGTTGGCTAATACCCAACCGAGGGTTCGAATCCCTCTCTCTCCGCCAAAGAGTCCCGAAAGGCTTGATTTTATCAGGTTTTTCGGGACTTCTGCATTCTGGGAGCAACTGTCTGACAAGTGTTTTTATTCCACCAAACCGGACGAATTCAAAGAAAATGTTACCCTTGTTACCCTGATTTATAGAAATAACATAAATAGTTATTAAAGCTGTCTGACCAATCTGAAGAAAAATTAGCGTTTAGGAATAGCCTCATCCGAAGGTACCCAGAATCAATTGTTCAATCGCTTTTTCATTGACTCTGCAAAGTCTACCGCCGCCATTAAGTCATGAGCGTTTGGATGCCTTAAGGCGACGAATAATATTGCGCCTTTGCAGACGAACTCATCGATGACCCTGATGCCGTTATTCTCAAGAATTTTACGCACTGTTAACTGTTTCTGTCTACCGGAGCCGCAATTGGTCACCAGCGCCACCGACTTGACCATGGAAGGGTTGAGTTTTCTTACATATTCTAAAAGCTCCGGCATGCTTTCCCCTCCATAAATCCCACCGACAATGAAAAGCAGATCTGTATTATCCAAAAGATTATGATGTGAAGTTATATTATCCGCTTTGATGTTTAGTGCCGTGCCAATTGCTTCAGCAAGCTTTTTCGAATGCTTTGTCTTGGTCGCATAAACGATACTTGTTTTAATCATTGGAAATACCCTCCTGTAAAGTGGATCTTTTTGCCCTTTTCTTCTGTAGAAAAAACTTTATTCCATATATGAGAACTATAATCAAACCTATAACCTCAATAGAAATTGATATATTAATGCCAACCCGAGACTTAACGAGCCCGAGACCGACTGTTGGCGTATCCTTAAAAAAGAGGGGCAGATTATCATAAACAATAAAATCCATCAGCCAATGGCTCATGACCATAAATCCAGAAACGAGGCTTACACGGATACTGCGATAAAACAGGAATACAACCGATGCCATGACGATTGAATACACAATACACATAAACAATCCGTGTGACCACGGTATATGTGCAGGCTTCAAATAAGTCCAGCCGTTGACAAAGTCTAAAATGGTTTCGGCTTGGTATTCGAGCCCTATGCACTGAAATAAGTAAAACATCAACTCCGGTACTTGTGTAGCAATAAGCAATAGCCACAAAGGGATTTTTTTACTGATTGATTTCCCCATTATCGCAATAGAAGCGTGCGCGATTGGACTACTCATAATAGCTGTCTCCTTTCTATTTTCATACATTTTAGGCATCTTAAGCAGGTTGATGACAGCGCGGTTATAATGGTCATAATTTGCAATATCGTTACAACAATGCTGGAACCAACAAATGTAAGCTGATGAAGCAGGCAGATAATGCCTGGCATTATATAAAACAGCACAGCGCAGATTCTTCCCGGTAAGTCTGAGACAAAAATCGATTCGGTGCTGTCTTTGCGTAGTATAGAAGAGGTGCCGCAGAATTCCGCAAATTTGAAAAGAACAAGCAATGTCAACCAGAAGGGTGCCATATGCATGATGTTGAGAACTACCAATGACGAGACGATATAGAACAGATCGGCGATAACATCCATTATTGCGCCAACGCGAGTACACGCTCCAAGCATTCTTGCGGTCAGACCGTCGAAAATATCGGTAAGACATATCACAGTTAAGACGACGACAGCACCCGTGTATACACCCTGTAAAATAAAATACACAAGCAGGGGCGTGAGCGCCAGACGCGCAACTGTTATAATATTCGGAATATGCCTTACTGCGCACATCGTCATTGACCGGCTGCGTCCACGCCCAACTGATAGGCGGTCGCCTTGTTTTTTTCAGTTTCACCGGCCGCGAGTTTGATGGTCTTATATGGCTTCATACCATGCAGCAGCGCTTCCAGCTTGTCAAACTCCAGCCTGCCTTCGGCGCTCCCGGATGTAGAAAAGAGGAGTACCCGCTTATCGGTGAAATCTTTGACTTGCTTCATGTAGTTTAACAATGCTTCACCCGGTGAGCCGCCGTAATTCGGTGAACCAAAAACGACGATGGAATAGCCCGAAATATCCGCGGACAGATGCTTACCGGGGGTGTTGAGCGCAACTTCGTAACCGGCGTCGTTAAGGCCTTTTGCGATGGCGTGCGCCACATCGGAAGAGGCCGAGGTTACTGATGGTTGGTAGACGACCAGCGCCCTTTCCGGATTATCTAACGTTGACTTTAACACCTCCGGCTTGGCGTCGTATTCGTATTTCATGATGGAAAACCCCGCGCCAACCGAACCAGCGAGTAACGCAATTATCCCCACCGGTACAAGTATGGCAATCCACATGGATTTTCTACTCTTCTTATTATTCATTTTGATTGCTGCCCCTTCCAGTCAATAAAAGGTCAATCGTATTGTCTATGTCTTTAAATACCTCTTCCTTTGTCAGGCCGTTGTTTGACAGGTAGATGGTTATCGAACCAAAAACCGTATAAGTAATGGCCCGTGAAATTGCCGGAATATCAACCTTGCGAATAGATCCGGCCTCAACAAATGGTGTAAAGTCATCGTAATACGTTTTTTCCAGCTCAAGAGACCTCATCGCTGTCGCGTTGCTTTCGTCCATAATGTACTGATAGAAAAATCCGAAGATATTGGGATTGTCGATAAAGAAGCCTGCCATCAGCTTAGCCTGCTGCTTTTTTTGCTCCAGAGGGTCTTCAACCCTGACCGTTTGCGTACTTCCGGCTGCCACCATATCGTTGATCATCGAAAGCTTTGTTTCCAAGAGCAGCTCGTTCAAGTCTTTGAAGTAGTGGTATATCGTCGCGTATGAATAACCGGTCATTTCGGCGACCCGCCTTACCGTAACGCTCAGCACACCGTCCCGGAGGATGATCGACTTTGCAGCGTCGACAAATTTGGATTTAACAAAGTCTTTCTTGATATTTTTGGCATCTTCGCGTATATCGCTCAAGTCTCCTGCACCTCAGTCTAACAAAGATAATAGTTATCTAACTAAGTTAGATTTTTATAGTATTAAGAATGCATCATAAAGTTTAAAATGTCAAGGACTTTTTTATTATTACATCGCCTTGCTGACCGGGTCGAGGGAGCTAAACCGGGAAATTGGTTACCTCACAATAGGTAATCGTCACTTGTTAACGGATACCGCTATATTTCGCCCTTGCGAGCGCGACCAAAGGGCTTTCCCATCGTCCAGGGACGCATGGTCGAGCAGGGGCCGTAGGTATGAAAGATGCACTTTTATGCGTTAGCGCAACAGCCCCTTCATTTGTGTGGAAACCGATTGCCGCCTGTAGTATGATGGAAAGCATACCAAAGCCAATGAGGAGGCATACCCATGGTGCTGGACGAACTGCGCAACAGCGCCCGCTATGAGGCGCTGCACCCGAAGCTTGCGGAGGCCTTCGCCTTCCTGCGCCGCTTTGAGCAGAACCCACTGCCCGACGGCCGCGTGGAGCTGGAAGGCGCAGAGCTCTATGCGCTGGTACAGAGCTATGACACCGCTCCCGCCGAGCAGAAGAAGTGGGAGAGCCACCGCCGCTACATCGACGTGCAATATGTGGCCCGCGGGCAAGAGAGTATGCTATACGCGCCGCTGGGCACGCTGGCAGAGAAGGGCGGCTATCTGCCCGAGAAGGACGCAAGCTACTACGAGGACGGCCCCGCCACGGCGCTGCGCTGCCCCGAGGGTACCTTCGCCGTTTTCTTCCCCGAAGACCTGCACAAGCCCGGCTGCGCGCTGGGCGAGCCCTGCGCCGTGCGCAAGGTCGTCATCAAAATCCTACTCTGAAGGAAGTATCCGTGTCTGACCAACCTTCCATCCGCATCCTGAAGAACGGCCCCTACTCGGTGACGGGCGGCGTGCCGCTGGATGAACAAACCATCGTAAGCGACGAGGAAGACACTGCCACCGAATACCGCGTGGAAACGCAGCACCCGGAGCGGGCGCAGTACCTGCTGTGCCGCTGCGGCCGCTCGGCCAACATGCCCTATTGCGACGGCGCCCATCTGCACTTCCACTTCGACGGCCGGGAGACCGCCAGCCGGGAATCCTTCGCCGAGCAGGCGGAGATCATCGCCGGGCCGGAGCTGATCCTGGAGGACGTCGTGGAACTGTGCGCGCTGGCGCGGTTCTGCCACCTGGGCAGCGGCACCTGGGAGCAGGTGGAAAACCCCGCCGGCCCCGAGGACCGGGAGCTTGCCATCCGCGGCGCGTGCAACTGCCCCGCCGGCCGCCTGGTCGTGCGCGATGCCGTCACCGGGGAAGCCATAGAGCCCGCCTTTGAGCCCTCCATCAGCACACTGTATGACGAGGCCGCCGAGGCTCAGGGGCCGCTGTACGTCAAGGGCGGCATCCCGATCACGTCCGCCGACGGCCACACCTACGAGGTGCGCAACCGCGTGACGCTGTGCCGCTGCGGAAGGTCGAACAATAAGCCTTTTTGCGATGGAAGTCATCTATTATAAGAGCTAAAGGATTCTCGCTTTCGGGGGACACTCGCATTAATTACTATTTGTTTCTTATTTATTAAGTTGTGTCCGAAGGTTTCCAAAGGGCGACCGGAAAGCCCTTTGGTCGCTCCCGCAGGAGCGAAACTAACCCTAAACATGAAGCTCGCTTTGTTGTTCCTAGTACGCATGCCAGAAATTCCATATTAACCCTTGCCACCCAGAATAGGTCATGCTATCATATGTCATAAAGACATAAGTTCTGGAGACATGCATGAACCGTGACAGCAACTGCTTCTTCGTGCTGCTGGGCCTGCTGTGCGACCGGCCCCAGACCGGCTACAGCATGAAGAAGACCATCGAGCAAGCCATCGGCCACTACTACAAGATCAGCAACGGCCAGATCTACCCCACGCTCAAGCGGCTGGAAGCGCTGGGCCACGCGACGATGCGCGTGGAGCACAACGACGGCAAGCCCGACAGCAAGCTCTACCACATCACCGACAGCGGCAGGGAAGCCTTCTTACAATGGCTGCGTGAGCCGGTGGATTACCACAACCCCACCGGCAACGAGCTGCTGCTCAAGCTGTATTTTGGCGCTCACGCGCCGCTGGAGGACAGCCTGCGGCTGCTGAGCGCCCACCGGCGCAGGAAAGAGGAGCATCTGCACCGCTACGAGCAGATCGCCCAGACGTTGAACCCGGGCACGCTGAGCAGCCGGCAAAGCGTGTTCAGCTATGTGACGCTGCGTTATGGCATGCTGCTGGAGCAGTTCAGCCTGCGTTGGTGCGACGAGGCCGAGGCACGATTGTGGGCGCTGGGGGAGGGCAAGCATGACGGCCATCCTTGAACGTACGGCGGCACTGTTGCTGCTGAATCTGGGCCAGTTGGCCGCCGGTTGCCTGCTGGCCTGGGGAGCGGGCGCGCTGGCCCGCCGCGGTGTGCGTTTTAGCGCCGTGGGCTGGCGCGGCATGGCGGCCATGGGCGCGGTGGCGGCGCTGGGCGTCGTGCTGCCCCTGGGCGGCTTTGGCCTGGCGCCGGTGGCGGCAGCGCTGGTGCTGCTGGGCTGCACACCGGCCCAGGCGCTGCCGGCGCTGGTCAGCGGCCTGATCTTCAACATGGCGGAGCCGCTGACCCAGCCCACGTTTTTGTGGAGCGGCAACGCGGTGCGCGTGGGTGTTGCGCTGGCTGCCGGGGTGCTGGCCGGTGCGTTGGCCGGTTGGGCCTTCCCGGGAGAGAGGCTGCTGCGGCCCACTGTTCAGCAGCGGTTGTTTTGCCTGCAGCGGCAGCGCTGGGGTTGGCCGGCGCTGCTGCGCGACGGTGTGGATACACTGGGGCTGGCGCTGGCCATTGGCGCGCTCGCGGCGGCGGTGCTGGATGGCGGCCTGTTCTATTGGCTGCAGACGCGCTTTTTCGCCAGCGAATTCGGCAGCGTCGCCACCGGCGGCATTGCCAGGTTCAATGTGTTCCACCCGGTGTTCGTGGCAGGCGGCCAGACGCTGCTGCGTTTTACCGATCCGCTGGCTGTGGCGTGCGTTGCCGTGGTGCTGCGGGGCCGGGCGGCTCTGGCTCTGGGCCTCTATCTGCTCATCGTTTCACTGCTGCTCTTTGTCGGCTTGTTTCTCTGATTGATTGGGTAAGGAGGATGACCATGAAAAAGAACATCCGTTCCATCGTGACCTATGCCGTGCTGGGCGTGCTGTGCGTGGCGGCGCTGGTCGCCTATGGCGGCTCCAACGGCTGGTTCACAGCGCCGGTTGCCGCCGTCACAGCTTCCCCGTCGGCATCCGCCTCCGCAAATACGACTGAAACCGGAGCGACATCGGCCGTTTCCACCTCCGCTGCGGCATCGCCCACGCCCTCCGGCACAGCCTCCGCCGCGCCGGGGGTCAACCCCTTTGCCCGCGACGATGGCGACGCCCACAACGCGGCGCTGATGGCCTCGGCCATCGAAATGCCCGCGCAGCATGTCGTGGGCATCGCCCAGGGCAGCGAATACGCCGCCGTCACCCGCGCCGTGACGGACAACGCCGGCGGCCTTACGGACCTCATCCAGCCTGGCAGCAACGTGCTCATCAAGCCCAACCTGATCTCCGGCCGGCCCCAGGGCAGCCCTGTGTGCACCGATTGGCGCGTGATACAGGCCATTGCCGACATTGCCCGCGAGCTGGGGGCCGGCAAGGTCATCGTGGCCGAGGCCTCGCCCAACGGGCGGGCCTTTCAAAAGGCGGAATATGAAAAGATACAGGGCGTGGAGCTCGTGGACTTGAACCAGTGCATGGAAGAGGATTGCTACCTGCTGCGGGCGCCGGGCAGCCTGACCGGTGAGGACATTTACATTCCCAAGGTCTACATGGATGCCGACGTCGTCATCGGCGCGGCCAAGCTCAAGACGCACTTCATCCCCGACGCCACAGTGTCGCTGGGCCTGAAGCTGGCCATGGGCGTGCCGCCCTCGGGTCTGTACGGCGGTTCACTGGGCAAGGTCATCCTGCATAATATGGGCATCAAGGAGGTCATTGTGGATCTCAACCGCTTCCGCCGGCCGGAGTTCATCATCATCGACGGCATCGTGGCCGGCGAAGGATATGGCCCGCTGAACAACGACCCTGTGGAAGCCAACATCATGTTCGCCGGGCGCGACACCGTGGCGCTGGACACCGTGGCGCTGACTTACATGGGCTTCACCGTGGACGAGATCCCCCATGTGAAGCTGGCCGTGGAACAGGGCATGGGCGAATCCGACCTGAGTAAGATCACCGTGGTGGGCGTGGAGCTGGACAAGATCAAGACCCGCTTCCGCCGCGCCAACGAATAGCGGGAGCCGTGCGGCATGAGATTGGTGCTGCTGTCCCTCTGGGAGCTGGTGCTCCAGCAGTTCGTGCAGATATTGCCGTGGTGGCTGCTGGGCGGCGCGCTGGGGGCCTGCGTGTCGGCCTTTGCCGGGCCGCGGCTGCGCTTCGCACTGGGCGCGCTGGGAGGCCGTGGACACCCGGCGGCCAAGCTGGCGCTGGCCGCAGTGCTGGGCGCGGCTTCGCCGATCTGCATGTACGGCACAATCCCGCTGCTGGTGGGGTTTCACGTCAAGGGCGTGCCCCAGAACATGCTGGCGGCGTTCATGGCCAGTTCCGTGCTCATCAACCCCAACCTGTTCGTGTTCAGCCTGGCGCTGGGCGCGCCGCTGGCCCTGGCGCGGCTGGCGGCCTGCCTGCTGGCGGGCATGCTGGCCGGGGCGCTGGTGCGGTTTCTGCCCGGCGGCAAGCTTTTCGACTTCTCCCACTACGAGGGCAGCGAGCGCACGCCCTCGGGGCTGCCGCCTTGGCGCAAGGCATTGCGGGATTTCCACAACACGCTGGTGAAGACCGCGCCCTATGTGGCCGCAGGCATCGCCGTTACGGCGCTGTTCGAGCAGTTTGTGCCCAAGGACACCTTCGCGGCGCTGTTCCGGGGGAACCGGGGCCTGAGCGTGCTGCTGAGCGCCGGCCTGGGCGTGCCGGTGTATGTGTGCGGCGGCGGCACGATACCGATGCTGCAGGCCTGGCTGCAGGACGGCATGAGCGCGGGCTCGGCGCTGGCCTTCATGCTCAGCGGCCCGGCCACGAAGCTTTCCAATCTGAGCGCCGTGAAGGCGGTGCTGGGCGTGCGCAACTTCGCGCTGTACGTCGCCTATGCCGTGGTCTTCGCCGTGGCGGCGGGTTTTCTCGTGGATTTCATCTTTTCATTCATGGGGTGATAGGGGGTACCGATGGGCAAGGTTGCCATTTGGAAGTGTGAGGATTATGACATCGAGCACGTGCGCGCCGCCGTAGGCGCGGCGGTGGGCGCGCTGGGCGGCATGGCCGCCTTTGTAAACCCCGGCGAACGGGTGCTGCTCAAGCCCAATCTGCTGATGCGCCGCCGGCCGGAAAAGGCCACCACGACGCACCCCGCCGTGGTGCAGGCCGTGGCGGAACTGGTAACGGCCGCCGGCGGCGTGCCCTTGATCTTTGACAGCCCCGGCGGTACCAGCGTGCACAACGCGGCCACGCTGGAGGGGCTGTACGACACCTGCGGCATGAAGGCTGCCGCCGCTGCCGCAGGAGCGCAGCTGTGCATGGATACCGAGGTTGTAGATGTGCCCTGGCCCCAGGGCCAGCGCATGAAGGCCATCAAGACCATCGCCGAAGTCACGCGGGTGGACAAGATCATCAACCTCCCCAAGCTTAAAACACACATGATGATGACGTTCAGCGGCGGAGTCAAGAACCTGTTCGGCATCGTGCCGGGCAGCTACAAGACCGAGTACCACTTCCGCTTTGAGGAAGAGGACGACTTCGCCGGCGTGCTCGTGGACCTGTGCCAGTTCGCGCGGCCTGTGCTCACGGTCATGGATGCCATCGTGGCTATGGAGGGCAGCGGGCCCACCAACGGCACGCCCCGGCCGCTGGGGCTGCTGCTCGCCTCGGCCAGCCCCTATGAGATGGACGTCGTGGCGTCCACGTGCATCGCGCTGGAGCCCAGAGCGGTGCCCACGATACGGGCGTCGGCGGCCCGGGGGCTGTGCCCGATGTCGGCGCAGCATGTGGAGGTTGTGGGCTGCGCCATAGCCGACGTGCGCACGCCGGATTTCGTGAAGCCTCGCAACGTGGCGCTCAACATCTACGACTGGTGGCTGCCCAAGCCCGTGGCCCACTGGATGAACCGCGCCATGAAATACAAACCCGGCTTCCGCCTGGAGCGCTGCAAGGGCTGCGGCGTGTGTGCCAACAGCTGCCCGGCCAAGGCCATCGAGATGCGCAACGGCAAGCCGAATCTGGAGATAAGCCAGTGCATCAGCTGCTTTTGCTGCCATGAGCTGTGCCGTTTCGACGCGGTGGACATTCGCAAGCCCTGGCCCTTCCGCATGATCATAAAGTAGACTGCCGAACCGCGAAAAACAGCCACGGCGGATGTCGGATCAGGGTAAAATGTGGGACTTGACCCCATGCATAAACCGCGATATGATTAGCGCGCTAATGGTTAGCGGGCTAATCTTTTTTATGTCGAGGTTGACCATGGATTACGGCTCATTGAACCACCTTTTTGTCATGACCAGCCATCTGCATTTCCGCAGCACCATCTGCCGCTTCATCGAGCACGGCGTGGGGGAGGGGCAGCCCAAGATCCTCTTCACGCTGCGCGACGAGGACGGCGTGA
>JAEYPH010000013.1 GCA_023410875.1 Bacillota bacterium | reverse complement strand
TCCTCCTTCTTGTTGCTTGCGGTTGGCAGACCTGCTTGCATCCTATCAGAGTGTGCGAAGGATGGCTACTTATAGCTGGAAGCTTCCCTGAACCCCCAGCCTAGCTGGGGGTTTTCGTTTCACAAGAAAGCCCTCCGGCGACGGTTATCGCCGGAGGGCAAATGCATAAGTCTGCGCAAGAAGTCTAAATCGCCGAGGCGCAACAGCGCCGCTGGCGAAATAAAGCGACCCCGGCGGAAAGGAATAAACCGCCGGGGCCTATACAGGAGAAAAGGGGGTAGCTATGCAATCGGGAAACAAAAGACGCTCGACTCCCTTGGCGGGAGAAGAACGTCATCGTTACCCTCTTTCGGAGCGGAGGTGCCCGCCTCGCTGTGATTATTTTATACCATATCGGCGGGGATTATGCAAGCGAAAAGACATTCACTTGCAAATTTTGTACAAAACAGAAAAACAGCCCGGCTGGTTTTGTAAGGCGTCTCCCACAAACCTGCCACAAGCTTCCATGCCAATTCTTGAAGGCAAACATTTATTCCATTGCTTGGAAACACGAGGTGCCGCTGCATCCCGTCAGTCTGTAGACAAACTCAGCGAGGAAGGTAAAGATTATACCGACTGACGATTCATTCGGCAGGAGGAATCCAAAGTTAGAACTATGCTGTTGAAGAACCCGCCCACAGGCGAAAACAGTCTCTTGAACAAATAGTATGATTTCATACGCAAAGATATCGCCCGGCGACATGCGCGGCGGGCGATAAAGCAGCAGTGCGTACAAGTCGTCTGGATCGCCAAGGCGCAACAGCGCCGCTGGCGACAGCGTAGCGACTTTGTCGACACGCTGAACGGGATGCCGCTGCATCCCGTTCACAGTGTTTTATGCTTTCGCCTGGGGAGAAGTAGGTTCCAGCTGCATAATTTCAATGTCCACGCCATCGGGGTCCTTCACCCATATCTGATAGTTCGTATCCTTGCCCATGGTCGGGTTCTTGTCCAGATAGAGACCGCGGCTGTGCAGGCGCTCGGTGAAGGCCCAGATGTCGTCCACGCCGAAGCAGAAGTGCTGATAGCCGGCCTTGCCCCAATAGGGTTCCACAGGCCCCTTGGCGTTGTAGAACAGCTCGATGAACTGGCCGTCGCAGATCTTCAGATAGATGATCCACGGCTGGTCGGCGTCATCGTGCAGCTCGAAGGCCTTGGTAAGCCCCAGCAGGCCACAGTAGAAGTCCAGGGATTTTTCCATGTCGGAGACGCCCAAAGCGATGTGGGCCAGATGGGTCAGCATGGCGATTCCTCCTTTTGTGCCGCGTAAGCGACTGTTGAGGTTACGGCTGCGGACGGCGCCGCGCCGGGTTCATTATAACGCCGTGTAAGCGCTTTGACAAAGGGTTGTATATACACTATAATGGGGCAATCAACTGTACGAGGAATGCGAACATGGTTCTCACGAAGACGCATGCCCGGCGCTTCCTGCTGCTGCACCACAACCTGCTGCCGCCCCGCACATTGCGGGGCAAGGCCGGGGCGCTGGATTTCGTGCGCAAGGTCGGCTGCATCCAGTTCGACCCGCTGGACATGGTAGGCCCCAACCCCCATCTGGTGCTGCAAAGCCGCATAAAGGGCTACCGGGCGGCGCTGCTGGACGAGCTGCTCTACCGGGACCGCGCGCTGGTGGATGCCTTCGACAAGAACCTGGCCATCTACCCGGCCAGCGATTGGCCCCTCTTCGCGCGGTACCGCGAGGACGCCCGGCAATGGTACGGCCACGAGGGCCGCGCCCACGTACCCATGCTGGACGATGTTCGCGCCGAGGTGGCGTCCCGGGGGCCGCTGTGCTCCGGCGACCTGGAACCCGGGGAAAAGGTGCGCTGGCCGTGGGGAGCCACCAACGCCTCCCGTGCGTGTCTGGAGAGCCTGTATTTCTGGGGCGAGATGGTCGTGCACCACAAAGCCGGCACGCGGAAGTTCTACGACCTGGCCTGCCGGCACCTGCCCGCGGACCTGCTGGCCGCGCCGGACCCGAACACAAGCGAGGACGACTACTACGCCTGGCACGTGCACCGGCGGGTGGGCTCGGTGGGCCTGTTGGCCAACCGGGCCTCCGACGCGTGGCTGGGCATCCACGGGGGCCTGAAAGCCGGCGCGCGCTCGGCGGCCTTCGAACGGCTGACCGGCGAGGGCCGCCTGCTGGCTGTGGACGTGGAGGGCATCCCCGCGCCGTGCTATGTGCGCGCCCAGGACGAGCCGACGCTGCAAGCGGCGCTGGCCGAGCCCGTGGCCACCCAGGCCGAAGCCGCCTTTCTGGCGCCGCTGGACAACCTGCTATGGGACCGCAAGCTGATCCGCGAGTTGTTCGGTTTCGACTACACTTGGGAGGTCTACAAGCCCGCGCAGCAGCGCCAATACGGCTACTATGTGCTGCCGGTGCTATGCGGAGAGCGCTTCGCGGCGCGCATGGAGCCGCGCTTCAACAGGAAGACCAAAGAACTGAGCATCCTGAACTGGTGGTGGGAGCCGGACATGCGGCCCGACCGGGCCACCTTGGCCGCGTGCCGCCGGGCGATGAAGGACTTCAGCGCATATTTGGGCGCCCTCACCGTGCAAGGAAGCGAAAAAATAGACGCTCCTGGGCGTTGAAGGCCAGGAAGTTGTCAAAATCGGTGATCTTGTCGCTCAGGCTGCCGATGTCGTCGGCCACCAAACCCAGCCGCCCCGCCTGCGCCACGGCCAGCACGCTGCGCTTCACTTCCGTGAGCGGCGTGGCCGCGCCCAACAGCAGGCACAGCGCCAGCGCCACGATTGCCGGCCGAAACCGGCGGGCGCGCCGGGCGTCCAGCTGCGCCCGCAGGCACAGCACCATCAGCGCCATCAGCGCCGGTATGCTGGCGCGCATGCAGAAATCCGACGCCTGGCCCACGGCAAACAGCGGGCACAACGCCAGCGTGGCCGACACCGCCCACAACATAGGCTGCCGGCGGTCGCAGCGCCACAACACCAGCAGCGGCACGCCGACCTCCAGCAGCAGGAAGAACCCATACATCACAACCGCCGCCCACAGCGGCTGTGCGCCCGCCCAGAACCATGGGCTGCGCCCGGACCCGGCAGCGGCGTTGCTGGAGAAGTACAACGCGAACACGATGCCGATGGCCAGCGCCGCAGCGGTCTGCGGCTCCAGCGCGCCTCGAATCCAGGGCCAAAAGTCCCGCATCTTGCCCCGCAGCGCTCGCACCGCCTGGGCCAGCGCCAGCGGCAGCAGGCCCACGAAGGGCATCGGCGCATAGGGCAGCGTCAGCGCGCACAGCAGCGCGATGCCGCCGGCGCGGCGCTGCCGCAGCAGCAGCACCGTGGCCAGCCACGGCGCCACGGTCTGGTTGTACACCCAGAACAGCTGGGTGGAGTTGCTGGAGAACTGGTAATACCCCGCCCACCACTCCAGGTGCTGCCAGTTGGCCCGGCCAGTGGACATCTGCTGCAGGGTTATGCCCAGCACATCCATGCCGCTGAACAGCGCCAGCGCCGCCACGATGAGCAGACGCTCGCCCAAGGTGCGGGCCTGCAGCTCCCGCAGCAGCAACAGCGCGCACAGGCCCACGCCCAGCAGGCTCCACAGGTACAGCGCCGCGTTGGCCGCCGCCCAGCCCAGGGCCTTGCCCACCGCCGCCGCCGGCAGCCAGTAGACCAGATAATACACCAGCGCCGCGCCGGTCTGCTCATAACGCACCGGCCACGGTTGGTCGATCAGGTCATGGAAGATCGCGTTGCGCCAGTGGTGGTCGTAGCTCTGGTAAAAATATCCACCCTGGCCGCTCAGGAAAACCCACAGCACCAGCGCCGCCAGCATCGCCAGCGCCGCCGGCCAACGGCCCAGCTCCACGGCGTCGCCGGCGTCCTCGCCGCGCACATGCCAAACCACGGCCAGCGCCAGCAGCGCCGCCACGGGTATGCCCAGCCATATCTTGAGCCAGCCGCACAGGAACAGCGCCACCGGCAGGGCCAGATAACCCAGTGTCAGCGCCGTCAGCGTGCGGGAACGAATGCTCAGCATAGCGCCTCCCGGATTGTTGATAGAACGCAATCATTATACGGACGGACAGACCAAAGAACAAGCAACGCCTGAGAAAGGGGATTTCGCCATGCTGACCCACGACCACATCGACTTTTTGCTGCGCGCCAAGCGAGCCACCTACGCCGGCAAGGGGCCTCAAACCCAGCCCTCCCGCCCCCAATCCCACGACCTGGCCTATGCCGAGGGTGGTCTGAGCTATCTGGACACCTATTTGGGCAGCGCGCGCTTTGCCGGCGAGGAGGCCCTTTATGTCGCCGGCCGGCCGGTGTGGACCATGAACTACCTGGGCCGTGTGCTGGCGGATGGTTTTGACGGCGACTTTCTGAAGGCTGCGCTGCTGCTGGGCACGCCGGAAGCGCCGTGGCGGGGTCCCGCAGAATTTGCGCAGGGCGCATTGCACTACCGCTGCAGCACCAAAGGTGATATCGATTGGTTCTATGGCTACGAAGTCATCGAGCGCGACGGCGTGCCGGTGTATGAGTGTGCCTTCCACGGCGGCGCTCTGGAGGGCTAACGCCCTTCGCCTGCGGCGCTGTTGCGCCTTGGCGATTCAGACGACTTGTCATAGCTGCTGCTTATCGCCCGCCGCGCATGTCACCGGTCGATATCTTTACTTTAAATCTCATAATCTTTTTCCTAAGAACGTTTTTCGCCTATGGGCGGTTTTTGTATCCATCCACTGCTCGTTTTCTATTTCCTCCCGCCGGATGAACCGTCGGTCGGCTTCCTGCTATTCTTCACATAAGGAGTTCTTGGGCAAGCCGATTGTCTAGATAACCGGCCAAACCGATATAACAACGTTTCCATGTACGGTATACTGTTCCCAGACTCGCACAGGAGGAATTCGCCATGGGCAATTACCGCAATTTCAAGCTGGTCATCTACTGCGTGGCAGACTCGCTGGCCAAGGCCACAGAAGCCTCGCTGGAGCAGCAGATCGCCTTCTTCCAGCGCCATGTGCAGCCGGACAAGGTGTATGTGGAGAGCTACCGCGACAACGTGCTGGTGAGCCGCGAGCATTTGGCCATGGTGCGCGCCGTTTTCGCCCGCCACGGCATCGAGACCGCCGGCGGCATCACGACGACCATCGCCGACCAGGACCCCGCCCAGCCCAAGCAGCGCATCTTCAACACCTTCTGCTACACCGACCCGGCCATGCGCGCACGGATGAAGGAAATCGTGGAGCACACGGCAGCGGTGTTCGACGAGTTCATCATCGATGATTTCTATTTCACCAACTGCACATGCGACAGCTGCCGCGCCCAGCGCGGCGAGCGCAGTTGGGAGCAATTCCGCCTGGACCTGATGGCCGAGGTCAGCGAAAATCTGGTGCTCAAGCCCGCCAAGGCCGTGAACCCCAACTGCCGCGTCACGATCAAATACCCCAACTGGGTCGAGAGCTTCCAGGAGGCCGGCTACAACCCCGGCGTGCAGAAGGACCAGTTCGACATGATCTACACCGGCACCGAGACCCGCCACCCGGTGCACACCCACCAGCACCTGCCGCGCTATCTGTCCTTCTCATTGATGCGGTGGATGGAGAACTTGGCCCCCGGCCGCAACGGCGGCGGCTGGCTGGACCCCTACGGCTGCTACCCCCTGGACACCTATCTGGAGCAGGCCTATCTGACCGTGTTCAGCCGCCCCCGGGAGGTCATGCTGTTCTGCTGGCATAGCCTTTTTGACACGGTGTTCGTGCCACCGCTGGGCTTCCAGCTGCACAAGCTGGATGAACTGATGGACGAGGCCGGCCAACCGGTGGGCATTCCGATCTATCACCCGACCGATTCCCATGGTGAGGACCATCTGGAGGACTATCTGGGCATGCTGGGCATCCCCTTCGAGCCGGTGCCGTTCTTCCCCGAACACGTGCCGGCGGTGTTCCTGACGGCCAGCGCCGCCTGTGACCCGGGCATCGTGGATAAGCTGGAGGCTTATGTGGCCGCCGGCGGCCGGGCCGTCGTCAGTTCCGGCTTTGTGCGGGCCACGCTGGACAAAGGCCTTGCGCGCATGACCAGCATGCGGGACAGGGGCCGCCGGGTCACGGCTGCCGATTACATGGTCGAGCCCGAGGGCGGGTGGATGATGACGATTGAGCACGGCATTCAACCGGTGACGCTGCCGGTGCTGGAATACCGCAACAACACGACGTGGTGCCTGGTCAAGGCCATTGCCGGCGACGAGAACTTCGGCCTGCTGATGCGAGACACCTACGGCCAAGGCTCCATGACCACGCTGGTCGTGCCGGACAACTTCGCCGAGCTCAAGCGCTTGCCCCAACCGGTGCTCACGCGCATCCGCCAGGCCTTCTACGGCGACCTTGTGCTGGACGCCCCGGCGCAGATCGGGCTTTTCCCCTACGACAACGATGTGTTCGCCCTCTACCCCTTCGTGGCCGACGGCGCACAGCCCCACCGCGTGCACCTGCTGGCGCGCAATGCCGTGGCACTGCACCCGCTGGGCAGCACCCGTCCCGCGATACAGCCTCTGTATACCCGCGGCGATGTCGCTGTGTTCGAGTTGCTGGTCTTCCCCGGGCAGTTCAGCTTCTATCGTATTGAGCAGGGCGGGACGCAGGAAGCCGCGCCGCAGCACGAGGTGAGGTCGGCGCCGCCGGCATAACACGGTTGGCGGAGAACTTATAACGAAGCAAGCCTGCTGAGCAATCAGCGGGCTTGCCTTTTGGTTAGTGACCACATAATATGCAGGTTGATTATTCGAATACTACCGGTTATGCTCATAATGTTCATGTCGCTGTATTCTTAAAGACCAGGCAATAACAATGATCATACCCAAATCCATAGTTACCTTCATTCGAATTCCCTTCCCACTCAACAACAATTTCTTTCTTAAACTCTAAAACTTCACTTACGCTTCTTGCAATGTCCCAGGCAAGCGTTGTCACTGTTCCATAACGGATTATATTGCTGACCTCGATAATCGCATAGGCATTGGATTTCAAAAATGATTTCAGTTTAGCATAGATGGCCTTTATATCGCGTAGATACTGCTCATAACCGTCACCGGTTATTTGATATGCTGCAAACGGATATTCATTATGATCATTCTTGCTCATGTATGGTGGAGAAGTAAAAGACAAATCAATCTCAGGCAAATTATATCTCTCCAATTCCAATGAGCTGCCACAAAAGACATTCTCTTTATTGTGTATTATTGAATGGATATATTCGACTCTTTCGGGCAAGTATTCTATCCCAAAACCCACCCGACCCAACTTTTCTGCAATTACGATTGTCGTGCCAAACCCCGCAAAAGGATCAAAAACAACATCGCCTGGGCTTGAATATCTATCTATAAAGTATTCGATCAAGTTATCAGATGACCGAACGTCATCTTTCTGGAAAATCTCCGGAAGTACTATTTCATTCTTATGCTTCATCTTTAAAGCGGAACTCATGATAACCCCTCATACTGTTCGCATTATAGGCATTATATGTCTTTCTCCTAAAACAATCAATCCGTTTGAATTTGTGACAATATGTGCATTTCTTCTGGAGGCAGGCCCTCTCCCCCAGCCTCTCCTACAAAAAAGCAAAAAAGCCCTCCTCCGGTCGTATAGGCGAACAGGATACACATCATTCGCACTGCCTCCCTTGGCAAGGGAGGTGGCAGGCAACAGCCTGGCGAAGGGTTGTTCCGCAAACCCATTGGCAAATGCAAATATCACTGCTAAAATGCCAAGAGACTGGGCAGAAGCAGCGGCTCCATCGCCTCCAGAATGGTCCGTCTGGGCCTGGTGGAAAGCCGGGAGGACGCCCTCCTGGGGATAATTTATCAGTGGATCAAATAGAGTCGCCTGCGTAAGGGTTGCTGGATTCTGAAGGGAGTCAATAGATGAGTACCCATGTACTGTTTATCGGCAACAGCCACACCTATGTTGAGAATCTACCATGGGTATTTACCGCTGTATGCAAACAGGGCGGAAGGGACGCCCACGCCACCATGCTTACATATCCGGGCTGTGATTGGAGCTGGCATCTTTCATCGGGTTGCGCGTTGCCGAACATCCGTTACGGCGGATATGACTATGTCGTCATCCAGCAGAGGTCACATCCTTTTGATGGAAGCGATTATTTCTTTCAACAGGGCCAGGAATTGTTCAAAGCGATCTCAGATGCCAACACGACTGCCGTCTTAATGAACACTTGGTCGGAGAAAAACAATCCTGACGGTCAGATAAAAATCGACAATGCTTTTGCGGCGCTCAACGCTTTATGCCCAAGAAGCCGGATAGCCAAATGCGGACCCGCATGGCACAGCCTTCGGGGCATAATGGATTTATACGCCGACGACGGCGAGCACCAAAACGCAAGAGGCGCTTATCTGAACGCATGTGTTTTGGCTCAGACGATTTTCAATATTGATCCACTTGGCCTTCCTTCCACAATCGAAACAGACGCCATCTCCATGAAGTTCACAGAAGAGGAAATACAACTTTTACAGAAAACAGCTGCGGCGGTTTCGTGCGGCTGAGCGATGAAAAGGTCTATGCGTTATGCTTTGTTGATCAGTTTCCGATACAACTCCATCAACTCAATGAACTTTTCGGCGTCCCCGCCGGCGTCGGGGTGATGGATTTTCGCCAGTTGGCGAAACCTCCTCTTGATCTCGCTCTCATCGGCATCAAAGGGCAAATCCAGCTTGTCAAGCTCTGCCACGTCAAACACCTCGGCATCCTGAATGCCATTCTCTTTATAATACTGATTATAAACAAACACCCAATATTGGTTAACGGCATCCGTGAACCCCTCATGGTCCATGGCAGCCAGCATGGCCAATGCATATTTTGCCTTGCCCTTGCCTGCTTCCCGCAAATCGAAAAAGTCATCCCAAACCAAAGCGGAGCCCTCTGGCCTTTTGCCATCGAACCGCAGCTTGATCTCCAGGGCTTTCAACTCCCGGAGTTTGCGCTTGACGTCATTGAGATGTTCTTTCTGATTCATGTAAATCACTCGCCCATACTTAGCATAGCGGCCTTCTCTATAGTCAATTAAAGCTTACCACATCCATGCTGCGAGGAACAATAATCTGGATTTCGCACCTGCAGGTGCGACCAAAGGGCTTTCCGATCGCCCTTTGGAAACCTTCGGCCCCAAATTATATATGAATTAAGCCAATGCATGAATCCCTCCCCCAGCCATGTGAGAATGAAAAATACCCGTTGCCAATGGCGGATTTACTCCGCCGAGGATAATGAAATCCGGAAAGAACCGCACACAAAAGCCCCGCCACTGCGGTCCCGTTTTCCTTTCCTGAAGAATGGGCCAAAGCAACAAAAGCCCGCCTGCCGACGGTTATCGGCAGGCGGGAAACCAGACAACATGCAAGTCTTCTGAATCGCCTAGGCGCAACAGCGTCGAAGGCGAAAGCGCAGCGAGCGGCTTTAGCCGCGAAGCGAAGCAGGCACGACCAGCTGCCACCCCGGATAGATCGTGTAGGGCGGCGCGATATAGTTGAACCGGGCCAGCAGGTCCACCGTGGTGCCATGGCGGCGGGCGATGGAATAGAGCGTGTCGCCGGCGCGCACGGTGTAGATCATGGATTCCGGCGGCGAAAGCGGGATCAGAATGACCTGCCCCACCCGCAGGGAGTTGGGCTGCACACCGGGGTTGAAAAGCATGATGAGGCGGACAGTCGTGTTGTAGCGCCGGGCAATGCTATAGAGCGTGTCGCCGGCTACGATGGTGTAGTTGACGACGCCAAAAAACGGAGTAGGAGGCATAAGGATCACACCTTTGCGAGTATTTTCCCTACATCCTATGCCTTAGCGCTCCATTGTGCGATATCCGAATGGTTATACAGACCTTAGCATTCCACCATCGACAGGGATCGATAGCCCGGTCAGAAACCCCGCCGGCTCCGAGGCCAGAAAGGCCGCAAGAGCGCCCACGTCCGCAGGCTTGCCCAGACGGCGCAGCGGGATCTCCGCGACCCATTCGGCAAACACCTGCTCCCGAGGGCGGCCCTGGCGGTCGGCCAAGGCCTCCAGCCGGCCGGTGTGGATGCGGCCCGGTAGGATGCTGTTCACGGTGATGCCATAGGGGCCGGCCTCCTGCGAAAGCGTCTTGGAAAGGCCGATGACCGCCGCGCGCAGCGCGTTGGAGAGCATGAGGCCGGCGATGGGCTCCCGCACCGACGTGGAGCACAGGTTGAGGATGCGCCCCCAGCCCTGGGCTTTCATGTGGGGCAGCGCCGCCCGGGAGAAGCGCACCGCGCTCATCAGCAGCAGTTGGGCAGCCTCCTCCCATTGCACATCGGAGAGCTCCTCGAAGATGCCGGCGGCTGGGCCGCCGGAGTTGTTCACAAGGATATCCAGAGAGCCCAGCGCCGACACCGCCCGCGCCACGGCATCCTCCGCCGCTTCGGGCGCTGATACGTCGGCGGCGATGATCGCCGTGCGCACACCGAAGTCCACGGCGATGCCTTCGGCCGCCAATTGCAGCTTGCCCTGATCCCGGGCGCACAGCGCCACATGGACGCCCTCCGCCGCCAAAGCGCGGGCGATGCCCAGGCCGATGCCCGAGGACCCACCGTTGACCAAAGCTGCTTTACCCGCAATACCGTAATCCATCGGAACCCTCCCGTAACGTTAAATCAGTCCTGTGCTGTGTCGTCGCCTGCGTCCCGCTGAAGCTCAAACCAGAACGTGGCCCCCGCGCCCTTCTGGCTGCGCACGCCGTATTTGGCGTGGTGTTGGTCCAGTATGGATTTTACGATGGACAGACCCAAGCCCGTGCCGGCCACATCGCAGCGGTGTTCCTTGTCCACCTTGTAGTAGCGGTCCCAGATGCGCTCCAGGTCCTCCTGGGCGATGCCCTCGCCGTTGTCGGTCACGCTGAGCAGCGCGCTGTCGCGGTATCCCGCGGCCTTGAGCGCGACTTGCTTGTCCGCTCCGGCGTGGTTCACGGCGTTGTTGATCAGGTTGTAGAGCACCTGCTCGATGCGGGCGCGGTCGGCGCGCACCCACAGCTGCTCCGAGTGTCCGAAGAGGAAGCGATAGCCCTGCTGCTGCACCAGCGCGTCATAGCGGGTCAGTATGCTCTCCACGAGCTCCACGAGGTCGAAAGCCTCCGCGTGGAAGGGCAGGGCGCCGCTCTGCAGGCGGGAGAGGTACAGCAGGTTCTGCACCAGCGCCGTCAGCCGGTCACTCTCCTCGATGATCACAGCCACGTTCTGCTCGCGCTTGGCGCGGTTGTCGCCGTTGAGGTCGCGGATCATCTCGGCGTAGAGCTTGATCATCGTGAGCGGCGTACGCAGGTCGTGGCTCACGTTGGCGATGAGCTCCCGGCGCAGGTTCTCCACCTGCCCCAGCTCCGTCGTGACGTAATTGAGTGTATCGGCCAGCTGGTCCACCTCGGTATAGCCGCCGTGGTCGAAGGCCATGTCATAGCGGCCACGGGCCAGCAGCGCGGCCTTGCCGGTGATGCGCGTGAGAGGCCGGCTGACCCGCAGCGCGATGACGAGCGACACGACCAGCGCCAGCGCCAGCACCGCCAGCGACACATAGACCAGTTGCGCGCGCAGGATGCGCACGGTGTCGTCCAGCGGCTGCAGCGGAGAGCTGATGACCAGCAGCGCCTGGTTGCCCGCGCTGTCGGCGATCAGGTTGCCGTAGAGCAGCATGGCGCTGCCCCTTCGGTCCTCAAAGCTGTGCATAACCTCGCCGCTGCCAGCGGTGCGCACCACTGCAGCGAACTGCTCGAAGATGCTGCCGCGCAGATTCTGCGGCCCCGGCACGCCCGGCGGCCGGTCCAGCCGCTCCAGCGGCGTGCGATAGTCCCGGTTCTCGGGGTTCTTCGCATACAGTACGGACCTGCCCTCGCGGTCCATGATGATGACGAACAGGTCCCGTTGGTTGGCGATGGCGTCCAGCCCGCCTTCCAGCGCCTGCCCCTGCACCTGGGTGTACAGCGTGGCGATCTTTCCGGCGGCGGCCTTGATGCCTTGCGTCTTCATACTCTGGTAGAACCCGTTGATAAACACGACCTGCATGAGCCACAGCATGGCCAGCACAGCCAGCGAGAAGAGCATCATATAGATCCACACACGGAACCCTATGCTTTTGACGTCCGGTTTAAGCTTCAAATTTATACCCCATGGTGCGCAGCGTAACGATGAACTTGCGGTAGGGCCCCAGGCTTGCGCGCACCATCTTGATGTGGGCGTCCACGGTGCGGTCCTCGCCGAAATACTCATAGCCCCACACGGAGCTCAGCAGCTGCTCGCGGGAAAAGGCGATGTTGCGGTTGCGCACCAGGAAGAAAAGCAGGTCATATTCCTTGGGCGTCATGGCTACAGGCTGGCCGTCCACGAGCACCCGGCGGCCCTGGAAGTCCACCTCCAGCCCTTCAAAGCGGAGCGCCTCCACCCGGGTTCCGCTCTGGGCCTCCCTGGCCTGGCTGCGGGCCACGATGGCCCGCAAACGCGCCATGAGTTCCTTGCCGCTGAAGGGCTTCACGACATAGTCGTCGATGCCCAGCTCGAAGCCGAAGAGCTTGTCGTATTCCTCGCCGCGGGCGGAGAGCATCACCACCGGCATGTCGCTCTTCTTTCGTATTTCCTTGCACGCGGAAAAGCCGTCCAGCCGGGGCATCATGATGTCCAGCACCGCCACGTCGAAAGCCTGCTCGCGGACCAGTTCCACGGCCTGCATGCCGTCGCAGGCTTCGGTCACCTGCCAGCCCTCGAACTCGGCGTATTCGCGGATGGCCTCGCGGATGCGGGCCTCGTCGTCGGCCACAAGGATGTGCATGTTTTCACCTCTATGTCAGGTTCATTATACCGCAATGCTCAGTGATTTAGCGAAGGGGATTTCGCGCCCTCAGGCGCGACCAAAGGGCTTTCCGATCGCCCTTTGGAAACCTTCGGCCCCAATATATTGGTAGTTTTTTGAATCGTTGGAGATGAGGGGCCCAAACCCCTCATCTCCGCGCCGGTTCGTCCTATCCATCATCCATCATATCGCAATGCCTCAATGGGTCTGAGCTTGGAAGCCTTGTTTGCCGGATACATACCGAACACCACGCCGATGAGCAGCGAGAACCCGATGGCCAGCTCGGCCACCTCCGGGCTCATGGCCAGCGTCATGCTGAGAGCTTGGCTCAGCACACCCATGAGCCCTAAGGCGATCAGCAGGCCAAGCAGGCCGCCCAGGCCGCTCACGACCAGCGCCTCTATGAGGAACTGCATCAGGATGTTGCCGCGAGCCGCGCCGATGGCCTTGCGGATGCCGATCTCGCGGGTGCGCTCAGACACGCTCACAAGCATGATGTTCATGATGCCGATGCCGCCCACCAGCAGCGAGATGCCCGCGATGCCACCCAGCATCAGCGTGAGCGTCTGCGTGGTGCTGCTGATGGTGCTGAGCGCGTCGCTCTGATTGTAGACGGAATAGGAGCTGTTGGTGACGCCGGAGGCGCCCACGGTGACCGTCGTCGGGAAAATGCCGTTCAGATAGTCCTCCAGCACGGCCTGGGCGGCGTCCACCTGAGCGCTGGAGGCCGCCGATGCGTAAAACGTGCGGATGCCCGGGGAGAACAGGATGCGCTCGGCCAGCGTGAAGGGGATGATGATGCGGCTGTCGCTGGAGCCGCTGGTCGTGGTGCCCTTCTCCTGCAGCACGCCGACGATCGTAAACTCATAGCCCTGCATGTTGAACGTCTCGCCCAGAACGTTGCGGGTGCCGAAGAGCTCATCGGCTACATCCACGCCCACCACGGCCACGAAGCTACGGTTGTCCAGGTCCGGCTGGGTCAGGAAGCGGCCGCTGTCCACAGACAGGTTGCGTATCGTGTCATAACCGGGCACGGTGCCCTCCACGGTGGCCTCGTCATAGGTCACGGTGCCGGCCTTGGCGCTGGCCGATTGGGATATCACCGGCGCGATGCCGCCGATGGTCGCGTCCTCGGCCAGCTTTTGCAGGTCGGCCATGGTCACCGTGGCGTTGGAGCTGCGGAACACGCGGATGTTCACGGTCAGAAGGTTGGTGCCCAGCGCTTCGATGGAGCTGGTGACGCTGGACGTGGTGCCCTGGGCGATGGCGATCAGCACAACCACGGCGATGACGCCGATGACGACGCCCAGCACCGTCAGAAAGGAGCGCATCTTGTTGCCGGCGATGGCCTTGAAGGCCATGCGGATCGATTGCAGAATCATGCGATACCTCCTTTGATGCGGCCATCCTCTATGCGAATTTGCCGGGAGGCCTGGCTGGCCACGTTGGTGTCGTGGGTGATCAGCAGGATCGTGTTGCCCTGCTGGTTGAGCTTGCGGAAGAGCTCGATGATCTCGCGGCCGGTGTGGGAATCCAGGTTGCCGGTGGGCTCATCCGCCAGAATCAGCGAAGGGCTGCCGCACAGCGCCCGGGCCACGGCCACGCGCTGCTGCTGGCCGCCGGAAAGCTCGCTGGGCCGGTGGCGCAGCCGGTCCTGCAGGCCCACGTGCTCCAGCGCCTGCAGCGCCCGGCGGCGGCGCTCGGCGTGGGCCACGTTCTGATAGACCAGCGGCAGTTCAACGTTCTCCAGCGCATTGAGCTTGGGCAGTAGGTTGAAGCCCTGAAACACGAAGCCGATCTTCTCGCTGCGCACGCGGGCCAGCGCACGCTCGTTGTAGCGGCCGATGGGCTTGCCGTCCAGCTCATACTCGCCGGCGTCGGCCACATCCAGGCAGCCGATGATGTTCATCAGCGTGGATTTGCCGCTGCCGCTGGGGCCAATGATGGCCACGAACTCGCCGGCGTCCACCCGCAGGCTCACGCCGTCCAGCGCGGACACGGTCTCGTTTCCCATGCGGTATCGTTTGATGACGTCGTTCATGATGATCATATTGCATTCCCTTCTCAGTTGCGGCCGCCGCCGGGGAACCCCTGACCACCGGAGGGGCGTTCGCCGGTGAAACCGCCGGCAAAGCCGCCGCCCATGCCGGGGAACTCCATGCTGCCCTGGCGGGTCGTGGTGCTGCCGGCGGAGCGGGTGCGCACCAGGACGACCTGGTCATCGGCAGTCAAGCCGTCGGTGATCTCCACGTAGTTGGCGTTGGACATGCCGGTCGTAACCTCGGTGCGGGTGCCGGGGTCCTGGCTGCTGTCGGTGGGCAATGTGCCGGTGTACAGCCACACATAGCTGGCGCCGCGGGATGTGTTGAGCGCCGTCATCGGCAGCAGCAGCGCGCCTTCGTGCTTCTCGATGACGATGGTAGCCGTGGCGTTCATTCCGATCTTCAGCTTGTCGCTGGCGTCCATCTGGATGGTGACCTTATAGGTTGTGACGCCGCTGGTCGTAGCGCCGATGTCGGAGATGCTCTCCACGGTGCCGGTGAACGCCTCGCCGGTGAAGGCGTCCACAGCCACCTTGGCGCTCTGGCCCACGGACACGGAGTTGATGTCCAATTCATCCACGGTTACGACCAGTTTGGCCGCGCCGCCGGTCATCAGCGCCGCCAACGGGTCGCCAGCCTTCACGGCCTGCCCATTGGCAACGTTCACGGCGCTCACGATGCCAGCCTGCAAGGCCACGATCTTGCCGCTTTCCTGCAGGGCCTTGGCCTGGATCAGCGTCTCCAACGTGTCGGCGCGGGTGGCCAGCAGGTCGTCATAGCTACTACCCAGCGGCACGCCCACGATATAGAGCAGCTTGGTGCGCTGGCTGACCTTGTCGCCCGCGTCCACATACACCTTGCTGACCGAGCCGCCGGCAGCCGTCACCAGATAGGGGCGGTTGATGGCCAGCTTGCCCGCGCCCAGTTCGTCGCCGTCGCTGGTAAAGGCAGTGGCCTCGGCGTCCAGCGCCGGGCCGTTGTCGCTCAGCGTCACGGTGCAGGTCTTGGCGGCGGCGTCCAGCGCCTCCACGAGGCCGGTGTACTTCTTGGTACCGATCTTGACCTTGACGCTGTCGCCGATGGCCACCAGGCTGGCGTCGGAGATCGTGAAGTCCAGCTTCATCTTGCCGTCGGTGGACAGCAGCAGCACGCCGCCGTTCTTGGCCACCACGGTGTCCACGGAATCGCCCACGGCGGTGTACACGGCCTTCACGCGGCCGCTCACCGACGTCGTCAGCGTGGACACGCTGGCCTGTGACGCCGTCATCTGGGCCAACTGGGTGTCGATGTCGTCAATCTGCGTCTGCAGCGTGGAGATCAGCGTGGTCACGCTGTCGGCGTCCACGGTGGCCAGCGTGTCCCCCGCCTTGACGCTCTGGCCCACGGCCACGGAAACCTTGTCCAGCGTCACGTCCAGCGGTGCGGTCTCGTTGACGGTGTCGCCGGAGGTCAGCGTGCCGGTGCCGGTCACGGATTTCTCCAGGTCGCCGGTGGTCAGCTGGACCACGGAATAGGTGGTTGTGGCGCTGGCCTCACTGCTGCCAAACAAGCCTTGGCTGTAGGCCACGCCCGCGCCGGCTGCGCCCAGCACCAGCACACCCACGATGATCCATGTGATCTTTTTGCGCTTCATTTATTTGCCTCCATATGCTTATATTTTGTCATTTGCTGTAGCCCTGGGCGTCGCGCCGCTGCGGGCGTCAGGGCCCTGTTCGCCGGGTCCGCCATCCGGCGGGCCGCCCTGGCCGCCTCCCCACGAGCCCATCACAGAGACGGTGTCGGCGGTGCCGACGCTGCCGCTGCGCTCGGTGATGCGCACGCTCTCGCCGGTCTTCAGGTCCGCGACGGTCAGCGCCTGGGTGCCGGCGGAGTTGTCATTGCCATTGCCGCGGGTCATTTGGGTGATCTTGGTCTGGCCGTCGATGGCGAAGGTCTTCTGCTCCCAGCCCGACGTATCCACCTGGCCGCCCGGCGCCAAGCCTCCGCTCTGCCCGTCGGGCCTTGCCGACCGGTCGGGCCGGGCGGAGCCACGGGCGCGATCCGGCCGGGCAGAACCCTGAGGCCCGCCAAAGCCGCCCTGACCCGCGGGCATCACGGCGACGGTGATGGATGAGTCGCTGACAACGGTCACGATACCCCTGGTTCCCTCCATGGCCGCGGGCTGCCCCTGGCCCCCCTGGGCCGGGCTGTTGGTTTTGCTCTGGCATCCGGTGAGCCCCAGCGCCGCGATCAGCACCGCGGCCAGCGCCCTGCGCTGCCATGCCTTCATATGCATTGCCTCCTTTATGGATCGGTCTGTGTATCGATGGCGCAATTTTATCGCTGGAATGGGGAAATGAAATGTATGTATTGTGAAAAATACGTGAAAGTGCCATTTCACCATATTTTGAGATATCCCGTATGATATATTGCGAGAACGAAAGGAGGTGAAACCATGCTATTTCAAAAAGACGGACGCCGGGCATACGGCGCCAGGTTCGCCGTTGAATCCAGCGGTTCGGCCTTCAGAGACGCCAACGGCCTGGGCAGATGCCTGGACGAAGTGGACTGTGGAGAGTTCTGCCCCAGGTTCTGCCACAAGTTCTGCTGCGAATTCTGCGAAGTATTCGATGAGAGACGCCGGTGCGGTTGCTTTAGCAGAATCGGCGCCGACCGAGAATGTGAATGCCGGGAAGAGTGTCGTGAAATCTGCCGCAGGGTCTGCCAGGAAGTCTGTTGTGCACACAGGGACAGCGAGAATTTCTGTGAAGAGTTCTGCTATGACTTCTGCAAAAGATTCTGCCGAGACTTCTGCGAAGAGTTCTTTGAGTTGGGACGCTCGGGGGAGGTCCAAAACGCTTGCGGGGAAGATCGCAGGGTAGAAGAATGCCGTGAAGAATGCCAGGAAAGGTGCTGCAGAATCTGCCGCAGGGTTTGCGAGGAAGTTCTTGGAGAATTGGATAAAAACTTCCACCATTAAGCGACCCGGTTACCAATGAGAGCGGGCACAGCGCCCGCTGGTACATACACTTGCACATCAGCCCACAGAAGGTGTGAACGAGTCCAACATCCTATTGCAAATCTCTATGGTGCAGACAAATGTCTGAGAGTAAATTTCTTTCTGAGCAATTACATGGTAAACGCTCACCGAATGAACCGGTGTTTTTCACATATGAATAAACATGAGAATTCCATGGATCAAACCAGACAAGGCTGGCGCCAAGGCCTTCGCACGCTCCGCGCTGTTTACGGCGGCGTTGGCGGCGCTCATCGTGCTGGGCGTGTTCTTCCTGCCCGGCAAGCTGCAGGGCATCAGCCTTGCCAACGTGCTGCGGCCCAAGCCGCCGGCGTGGCAGGGCGTGCTGCATGTGTGGCAGGTGAACACATGGCGCGTGGGCCGGGGCAGCCGCACCGCCGTGGTGCAGGCCGCCGCCCGCCGCTTCGAGACGCGCAACGTCGGCGTGTATGTGGAGCTGGACAACGTGACCGAGGAGATGCTGCGCCAGCGGCTGACCGAGGGGCGGCTGCCCGACGTGCTGCTGTTCCCGGATAACTGGTCGGGCATGGACGCGGAAATGTTCCTCACGCTGGACGCCTCTACGCTGCCGACGCTCTCTCAGCCCTTTGCCTCGGCATTCCAGCGGGAGCCCCGGGCCGTGCCGTGGATGGCCGGCAGCCAACTGGTGCTGGTGAACAACGCGCTGTGCCGCTCGGCAGGCGTGGAACCGCCCATGGCCGACAAATCCCGGAACCTGCAGGCGCTGCTGGACTTCAGCCGCCAGGCTTCCACGAGCCGGCGCAAGAAGAATGTGTTGGCCCTGTCCGGCGCGCAGAGCAACTGGCTGCCGCTGGCCATGGAGGCCGCCAACGTCAGGGAGCTGCAGGCCCAATCCCTGCTGGCCGACAAGGTGTTCTCCCAGAGCATCGACGGCGCGCGGGAGCCCTTCGCCGCCGGCCGCTGCGCCGTGCTGCTGGGCACCCAGTGGGAGGCCGCGCTGATGGAGCGCCTGGCCGCCAAGGGCAAGGCCTTTGAATATTCCGTGCTGCCGCTGCCGGGCGATGTGCGGCCCACGCTGAACATACAGTATGCCGCCGTATACGCCTCCGGCGACGAAGCCCGCGACGCCTCGGCCACAGCCTTTATCGCCACACTCTTAAGCCAGCCGGTGCAAAAATCCATCGCGGAAAACTCCGCGTGCCTGGCCGTGATCCCCAATGCCACCGAGCGCCTGCCGGACAGCGATGTGGAAAAGTTTTTGTGGAACCAACTGCCCCGCGCCCGCGCGCCACTGCCCTGGCAAACGCTGGAGCCCACCCGGCTGGAGCAGGCGCTGGGCGGGGACAAGGGGGCGGCGCTGGTGTTGGGGGAGATGTTTGCGAACTAAGTCTTCTTTTCAGGATTGAATAGGCGAATCTACCAATCTGGCAACGTCAACGTTCAAAGTGGGTGATTCTTTGGGCGCAATGCGCCCTCTGATGACAGGGCCGAGTGTCGTGCTGTACATCGTCCTGTCATTCAGAGCGCAGCGATGAATTACCAATGAGAAAGCCCGCGGCACGTGTTTTCAGGAGAATCAAAATAAGGGAGCTACAGAAAATAGGGCGGAAAAGAGGTGAATCACTGTGAAAAGGCCCGCCACGATGAATCCATCCCCAAGGCGCAGCACTGCCCATGTGAGCATATTGGGTACGACGCAGCTTCACCTACGGAATCCCTTTATGATAGCCTTTTGGTCGTTTATGTTTCCGGGGCTGGGGCACCTGCTGCTATCGAAGTACATCCGTGGCTTCCTCCTTTTCATCTGGGAAATCATCATCAATGTAGAAGCCCATATAAATCTGGGGATCCTGTATTCGCTCACCGGCCAATTCGAGCTGGCCAAGTCGGTTATCGACGTTCGTTGGGCAATACTCTATATTCCCACCTATTTATTTGCCGTATGGGACAGCTACAGGACATCGGTGGACCTCAACAAGACCTACGTGCTTGCCGCCAGGGAAGATGCAGAAATCAAGCCGTTTGCGATCAACCCCGTGGAAATCAATTATCTGGACAGGAGCTCACCCTGGGTGGCGTTCATCTGGTCCATGCTGATGCCAGGAGCGGGGCAAATCATACTTCACAGAATTCTGGCAGCTTTCTTCATTCTTATTTGGTGGATCGTTATCGTTTACAATTCCAAGGTGCTCCCCGGCATTCACTTCACAATGTTGGGGCAATTTCAAAACGCACAATCCGTGCTGAACCAGCAGTGGTTTCTGAACATCCCTTCGATCTACTGCTTTGCAGTCTATGACGCCTATACGAATACCGTGGAGAGCAACAAGCTTTATGACTGGGAGCAGTCCAAGTTCCTAAAGCGGGATTACCAGCCCGTCGGCTTCCCGATGCCCTTCACACCAAAGAAACGGAGCGATGACACCATGTATATCGTTTCCACATTTGAGCATTCCATTGATCTGGAGTCCGCCATTACAGCAATTCAGATGAAAGGCATCGCAAAGGAGGACATCCTGGCAGTGCCGCTGGACAAAAGAAGCGAGAGCAAAATGCTCTTTGATACCACCCACGCGTCGGACAGCCTGAGCCTGCTGGATCTGCCTGTGGTCCTGGCGACAATCCTGACGCTGCTGGGCTCGATCTATGGGTTTGTTCTGCCTTGGGGGCCAATTCTCTGCGGCGTTGTCGGTTTTTTTGCAGGGTTCGGCATTGGCCTTCTGGTTAAGATCGTCGCAATGAAAAAATACAACAATCGGCAGAAAGACAAAAAGGCTTCCGAGGTTGTCCTCCTCATTGCTTGCAGCGAAGGCCAAATGGAGACTGTGCAAGAAATGCTATGGACAAACTCAGCTCTGGGTGTGAGCAAACTCAGCTTGGAATAGGCGTTTATCCTTTTACACAGGATAAAGGGGCTTTTGAAAGATTGGGGACGCGACGGCTTTGGATGGATATGATCCTTTGCTCGATGAGATCATCAAACTCAAGGTGCAACTCAGGGATTCCATGGTCCAGCATTGGCTGTCCAGGGAATTTTTAACTTGGGTCTGGTGGCTGGACATTGCCATGATCATTGTTTGTCTTGTCGTATGGTGGAAAGTTGTAGACAAAAAGCGGCTGCTGGAAATCAGTATATTCGGGTTGCTCATCAACGTTTCTTCCGTGTTTCTGGATGTCCTCGGGTCGGAATTTGCGCTATGGGAGTATCCTGTCCATATTCTGCCTCAGGTTCCTCTGCTTTTCCCGGTAGATTTCGTGATACTGCCAATCATGAAGATGACTGTCTACCAGAAATGTCCAAGATGGGGCATGTTTTTGATCGTAAGCACAATCACCGCGGCTCTTGCGTCCTTTGTTTTTGAACCGCTGGCGGTTTGGATCGGTCAGTACAAGCTTATCACATGGAAATATTACTATTCTCTCCCCATTTATATCTTGATCGCCGTTTTCGGCAAGCTTGTGGTGCAAAAATTCCTGGCTGTTCAGAAAAAATCAGCATCCTCGCCCCGCTAAAAGGGCGGCCCGCAGGCCGCCCATAAAAGCCGATTAACATACTACCAGCCAAACGACCCGCACCCGGTCTCCTGCACGCTCTTGCGGAACTTCTTGTTCTTCCTCTTGACCTTCTTCTTGCTCAGATACTTGTTACGCGCCATGCACGTTAAATACTTACTATAGACGTCCTTGACGACGATGACCTTGAGCATGTCCGTTTCAAAACCCGCCGGCTGCGTGCTGGCCACCGATCCCTTGGAAAGCCACCCGAAGCTCTGGTTCACGAGAATGCTGCCCAGCGCTTTGACCTCGCCGCGGCCTTCGCCCAACAGCAGCGACAGGCGGAAACTGCGATAGCCGGCCAGGCGCTTGAGCTTGTCCAGCTCATCGTCAATGGTCTGGAAGAAATCCGAGGGGAAGATGTTCTGCGGGGCGCCCTTGCCGTGGGTGAACCACAGCTCGATGCACCAGGCCAGCACCACCGAACGGATGCGGGGCTCCTCCAAATAGGCCGAGCGCACGGTGATCAGCGGAAAATCCAGCTTGCGGCACAGGCGGCGCTTGGCGCGAGCTCGCAGCTTGGCCTTATCGCCCTTGGGTTTGGCGCCGATATCCACGGCAAACAGCGGTTGCCCGCCCTGGCCGCACACCAAAGCGTCAAAGCGCGCGCGGGCCGCGTGCTTGTCCATGTCCTCATCGCCCAGCACATCGGGCACAGCAACATTGCGCAGCGCCACGGCATGGTAAAGCGCGCAGGCTTTGGCGACCAGAAAATCGGCCTGAATGGTAACGTCGCCTGTCAGAACATTCTTAACCATTTGCTCTCACTTGCGCTTCTCTTTCGGCGCTGATGCGCCTTGTTGTTCGGGTGCTCTCTACATGCCACCGATCTTTTGCAAATAATCACAATTTCTCCACAAAAGTGCAAACCGTGCCGCCGATGGCGGGGCCCGTTGTGCACAGCCTTTATTGTACCAGAAAACCGCATTTTATGCGAAGCCATGCGGGACAGTAGCGCTGGGCGAAAATCGTCCCGCGGGATCGCAAATTAGTAACGTCCATCGCAAAAAAGGGACTTGACAAATGCCCTTGGAAGATATGGAAAATTTGTTTATCACCGTCCGATTTTGTTGAAATCGCAACACAACCATACTATAATACACAAGCTATAAATGAAGTAAAGGGAAAGGTCTCCCGGAAACCAGGTGATGCTCTTGGCGCAAATACTCTTTCTGATCTTCTTTCCCCTGCTGGTGGGGCTGGCGCTGCTGCTCGTTAAGCACGACGGCGCGCGCAAGGTTCTGGTGCGCGGCGCTGCGGCGCTCATCGCTGCGGCCAGCGTATCTCTCGCGGTGGAGTTTTTAAGCACCGACGCCACGTTCTTCGCGGTGGAAAGCCCGCTGCCCGGCTACGCCATGCTGATCGTGGAGGCGGCTCTGGCGCTGTTCATCGTCTATATGGGCGCACGCCGGCGCAACTGGATGGCCATTGTGCTCACACTGGTGCAGACGCCGGCGCTCATCTGGTACGAGCTGACCCATGAAGCCGCCTTCGAGGTGCACAACGCCCTCTTTGTAGACCGTCTCAGCATCCTAATGGCACTGGTCATCGGCATCATCGGCAGCCTCATCTGCGTTTACGCTCTGGGCTATATGAAGCACTATCACGAGCACGGCCAACCTGTCAGGGACAGGCGGCCGTTCTTCTTTTTTTTGCTGTTTATCTTTCTTTCGGCAATGTTCGGCATCATATTCTCCAACAGTTTGCTGTGGCTGTACTTCTTCTGGGAGGTCACGACGCTGTGCTCCTTCCTGCTCATCGGCTACACGAAGCAGCCCGTGGCCATCAAAAACTCCTTCCGTGCGCTGAACCTGAACCTGTTGGGCGGCGCGGCCTTCGCCGGCGCGCTGATCTATTTCGCCGAGCGGTTCCACACGGTGGATCTGGCCAACCTGCTGGCCATGGGCATAAGCCAGCAGGCCATGCTGCTGCCGGTGCTGCTGCTGTGCCTGGCCGGCATGGTCAAGGCCGCGCAGATGCCCTTCTCCTCGTGGCTGCTGGGCGCGATGGTGGCCCCCACGCCCACCAGCGCCCTGCTGCACTCCTCCACGATGGTCAAAGCCGGCGTCTATCTGATCATCCGCCTGGCCCCCGGCCTGGGCGACACGATCCCCGGCATACTGGTCACCTACATCGGGGGATTGACGTTCCTGCTCGCGTCGCTGGTGGCCATCAGCCAGAGCGACGGCAAAAAAATACTTGCCTATTCCACCGTCGCCAACCTGGGCCTGATCGTGACCTGCGCGGGCCTGGGTAACTATGAGGCCGTGTGGGTGGCCATCCTGCTGATCCTGTTCCACGCCGTGGCCAAGTCTCTGATGTTCCTGTCGGTGGGCACCGTGGAGCACACGATGGGCAGCCGCGATATTGAGGACATGAAGGGCCTGATCGTGCACATGCCCCGCGTCAGCATCCTGATGGTCGTGGGCATCGCGGGCATGTTCCTGGCCCCCTTCGGCATGCTGATCTCCAAGTGGGCGGCCATGAAGGCCTTTGTGGATTCCAACCAGGTGCTGCTGCTGATCATGCTGGTGTTCGGCAGTTCCGCGACGCTGTTCTATTGGACCAAGTGGCTGGGCAGCATCATGACCGTGCCTGCCGTGAAGAAAAAGCACAAGTACCCCAGCCCCGACGAGTGGTTCGCCATCGGCCTGCACGCGGTGCTGACGATCGCCGTTTGCACGCTGTTTCCTCTGGTCTCCACCCACATTCTGGCGCCCTATCTGCAGTCGATCTTCCACGAGAGCTTCGAAATTCTGCGCCGCAACGACGTGATGACGATGCTGCTGATGCTGGGCATGATCCTGGTGCTGCCGTTGTCCTTCATCCTGACCGGCGGCGACCGCTCCCGGCGCGTGGATGTGTACATGGCCGGCGAAAACACCGGCGACAACATGTCCTATCACGGCTCGCTGGGGCGCGATCGGGATGTGCAGCTCTCCAACTGGTACATGGGTAACTATCTGGGCGAGCAACGGCTGACCCTTGCCGGCACCGTGGCCACGGCAGCCTTCATCGTCGTGATGTTCGCAATCCTGATGACGAAGGTGATATGATGGGTGCTGGCATTTGGACGATGATCGGCTATATTGTACTGGCGCCGGTGCTGGGCGGCCTGCTCAGCGGCGTGGACCGCATCATTTCCGCCCGCATGCAGGGCCGTGTGGGGCCGCCGCTGCTGCAGCCCTTCTATGATGTACTCAAGCTGCTGCAGAAGCAGTCCATGACGGTCAACCGGCTGCAGAACCTCTATGTTTATTGCTTCCTGGTGTTCGCTGTGATGGCCGGCGCTCTGTTCTTCAGCGGCGGCGATCTGCTGCTGGTGATCTTCGCGCTGACGCTGGCCAACATCTTCTTCATCGTGGGCGGCTATTCCACGAATTCGCCCTACAGCCAGATCGGCGCCCAGCGCGAAATTCTGCAGATGATGGCCTATGAGCCCATGGTGCTTTTCTCCGCCATCGGCTTCTACGCCATGAGCAAGACGTTCTTCGTGGGCGAAATACTGGACGGCAGCCTGCCGCCGGTCGTGTATCTGCCGCTGCTGTTCGTGGGCTTCCTCTATGTGCTCACGATCAAGCTGCGCAAGTCGCCCTTCGATCTTTCCACGAGCCACCATGGCCATCAGGAGATCGTCAAGGGCATCACGACCGAATATTCCGGCCGGGGCCTGGCCGTCATCGAGATCGCCCACTGGTATGAGAACATCTTCCTGCTGGGGTTTGTATATCTGTTCTTTTCGTGGGACAATATCTGGAGCCCCCTGGTAGGCGTGCTGGCTTGTGTCGTCGCCTATTTCCTGGAAATCCTCATCGACAACAGCTATGCGCGCTTCCGCTGGCAGCTGACGCTGGCGTCATCGTGGATCGTGGCGCTGGCGGCGGGGTTCCTCAACCTGTTCATCCTACTTTACTGATAGACGGAGAAGAGAAATGTCCTTCACCACGAAATCCCCCTGGCTCATCCATTACGACGGCGCAAGCTGCAACGGCTGCGACATCGAAGTTTTGGCCTGCCTGACGCCGCTCTACGACGTGGAGCGCCTGGGCATCATCAACACCGGCAACCCCAAGCACGCCGACATCCTGCTGCTGACCGGCTGCATCAACGAGCAGTGCAAGGACGTCGTCAAGCAGATCTATGACCAGATGGCCGAGCCCAAGGTCGTCGTGGCCGTGGGCATCTGCGCCAACAGCGGCGGCGTGTTCGCTGAATGCTACAACGTAAAAGGCGGCGCATCCTCGGTGGTGCCGGTGGATGTGTATGTGCCCGGCTGCGCGGCGCGCCCCACCGCCATCATCGATGGCGTGGTCAAATCGCTGGGCATCCTGGAGGAAAAGCGCAAGGCGCTCAAGCTCGGAGGCTCCAAGCAATGAAATACGAAACACAGAAGCTGATCACCGTGGACCTGACAAACCGCATCCGCACCGTGTACGACATGGAGCGCGACGGCTACCGGCTGGTCGCCATCACATGCACCAAGACCGCGGTTGGTTTCGAGATCTCCTATTCCTTTGACCGCGAATACGATTTTGTGACGCTGCGCCTGGAGATTCCGCCGGATGTCGAGATCACCAGCATCTCCGGCGTGTATCCGTGCGCGTTCATCTATGAGAACGAGCTTAAGGATCTCTTCGGCGTGAAGATCAAGCACATTTCGCTGGACTACGAGGGCAACTTCTACAAGCTGCCGATCAAGACGCCTTTCGCTCCGCAGAGCGCGCCCACGGACGAGGTTGAGATTGCCGCTCCGCTGGAAGTGAAGACCGTCGAGAGCGTGGCGCAGAAGGAGGAGCCCCGATGAGCGGCAAGCGCACGATCATTCCCTTTGGGCCGCAACACCCGGTGCTGCCCGAGCCCATCCATCTGGACCTGGTCATGGAGGATGAGCGCGTCGTGGAGGCCATCCCCTCCATCGGCTTTGTGCACCGCGGGCTGGAAAAGCTCGTGGAAAAACGCGATTTCGTGGATTATGTGTATGTGGCCGAGCGCATCTGCGGCATCTGCAGCTTCATGCACGGGCTGGGCTATTGCCAAGCCGTGGAGGGCATCATGGACATCGCGGCGCCCGATCGGGCGTTGTTTCTGCGCACAGTGTGGTGCGAGCTTTCCCGCATGCACAGCCACACGCTGTGGCTGGGCCTGCTGGCCGACGCCTTCGGCTTTGAAAGCCTGTTCATGCACAGCTGGCGCATCCGCGAAAAGATACTGGACATCTTCGAGGAGACCACCGGCGGCCGCGTGATCTTCTCGGTTTGCAAGATCGGCGGCGTGCGCCGCGACATCACCGACGATATGCTTCACCACATCGACGCCATGCTCATGGACATCGAGAAGGAATACCGCGAGATCTCCAAGGTCTTCCTGGAGGACCGCTCGGTGCGCCACCGCCTGACCGGCCTGGGCGTGCTTACGAAGGAGCAGGCCTACAAGCTGGGCGCTGTAGGCCCCATGCTGCGGGCCAGCGGCGTGGCGCAGGACATGCGCAAGCTGGGGTACGCTGCCTATGCCAAGCTGGATTTTGAACCCGTGACCCACACCGACGGCGATTGCTATGCCCGCTGCGCCGTGCGCATCGGCGAACTGTTCCAGAGCATCCATCTGATCCGCCAGGCCATCGCGATGATTCCTGACGGCGAGATCGAGACCAAGTTCAAGGGTAACCCCAACGGCGAATATTTCGCCCGTCTGGAACAGCCCCGGGGCGAAGTGATCTACTACGTGAAGGCCAACGGCACCAAGTTCCTGGACCGCATGCGCGTGCGCACGCCCACCTTCGCGAACCTGCCGGCGCTGATACAGACGCTGCAGGGCTGCGAGCTGGCCGACGTGCCAGTGCTCATCCTGACAATCGACCCGTGCATCAGTTGCACGGAGCGCTAGCGCTCCGCTTTCGGCAGGGGAACTTCTCCCCCGCCGAGGCCACCCCCTGCCACCCTGCGCACGGCTAAGTCTGCCGTCCACCGATGACGGTCGCTGGACGGCAATCTACTGGAAGCCTCACATCGGCTACCTAGAAGCGAGAGACGCTGCGGCGGGATTGGCAACGACAACAAAAAATTCACTGAACCTTGCGCGGGTGAACCGCGCTACGGCAACAGACGATAATCTCCCAACGAGGTTGGAGATAAGGGAGAACCAATGTTCAAGATCGGAAAAACACTGTTCAAAAGCCTGCTGGGCAAGCCTGCCACCGTGCGCTACCCTGCGGAGAAACCCAAAGTGTACGAGCGCACCCGCGGCCACATCGAGATCGATATCGACGCGTGCATCCACTGCGGCATCTGCCAGAGGCGCTGCCCGGCCAATGCCATTGAGGTCAAGAAGACCGACCTGCTGTGGTCCATCCAGCGCATGCGCTGCGTGCAGTGCAACGCCTGCGTGGAGGTGTGCCCCAAGAAGTGCCTCGCCATGCGGCCCGACTATACGACTCCCTCGAGCGAGCCGGTAAAGGATGTGTTCACCCGTGCACGAGTACCCGCTGGTGAAAGCGATCATCAAAACGGCTGAAGAGCGCGCCCTGGCCAACGGCTCCACGAAGGTGCGCAGCATCACGCTGGTCGTGGGCGACCAGAGCGGCTACGTGCCGGACTCGATCCAGATGTATTTCGACCTGATCGCCGGCGACACGCTGTGCGCCAGCGCCCGCCTGGACGTCCGCCGTGTGAAGCCCAAGCTGCGCTGCCCCAGCTGCGGGCAGCTCTTTGAGCGGCGGCTCTTCCGCTTCGACTGCCCCGCCTGCGGCGTGGACGGCGAGCCCACCGACGTGGGCCGCGAGCTGCTGATCGAATCCATCGAGATAGAGAGAACCGACGACGCCCGACCACAACACAACGACACGCCCCGGCAGACGGGGCAGGAAAAGCCATGAATGAGATTATCAAAGTTCCCGTGATGGAACAGATCGCCACCGAGAATGACCGCGTATCCGACCGCCTTCGCGCCGACTTCGACCGCCGCGGCATCTTCGCCGTAAACGTGCTGGGCGCGCCGGGCGTGGGCAAAACCACCAGCCTGCTGAATCTGATTGAGCAGTTGGGCAGCAAAAATGTATCGGTCATCGAGGGTGACATCGAAAGCGACATCGACACCCGGAAGCTGGACGAACACGGCGTGTCCGCCCAGCAGATCAACACCCAGGGGGCCTGCCACCTGGACGCCTGGGTTATAGAGCAGGCCGCAGATTCGCTGAAACTGGCCGACGGCAGTTGGCTGTTTGTGGAGAATGTGGGCAACCTTGTATGCCCGGCAGAATTCAACATCGGCGAACACCTGAAGCTGCTGATCGTGACCGTGACCGAGGGCAGCGACAAGCCCTATAAATACCCGCTGGCCTTCGAGAAGGCCGACCTGATCCTGCTGAACAAATGCGACCTGATCCCCTATGTGGATTTTGACCTGGACTTCTTCACCCGTGGCCTGCGGGCGGTGAACCCCCAGGCGCCGCTGTTCCCGGTCAGCGGCAAGACCAAGGAAGGCTATGACGCCGTGGCCCGCTGGCTGCTGGCCCGCCGGGGAGCAAAATGACTTTCCGGGTTTCCATTGAAGGCGTTGTGCAGGGCGTGGGCATGCGCCCGCTGCTGGCGCGCCTGGCGGCGCGCTTTGCGCTGTGCGGCGCGGTGCGCAACGTGGGCAGCAACGTGGAACTGCTGCTCAACGCTGACGAAGCCACATTGAACGCCTTTTTGGCCGCGCTGCGCGCCGAGGCTCCGGCCCAGGCCCGCATCACCCATATCCAAACGCAAGCCGTACCCGATCAAGACTTTTCAGCCTTCACGATAGAATCCAGCGCCGGCGGCACGGTGGACCTGCTGTCCGCCGACCTGCCCATGTGCCAGGATTGCGAGAGGGAGCTCTTTGATCCATCCAACCGGCGCTTCCGGCACCCCTTCATCAGCTGCGCCGTGTGCGGCCCCCGCTACAGCATACTGACCGGCGCGCCCTATGACCGGGCCACGACGTCCATGGCGAGCTTTCCCATGTGCCCCGATTGCCAGCGCGAATACGACGATCCCCAAGACCGGCGCTTCCACGCCCAGACCATCGCGTGCCCTGCCTGCGGGCCGGTGCTGGCCTACACCGACAAGGAAGGGCGTACGGCTCAACGCGAGGACGCGCTGCGGCGGGCCATCGCCGCGCTGCAGGCCGGCGGCATCGTCGCGGTCAAGGGCATCGGCGGCTACCACCTGGCGTGCAGCCCCTTTGACGACCGGGCCATACGCCGCCTGCGGGAGCTCAAGCACAGGGAGCAGAAGCCCTTCGCCGTGATGTTCCGAGACATGGAAACCTTGCGGAAATATTGCCGCGCTTCCGCCGATGAGGAGGCGCTGCTGCGTTCCCCAGCGAGGCCCATCGTTCTGCTGAACACCGTCGGCACACCCTTCGCCCTGGCTTTAGGGGACACCCCCTTGACTGGAGCCTTTCTGCCCTACGCGCCGGTACAGACGCTACTGCTGGAATCCCTCGGTGCTCTGGTGATGACCAGCGCCAACCGCAGCGGCCAGCCGGAGATCCACCGGGACGACGAGATGCTGGCTTGGCTTGCCCCCGACGGCGTGCTGGAAGGTGTCCTGTACCACGATCGGCCCATCGTGACCCGGCTGGATGACTCGGTGGCCCGCGTGACCGCGCTGGGCCCGCAGCCCGGCCGCCGCGCCCGGGGTTACGCGCCGCTACCGGTCGAGCTTCAGCAGGCATCACCCGCGCCCATTGTGAGCTTTGGAAGCGACCTCAAGTCCGCCTTCTGCCTGCTGCGGGGCCGCTCGGCCTACCTGAGCTCCCACTTCGGCGATTTCGAGGTGGAGGCCGTGGCCGATGCCTACGCCGCCAACTACGACCACATGCAGCGTTTGTTCGACATACAGCCTGCGCTGGGCGCGTGCGATCTGCATCCGGGCTATCTGTCCAGCGCCTTTGCCCGGCACACCGGCCTTCCCCTCGTGCAGGTGCAGCACCACCACGCCCACGTGGCCTCGGTGATGGCCGAGCACCATTTAACCGGGCCGGTGCTGGGCCTGGCCTTCGACGGCACCGGCTACGGCGACGACGGCTCCATATGGGGTGGGGAATTTCTGCTGTGCGAAGGCGCGGCGTATCGCCGCGTGGGCAGCATGCTGCTGGTGGATCTGGCCGGCGGAGACAGCGCCGCGCGAGACGCCCGCAAGGCGGCGCTGGCCTATCTGGCCTCCACAGGGCTGGCAGACAAGCTGAACTTTGAGGGCGCGGCGCTGCTGCGGGCCGCCATCGCCAACCGCGTGAACACCGCCCGCTACAGCGGCCTGGGGCGTCTCTTTGACGCGGCGGCCATGCTGCTTGGTTTATGCGAAACCAACGGCTACGAAGGCCAGTGCGCCGTGGCACTGGAGACCGCCGCGACGCAAGCATTGTTGCGCGGGCTACCGGAAGTTCCGATGGAATTTGATATACTGGAACAAGATAATTTGCTGTTGCTGGATTACCGTCCGGTCATTGCAGAACTGATAAATGATCCACGGCTCCAACAGAATCAGCCGAAGGCTGTGGGGTTTCATCGGGCGCTGGCCCGCGCCGCCGCCCGGGTGTGCCGCCGCGTACGGGAGCAGACCGGCGTGAAAACCATCGCGCTGAGCGGCGGTGTGTTCCAGAACGCGCTGCTGCTGCGCACCCTTCGGGGGTTTTTGGTTCAGGACGGCTTCAGCGTGTACACCAACAACGCCGTGCCTTGCAACGACGGCGGCTTGGCCCTGGGCCAGGCTTTCGTCGCGGTTCAGAGAATGAAAGAAGGAATATAAATGTGCGTCGCAACCCCCGGACAGATCGTTGAAATAGAGAACGACACCGCTGTCGTGGATGTGAACGGCAACCGCATCCGCGTGCATGTGGGCCTGCTGGACGCAAAAGTGGGCAACTGGGTGCTGACCCACGCGGGTCTGGCCATCGAGGTGCTGCACCCCGAGCAGGCGCGGGAGCTGGCTGAGCTGCTGCGCGACATCGAGGAGGCGTTGCATGACGGCCCTTGAACGCGCGCTGGCGGAGCTGAAGGCCTACGACGCCCGGCCGCTTACCATCATGGAGATGTGCGGCACCCACACAGCGGCCATCTTCCGCAGCGGCCTGCGAGATGTGCTGCCCCCGGCCATCCGCCTGGTGTCCGGCCCCGGCTGCCCGGTGTGCGTAACTTCCGAGGGCGCCATCGACCGGCTGTTAGAATACGCCCTTACTCCAAACACCTGCGTGCTGAGCTTCGGCGACATGCTCAAGGTGCCGGGGCGGCGGGGGTCGCTGATGAGCCGCCGGGGCGACGGCGCGGCCTTCCGCATGATCTATTCGCCCTTCCAGGCCGTGGAGCTGGCCAAGGAACAGCCGGACACGCACTTTGTGGCGGCGGCGGTGGGCTTTGAGACCACGGCGCCGGCCTGGGCGCTGGCCGCCCAACAAGCCTTCAGGTTGAACCTGAAAAACCTGAACTTCCTGACGTCGCTCAAGGCCATCCTGCCGGCCATGGACGCGCTGTGCCACAGTGAAAACGCTATCGACGGCTTTATCTGCCCCGGCCATGTCAGCACAATCCTCGGTTCCGACGCCTACGGGCCGCTGTGCGAGAGCCGCCGCAAGCCCATGGCCGTGGCGGGCTTTGAGCCCGAACACCTGGTGATGGCGGTGCTGGCGCTGGTGCGCCAGTGCCAACGCGGCGAGGCGCGGGTGCAGAACCTGTACCCCGAGGCCGTCAGCGCCGCCGGCAACCCCCGCGCCCAGACACTGCTGGCCCACGCGCTGGAGCCGGGTGACGCCCACTGGCGAGGCCTGGGCGTGATCCCGCAGTCGGGGCTGTATCTGCGCGGGGATTATGAGCTATTGGATGCCGGCTCCCGCGATGTCGCCGAGGCCGAGGCCGCCTCGCCGTGCCGCTGCGCCGACGTGCTGCGCGGGCGCATCCACCCCGACACGTGCCCGATGTTCGGCCACTGCACGCCCAGCAATCCTTTGGGCGCGTGCATGGTGTCCGAGGAGGGAGCGTGCGGTATCTGGTTCTCAAATCGGGATATGAAATAGATTGTAACGAACTTTGAAAACCGACGGCGGTTCCGCCGCAGGCAACGCGTGATAGCGGCGCTTGCGCCACTATAGGAGCGTTGCCGGTCGGCGCTGAAAGCGCCGAGCATCGCCGCCAGTTGGCGGCGATTGGATGTAGTTCAGAAGTTCGCAAGGAGGACCATCTATGCGGATTAATATGTCCCACGGCGGCGGCGGCTCGGTCATGGCCGAGCTCATCGACACGGTGTTCAAGCGCCGCCTGGACAACCCGCTGCTGCGCCAGGGCGGCGACGCCGCGGTGCTGAGCCTTTCCGGCCCCACCGCCTTTACAACCGACAGCTTCGTCGTGCAGCCACTGTTCTTCCCCGGCGGCGACATCGGCCATCTGGCCGTGTGCGGCACCGTCAACGACCTGCTGACCGCCGGGGCCGTGCCGCAATACTTAAGCGCCGCCTTCGTGTTGGAGGAGGGCCTGGAGATCGATACGCTGGAGCGCGTCGTGGATTCCATGGCCCGGGCCGCCAAAGAGGCCGGTGTCAGCATCGTGACCGGCGACACCAAGGTAGTGGAGGGCCGCGGCGGCCTGATCATCAACACCGCCGGTATCGGCGCGGTGCACCCCGGCCACCGCCCGCTGCCGCCGCAGGCCGGCGACGCCATCCTGCTTTCCGGCACATTGGGCGAGCACCACGCTGCCATCCTCTCCGCCCGTATGGGCGTGGAAAACGACATCCGCAGCGATTGCGCTCCTCTCACGGCCATGGTGCGGGCGCTGTTGGATGCCGGCGTGGCCATCCGCGCCATGCGCGACGCGACCCGCGGCGGCCTGGGCACCGTGCTGCACGAGCTCTCGCAACAGTATGGCGTGGCGCTGGAGCTGGACGCAGGCCTGCCGGTGAGCCCGGCGGTGCGGGGCTTCTGCTCAATACTGGGCCTGGACCCGCTGTACATGGGCAACGAGGGGAAGATGGTGTTTCTGGTGGCACAGGAAGACGCGCAGAAGGCACTGAGCCTGTTGCGAGCCTCGGCATATGGCGAGAACGCCGCGATCATCGGTCGCGTGGCCAAGGGGCGTGGGGCGTCTATCGCCACGGCGCTGGGGGGGAGACGAACCATAAGGCCGCTGGCCGGGGAAGGGCTGCCTAGAATCTGCTGACGCATTTCGCCAGCGGCGCTGTTGCGCCTCGGCGATTTGGACGTCTTGATACTTGTATTGGCTTCCCGCCTGCCAATAATCGTTGGCAGGCGGGCTTTCTGATTTTCGATTCATGCTGGCTTTATCAAGAATACGGGCCGCTGTGGCAGGGGTCTTTGTGGGCGGTCCTTTCTGGATGTACGTTTCCTCGGCGGAGTCTCACCTGCGGGCGACCGGCAATGCGCAAGCGCATTGCCTGACGATAAATCCGCCATCGGTAAGAGCTCCAGTCCCTTGTAACCCTCTCTCCAAACCTCTCCCCCAGAGGGGGAGAGGCAAATTTTAGCAAATTGTCCCTCTCCCTCTGGGGGAGGGCGCAGGAGAGGGTTTATTGGCCAGAAATATGAAAAGGAGGCAGTTCTCCGCCTCCTTTATTACACTTATATGATACCACATAAGCAAACCAAAAACCAGTCTTGAGATTGCCGCCCTCCCATGTCACACTGGATTCCAGACCCATCAGAGAGGGATGCAGATGCTCTACTATCACGGCACCACCAGAGGCGGCATCACGACGCTGCAGCCCCACGCGTCGCCGTACTCCACCTATAAACAACCCTATGTCTACCTCTCCAGCAACCGGACCATCGCGACGTTCTACATCTGGAACCGGCCCTACATGTGGCATACCTTCGGCTTTCGCGAAGACGGCCTGCCGGTGTACACGGAATCCTTCCCCGACAGCTTAAGGGCATTCTACGCCGGCGTGGGCGGTTATGTCTACGCCTGCGAGACCGACGCCGCCCTGCCCAACCCCACGGGCATCCGCTGCGCGGCGATCTGTGAGCAGCCGGTGCCGGTGATTGCCTGCGAGTCGGTGGAGGATGCCTATGAGCGGTTTTTACGGTATGAGGAAGAAGGCTTGCTGATGGTCCACCGCTATGACACTCTGAGCGAAGAGCAGCGCGCGTCCAACCCCAGGATGGTCATGGGCGCCATCGGCAGGCTCAATCTGCTGGCGGGAGAACACCCGCTGTCTGGATTTGTGCGCGAGACGTTTTCGCGGGAGTGGCGGGAGGCGGGCGAGATACGACCGATCTGACCTTATAATGGGTGAATCCCATTACCGACCGCCGGTTTATCCGGCGGGAGGAAACGACAACCAAGAGCAGGGACGTCTCAGAAACTCGCCCGCAGGCGATCCTCGTTCCTGAAAAGCCGGTATGAGCTGAACAATAAAATGCCCGCCTGCCAACGGTTATTGGCAGGCGGGTAACACAAACCAGAGAACAAGCCGTCTGAATCGCCGGCGATGTCACAGTATCGCCGGCGAAAGAATTGAAAAGGAGGCAGTTCCATGCCTCCTTTCCCCATTGTACCGGATTCCTATCCACACAACTATGTTCTGGTCTTCTGGTTGTGCTCCCCCAACCCCATCACCCGGAAGGAGTCCAGATCGTCGTCCTTCTTGGGCGGGCAGTCCACCTCCAGCTTTTCCACGCTGTAGCGGATGTTGGGCTTCTTGTCCTCCTCCGGAGCCGGCACGCCCTGCATCTGGGCCAACGAACTCTGTATGCTGTTGAGTTCCTGTATCATGTCATAGAGCGCCGTGCCGCCGCCGTCCAGGTTGAGCGGTTCCATGCTCAGGCGGCGGGCGCCGGCGGTCGGCGGGGGCATGCCCGTGCTGCGGGGTATGGGCCCGCCATAGCCCAGCGCCCGGTCCACATCGGCCACGCGCTCGCCCAGCAGTTGGTTGGCCATGCGCACGCGGGCGATCACATCCACCAGGCGCTCATGGATGGCCTGGTATTGCGCGGCGCGCTCCCGCTCGGTGCGCAGTTGGCCGCTCAACAGCTCGTTTTCGCGGACCAGCGCCTCGGCTTTCAGCAGCAGGCTGCTCAGCGTTTCCTTGAGGCGGAGGTTGAGCTCATGAGCCTCCTCGTGCTTCTGAATCTGCGCCTGCGCCACGGCGCGGGCAGTTTCGGCGTCGGCGCGGGCTTCGTCGCGCTCACGGCCGGCGCGCTGGGCCTCCAACGACAGCCCATAGGCTTGCTGCTCCAGCTGCGCGGCGCGGGCACGGGCATTGTGCAGCGCGGTCTCCACCTCTTGCAGGCGGCGTTCCAGCGCGGCGCGCAGCTGGGCGGTCTCGGCGTCGGCGTTGGCGATCAGCGCCACTTCCCGCTGTTCGGCGCGGCGCTGGGCCTCTTCCCGCGCCTCGCACAGCGCCCGCTCGTGGGCCTGGGTCTGCTGGCGCAGGGCGGCCTCCTTGTGCTCGGTCTCCCGGGCCAGCTCCTCTATGCGCGCCGACGCGTCGGACAGCTCATAGAGCTGGTCGTTCAGGCGGCTGTTGAGCTCGGCAATGGTGGCTTCATACTGGGCCGTCTGCTGCTGGTAGCGCGCCTGGGCTTCGCGGCCCTGCTCCTGCTCCCTCTGGTCTGCCAGCTCCCGCAGGCGCTGCTGCTGCTCCAGGTCCTGCTGCAGCAGGCGTTCCATCTCCACCTGCAGTTGGGCGTTGTGGCTGTGGGCAGCCTCGGCTTGGGCCTGGGCCTGCTGCAGCGCAGCCTCGGCGACGCGGGCCTGCTCACACAGCTCCAGCACCTGAGGGTGGTTCAGCGGGTCGGCGGCCGCGCGGCTTTGCTCCAGTTGCAACAGCTGCTCGTTGGCCCGGCTCTCCAGCGCGTCGCGTTCCTGGCGCAGCGCCTCCTTCTCCCGGGCCAGGTCGGCGATGTATGCCTTGTAGGTCTGCTCGGCGCAGCTCCACTGGCCCTTCAGTTTGTCCACATAGGCCAGCACGTCGGCGCGGCTGACGCCGCCCAGCAGCGAGCGCTTGAGCTCGCCGGCCAGCTCGTCCTTGCCGGACTTGTCGCGCAGGCGCTTCAGCTCGCCGGAGGATTCCTCGCGGGGTTGCAGTTTTTCTTCCATGTCACACTACCTTCTTTCCATCAGTGGCGGGTCCGCCGGGGCGCGGCAGGGGACGCTTTGCGCCACGCTGTGCGGTTTGATGAGCCTGCCGCTGCCTGCCATGGGCATACGCACGGCCAGCCTCACACCGGGGACGATGCCCTCCAAGGCCGCCTGGCCCGCCGGCAGCTCCAATACATGGCGGCAGCCGCGCACCAGGCGGCCCACGCGCCAGGGTCTCAGATTGGGCTCCACGGCCAACACCGTGTAGTCGGAGCCAAGATACACGATGTCCAGGCTCATGCGCATGAAGGCCATGTGCACGCCGCTGCACGGTGTCAACAGCATCCCACCTCCCACAGGCAGGCGCTTGCGCAGCATCAGCCCCTTGAATCGCGCCCGGAAGGTGTTGGCCACCTCCACCGACGCCGCCACCGGCACCCCGTTCACCGAGATCACAGCCATAGTCAGCCCCCCGTAAAGGTATTGATGATGTTGACGACCGCCGGCCCCATCAGCAGTATGAAGAGCACCGGGAAGATGAACAACGCCATGGGGATCATGATCTTGACCGGCGCCTTCATGGCCCGTTCCTCCACCCGCTGGCGTTTGAGCAGGCGCATTTGCTGCGCCTGGCTGCGCAGCACGTTGCGCAGCGAGATGCCCAGCTGCTCGGCCTGTATGATGGCGCTTACGAAGGTCTTGACCTCGTCCAGGCCGGTGCGAGCCTCCAGCGCCCGCAGCGCCTCGGAGCGGGACCTACCCAGCGTGATCTCGCGGTAGGCGGTCTTGAACTCCTCGATGAGCGGCCCGCGGGCGCGCTCGGTCACCCGCAGCAGCGCCGCGTCGAAGCCCAGGCCGGCCTCCACGCTGACACTCAACAGGTCCAGCACCTCGGGCAGCTGGCCCTGAATGCTGGTCTTGCGCGTGCGCGTGAGCACCTGCAGGCGATAGGTCATCAAGATCATACCCAGCAGCCCGCCCAGCAGCCCGAAGGCCAGCGTCAGGCCCACGGCCACCAGCGGGTCATATGCGATGCCCAGCGCGTTGGTGATCGCGTAGATGTTGGCAAAGGCCACCGCACCTATGACGATGGACAGCGCCGTCATAACGACCAGCTGCAGCGCGCGGTATTCACTGGGCCGCGAGGAGATGCCGGCGCTCTTGAGGGCGGCCTCCAGTTTGGCGTTTTTGCCCTTGGTAAGCGACCGGCTTAAGGCCCGCACCAGCGCGTCCAGCGCCGGGCGCAGGAAGCGCTCGCCGATGGGGCGGGCAAGCTCCGCCTCCACGGCGGCAGCCTTGCCGATGTCGGCCACGCGGCCCACGCGGCGCTCCATGTGGTCGGCGCGCCGGCCCAGCGGGGCCAGCGCCATCACGATCACGCAGAACGTCAATATGAACGTGCACAGGACTGCTAATTCCATCAGAACCTCAATATTTGATGTTGACGATCTTGGTGACGATCAGAAAACCGATGGTCTCCATGACCACTGCGACGCACAGCATGATGATACCGATGAACGTGTTGAAGAAAGTCATAATGTAGGTCGGATTCGTGAACATCAGGATCAGGGAAATGAACACCGGCATCAGGCCGATGACGGTGCCGCTCATGCGCCCGGAGGCCGTGAGCACCCGCACGTCGCCCTTGATCTTGAGCCGGTCCTTGATCGTGACGGCGATGCTGTCGATGACCTCGGCCAGATTGCCGCCCACCTGGCGCTGGATTAGCACGGCGGTCACCAGCATCTCCAGGTCCGCGTTGTTCATGCGGCGCACCATGTTGTCCAACGCCGCTTCCACGGGTACGCCCAGGCGCATCTCCCGCAGGGCCTTGCCGAACTCCTTGGAGATCGGGTCGGGCATCTCCGCGGCAATGCTGTCCATGGCTTGCTGAAACGTGAAGCCCGCCCGCAGCGAGTTGCCGATGATGCCCAGCGCGTCGCCCAGCTGCTTGTCAAAGAGTGTCAGCCGCTTGCGCCGCGCCATGGCCACCAGCATGGGCGGCAGCACCGCACCGGAGGCCGCCACGGCGAAGGCCGTTACCGGGTTGGCCTTGAAGAACAGCAGCAGGCCCGCCGGTACCACCGTCACGCACACCCAGATCAACACGAACTCGTCGGCCCGCAGCAGAATGCCGGCGCCTTCCAGTTGGCCGGCCAGCTTGCCGCCCACGCGGGAGGAGCGCTCCCGGCCGGGCCGGGCCTTGCGCTCCCGGGCAGCCTGGGTCGGCGCGGCCATGGCGTCCACGCGGGCGCGGATGCGCAGCTTGTCTCTGTGCACAAAGCCCAGCACAAGCACGACGACGCAGAAGACCAGCACCGCAGCGATCAGAGAAATGAGGCTAACCACGCTACATCCCTCCGTTCTGGAACCATTCGTCGCGCACCAGAATACCGTTGTTGCGCAGCTTCTCGGCGAAGTGGGGCCGAAGGCCCGTGGAGTGGAACTGCCCGCGCACGCGACCGTTGCCGTCGGACCCCTCCGCTTCGAACACGAAGAGGTCCTGCATGGAGATCACGTCGCCTTCCATGCCCACGACCTCGGCGATGGTCATGATCTTGCGGCTGCCGTCTCGCAGGCGGCTTTGCTGCACGATGATGTCGATGGCGCTGGCGATCTGCTCGCGGATGGCCTTGAGCGGCAGCTCCATGCCCGCCATGAGCACCATGGTCTCCAGGCGGCTTAAAAGGTCCCGGGGTGTGTTGGCGTGGGCGGTCGTGATGGAGCCGTCGTGGCCGGTGTTCATGGCCTGCAGCATGTCCAGCGTCTCGCCGGAGCGCACCTCGCCTATGACGATGCGGTCCGGGCGCATGCGCAGCGCGTTTCGCACCAAGTCGCGGATGCTGATCTGCCCTTTGCCCTCCAGGTTGGCCGGGCGGCTCTCCAGCGTGACCACGTGCTGCTGGCGCAGTTGGATTTCGGCTGCGTCCTCTATCGTCACGATGCGCTCGTCGTCGGGGATGAAGCCCGAGAGCACGTTGAGCAGCGTGGTCTTGCCGGAGCCCGTGCCGCCGGACACGATCATGTTGAGCCTGCCCTTGACGCAGGCCTCCAGAAAGGCCAGCATCCGCGGGGAAACCGAACCAAAGCGGATCAGGTCCGCCGTGGTGAAGGGCTTGCGGGAGAACTTTCGGATCGTGATGACCGGCCCCACCAGGCTGAGCGGCGGGATCACACAGTTCACGCGGGAGCCGTCCTGCAGGCGGGCGTCCACCATGGGGCTGGATTCATCGATGCGCCGGCCGATGGAGCTCACGATGCGGTCGATGATGTTCATGACGTGCTGATTGTCGCGGAAGTGCACCTGGGAAAGCTCGATGCGGCCCTTCTTCTCCACGAAGACCTGATAGGGGCCGTTGACCATGATTTCGGTGATGTCGTCGTCCTCCAGCAGCGCCTCCAGCGGGCCCAGGCCGGCCACCTCGACGCAGATCTCGCGGCTTATCCGCGTGCGCTCCGCCCGGGGGATCAGCGCGCCTTCGCGCTCCACAATGCTCTCGATGAGCTCCAGAATCTCCGCGCGGCGCGCCTGGCTCTGCACGCCCGGCGCGCTCTGGCGCTTGTTCATGATATCGATGATCTCGTTGTGCACGCGGCTCTTGAGCTCCGCGTGCTCATCGCTGGTCACGGGCGCACGCTTGGCCTCCTGCGCGGCTTCGGCCTTCTGTGTGGTCTGGCGCTGCCTCTCCAATCGCTCCAACAGTCCCATGGGCTACCCCTTGCGCCCGGCGGCGCGGCCCTTCTTGCGGGCCGGGGCCTCACCCTGCACCATGTTCTGGGCAAAGGCGGCGATGGCGCGGCTGAGCGCGGAATTGGGGGCGCTCTGCACCAAGGGCATGCCGCGGTTGAGAGCGCCCACGGCCAGGCGCCAATCGGTGGGAAAGCGTGCCACGATGGGCCGGTCCATGATGCGCTGAACGTCATGGATTGTAACCGAGCCTTCCACCTCACGGTTGATGACCAACATGACCTTGTCGCGCTGCTGCAGGCTTTCCAGCAGGCCCAGGCAGATGCGGGCGTTGCGCAGGATCGAGATGTCCAGCCCCAGAACGAACAGCACCTGGGAGCTGCCCTCTATAGCCGTCAGTGTGCATTCGCCCAGCATGGCCGGCGTGTCGATGATGATGTAGTCGTAATAGCCGCGCACGGCCCCCAGCAGCTTTTCGATGTGGCGGCTGGTGATCGTGTCGGCGAATTCCGGGCTGTTGGGCGCGCACAGCACATGCACGCCGGAGGCGTGCAGCAGCATGTAGCTGCGGATGGAGTCGATGTCCATGTCCGGCTTATCCCGCACCAGCTCTGAGAGCGTGTCCTTGGCTTCCAGATCCATGAAGACGCTGACGTCGCCGAACTGCAGATCCAGATCCAGCAGCGCGACCTTTTGGCCCATCTGCGAGAGCTTTACCGCCAGGTTCACGGCGATGGTGGTCTTGCCGATGCCGCCCTTGGTGCCAAACACCGTGATCACCTTGCTGCTCTTGCCCAGCTTGTCCGGGTCTCCCAGCGCGCCCAGGTGGGTGTTCTTGCGGCTGTGGGCGGCGCGCAGCGCCGTGGTGAACTCCGCCGGGCTGCCCGGCCAGCCGATCAGGCTGGTGGCTCCCGCCTCCAGCGCGCGGCGCACCGTGTCCACGTCCACCGCATCGGCCACCAGCACGATCGTGCACTTGGGCTTGCCCAGATAGATGCGCTCACACACGGTGAAGGTGTCCGGATCGGCGCTGGACAGCGCCAGCACGACGATGTCCGGAGACATGCTGTCCACCTTCTCCATCGCCGACAGACCACCCTTTACCCCGGTCACGACGCCGAACTCGTTGGCATCCATCAGGCTGTGCAGCGCCTGGCGCTTTTCCTCGCTGCGGCTTATCAGTAAAACGCTGGTTTTCAATGCGATTCCTGCCTTACTTGTAGAATATAGACTCGTCCATGGGCGGCAGATCCTGGGTCTCGGTGTCCAGCTGCGAGCGCAGCGTCAGGCGGATCATACCGGCTATGGAGGCCGCCAGATTGATCTTCTGGGCCTGTTCCGGCGTCACCTGCAGCGTGATGGTGCCAGCACCCGCCGCGGCGTCCCGGCCGGCGTCGCTGCCAGAGTCCAGGTTCTGGCCCACGGCCAGCACCAGGATGTTCTGCATGGCGACGACGGAGTACCGTTTTAGTGGTGGCGGTGTGGGCGTGGCAGCCGGCGCGGAGGCGCTGACGCCGGGAGACGGTGTTGCCGTGGGGGCCGTCGCAGTGGCGCTGACGCCGGGAGACGGTGTCGCAGTGGGGGTCGGCGTGGGAGCAGGGCTCTCGCTCTGCTCTGCGCTCAGGGCCAAATCAAGCGAAACCAGCAAATCCACGCGGTTGCGGGGCTTGATCAAGCCGGCCACGCCGTTGATGGCGTCGATGGGGATCGTGATGGCCCGCATGCCGCTCTGCACGACGTAGCTCAAGCCGCCGTTGGATTCGCCGGGTTGCAGAAAGCGCGACACCAGCAGCTGCTCGCCGGCCTCGGAGTTGCGCTCGCTGATGCGCCCGACGACCTCATCGGTCGTGCGGGCGGCGCCGGTCAGCACCGACTCGCTGGGCAGGCTTATGACCGAGACCATGTCCTCTCTGATGACGTCGCCGGCGTGAATGGCCGCCTTGGCCACAACCACCGGCGAACGCGGCGCCTCAACGGGCGGCTTTTTCAGGCTGTCCAGATACACATAGACGCTGATGGCCAGGACGACCGCGGCGATGGCGGCGATGATGCGGATCTTCTTCACAGAAAAACTCCCCTGTTACTGCGGATATTAGTGGATCAACCGAACGTAAGTGATCGGAATGCTCTTGAGGTCCTCCTCGCTGCTGATGACGCGGATGGCGCTGCCGTTGAGGTTAACGGTATTGCCGATGACGCGGCCGTTGACCTGCTGGCTGGAGCCGTTCATGTTGACGCTGCCGTTGGGCGCGTAGAGGATGCCATCGATCGTGGCGGCGGAGCCGTTGACGGTGATGTTGCCGGTCTTGCTGTAGATGCAGATCGCGTCGCCGGTGCTCACATTCTGGGAGCTGCCGTTGAAGGTGATGGAGCCGGTAGCGAAGATGCAACCCACACCGTGAAACCTGCTGCCGTTGATCGTGACGTTGCCGTTGACGTAGATCGGCGCCGACACATCGATGGCGCTGCCGTTGTAGGTCTTGTTGCCATTGAAGAGCTGGCCGACGGCCTCGGCCTGTTGGCGGATCTCCTCCGAGAAGTCCGGCATCTCGACGATCGGCGCATTGGGGATGCGGGTGGGCACATCGATCTGGGAGCCGTTGATGGAGATCGTCTTGACCGCCTCGCAAGCGCCGGTGATGGTCAGGCGCGAGCCGTTGCCGGCGAACTTGTAGTTGGTGTGGGTGCTGCCATTAACGTAATATTCGCTGCCGTTGAGGGACATCGTTGATGAGGTGCTGCCGGAGAAGATCGCATAGCCGAAGGCCCCTCCGGCGCTGCCCAGGCCGGCGGCGCATTCGGGCGTAATCGTGGTGCCCGAAAGCCCCAGCACGCGGCCGAAGGTGTAATCCACCCGCTTGCTGCCGGTGATGCGGATCACGGTATCGTCGTCGGCAAAGGCGATGTTGACGTCGCTCGCCTGGTAACCGTTCTTTTCGATGTATTCCACGGCGGTGGACGATGCCCTGGCCGTGTCGGGCAGATCGCGGGCGGCGGCCAGCGAAGCCGCGTCGATGGCGTTCTGCATGCGCTGCTTCTCCAGCGCCACGGTGCCGACATCCACGACGATGGCGGTGAAGCCCAGCGCCGCGACCATGACGACGGTCGCCAGTATCATCGTAGCGCCGCGGGTGTTTTTCCACAGGTAGATCAGAAGTTTGGTCGGCATTGGTACCCTCCTTTCGCCTTCGACGCTGCGGCGTCCCGGCGATTCCAACGTCTTGACAATTTATTTGTTGCTTGTCTGCCGATAACCGTCGGCAGACATTTAGCTGTTATTCCGCTTTCATCTGGCAGGAGCTCACCGTCGTATAGGTCGTCCTGCCGAAGATCATCTGGGCGAAGGGCGTCAGAAGCGGAAAGGTGTACCGCACCGTGACCTTGACGTCACCATCCTCCGGCTGCGCGGCATTGGTGAATGTCGTCGCGACCTGGATGCCGCCGTGGGAAAAAGCCGGTGTCACGGCCATGACACGATCGGTGACCTGCGCAGCGGCGTCGGCCTGGTCGGCCACGATGGTGCCAAAGCGGGCGCCCTCGCGGCTGCTGTAGCTGGTGATCATGTTGTTGCTAAACACCCAGCCGAAATCCACGATGCCGCACACGACCAGCAATAAAATCGGCATCACCAATGCCAACTCCACCATGGATTGCCCTTTTCGGTTTTTCAGGCCGCGTGCGATTTGTGACATCTTTTTGCCTTTCTGCTTAAAAACCGTCCCCCCGCGCGGCCTGCCCTGAACAAAACCGCGCGGGAGGGGCGAAACCGGAAGTCTGCGTCAGGTCGGGTTGGCGTTGAGCTTGCCGGCGATGTTCGTGAACATATCCCTGATCTTGGGACCCAGCAGCGTCAGACCCACGATGGCCACCACGGCCACCAGCGCGATGATCAGGCCATATTCCACCATGCCTTGTCCTTCTTCGCTCTTGAACAGCTTGACGATGTTTTTCATAACAGTCTCTCCTTCGCTTTTGCAGTGTTTTAGGCTTAGGGAATCGCTGATTAAATGGGGCATCCGAAATGCGTAGTGGATTTTTTCGTCCTGCAAGGCGAAGGAGGGCGCCTATGCCATAGAGCATAAGCAACTGACGACAACGCAGCAGGGCGGAAAAAGACCAAGCAAGGCGGATGCCAGGCTTTATTCAGCGCTTCCTTAGGTCGGGTTGGCGTTGAGCTTGCCGGCGATGTTCGTGAACATGTCCCTGATCTTGGGGCCCAGCAGTGTCAGACCCACGATGGCCACAACGGCCACCAGCGCGATGATCAGGCCGTATTCCACCATGCCTTGTCCTTCTTCGCTCTTGAACAGCTTGACGATGTTTTTCATGACAGTCTCTCCTTCGCTTTTGCAGTGTTTTAGGTTTAGGTCGGGTTGGCGTTGAGTTGGCCGGCGATGTTCGTGAACATATCCCTGATCTTGGGGCCCAGCAGCGTCAGACCTACGATGGCCACCACGGCCACCAGCGCGATGATCAGGCCGTATTCCACCATGCCTTGTCCTTCTTCGCTCTTGAACAGCTTGACGACGTTTTTCATGACTGCACTCCTTCTGTTTTCTTTTCGGTTCGTGTTTGTGCCATGATATGTATGGGTTTATTCCGACCGCGTTTTATGGGCTCATCGCCCCTTCCCCCTTTCCACCTCACGAGCCCAGCAGGGGGGCCAGCAGGCGCGCCTTGTCCAAGACCAGCGCGGCCAGCAGGCCGATCATCAAAAAGCCCGCAAAGGGCAGTTGGGTCTTAAGGCGGAGGCTCCAGGGCTGGCTGTCCCACAGGCGGGAGGCCAGCGCTGCGACTCCCATGGCCGTCACGGCCACCAGGATGTTGGGCCAGCCCGCAGCGAAGCCGATGGCCATGGCCAGCTTGATGTCGCCGCCGCCGATCTTGCTCAGGCCCATCAGGGCCGTGCCCAGGAAGAGCACCAGCGCCGCGGCCATGCCCAGCAGGCGCAGCGGCAGCGCCGCTATGCCATGCTCCATCAAGGCGAAGGCCGCGCTTACGAGCAGCAGCGCCATCACGAGCTCGTTGGGGATCACGCGGATGCGCAGGTCGATGGCGGTGAGCGCCAGCGTGGCGGTCAGCAGCAGGGCCAGCTCCATGGCCTCCAGGTGCGAAGGGACCAGCGCCCAACACAGCGCCCAGCCGATGCCGCCCACCAGAGGCGCGGCTGCGACCAGCGCGCTTGGGGCCTCTCGGCGGATGGCCAGCGAGCCGCCGGACCGCAGGGTGACGATCCATGCCGTGTAGGGCCGCAGCGCCCAACCGGAAGCCGCGCCCAACAGCAGCATCATCGTCATCATCATCCACTGGTCCATGGAACCCTCCCGCTTCGAATCAAAAAAGCCGCAGCCCGGTTAGTTGCCGGCTGCGGCTGAAGGTTCCCCAAACAGCGGACAGGGAAATAGACCCCACCCATGGAAGTGGAACGATGCGCGGCTTTCGGCAACTGGCTGCCATAGGCTTTCGCCCTTAGGCCCTGTAGCTTTGTGTCGCTGCCTTTCGACAGGTTTACTATTATCGGTGCCCTTTCGCCTCGGTGCTGTTGCACCTCGGCGATTTGGACGTCTTGTGACGGTCTTCCGTTCTTGCCCGGCGATAACCGTCGCCGGGCTGCGTCTCGCCTTCGGCTCTCATAACCTTTTTACTGGATACGAAGATCGCCTGTTGGCGGGAGTTGTTGAGCGAGAATACCTCCGGTGTTGGTTTCCTCCAGTCGGGTGAACCGACGGTCGGTTCGGGGAGTGGAGCAGGTATCATGCCGATGGAGAAACGACAAAAAACCCGTTTTCCGTTGCCGGAAAACGGGTGCCACGCTCCTTGATGCGACAAGCCAAGCGGCTCGCCCACACATGGGACGCCCCTATCTTTCGGCAACTGGCTGCCATAGGCTTTCGCCGTTAGGCCCTGTAGCTTTGTGTCGCTGCCTTTCGGCAGGTTTACCTTTGTCGATGATCTGGCCATGAGCCGCTCTCATCTTTGTGTATAACATATCACCAATAAGTGCGGCTTGCAAGTTCTTTATTGCGTACGCCAATATTCGCCATGTCCGGCGAAAAGTGGCACAGCTTGTATCTTTCACGGCAAAAAGCTGCATTATCCACAAGAATAAGCAAAAATGCCAGGCAACCCTACGAATTCCTGGCATCTTAGCAAAAAAAATCTTGCAAAAATTTACATGCGCTTCCCAGGTTTTAGCAGGGTAGCCGCACTATTTATCTTGCAGCGCTTGGTCCTTTAGCGATTCTTTCTCACCCATCCACAGCGAAGCCGCCAGGCCCAGCACGAAGATGCCCGCGCTCAACACCGCGGTCAGGAAATCCCCGGGCAATATGACCAGCGTGGAACCCACGACGATGCCCAGTATCGCGTGGTACATCCAACCATGGAAGCGCTCAAACAGCCAGTTCATAAGCTTGGCCAGCGCCAGAGCGCATACAACGAAGCCCGCCGCCGCGCCCAGCACGACCAAGGGATCCAACGACTTGATGCCGGTCATCAGCGGCGTCAGCAGCCCCAGGAAAAGCAGGAAGTTGGAGGGGCTCAGGCCCGGCAGCACCGTGCCCAGGCCCATCAAAGCCCCGGCAAACAGCCACGTCCACAGGCTGTTCACGGGCATTACCGGCGCAATGGCAGCGGCGGCTTCCTCCCCGCCGGGGCTCAGCAGGTGCAACCCCCAGGCGGTGACGATGACGAATACCGCAGCCAGCACCCACTGGCCGGGTGTGCGGCCCCGCTGGCCGGCAGTGCGGTAAAGCGAAGGAAATGTGCCGACGATACCGCCGATGAAAAACCACATCACGTAAGCAGCGTAGCGATCCAGCAGCGCCGAGAGCAGCCACGCGAACAGGATCATGCCCGCGCCTGCGCCCAGCACGACCGGCAGAAAGAACCGCAGCGTCTCGCGGCGAAACAGAGTTTTCGGGTTGCCCAATATGCGCATCAGCGGCTCATAGATGCCCAGCACCACGGCCAGCACGCCGCCGCTGATGCCCGGCAGCAGGAACCCTGCGATGATGATGGCGCCCTTGATGAAGCGCAGCAACCAGCTGCCAGGTGTCTCCCGAGCAGCGTCGGTATAGGTGTGCACGTTCTTGCTCATACCCACGTCCCTCTGTGTTGCTAAAGATGTTCTGAAATCAGGCGCCCACGCGGCCGTCATAGGCGGTGATCTGCTTCCACTTGTCCAGGGGCCACACGACCGTGTAGGCGCGGCCCTCGATGTTGGAAAGCGGCAGCGGGCCCACGATGCGCGAATCCTCGCTGTTGTTGCGGTTGTCGCCCATGACGAACACGCTGTCCTCGGGCACGGTCAGCTCCTCAAAATCCATATCCATGAGGGCATCCAGCAGATAGGGCTCCTGCACCGGCTGGCCATTGAGATAGAGCACGCCATCGGTCACGGCGATGTGGTCGCCGGCCACGCCGATCACGCGCTTGATGTAATGCTCGCTGCTGTTGGGGAAGCGGGTCAGAACGATGTCTCCCAGGCGGGGCTGGCGGAAGTAGTACTCCACCCGGCCAACCAGCACGCGCTCGTTGGACCACAGCCCAGGGTTCATGGATGGCCCCTCCACGGTGACCAGTTGGCCCACCCACGCGTGCACCGCCAGCGCCAGGCCCACGGCCACCGCCAGCGAGATCACCCATTCCAGCACCTCGCGGCCGGCCGAGTTCTTTCTGGTTTTCTTAACTCTGGGCATCCTGCGTGTCCTCCGATTTTCTGTCAACAACTTTCTTCAGCCTCTTTTCAAAGGTGGCGCGATCCAGCATCACGATGCGGCCGCAGCCCTCGCATTTAATTTTGATGTCGGCGCCGATGCGGATGACCTGCCATGTGCCGCTGCCGCAGGGGTGCTCCTTTTTCATCATCACGCGGTCGCCCAGACCGAATTTGTGATCCATAAAACTCCTTTCGCCTTCGGCGCTGCGGCATCACCCGCGGGCAGATACCGTCAAACAAAAGCCTTTATTTGCGCCCACCGGTCTTCCACCCAAAATACGGTTCCGTCATGTTTTAAATCAACCGGCTTATGAAAGACCGGCCCGTCGTATATGAGCGTATGGTATTCTCCATTTTCACCGCAAATATCCGCCCCGCATTGTTCCATCTCTTTTATGAGCGGCAAGGACAAATCCTGCCCCAGGAATTCCGCGCCCAGCACTTTCGTATCTACCAATACGATTTTTGCTTTGAATCCAAGCTCAAAGAACTCATTGATGAACACATGCCTGTCGGTTTGCCATAGCGGCAGCACAGCTTCCATAGAGGCCTTTTGGCAGACACGGCTTACCCATTCCCTGTGCGGTTCCACATCCATATCGCCGAATATCCCATAATCTATGCCTTGCTGCTTCAATGATTTAAGCGTATCAACGAAGTTTTTTTCATAATCGTCAAACGGCGTTTTAACAATGATGCTCTTAAAGCCAAGCGCATCGGCCTGCGCATCAAAAATCTGCTCTTTTTGCCGGTGCGCGGCGCTTATACCGCTTTCCACGTTAAACATGGTCATCAATATTTGGGGCGTGAATCCCAGCTGCATTGCCTTATACAATGCCATGCACGAATCCTTGCCGCCGCTCCAGGATATGAAGCAATTTTTACTCATTCATGTTCCTCTAACCTTGCTGAATTGGTACGGCGTTCCGTATATCAGTGAATCATCTGGCGCAGCTGCTGCAGGTTGTCGCAGGTGACATCCGGCAGGCAGCGCCCGCCCAGCGTGCGGCCGTTGCGGTTCACCCACGCGGTGTACATCCCCGTCTTCTGCGCAGGCTGCATGTCATAATAGATGGAATCGCCCACGAAGAGCGCCTCGGTGGGCTTGATGCCCATGACCTTGAGCGCGTGCAGGAAGATGGCTTCGCCGGGCTTGTAGGCGCGGGCATCCTCGCTGGTCACCATGGCCGTCGCGGGGATCTGCGCATAGTTGACCGCCGCCGCCATGGGCTCGCGGTCTCCGTTGGCCACAATGCACACCGGCAGCGGCATGCGGCTGAACAGCGACCGGGCGTCGGAGAAGGCCTCGGGCTTCTGCCAGGAGGCCGCGATCTCCGAGAGCGCGTCGGAGATGTTCAGATGCGAATCAAAGCGCGCGGCCACTTCCTGCAGCGCCCGCTCCTCCAGCTCCAGTTGGGGCAGGAAGTCGTCGCCCTGATGGTCGCGGAACAGGCCGTTCATCGTTTCCCACCAGTAGTGGGCCACATCGCCGGGCGCCACAACCTGGGGTGTTGTTTCGCACACCCGGCGGCAGATATCGCGGATCAGGCCGTCGTTCTCGCGCACCAGCGTGCCATAAAAATCCATGAACAGTGCCTTGATGGCCAATCTAATTCCCCCGTCCTAGGCTAAAAAGCCGTCCGGAACACGATGTGTGTGAACAAACTGTCTGCGATTACCAGCAGGCCCAGCACCGTCGTATACACGCCGAACACCCACAGTTTACCGTTGCGCACAGTGTCATATACGAGTTTGAGCGCCACATAGCCGGTGATGGCGGCCACGACCATGCCCAGCACCACAGCCACAGGGCTTACGCCCATCAGCGAAGACTGCAGACCCATGCCCACCACGTCCTTGGCCTGGAACACGAGGCTGCCCAGGATGGCCGGTATGCTCATCAGGAAGGAGAACCGCGCCACATCCTCGCGCTTGACACCGGAGGCCAAGCCGGTGAAGATCGTGGTGCCTGAGCGGGAAATCGACGGCAGGATGGCCACCGCCTGGGCGATGCCGATTAAAAAGGGACGCAGCACGCCCATCTTCTCCATGGGCAGCTTGCCGGGCTTAAACAGCGGCGTCACGAACATCAGCGCCGAGGTGACCAAAAAACCAAGGCCCAGCGGCATGCCGCCGTTGCTGCTGAAGCTGGCCTCGATGAAGTCGGAAAAGAACAAAGTTACAATGACCGCCGGTATCGTCGCGATGATCAGATATCCAACCAAGGCGCTGAAAGGCTTCTTGCAGATCTCGATGATATCCCGCCACAGCACCGCGAAGACCGCCACCAGCGTGCCCAAGTGCAGCAGCGTGTCAAAGAGCAGCATGTCGCCGCTGATGCCAAAAACGTTCTGCAGCAGAGCCAAATGCCCGGAGCTGCTCACCGGGAGAAATTCCGTAAAGCCCTGCACGGCGCCCAATATCAGCGCCTGCCAAATGTTCAAACGCGATCACCTCTGAGTTATTATACACCACAATATCATTTTTATGGAAAGAAAATAGCAACCGCAAACGCAGCGCCGCAGGCCCTACCGCCTGCCCTTCTTTGGCGCGGCGCTGGGCTTGCCCTTGGCAAATTGGGCCTTGGCCGGCTTAGCTGCCTTGGGTGCAACGCCTTTCCCCTTGCCGGGTTTGGGCAAGGCCGCGCCTTTTGGCGGTTTGCCCTTGCCTGGTTTTGCGGGTTTGGGCGCGGGCGCTTTGCCCGAGGCCCGCGGGGCATCCTTCGCTGCGGCAGAGCCGCCCCTCCGCTGCACTTCGTGCAGCTCTCGGCTTGCGCTTATGTCGGCATAGCCGACATTGCGCAAGCCGGGGGCAATGCCATCCCGCACTGCCTGCGGGCGTACCAGGCACTTGGGGCCAAAGCCGATCAGGTCCTCCCGGCCGGCGGTCTGCAATGCCTTGCGCACCAGTGCGTGGTTCTGCGGGCGGCCATATTGCAGCAACGCCCGCTGCATGCGCCGCTCCTCCCCCCGGGGCACGTGCACAGCCTTGAGCGTGCGCGGGTCGATGCCGGTGAAATACATGCACGTGCTGACCGTAGCCGGCGTGGGGTAGAAATCCTGCACCTGCTCGGGGTGTATGCCCAGGTCCCGCATGGCCTCGGCCATCTCGATGGCGTCCTGCAATGTGCTGCCGGGGTGCGAGGAGATGAAGTACGGCACCAGGTATTGCTCCCGGCCCAGGCGGCGGTTCTGCTCCCGGTAGCGCTCCTGGAAGCGCCGGTACACGTCAAACCCCGGCTTGCCCATGGCTCGCAGCACCCGGTCGCTGACGTGCTCCGGGGCCACCTTCAGCTGCCCGCTGATGTGGTGCTCGCACAGCTCCCGCAAGAAGGCGTCGCCGTGGGGGTCATGCAGCAGATAGTCATAGCGCAGGCCCGAACGCACGAACACCTTGCGCACGCCGGGCAGCGCCCGAAGCTGCCGCAGCAGGGCCAGATAGTCGCTGTGGTCGGGCTGCAGGCGCTCGCAGGGCTTGGGGAACAGGCACTGGCGGTGGGCGCAGGCGCCGTGTTCCTTCTGATGCTCGCAGGCTGCCGAGCGGAAGTTGGCCGTGGGCCCGCCCACGTCGTGGATGTAGCCCTTGAAGCCCGGCTGGGAGATCAGGATGCGCGCCTCCCGCAGCAGGCCTTCATGGCTGCGCGCCTGCACCACGCGGCCCTGGTGATAGGTCAGCGCGCAAAAGGAGCAGCCTCCGTAGCACCCCCGGGAGGACGTCAGCGAGAACTCCACCTCAGTCAGGGCCGGCACGCCGCCTGCCGCGGCATACATCGGGTGCGCCGCGCGCATGTAGGGCAGCTCGTAGACGTCATCCAGCTCTTTCTGGCTTAAAGGGGCCGCCGGCGGGTTCTGCACGACAAAGGTGCGGTCCTGCTGCTGGATCAGCCGCTTGCCCCGCACGGCATCCTGCTGCTCGATGATCGTTTTAAAGGTTCTGGCGTATTCCATGCTGCCGTGGCGAACCGCATCCCACGCGGGCAGCACAATGCCCTCGGCCCCTTCGGGGCTTTCCACCACGCAGCACGTGCCGGGTATGGTTTGCAAGCTGCCCACAGGCACGCCGCGGTCCAGCAATTTTGCGATCTGCACGATGGAGCGCTCGCCCATGCCGAAGCTTAAAAGGTTGGCCCCGGAATCGGTCAATATCGAGCGGCGCACGGCGTCGTCCCAATAGTCATAGTGGGCGAAGCGGCGCAGGCTGGCCTCCAGGCCGCCGATGATGATGGGGATGTTGCGATAGGCCTCGCGGATGCGGTTGCAATACACGATGGTGGCCCGGTCCGGCCGGACGCCGGCGCGGCCTCCGGGGGAATAGAAGTCTTGACTACGGGGTTTTTTAGCCGCCGTATAGTGGTTGACCATGGAATCGATGTTCCCGGCGCTGACCAGAAAGCCCAGCCTGGGCCGGCCGAAGCGCAGAAAGTCGGCCTTGCTCTTATAATCCGGCTGGGGCAGCATGGCCACGCGGAAGCCCGCCTTCTCCAGCACGCGGCTGATGATGGCATGGCCGAAGCTCGGGTGGTCCACATAGGCGTCGCCGGACACGTACACGAAGTCCGGCCGGTCCCAGCCCAGGGCGGTCATTTCCTCTTTGGTTACGGGGAGAAAGGGCATTCAATACCTCCGGTGATAACTGAAAGTATATAGACACTATAACGAAATAGCAAATACATAGCAGTAATGCATTTACATTCTTATTATTAATAGTATAATGTACTTAATTCGACAAAGAATTCAGTGAGGTGCCAATGTTTACTGTCAGACTAGCAGAAAACAATGAAATTAGTACTTTGCTTTCAAAGAATGAAGACCATTTCTTCGATATAAAAAGCAAACGAATCGCGCCTGCTGATCTCCAAGAAACTTTCGTCGCATTTGCCAATTCAGATGGAGGCGATATTTACATAGGTATAGAAGATATAAAGTCAAAGAGGCCTAATCGAATTTTTGGATTTATTAATCAAGAAGAGGCCAATGACCATTTGGCTACTCTCCTTGAAGAGACAAAGCCATCAGTAGAAAACATTGATATTGAATTTATTGATTGTAAGCAGCATGGCTTCATACTTCACATATCCGTACCAAAGAGCCCAAAGGTTCATTTTACAGCTAAAGATAAGTGCTATATACGAATTAATGCTCAGACAAAATCAATAAAAGGTGAAAGAGTACTAGCCCTTGGATACGCTAAAGGCTCTTATCAATATGAGAAAAACGCTGTAGATAATGTTCCTTTAGAGGATATTCTGGAGAGCGAGTATCTGTGTTCATATATGGATCGGGTTGATACTCACCTCGATCCAGTAAAATTTCTTAGAAAGCAACGCTGTTTAGACCTAAAGGGAGATGCCTACCTCCCCAATGTTTGTTGTGTTTTACTATTCGATGAAGAACCACAAGCTTCATTGGATACAAGATGCGGAATTAAAGTTTTTAGAATGAGAACAAGCAGCGATACATATAACAGAGATCAACTTGATGGAATGCCAAAAACCGTTTCAGGTCCTATAGAGCAACAAATAGATGAAACTATGACTGTTCTGAATGAAATGCTTCAAAACACCCTATATAACATTGGCGGCGAATATATCAGACTCAAATATCCGACTATCGCACTTAAAGAAGTCATTGTTAATGCAATAATACACAGAGATTATAGTTTGAATGACGACATTCAGATTATTGTATATGATAATCGAGTCGAAATTAGAAGCCCAGGAAGATTGCCGGGTTTTATCACAATAAGCAACATATATGATGAGCGATACTCTCGCAATCCCAACATTGTACGTATGCTACATGCTCTTCCTAATCCTCCTAATCATGATATAGGCGAGGGCTTAAATACCGTAAAGAACGAATTAAAGAGGGTGGGTTTGATTGATCCGGTTATTGCAGAAGAGGGAAACTATGTCGTTGTTAAAATATATCACAGAAGGATGGCGACTCTGGAACAGATAATCATAGATGTATTCAGAAAAGATCCTCGAGCAGTAATAACCAATAAACAAATCCGAGCTATAAGCGGTGAGCAGAACATTAATATAGTAAAGAAAGCTCTTCAAGCTTTAAGGAAGGCTGAGTATATCGAGAAGACAGACAAAACGTCTGTTACGTTTAACTACAAATATAAGTTAACGAAAAAGGGTTCTGATACGTGGCTAAATTAATACGGTGGGGGAAGTCGTTCCCAAAATATTAATCCAATACCTCTGAATCACCTCGCTCCCCTCCGCTACCTCATTCTCCAGCACGCCGCCGTTCTTCTGTATCGTGCGGGCGGAACCCAGGTTGTCCTTGTCACAGGTCACCAGCGCGCGGTCGATGCCCAATTTGCGGCACTCCTCCAGCGCCAGCGCCAATTGCGCCGTGGCCACGCCCTGGCGGCGCTGGCTGGAGCGCACGCTGTAGCCGATGTGCCCGCCGCGCTCCAGCAGGAAGGGGCTTAACGAGTGGCGGATGTCCACGATGCCCACGATGCGCCCGTCGCTGCGGCGGCACGTGAACAGCGTCGTGGAACCGATGCGCCCCTGGGGCACGCGGCCGGCCTCGCTGTCGGCCAGCCATTTGAGCCAACGGTCATAGTCCTCATATTCCAGCCACAGGCAGCTCCCCTGTATGAACTCCCCGCGGCTCAGGAACTCCCGCTTGAAGGCCAGGGCGTCCTCACGGTCCACGGCAGCGGGGCGGGCCAGAAAATAAGCGTTCGCATCCATGTTGTATTTCTCCTGTAAACTTAGGTTCCTATCGGTTCAGGGGGCTTCCTCCTGCGCCCGCAGGAAGGTCTGTTTGGCTTCGTCCAGGCTCTGCCCGGTCAACAGCCACGGGTTGCCTCGCCGGTCCTTGATACGTTCCCCTTCCACAGACACGATGCCCTGGGTCGAAGAATTGACCATGTAATAGCCCAGGCTCTTCACGATCGGCCTGACCAGGAACAGCATATAGTCACGATCCGGCTGAAAGTCCTTTATCGTGTTGTCCGTATAATACACGTTGTCCCATGTGCCCCCGTCCAGATACATCTGGATGCGTTCACCCTTGGCGAAGCCACCCTTCCAGCAGTCCATCACCTGAACGTCGTACACGGTAATCGGGGAATTCCTGTCGTCGGAGATGCCATGCTCTTTCTTTTCTTCGGGCGGCATCAACGCGAAGGCATCCATCGATTGGCCAGGCCCGACCACGCGGCCCACCACAACGATGTCTGAGCTGTCGATCAGCCGGTTGAATTCGGTATATTCCACCGGCTCGGAAAGGGCCTCCACCGTCTGCATAGGCTTTGCCGGCGGCTCGCAGGATGCCAGCACGGCGGCGACCAGCAGCAAAGCCACCATGATTCCAATTCGCTTGCGCCTGTCCATGGTCACACCTCCCGTGGGCAGGTGTACGGCCTTCAGCCGATGTATGAGCCTATTCCCCGATGATCTTGACCAACACCCGCTTGGAGCGCTTGCCGTCGTATTCTCCATAGAAAATCTGCTCCCAGGTGCCAAAGTCCAGCTTTCCCGCCGTCACGGCGGCCACAACCTCGCGGCCCATGATCTGGCGCTTGAGGTGGGCGTCGGCGTTGTCCTCAAAGCCATTGTGGCGGTATTGGCTGTGGGGCTTCTCCGGGGCCAGAGTCTCCAGCCAGCGCTCAAAGTCCTGATGAAGGCCGGCCTCGTCGTCGTTGACGAACACGCTGGCGGTGATGTTCATCGCGTTGACCAACACCAGCCCCTCGCGAATACCGGATTCATCGATGCAGCGCTGCACCTGCCCGGTGATGTTGACGTAGGCGCGCCGCTGGGGGATCGTAAAGGTCAGTTCCTTGCGGTAGGATTCCATGTCCGACTCCTTTAGTATCCAAGCTGCAATCGGTCACCACACGAAATCGTCAGGATACTCGACGATGGGCAAAACGTCACTCACGTCGCAACCCATTTGCCTGGCCGCCGCCCGTATATCAGTGCGGTATCCTTCATAGGCATCGCCCATTTCCAGTACGCGCACCAAAGTGCCGGCCAGCGCCTTCTTGCGCTTCTCTGCATCCATGCGCAGATACTTAGCTGTCTGTTCCTCCAGATACTGAAACACATAGTCCTTCGTGTACCGTCTCTGAAACTTATCCATGGCCAGTTCCACGCGTCGATACTCCTTTTCCGACAGCTCCTGCCGCAGCGCTTCCATGACCAAGGCATCGTATTTTCTGCGGGCAGCATAGAAGAGTGTGTAAGGATTCCTGTGATCACATGCAGAGCCAAGACGATCCAGCGCTGCCACAACGAAGGCAGCGGTGATGATATCCACCCGGAAGCGAAGATACACATTCTTGAGGGGAAAAAGTTCTTTCCTTGCCTTGCGAATCTCCTCGGTTACGCCGTTTTCTACATAGGAGAATCCCCGCTCGCCTTCCAGCGCATGGCGAATCTCAAAGCCAATGGACATGCAGATGTCGCGAAGGAACTCGTCGGGGTCGGCTTGATCCGGCTCTCCTTGCGCCACTTGGGCGATTGCCAGTGCCAACTCTTGAAAATCCATGGCGTCTCCGGCAATCTCCAGACCGGCCAGCTTTTCAGTCAATTCAGCAAGCAGCATGTTTAGCTTCCTCCTTCAGTCATCGTGGGTGGCCACGCCGCTGCCGCTGATGGGTATGGCATCGCCCAGATATTTGGGGTCCGGCCGGGTGATGCAGGCGGTCACGAAGTCCTTAGCGCGGGCGGCGATTTCGCGCAGGTCGTAGTACCACTGCCGGGGCGACTGGTAGCGGTCGCAGGGCACGCCCTGGGCAGAGATGCCCATGCTGCCGGCCAGGAACAGCGCGCGGTACAGATGGTATCTTTGCGTCACGACCACGGCGCTCTCCACCTGGAACACCGCCTTGGCGCGGGCCATCGTGGAATAGGTGTCAAACCCCGCATGGTCCATGAAGATGTCCTCGGTGGGCACGCCATGATCCTCCAGATAGCGGCGCATCGTGTTCACCTCGTCATAGTCCTTCTGCCCGTGGTCGCCGCTGACCAATATCCTGGGGGCCACGCCGGCTTCATAGAGCTCCAGCGCCACGTCCAGCCGGTCCTGCAGCATGAAGCTGGGCGTTTCCCCCCACACCATGGCGCCGGGCACGATGATGCACTGGGCCTGCTTCGCGTCGGCCTGGGCCACGATATGGCGCCCGCCCCCGGCCACCACGACCAGGTCCAGCGCCAGCACAGCCACGCCGGCAGCCAACGCCGCGCCCAGCAACCAGAGCACTGCTGTCAGCAATGGTCTTCTCCTCTTCCCCGTTTTGGCGGGCTTGCTCTTGATCGCCATCGGTTCTCACCTCCCGGGGTTGTTTGGCAACAATATAGCAAAAGAGTGAACAAATGTCCAACCGAGCGGCGATTACTGGGGGACGAATAGAAAGAAAGCAGCCCAATCTTCTGTTATAATGCAGATAAAGCGATGGACCTACGGCCGCCGCACAGCCCCACGGAAGAAGGAAGTTCCCATGACCGAAGATGATAAATGGCAGGCAGTCTCGCACAACAACAGCACCTGTGACGGCCGGTTCTATTACGCGGTGAAGTCCACCGGCGTGTTCTGCCGCCCCTCCTGCCCGTCGCGGATACCCAACCGCGCCGGCGTCGCCTATTTTGATACCGCCCAACAGGCGCAGGACGCGGGGTATCGCCCGTGCAAGCGCTGCCGGCCAGACCTGGCCGACCACCTACCCGGCCGCGAGTTGGCCGAAAGGATGAAGGCCGCGCTGGAAGCGGGCTTCGCCGACAAGGCCGAAGCGCTGCAGTCCTTGCGGGCGCTGGGTGTCTCGGCCAACCGCGCCATCCAACTATTCAAGGAACAGTATGGTGTGACACCCGGCCAATATGTTGACAGCCTGCGGGCGCAATACGCCGCCGGCGTGCTGGCCCAAGGCACACCGGTGCTGGATGTGGCCCAAGAGCTGGGCTTTGGCAGCCTGTCGGCGTTCTATGCCTTCTACGCCAAGCACAGCGGCAGTACGCCGGGCCGCGCCCAGCGCAAGAGCGCGCCCGCGCAGGCGGAGGCTTGCATGGCCTATGACACCGACATCGGCCCTGTTACGCTGTATGCCGATGGGGACGCCGTGACCAGGCTGGACTTCGGCCCGCCCCCTGCCGACACGACGCTGCGGCGCAGCGCCCACACCGATGAAGCGGCGCGGCAGCTGCGGGAGTACTTCGCCGGGCAGCGCACGGTCTTCACCGTGGCGCTGCGGCCGGAAGGCACAGAGTTCCAGCGCAAGGTGTGGGCGGCGCTGCTGACCATCCCCTACGGGCAAACGCGCACCTACGGGCAGATCGCCGCGCACATCGGCCAGCCTACCGCCAGCCGCGCCGTGGGCATAGCCAACAACCGCAACCCCATCGCGATCTTCATCCCATGTCACCGGGTCGTGGGGGCCAGTGGGGACTTGGTGGGCTATGCCGGCGGGCTGGACGTCAAGCGCCGCCTGCTGGAACTGGAGGCGCGGGCCACTCGGCAGGAAATCCAAGGAGAGTTCGATCTATGAGCTATGTGTTCGCCCCAGGCTGCGCGCTGGTGCTTTACAAACCTGAACTGGCCGACCGAATTTGGCAGGCTCTGAACGCCGCGCTGGGCCCCATGCCGCTGCACAGCACATGCTGCCATCATGAAGACGGCCTGCCCGAGGGCACGACGATCATCAACACATGCTCCGGCTGTGACCGGCGCTACCGCAGCCGCCGGGAGGGCTTAACCACAGTTTCGCTGTGGGAGGTCGTGGCCGGCCAGCCGGAATTCCCTCTGCCCAATTATGGCAGCCTTGCCGTGTCGGTGCACGACGCCTGCCCGACCCGCACCCGGCCGGAGCTGCACGACGCCGTGCGGGCGCTGCTCCAGAGAATGAGCATCACCATCATTGAGGCCCAGCGCACGGGCACGAACCAGGCGTGCTGCGGAGACAGCTTCTACCCCGCCTGGCCCGTGGAGGCGGTCCACGAGAAGATGCGCCAGCGCGCCGCCCAGATGCCCGCCGACGACGTGTGCGTCTATTGCGTGTCCTGCGTGAAGGCCATGGCCCTGGGCGGCAAACGGCCGCGCTATCTGGCGGACTTGATGTTTGGGGAGGACACGGAGCCCGGAGATTGCGACACGGTACGGTGGCATGAGCAGGTAGACCGGTTTATTGAGAGTCATTGACCGCCTGTTGGCGCTCCACATACTCCTGCCGGGTCAGGCGGTAATGGTATTGCAGCTTTCCTTTCTGCAGCTGCGGCAGCTCCTCACTCAGAACCAACGTGAAGCCGTGCTTCTCCCACATACGGCGGCTGCGGTGGTTGTAGTCCTCGCAGAAGCAGTGCAGCACGTCCACATGTTCGCCGCAGAAGGCGAAGTCCACCAGCATGCCGATGAACTGCGTACCGATTCCCCGGCCCCAGTAGTCTTTTTCGCCGATGGACATGTCGATGCGGCGGACGTCCAGCCCCTCAGGATACATGGCCAGGACTTCCGGCAGGTTCATCCTCTGCAGCCAGCATTCGCCGATGGGCACGCCGTCAGCCTCCACCAGAAAGCAAAAGGCGTTCTGCGACACGCCGCCGTAGATGTCGTGGACGGTGTCCGGGCCATAGGACAGGTTCGTATCAGCCGTGCCCCCCTCGGTCCAATACAGCACATCCGGGTCGGCGCACCATTTATACAGCAGCGGCAGATGCTCGTCGCACAGCGGGCGCAGCACGATGCTGTTGCCGCCGTACAGCGTAATGTCGTGGGTCTGGATGATGCTCATGTTTTGCTACCACCTTTCCGGGCGGAAAACCCGATCCACTGCGGCAGCGCCGCCCACGGGTTCTGCTTCCAGTCGAACTTCCGATAGCCGTCTGCCTCGGCTTGCGCTGGCGTTTGATACCACCAGCAGTCGAAAGAACCGAGCTGTGAATGAAATTCCTCCATGTGCCGGATGACAAACCCCGAGTCCATCATCGCATTTGCCATATCCATGATACGCCAGGCATAGTTTGGCACCTCCCCGAACGGGCCGGTGCTATCATAGAGCTTGTGGACGACAAACTGCCCTTTGTCGGCGGCTTCGCCGTCGAACGGGCGGATGAACGGATGGGTCTCAAACATGATATACCTTCCACCGGGCTTCAACACCCGATGGAAGTTCCGGTACATGGCGGCAAGGTCGTCAATCCAGACATGTACGCCGTTGGACGTGTACACAAGGTCGTATTCACCGCTTTGGATGCGCTCAAGCCTCATGCTGTCGTCCTGTACAAACTCGATGGCCCAACCCTGCTGGTCTGCAATGGTTTTGGCGTTACGGATTTGCCGCTCCGCGATGTCCGCAGAGGTGACGTTGGCACCTAGAAGATGAAAGGCGAACACCGCGCCGTTGTCGCCGCTGGAGGGAACAAGCACCCGTTTGCCCTGCAGATCGGGAAACGCGGAGGTCAGCATTTCCCTGACCTCCAGCGGAAACGCCCACATCAGGTTGGCAACGAGCTGCTCGATGACATTCCCGGAATAGATCCTGCCATAATAGCTGTCGGAATACTTGTTCCAGTCGTCCGCAATGATTTCAGTATGTTTCATGTCGTCTCTCCTTCATTCGTTTATTCGCAAGAGATACGAGTGGCCGTTCTGCTCCATACCGTATTTTTTATAAAACGACTGCCCCTTAACATTCCAGTCTACGGCATACAGATACGCAAAGTCCGCATCGGTATTTTTGAAAACCATGTCGATTGCCCGTGTCAGTATGATGGAACCATATCCTTTTCGCTGGTTCTCCTTGTCCACAACCATGATGTCGATTTCCGCGTTTTTTCGCCAGTACAACCCAACGACCCTATCTCTTTTCCAAAAGGCTTCAAAAGAGTGATCTTCCGCTCGCTGGATAAAGTGTTGTAAATAATGCTCTCTGTGGCCCAGGAACTTTGGCGGCGGATCAACAAATGTCATAGCGCCGTCCAACATAATTAAATAGTCGTCTATATGTTCTTCTTCGTATGACCGGATCTCCAGAACGAGTTGATGTGCCGTCCGGTCAAACTTTTCGCGGCGCATGATAAACTCAATGGATGCATAATCATGCGCGCCTTCCGGAATAACGTGGAACTTCTCTTTCAAAAATTTGATGATTTTTCTGTCTTCGTTGAATATCCAAATCAAGCAGGACGCCATACCTGACTTGTTCAGCGTGGACTGTACACAAGCTGCTAATTCCTCATGGAATTTATCAGTGTCCTTTTCAAAAGAGATGTGCATCCTCAGACCACCAAATATCATGCAACTATAAAAGACTCCTGCTATTCCCCCATTGTGAAATATTTTAGCTTCAATTTGATGCTCAGTATTTACCGTGTCAAGGAAAATACCTTATTCGCCGCTGTCGATATGACCGATTTGCGACGCGGTAAATTCGATTTGTTCCTGATCGAATTTCATTTTGGATTCCTCCTTGCCTCAAAGATGCAAAACCCGTCGCCGTCGCGCCACGGCTCCCCTTCACGGTTTCTGTACTCACCCACGATGTCATACCCACACTCCTCCAACGCCGCTAGCCACTGCTCGCGGGAGTAGCTTTGCAGATAGAACGCATGGTCGAAGCTCTCGATATGTCCGCTCTGGTCCTCGGCGTAAAAGGTCTGCGTGATATAGAACCGGCCTGTTTCAGCTTCGTTGCGGCCGTCGCCGGTTTTCCAGACTTTCAGGTTCGGGTAGACCTGTTTTAACGGGTAAAAGGTCTTGACCGGGTGGTAAACCGATTCCGCGTTCGGCATCCTCAAGCCCGTTTCGATGACCAGGCAGCCTCCGTCCCTCAAGTGGTAGTTGATGCACGCCAGCGCCTTTTTGACATCCTCGATGGACAGGATGTGGCCGAAATCCACGCTGTAGCAGAAGTCAGCCGGCGGGATGTCGAAACGGAAATCGGTCACGTCGCCTTCGAAAAGCCGCAGGCCCGGCACACCGCCAAACCGCTTCTTGCCCTCGGCGATCATCTCCGGCGTAACGTCGAACGCGGTCACGTTCATCCCGCACTCGGCCATATATGCGCCGGCTTCACCCAAGGCACACATGGGGATCAATACATTTTTGCCGAATTTTGCGGCATACTTGAACCAGTAATCATGTTCCCCGGTGCGGTCGTAGCCGCCCCAGTCCCAAAATTGCGCATGACGCGCGTAGTTACCAATGTTTTCCTTCATACAAAGAATTCTTCCTTTCTATTGTTTGGTGGAAGGGCAACTCATAAGTTGAACCTTCTTAAAATTAAGAAGGGCGGAAGACATTTGCCTTCCGCTTGAATACAAGCACATGCTCCATCCAACAAAAAGGCCGCGGGCGAAACGCCCGCAGCCTTTGCTTCATCCATCGATCGCGTCGGCAAAGGGCAACTCTAACAGAAGCACGGTAACCGCGCTGTCAGTCCCATTGCCGACGACCCTCGCAAGGCAGTGCCTTGCGGATTCAGCTCCGCTAAACGTCTCGCCGTTTATCCACTTTAACGGAGCAAGCCATTCTAATGTATTTCAAGACATAGATCATACCGTTTCCTCCAGATAAACGCAGTATAACACATCGATTGGCTGCTGCCTATTACGGTTTTGCGGAAACCACCGCGCTGAAGTTTCCATACACCCTCGCAGAGCCCACCACCCGATAGGCCCGCACCTTGTAGTAATAGGTCTTGCCGGCAGTCAGCCTCGTGTTGGTGCAGGTCGCAGCGCTGACCTCGGCGAGCTTGGTGTAGGCTCCAGCGCTGGACGTGGCCCGGTACACCTCGTATTTGTTTGCGCCCAACACCGCGTTCCATGTCAGCTTGATGCTGCTGGAGGACGCCCGGGCGGCCTTGGCGCCGGTCACCGTGGCGGGCACCGGCTTGGCCGACACCGCCGCCTTAAAGGGGCCGTAGTGCCGCACGCCATTCGCCGTGCGATAGGCGCGAATCTTGAAGTAATAGAGTGTTCCGGTAGACAAGCCGGAGCTGGTGCTGGCCGTGCCAGCCACTGTGGCAACCAGTTTGTAGCCGCCGGATGCCGTCGTGCTGCGCCACACCTGGTAACCCCCTGCCCCGGCCACGGCGCTCCAGGTCACCTTGACACTGCTGTAGCCCACAGACACGGCCTTTGCTCCACTGACTGCGGCGGGCACGGGCTTGGCCGATACCGCCGCCGTATAGGCGCTGTATTGGCGCACGCCGCTCACGGTGCGATAGGCGCGGATTTTGTAATAATACATGGTGCCGGTGGCAAGACCGGTGTTGGTGTGGCTCGTTGAGGCTGTCGTCGCCGCCAGCGTATAGCCGCCGGAAGGCGTCTTACTGCGCCACACCTGGTAACCCCCCGCGCCGGCCACGGCGCTCCAGGTCACCTTGACATTGTTGTAACCCGTGGATGCCGCTTTGGGCGCGCCGGGGGCGGCCAGCGTCCACTTTGCGTACAGCGTGGTGCTGAACATCACCCGGTCGGTTTTGAAGTTCCACGGTTTGGTGCAGGCGGCATCCTTGTACCAGCCGGCAAAGGCGCTGCCCGTGCGCGTGGGCACGGCGGGGGCGGTCAGCAAGACGTTGTAGGCCACGGTGACGCCGGCAACCTTGCTGCCTCCGGCAGTGTCATAGGCCACGGTACACGCGTAATAGGTCGGTTGGAAATTGCCCCTGCGCAGCTGAGGGGCGCTGGCGCCCATGGTCCAGACCCGGCTGAAATCAAAGCCCACAAAACTTGCCTTGCTTTTGAACTGCGTGGCGGACAGCGCCAGCACGTTCTCCAGCCTGCCTACATTCATTTTGCCGGCGGCGGAATAGGCGCTGTTGATGTAATAGCAATCCTTGACCAGCGTCACGACGTTTCCGCCCCTGCCCGTGGTGCCGCCAAGAACGCCCCCCAGCCTGACGTTGGTCAGATTGCTTTTCAAGTTGCCCGTGCTGTAGCACGCCAACAGCTGCACCCGGGAACCCGCCTCCTGATTGGACCAGATGACGCCGACCAAGCCGCCCATCAGCGTCTCGCCGGTGGTGCATGTCTGCTGAATGGAACCCGTGCTATGGCAGTTGGATGCCTGATTGTTGTTGGAAAATCTGCCGGCTATTCCACCCGCCACGTACACAAAGCTTTTGTTCGTGTTGGTGGACTGCACGCTGACGTTCCCTTTGTTGGCGCAATACCGCATTTCGGCCGCACCCATGTCGCCAACAATCCCCCCAAGGTAGAAGCTTCCGTAGCTGGCTCCGCTGTTGGAATCGTATATGCCTTTGACTGCGCCCTCGTTGGAGCAGCTAAGAATGTGTGCCCCCAGGCCGGAAGCGCCTGTGATGCCACCGACTGCATAGGCATTCTTGCCGGTGATCGTTCCCGAGTTCTTGGCAAACCAGATAGGCGTAGAGAAGCTGCGCCCCGCAATGCCGCCAACCTGGTTTGTGCCGGTCACGCTGGCGCTGTTCTGGCACAGCGACACCGCCGATCCTTCGACATTGCCGGCGATGCCGCCGGTATTGGTCCCGGAAACGGTTCCTCCAGTGGCCTTGCAGTTGTAAATCAAATTTCGTTGATTTGCATAGTCATTGTCCACGAGCCCGGCGATGGCGCCGGTGTCACCGGAGCCCCGGATGGTGCAGTTCTTCATCTCCAGGTTGCTGACCGTGGCATCCAGGAGGTTGGCGAACAACCCGGCTCTGCCCGTGGCGTTCACCTGTAGATTCACGATTGCATAATGGTTGCCGTTGAGCACGCCCTTGAAGTTCGGGATCGGCACCCAACCGGCACCGTTGTTGTAGAAAGCACCGCCTGGCGCAAAATCCGCCTTCTGGAACACGATGTTCCGGGCCAGATAATACTTACCGGTGGGGTTGTTGCGGATGGCGTTCAATTGCTGGGGAGTGGAGATGGCCGTGTAGCCAGTGAAATCGCCGACGGTGACCGTGTAGGAATCGGAAATCCCATCGGCGGTGGCGGCCTTGATCACGGCCTTACCCTTGCCCACGGCATGGATCACACCGTTTTTCCCGACCGCGGCCACCGCAGGGTTGGAGGATGTGAAGCTCAGGCGCGACAGGTCATAGCTCCAACTGGTGCCGGAGCCCGTGCTGATTCGCATCTGAAAAGGCCCGAAAAACGCGTCCCCGATGCAAAGACTGGGGTTGATTTTCGCGGCGAAAGGGCCAGTAAACTTTACTTCTGTAACCACATCCGCTTTGCCGGGCTCCAGCACGGTGATGACATGGTTATAGGTGTCGATTCTCGTTTCCGGCTTGACGCCCCAATAACCGCCGCCGCCCACGGGGTTGGGGATCCAGGCTGTCACCCAGACCGTATATCGCACGCTGACCGTTACGGTGCACGTGCCCAGGCCCACGGCCCGAACGCCGCAGCTGTTGCCCTGGGGGCTGATCGCGACGATGGATGCGTTGCTGGTCGTCCACGTCTTGTAGCCATCGTCGCTGTGCACGCTGTTGTACAGCACGGTGGACGTCCCCTTCTCCATAGTCAGGGAGGAGGACTCTGCAGCCAGCGCTGCCAGCGGGATCAGCAGCAACAGCACGAGTGTCAGGGCAACGGTGGAAATCGGCTTTTTCACGGGTGAGCTCCTCCTGAACGATCAATGCAATCAGCGAATTGAGTAAATATTAACATATGGAAAACATGGCCTCAAACATTTTAAGGGAATTCAGGACAATTCACAAAATGTCAGGCCATTCTTAGGTATTTTAAAGTATTCTGTCGGACGGTGTCGATTCGAATCTCTTGACAGTTCTAGACTACCGTGATAGTCTATTCTTGCAAACTACTAGAATAGTCTGAGGTGCCGACGTGGGAAAGATCAAGCTGTTTGAGGGCGAACGCAAGCTCATGGAGCTGCTGTGGGAGCAGGAAGGCGCCAGCGCCAAGAAGCTCTCGGTGCTGGCGGCCCAGAAGATCGGCTGGAACAAGAACACGACCTATACCGTCATTAAGAAACTCGTGGACAAAGGAGCGATCCGGCGCACGGAGCCCGGTTTCGTGTGCCACAGTCTGGTTGGGCGGGAGGAAGTGGGGCGGGAGGAGGCCAAGGAGGTGCTGCATTCCTTCTTTGGCGGTTCGGTCAAGGCGCTGTTTTCGTCCTTTTTGGCCGACGGCACGCTGAGCGCCAAGGAGGCCGACGAGCTGCGCAAGCTGATCGATGGACACGGCGAGAAGGAGTGATGGCCTTTATGAACGGCGCGTTCTACTTTGTGCTGAACATGAGCCTGACGGCCAGCTTCGCCATCGCCGCGGTGCTGCTGATCCGGTTGGTCCGGCCCTTGCCCCGGCGCATCGTCTACCCTTTGTGGGCGTTGGCGTTTGCCCGTCTGTCTCTTCCCTTGGCTCCGTCCAGCCATTGGAGCCTGTTCAACTTCACCGGCGGGCTGGTCCGGCGGCTTGTCCCCATGGAGGCCATCCTGCCGGGCGCGCCGCCGCTTCCCGGGGCGCAGCGGCTGATGACGATGAACGTGATCGGGGCGGCCCAGAGCTACGCGCCCCTGGCATACAAAACCGAGGCATTGCGGGAGCTTTTCACCGTTGGGGCCACCGTATGGGTCATCGTGGCGCTGGCGGCGCTGCTGGCGGCATGCGCCCTGTACGCGCTGACGCTGGCGGAGCTGCACAAGGCTGTGCCAATCAAAGAGAACCTTTACCGCTGCGACATGCTGCTCTCGCCGGTGCTGACCGGCGTGCTGCGGCCCAAGATCCTGCTGCCGCCGGGGCTGGACCCGGACAGCCCCGAGGGGCAGATGGTGCTGGCCCACGAAAACGTCCACCGCCGGCGGCTGGACAATCTGTGGCGGGCGATGGCCATCGCCGTGGCCTGCGTTCGCTGGTTCAACCCGCTGGTGTGGGTCATGCTCAAGGCACTCTTCACCGACATGGAGCTCTCCTGCGACGAGGTGGTGCTGCGCAAGGGCGCGTATGGCCCGCAGCAGCGTAAGGCCTACGCGTCCGCCCTTTTGCGCTTCGCCGAGGACAAGCGCTTTCTGATCTCCACCTCCTTTGGGCGCGCCGGCGTCAAGGTGCGCATCGTCAACGTGCTGAACTACAAGAGGATGACGTGGATCGGCATCGCCGCGTCAGCCGCGTTTGTGCTGGCCATGGCGCTGGTGCTGCTGACCAATCCAACGCTTCGGGGGTGATCGTATGCAGAGCAAAGAATATCGACGTTTCTATTTGCTTTCCCTGGCGGTATTGCTGGCGCTGTCGGCCTATCCTTTGATAAACGGCGTGCGCATGGCATATTGGAGCATCGCAAACGGCTCCATCGCGCCGGAGCAATACGCCAAATACGTGGTGCCCTACGCTGCGATGGGCTTTGCGATACTGCTGTTCGCCGCCTTTCAGCCACTACTGTTCCGGGCCGGGCGGCTGGCCTTCCCCGTAGGGCTGGCCGGTTCCGTCGGCGTCTTCTTCGCCATGGAGCAGTTCTTCGAACGGATGCAGATACGCACCGCCGGCATGGCGCTGGTGGACCCGGCCACGCTGGGCGTGGGCCTGGGATCCATCCCCACGGCCACGGTGGACGCGTGGCAGACCAGCCTGTGTATTGCCTCGCCGCTGACGCGGGCTCAGTCGATCGCCTATACCCTCGCGAACCGCACCCTCTACGTGATGGGCGACAGCGGCTACAAAATACATTACTACCTGATCGCGCTGCTCCTGATCGCCATGGTCTGCGCTCTGGTTTACGGCATCGGGCGCATGGCGCGCACCGGCGAGCGCTCCCAAGCCAAGCCGCTGCTGCTGCAGGGCATGGCCACGTCGGCGCTGCTGGCGCTGTGCGTGTTCGCCAACACGACCGCCTTTTTCCGCCAGGCCGACGCGATACAGACGCCGCTGGCCTCGGTGCTGACAGGCGTGTTCTTCGTGGGCCTGGGCACTGCTGTGGGCGTGTATGCCGGCAGCTTCCTGCTGGGACGGCGCGGCTGGTTGGGCATCGGCGTGCCGGTGCTGCTGGCTCTCACCGCCTCGGCGCTGATGTACGCGGGCGAAGCGGCCATGATGGCCGGCGGTTTGTACCGCTTTGGCACGGGCTGGTTCTACGAGAGGTTGGGGGCGATTCCGCTGGCGCCGGTGGATGTGCTGGTCGTGCTGCTGGCCGGCGCGGCCACCTGGGTGATACTGAGTGCGGCGCGCAGGCGGCAGCGCTGGCCGGGCATGGGCACGGCGATCGCCTCCTTGCTGGTTTGCGCGCTGATCGCCGCCGGCGGCATCGGCTTCTCCATGGCCGCGCCGGAACCCGCGCAGGATGCTTCCGTCGCCTCTCCGGCTGCACCGGGCGCCATTGGGGACATCGCCGGCTGCTATGTGTTTGACGAGTGCCTGTATATGAACCCGCTGAGCTCCATGCTGGCCGCCAAGGGGTCCATGCCCTATGTGTATGGCGTGGGCGAGGACGCGCTGATCATCGCCAATACCCAGACCGGTGACACGGAATCGCTGCCGGTGCAGTTCATCGACACGCCGGTGGCCGAGGACGAGTTCTCTTCCAAGGGCGACCTGTTCCTGGAATCCTACCCCGCCCCCGATCTGTCACGCTTCCGGGAGCGCTGGCTGCGGGCGATCTTCCCAGAGCAAGGAGGCCGACAGCTGGGCCTGTATCGTATGGACGACGAGACATGGCTGGTTACGCTGCACGGCGGCAAGCTATGGAGCATATACCGGCTGATAAGGACGGACGCAACCACTCTAGCCGACCTGCGACGCGCGCTGGCGGCAGCGCAGGGCACCCCCGAGGGACAACGGCAGATGACCTTGCAGGACGTCTATGACCTGGCACGGCGGATCGACAAGCTGACGCTGCGGGATTTCGAACGCTTTGAGGGCAGGGCCGTGGGACCCACCTTTGCGCTCCTGCGATACGACGTGGCCGGTGGCTGTGTGCTGCTGGTGCGCAGCGACAGGGCGTCGGTGCTGAACTACGCCCACCTGTCCAAGCAGGGTTACGATCCCTTTGACCCGACGCTGTGCGTGGACATTCGCCAGGGGGCACAGGCAGTGGCAGCCTATCTGGACCCTGTGAATTCGCTGACGGGCATAAAGATTGAGGACAGCCGCATCGGCAGCGAAGGCCGGGAGCTCCTCTATGAAGGCTTCGGTTATCGATACGATCTGAACTCGATCCGCGCGGACCGGATATTCGTCACCTTTGAAAACGGCGACCGACTGCCCATCAAGCAGGCCTTGGAGGAGCGCCGACTGCTGGTGGAGGATGCCGTGGCCAACGGCCTGGCCGGCGTGCTCATGGAGCCCATGGACAACCCGCTGAAGGGATACTTCCCCATCCTGCATCATCTGCACAAGTTCACCATCGACGATATGGCGTTTTTCCCGTCCCCGTCCTTTTACTTCATGCAATATGAGGGCCTTACCGCCTATTTCGACCTTGATGAGCTGACGGACACGCTGGACCATCTGGGCAAAGGCGAACAGGCCGACCGGCTGCGCAAGCTGCAGGGAACGTCCAACCTCACGGTCCTAGAGAGCAAGAGCTACATCACCGACGCCGGCCTGGCCCAGGCGGGGTTCCATGTGGAGATCGGCTGGGCGCTTAGCTCCCACACGCCGGTACAGTTCAAGACGGAGGGGAAGTAGCGGGCCGCAAGCCACTGCCGCTTCCTCGTTACCGCTTTGTTCCGGTCACGATGAAGTTGAATCCCCCATGCCATTCATAGCTTTGATCGGTGTTGAAATGCTCCTTGAGATAGGCCAGCTTCCTTTGCAGCAGGCACACCAGCCGGTCAAAGTCGCCTCGTGTAAATCCATGGCTCTCATAGATGCTCTCCTTGCCGGCGTAGCGGGATTGGAGCCAGTTGATTTCCTCCTGTGTCTCGGCGACGGCCAGTTGCCTGCGGTAGTCCAGCGGATAGGCGACGTCGCTATAGCACATCAGATGAGCGAAGGGGTAGACGCGGATATTGCCAAGACCGCAGGTTTCCAAAAGCTTGGGGTAGCGGCAGGCATGCCATGCCCTCGATTGCTTCCAATCCGCGCCACGAAAAGCAAAGCCGGTGAAGATCATGCTTTCCAGCGAGGCCAACCTCTGCAGCTCGTCCGCGCCGTCAAAGGGATAGTCCCCCTGCCAGCCGATGTTCGGGATGGCATTGGACGCGATGACGCAGGAGACGACGCCGCCCGGCCTGCACACCCGGATGAGCTCCTTGAGCCCCGCCTCGGGGTCGGACAGCACGCCGACGTAGGTGTAGTTGGTCACCGCGCCGAAGGCGCAGTCCTTGTAAGGCAGGGCAAAGCCGTCGGCCAGTTCCAGCTTCATTCTGCCGGCCAATCCCATCTCCCGTGCCTTTGCCGTGCCGTATTCGATGAAGCCGGGATTGATATCGAACCCGGTGATGTGCCCGCTGGTCAAGCCTTGCGCCAGATAGCGGGTGAACACGCCGGAACCGCAGCCGCCGTCCAACACCTTGCTTTCGGGTGAAATGCCCAGCCATTGGTAGAAAACAGGCCGCATTTCCTCGCGGAAGCGGTGTGAGCGGGATTCAAAGGTGTCAGGCTTTTGAGCGGCGCTCCAGATGGCGTTGCTGCTTGTGTCAGTCATGGTCTTTCTCCATATAATCGACCATTTCTTTCAGACTGCGAATCACCCATTTTGCACCGGATACGTCCTCCCGGTTAATGAGAAACGAAGTAAAGCCCTGCTCGCGGGCGCCATCAGCCAAAACATTGTAATCATCCACATAAAGGCTCTCGGCTGCTGTTACACCTTGCGCCCTCAGCGCGGCGTTGAAGATGATCGGACTGGGTTTGCTCGCCCCAGCCAGCGAGCTTGCGGTAAAGGACGTAAAGTACTTCGCGATGCCAGCTTTTTGCAGCGTCAGCTCCAGCGAAGGCGACGTGTTGCTAATGACGCCCATCCGATACCCGCGGGAGCCAAAATATTCCAGGACTTCCACCGTTTCAGGGTAAGGGCTCGGTGGGTTGTTTTCGCACCACAACTCATTGAAAAGCATAATGGAACGGGTATCCAGGCTTTCCGATATCCCCTCACCCTTGAGCAGACAACGATAATATCTCTTCCAGAACGCTTTCTCCGTCTCTACATCCTTTACGCAGCCATAACTCGCTTCATGAAACAAGGCGGTCATCTTCTCGTAGGGCAACTCATAGGTTCTGCCGCTCCACCGGGAAATGGTATCCATCAACCATGCGCCCTTCTGTTCGTTTCCGTGCGTCAACGTACCGTCTCTGTCGAAAAAAACAGCTGTGTACCTCATGTTGGCCTCCCTTCATTCCTAGCCGCTCAGATGGCGTTATTGGACGTACCGATCATACGGAGACTTCCGCTTTTGCCAACTCCGCCTCCAGCACATCGGCGAACCGCTGGATATGGGGCCCGAGGGACGCCAGCCATGCCAGCGTCCCGGCATCCTCCAGAACCCGTTTCGGCTCCTTGCGGATTTCCACTGCCCGCTTCAAAACCTCCGGCTCCGGCGCCAAATTGCGCTCCAGTGCCCAATCCCCCGCCTTGGTCTTGGCGATGACATCGCCGGTCTCCAGCGTGTACAGGCACCGGGCGATGTCCAGCAGCCATCCGCAGGAGGTCACCTTGGCAGGAGTCTCCGTCGCGAATTTCCGAATCGTCGTGTAGTGATGCTCAACCGCTTTCACCAGATCGCCGCGGGAAGGATACGGGAGTCTGTCCCGGTAATCTTCACCGCACAGCAGCTTGCCGTACTTGATGATTTCAATCATCGAGAAGGGATCCAGTTGATAGCTGTCCGTGATCCGCTGCCCGCTGGTTCCCCAGTAGACAACCGGCTCCCTCCGGCCGGCGAGCAGCGCATCCCAACTGAGTATCCCGCCTTCAAACAGGCGGAAATACGGATTGCCGGAATGCTCGGCCAGCAGCTCCTGCCGCAGGTTGACGAGCACCTCCGCCTCCGCAGGGGAAACCGGCTGCTCCACCAGGCACAGGATATCGATATCGCTCCACCCCAGCCGAAAATCGTCCAGCACCACGGAGCCGAATAGATACATCGTCGGCTTCTTTGCGGACAGCACCGCCGCAATCCTGTCCCTCATAATCGCAATGCTTTGCTCCATAAGTTCCCTCACTTTCTGAGCGCTCGCCATATCTGCTTGCTCTCCCGGATGCCAATGCGGCCGTCGATAGAACTGCTCCGCAGGATGCGCTCAAAGGCCTCCCGATTTTCCGGCAGCGTGTAGTCCGGCGACATGTGCATGGAGGACAGGTATTCGGCGAAGTCGGCTTCATTTGCAAAGTACGTTGCGGCGGTTTGGAAAACCCGCCTTGTGATGTCCGTATAAGCCCCGGTGGCCTGAATGCGATCGGTAATCTCTCCATCCACAATCGGATAGGTATGGATTCCCGTGATGATGCCGCCGGGCTTCAACAACCGGCTTTGCTCCACGATGGAGCCGGGGCCTCGGCGGCTGTAGATCACGTCAAAGGTTCCATCGGCAAAGGAGAGCTGCTGGCCCCACACGGTTTCCAGGAACGTCACGTTGTCCGCCGACTGCTCATTCTTCAACCGGTTGGCGATCCTGATCATCTCCCCGGCGAAGTCATACCCCACGATGCTACGGGCGTGCTTGGCCATCTTCAACGTGAACTCCCCGTGGCCGCACCCGGCGTCCAGCACGGTTTTGCCGGCGATCAATTCCGTCAGCTCCCGCTCGAAAACATCCTCGGCAGATTCGCCCACGACCTCGAAGGGCACGTTGACCTTGTAGCCGCCGTTGCGCCGGGCGATGTAGTTGTACCAGTTCATGGGCGACCTCCCATCCGTTTGGCTTACAATAAACAGATACCCTGGCGGGGTGCAAATGGGCAAATGGAAGGTGGGAAAGGTCTGCTTGACAAGCGGAGCATTTTGCTGTCGTAGGCCCGCTTTCTCGCAGTTTATCTTGACAGGTTGATATTTTCAGGCTATGATATTTTTATGATTGATGCGGTAAATCGTGTCGGCTTATTAAGGTCACCTAAGAGGGTGGCTTTTAGTTTATGTCCATGCATCATCCGGGAAAGGCGGCGGCGTTCGATGTTTCTATGCCCGAATTGTAAGCAATCGTTTGCCCTGCCTAGGTGCAGGAGCTGTGGATACCAGGCGCCAGTGGAAAACAACATTTGGCGTCTGACGGACGCGCCGGACATCGTGACGGATAATGACAGGGACAACTACATTGGCTACGAGCACATAGGTGAAAACTATCTGTGCCGTAAAACGCTTAGGTTGACGGACGCCGATTACGAGGTACCCAAGGTATTATCCGAGATAACCGGAGATGGAACGATGCTGGACCTGGGTTGCGGAGACGGTCAATATACTGTTCCCACCGCTTCTTTCGGGACACGCCTCATTGCAGGAGACATATCGGTCAAAATGCTGTCTCTTCTGCAAAGATTAGCCGATGCTAACCACATTTCACTATCGAACGTTACGTTGGCCAGGATGAACGCGCTGGAAATCCCGCTCAGCGACAACAGTGTGGATACCGTCGTCGCAAACAGCATGCTGCACTTGATCTCCAGCCCGGAAAAAGTGCTCTCCGAAATACACCGGGTTTTAAAGAGAGGCGGCGTATTTGTTTGTCTTGATGATGCCCCGACAAACAGCAGCAGTCTGGACGAAGAGGAATTTGATAACAGCGGGTACGAGGTGATCGTCAACTTCATCTATCGGCGTTATTGGGAGATGATGAAGCAGCATGGCGTCAGCCCCAAAAAGTACTCCTGGAAATTCGACCGGGATTCCGCGTGCGCAGAGATATTTGCTGACAGGACAGAGCGAAATATCGCTGGCAAAAGAAATTTTTCGGAGATTACATTGGCAGATCACTTCCTTCCGCGGTTGCGCGGACGCGGCTATTCCGATCAGGCGGATGTGCCGCAAGATATTCACGAGGCAGTTTATCCACAGGCTGTTGAAGAAGCAAGAGCAAAATATGGTGACCACTATATGGATGAGAAGCTGAAGGGGTATTTGGGCAACCGCATTAAGATGACGTTGTACACGAAGTGAAAGAGGGTGCAGCATGGGACAATCCTGGAGCGACATGCGTAAGCAGCTGGAAGAAACGAATATCTGTCAATCATTGAAGGGCCGCATCCAGTACTTTGCGACGCGGTATAAAAAGTCCCATGACGAAGAAGGGCGGGTCGCCATACGCCTGGATGGGCAAGAGGTACTCAAGTCGTGCTTCTATGATTGGTACAGAAAGCGGTATAAAGCTGAGGACAGCTTTGTGCTCCCTGCAGGCAAATTGGGTTACTGGGAATATTTTGATCTGATCAATATAGAAACACATAACCTCGCAGGGTTTGACCAATATGGCTTCTATAAGGCTTTTTATCAGTATCAGAACCATAGTATTGAGGAGAATCTAGCCTGCCCCGATCCAATCGTGCGCCTCTTCACCATCCTGGATAAACGGGTGGGGAAACGCAGGCTAAAGAGGATTCTTCCGGAGGTTGAATCGCAGCCGGAGTGGCTGCAGTTCTTCTATCAATTGCGGTTGAAGTCCGAAGGGATACTCTCCCCAGACATGTAGGCAATGGAATAAATACTACCTAAAAAGGATTGCGTATGTACTCTTCCAGCGATGCATGGTTCCTAACCTCATTGATTTTTAGCGAGGGCTGGTCCTCGCTAAAACAAGTTATTAAGACTGGGGATCTTATAAATCATGCCATTCTCACGAAGGATGAAATCAATAATGCCTTATCCGTTTTTGTTGATTCAGGTTATGTAGAAATTAACGACCGTAAACAGATGCGCGCTACTGGTATGGCTTTAAAGCTACGCAACATTTCCTTTTATTTTGCCGGCCTCTTTAGAAAAACAGATATAATTCTTGAACGGTTAAATAGGGAGAAAGAGAAGAGAAGCGCACATAAAACTGAATATTTTACTATTTCAGAAATCGAGCATGCATACAGAGAATACATAGAGGACATGCATAAAAGCAAACCCATCTCTTGACCGACACCTACCACGCTCTCTATTCAGCAAGCAATATATAAAAGGCCCGCCGGCGACGGTTATCGGCGGCGGGCAAACGGAATCAAAGTACATGCCGTCCAAATCGCCGAGGCACCAAAGGGCCGAGGCGAACGCGCAGCACAGCGGCCCGCTATTGGGCCACTTCAGCCGCCTCAAAACCCAGCGTTTCCGCCAGATCGATCAACTGCTTGTTGCGAATCGTCATCTTATCAAAAAGAAACTTCGCCAACGCGGGATTGGACGCGAACAGATACCCGGTGTTCCCGCGGCCAGAAGCGTTAAACGGCACATACTGAGCGGGCTGCATGTCCATGATCGTATCCTTGAATTCGGACGTCGGCATCGGTGACTTCAACATGTAATACGTACAATCGACACGCCGCCCAGCATCTTCCCCAGCTTGCTCTTCCCCGGCCTCGCCCGGCAGCTTTGCCGAATAGCCGGCGCTGGACGCCACGCTGAGCGCCACGATGGTTTGATTGACGATGTGGAAAACCACATCTCCCGCGTGCACTTCCCCCATCAGCTTCCAATGCCAGATGTCCCTTCCATTGGCATTGGGTTTGGGCGCCCACAAATACCCCCCCTGATGCTCTACCTCGAAGGTTTTGTTCTGGAACACGAAAAAGTACTGTCGCCCGGTGGATGATTTTTCCAGAGCGCCAGAAAGCTGCGGCCGTTTCGCGCTCGCGGCCCTGGGCTTTTTCTTTTTCACATCGCGCGATTCGGTGTGTATCACAGGTATCAATTCCATGCGCAGTTTTTCCGCGGCATCGATCACCTCTTGGGCAAGGGCAAGATCGTTTTGAACCGCCTCGTTGATCGTCGGATCTTCGATCACAAGAAATGTCCTGAACGCATCGGGGTATACGAATTCCTTGCGGACGTGATCGAAATTCACAACCAGATATTTGCCCTCGCGTTGGGCTACCACGCCACATCCGAAGGTTTTATGCTTGACCCTTGCGCCATTGAGTTCCATATTTCTTTCCCTCTCAATCGTCCTTGACGGCTTGCCCATGAGCCATGAACAGTTCCATCACCGTGAAGCACCTGCGTGTAGGCGCGGTCGCCAACCTTGTTCAGCCAAATGTATTCCAATGGTATTCTTTCCCGGATATCCTCCGGCATAGCCTCATAATACCATTATTTTCTGTGCAGCCTTTTTGTACACTTGTTTCCTGCCCGGTCTCGGGCGATATGATTGTTTTTATTATAGCATATATTGATGAGAGTTTGGGCCTTGGGAGTCTGGGCTTTATTACCTTAGCATCTCCACAGCGCGATCATTGTCAGCTTTTGCCGTAAAAACGAGCCTTTAGCTCATAAAGCGCAAGGAGAGGTCCTTCCGAATAACTTTCCTCCGGATACAGCCGCTTGCTCTCCATGTATCTCTCGTACATCCATGGAATGATTTTTTCCTCACCGCGCTTCCCCAAAACCACACATACCATGGACTGTGTATGGGGATCCCTGATTTCAGCGTACTGCTCCACCAATGGCGCAGTATAATCCTCCTGGCTCTTTGCCAAAAGCCGAACAGCGTTTTCAATAAAATGATCATTGCCGCTCGTAACCAGCCTTTGAGTCACGGCCGGCAAAATCTCGTCCTCATATTCCAAAGCCCTACGCACCAAGGCCGGCCGGTTCATGACATCGATATCGCTGCGCAGATACTTGAGTAATGCTTGCGGATCGGTTTCGTTCGCAATCATGCCTTTTTCTGACTGGATTTTTTCCATGCGCTCCGCGGAAATGCCTTCCTCCGCGTATTGCGAAACGAGCTCTTCGATTCCATCGTTAAGAAGTGTGAAACAAACGATCCTAGCCGCCGATACTTCTTTGTACGGATTGTTGGCGAAAAAACTTTTGGATAGCAATTTGCGATACATGAAGCTTCCTTCTCTTGCGTGCCCAGCAGGAATCCCCGGAAAGCCTCGTTTGACCGAGCCTTCCGGGGATGCAGGGCCTCACTCCCACTCAATCGTTCCCGGCGGCTTGGACGTGATGTCGTACACGATCCGGTTGATGTGCGGAACCTCATTGATGATTCGGTTGCTGATCTTCCCCAGCAGCTCATAGGGCAGATGGGCCCAGTCGGCGGTCATGGCGTCCACCGAGGTGACCGCCCGCAGCGCCAGCAGGTAGTCGTAGGTGCGGGCGTCGCCCATAACGCCCACGGTGCGCTGATCGGTCAGCACCGCGAAATACTGCCACACCTCGCGGTCCAGGCCGGCATTGGCGATCTCCTCGCGGTAGATCGCGTCGGCGTCGCGCAGGATGGCCAAGCGCTCGGCGGTAACCTCGCCCATCACGCGGATGGCCAGGCCCGGGCCGGGGAAGGGCTGCCGCCACACCAAGGCCGAGGGGATGCCCAGCTCCTCGCCCACGGCGCGCACCTCGTCCTTAAAGAGGTCGCGCAGGGGCTCCAAGATCTCTTCAAAATCCACATGGTCCGGCAGACCGCCCACGTTGTGATGGCTTTTGATGACCGCCGCGTGGCCCGCGCCGCTCTCCACGACGTCGGGGTAGATCGTGCCCTGAGCCAGATAGTGCACATGGCCAATCTTCTTGGCCTCTTCCTCGAAGACGCGGATGAACTCTTCGCCGATGATCTTGCGCTTGCGCTCGGGGTCTTTGACACCGGCCAGCTTCTCCAGGAAGCGCTGCTGCACGTTGACGCGGATCATGTTCAGGCCGAACTTGCCCTTGAAGGTCTGCTCCACCTGGTCGCCCTCATCCTTGCGCAACAGGCCGTGGTCCACGAAGATGCACGTGAGGTTCTGCCCCACGGCGCGGTTCAAGAGCACCGCCGCCACCGAGGAATCCACGCCGCCGGACAGGGCCAGCAGCACCTTGCGGTCGCCCACCTTGTCCTTTATCGCCTGAACGCTCTCGCGGGCGAAGGAACGCATCGTCCACAGGCCCTGGCAGCCGCAGATGCGGTACAGGAAGTTCTCCAGCAGCTTTTGGCCCTTGGGTGTGTGCACAACCTCGGGGTGGAACTGCACGCCGTACAGCTTGCGCGCTTCATCTTCCATGGCCGCCAGCGGGCAAGAGGCCGTGGCCGCCGTCACGCGGAAGCCCTCGGGCAGGCCGCACACCTGGTCGGTGTGGCTCATCCAGCACACGAGCTCGCGCTCGATGCCCTCGAACAGCGGCGAGGTCGCGTCGTGGGCGATGGACACGCGACCATATTCCCGGTGGCCCGCCGGGGCCACCTGGCCGCCCAGCAGTTGGGCGAACACCTGGTTGCCGTAGCAGATGCCCAGGATGGGCACGCCCAGCGCAAACACCGCCGGGTCCACCAGCGGCGAGCCGGGCTCATAGACGCTGTTGGGGCCGCCGGTGAAGATGATGCCCTTGGGGTTCAGGGCGCGAATGCGCTCGATGGAGGCGTTGTAGGGCAGAATCTCGCTGTAGACGTTGGCCTGGCGCACCCTGCGCGCGATGAGCTGGTTGTATTGGCCGCCGAAGTCCAGCACCAATACCGTTTCCTGATGCATCTGTTTCTCCTGCCTTTAAATTTTTGACAACGCTACTGCTTCAGCAGTAGCGTATATTTTCACGAAAGGAATGCCCTGCTCCCGGGCCAGTTTGGCGCAATCCTCATATTCGGGGGCCGCCCTCAGCCCATCAGGTCCATGAGCGATTTTGACGCGCACGGGGCCCCAGGGCGTGTCCACGGTCTGCCAGTCACGGGGCAGCGTGGTCCGCTCAAAGGAACACGCCCGCACGCCCAGCGTCGTCGTCTCGCTCAGAAGGATGCGCTCCACATCGGCGCGGCGCTCCGGCGCGCACAGCGCCGTCAGTTCCCACGCCGGGCGGTTCTTCTTCATGTGGATGGGCGTGTACCAGGCATCCAGCGCGCCGCCCGTGAGCAGGCGCTCCAGCGCGTACCCCATGGCCTCGCCGGTCATGTCGTCCAAATTGCACTTGAGCTCCCACACGGTCTGAGCCTCAGACTTGTCGCTGCCGTCATCCCCTAGCATGACCCGCAGCGCGTTTGGGAAGTCAAAATCCTTGAAGCCCAGGCCGTAGCCCACCCGGCGAATCGTCATGGCCGGCCGGGGGCCGTAGCCCGTGGCGAAGCACCGGGCAATCAGCGCGCCGGTGGGCGTCGTCATCTCGCTCATGGTGCCGTCGGAATAGCTGGGCACACCGGTCAACAGCTCCGCCGTGGCCGGCGCGGGCACGGGCATCAGCCCATGCTGGCAGCGCACGCGGCCGCTGCCGGTGTTGATCGGCGAGAAAATAACCCGATCCACGCTCAGCATCTCCATGGCGATGCACGCGCCCACGATGTCCACGATGCTGTCCACCGCGCCGACCTCGTGGAAGTGCACATGGTCGGCGGGTACGCCGTGCACCTTGCCCTCGGCCAGGGCCAGCTCCGTGAACAGCTCCACAGCACGGCGCTTCACGCTCTCGGACAGGCCGGATGCCTGAATCAACCCCGTGATGTCAGCCAGATCCCGGTGGGCGTGAGGATGGCTATGTTCGGCTTCGGGCCCGTGCTCTCCGTGCACGAGGTGCACCTTGACCTGCGTGCCCATGATGCCGCGCTTGTCGGCGCGCTGGATCGTCAGCTCATATTCGCTGTCCACACCCAGCTTGGAAAGCTCGGTCCGCAAGCTCGCCTCGTCCACGCCCAGGTCCAGCAGCGCCCCCAGCGTCATGTCGCCGGAGAGGCCCGCCGGGCAGTCAAAATACAGTGTCTTCATATCGCTTCCTTACAGCTTGTTTATGATGGATGCCAGAAAGCCCGCGCCAAAGCCGTTGTCGATGTTGACGACGCTGACGCCGCTGGCGCAGCTGTTGAGCATGGTTAAGAGCGCCGACAGGCCGCCGAAGTTGGCGCCGTAACCCACGCTGGTGGGAACGGCGATGACCGGCTTATCCACGAGGCCGGCCACGACGCTGGGCAGCGCGCCCTCCATGCCGGCCACGGCGATGAGCACCTGGGCGCTGCGCAGGCGGTCCAACTGGGCAAAAAGCCGGTGGATGCCCGCTACGCCCACGTCGTACACGCGCTCCACGCGGTTGCCGAAGACCTCGGCGGTGATGGCGGCCTCCTCGGCCACGGGCATGTCGGAAGTGCCCCCGCTTACAACAGCGATGAAGTGATCGTTGGCCGGCGTGACGGCATGCCGTCGCACAAACACACAGCGGGCCATCTCGAAGTTCTCGGTCTGATCGCCGGCGATCTCCCGCACCGCGGCATACACCTCCGGCACGCAGCGGGTCAGCAGGATGTTGCTGTCGTCGTGAGCCATCATGCGACCCACGATGCCCTGTATCTGCGAGAGCGTCTTGCCGGCGCAGTAGATGACCTCCGGATAGCCGGTGCGCAGCGCCCGGTGGTGATCGATCTTGGCATAGCCCAGGTCCTCGAAGGGCAGGCTGGACAAAGTCTTGAGGCCGTCGTCCACGCTGGTCCCGCCGTCGCGGATGCTCTCCAGGAGCTTCTTCAGGTTGTCGGTTTCCATGTTATTCCCCTTTGAGGGCGGCGTTCAGGCTGCCCATGCGGTAGCCCGCCAGATCCAGCGTGACGAAGGCGAAGCCCAACGGCGCAAAGGCGGCCAACAACCGCTCCCGCACGGGCTCCTGGGCCAGGCGCAGGATGTCGTCTTCGGGGGCCTCTATGCGGGCGATGTCTCCGTGCAGGCGCACCCGGCAGCCCAGGAAGCCCAGAGCGATCAGCGCGTCCTCGGCGGCCTCCACACGTTGCAGGTTGGTATTGGTGAGCGCCGTGCCATAGGGGATGCGCGAGGCCAGGCAGGCCGCCGAAGGCGCGTCCCAGTTGGGCAGGCCCAACGCGTGGGATTTCTCCCGGATCTCGGCCTTGGTGATGTCGCAGGCGTCAAAGGGGCTGATGGCCCCCAGCTCCTGGGCGGCGCGCTTGCCGGGGCGGTAGTCGCCGCGGTCCGAGGCGTTGGAGCCATCCAGCAGCCACGGGAAGCCCTGCGCATGGGCGACCTGCATCAGTTGCCCGAAGATGGCCCGCTTGCAATGGTAACAGCGGTCCGCCGGGTTGGCGGCCACCTCCGGCACAGCCAGCGCGTCGATGGACACCTCGATGAGGCGCACGCCGCACAGCGCCGCGATGTCGCGGGCGGCTGCCGTTTCCCGGGCCGGGTTCAGCTGCGACACCGCCGTCAGCGCCAGCACATTTACCCCGCCCAGGGCATCGGCGGCCAAACGCACCAGCAGCGCGCTATCCACGCCGCCGGAGAAGGCCACGGCCACGCGGCCGCGGGCCTGCAGCAGGGCATCCAGCCTCTTCCACTTTTCCATCAGCGTCCCAACGCCTCGTGGGTTTCCTTTAGCCGGGTGCGAATCTCGATCTTCTGGGGGCACTTCTCCTCGCACAGGCCGCACTCGATGCAGTCGGAGGCCGGGTGCCGGTCCTTGGTCCACTGGTTCTTGCCCAGCTCGTTGTACTGATGGCGGGCGGTATCGGTCAGCCCGTACACGCGGTGCAGGTTCATGATCTCAAAGTTGCGAGGGATGTCCACGCTCTGGGGGCACGGCATACAATATCCGCAGCCGGTGCAATAGAGCTCAGCCAGCTTCTTCTTCTCCTCCAGCGAGGCCACCACTGCCGCTTTCTCGGCGTCTGTCAGCGCCGACGGGCGCGAGGCGATCTCGGCATTTTCCTCGACCATGGCGATGGCGCCCATGCCGCTGAGCGCGCAGCCCACGGCCTGGTTGCTGAGCACAAAGCGCAGCGCCGTCTCGGCGCTGGACTGCGTCTGCACGCCCATGCCGCGGATGACGTCGCTGGGAGCGCCCAGGCGGCCGCCGCCCACGGGGCCCATGATCACGACGCCCAGGCCCTTGTTGGCAGCGTATTCGATGGCCTGCTCGTTGGAGCGGTCAAGCAGGTTGTACTGGCACAGCACCGACTCGAAAAGGCCGGTGTCGATGAGCTTGAACATGCTCTCGGGCTTGTCGTGGAAGCTGAAGCTGACATGACGGATGAGGCCCTCGGCCTTGAGCTTGGCGGCGGCCTCCATGAGCTTGCCGCGCAGCGTCTTGTCATAGGTGTCCCAGCCGATGCCCCACATGTGGTAGAAGTCCACATGGTCGGTATCCAGCTTCGTGAGCGATTTCTCCAGCATGGCGCGCATGGAATCCGGCGAGGAGTCGTCCTCCACGGGGAACTTGGTGCTTACCTTGACACGGTCGCGCCAGCCCTTGAGGGCGCGGCCCACGATGATCTCGCTCTCGCCGTCGCAATAAAAAGGAGCGGAATCGATGTAGTTGACGCCCAGCTCGAAGGCGCGGTGAATGACCCGCACACCCTCGTCGTAATCCATGACTTTCTTGCCTTCGACTTCCTTCTGGGGCAGGCGCATGGCGCCAAAGCCCAGGGCGGAAATCTCAAAGCCCGTGTTTCCAAACTTTCTGTAGTTCAATTTTCCCTCCGTATATATGCGAATTTCTACTTTTCCATGTAAAGAACGCCGATGGTGTTGGGGCCGCAATGGCTGCCGATGACGCATCCGGCCTGGGTCACGAGTACTTCCCGGAAGATACCGGATTGCTCCACCAACCTCTTGACCTCCTCCACAATCTGCGGGTCCGAGGGGCTATGGGTTATGAACACCCTCGCGGTGTCGGCGTTGGCGGCGCTGGAGAGCACGTCGGCGGCATAGCGCTCGGCGCTGCGCTGGATGTTGCCGCGGTATTTGCGGTTAGGCCGCATGGCCCCATCCACCACAACGATCTCGGGCTTCAGGTTGAGTGCGCTGGCCGCGAAGGCCTGCACCGCCGAGCAGCGCCCGCCGCGGTACAGATAGGTCAGCGTGTCGATGATGAAGCTGGCGCGCACCTTGGGCGCGGCCTCTCGCAGCCGGTGGGCCACCTGGGGGGCCTCCAGCCCCTGGTTTATGAGCTCGCCGGCCAGCATGGCCAACAGGCCCACGCCGGTAGAAAGGTTCATGGAATCTATAACTTCTATGACGCCGCCGACTTCCCGTGCGGCGATCACGGCGTTGGCGTAGGTGGAGGACATCTTGTCCGAGATGGTCAGGCACACGATGTCGCGGCCTTGCTGCACCCATGGCGCAAAGAGCTCGATCCAGTCAGCAATGGTCACAGCGGCGGTCTTGGGCGTGGTCTTGGTTCGCTCGGAATAGGCGAATACCTCTTCCACGGTGATGTCCACACCGTCGCGGCGGCTGTCCTCTCCCAGCGTCACATACAACGGCATAATCTGGATGTCATGGCGGGCCACCAGGTCCGCCGACAGGTCGCAGGTGCTGTCGACGATCAGTTTTATTTTGCTCACATTACCCCATCCTTCAATCAATCTGATAATGAAAAATATGATGACAACGACGAGGAACATGCTCCCCAGCAAGTATATTATAGTTGGAATGCGCGCGCAGGGCAAGCGTGGGCAGAATTGGGTTTTTATGGCGCTATGCGCCTAAGTGCTTAGCTCATGTGAAGAGAAAGGATTTCGTGCCTTCGGGTGCGACCAAAGGGCTTTCCGGTCGCCCTTTGGAAACCTTCGGATCCCAAATTAAACGTTAGCCACAACTGGTAGTTATCCAGCGGTTGTACTGAGGTAATATGCGTTACCTCCTCCATAAAGCAAGTGCAATCGTATCGGGAACACCGGTAGTGCTTATCACGGTACACGAGAGCTACAACTCAGCTAAGGCATCCATCAGCATCATTACTTCCGCAACATTTCCTGAGCAATTCTTGTATCTTCTTCTTTTGACGTTACTATTTCTCATGGACGGATGCTCCAATGCCACACATGCACATGTGAGATTTCCCAGCCTCACATGTGGCACCAGGCCGACATCCTTTTCCTTGAGTGCACGCCAGCCCTTCCAGGCGCTCAAGTCCTCCGGCGACAAGCCGGCAAGCATCTCTGCGGCGTATTTCCCCAGCGTCACAATCACCTTGGGCTTGACGGCTTCAATCTGAAAGGATAAGAATTGTACGTTTCTCTCAACAAAGCCCTTATCCCTAAAGCCTGGGAACACGCCGGTCATGGATTCGGTCCGTCGCAGGCCCATGAATACGTTGGTGAAAAAACAATGCCTAATATCTACATTGGCCTGGAGAAAGAGTCTGATCATATTTATCCAGGTAGGAGAACTTATATCCTTAACTTCTCCGTTGAGCATTCTTAAATACCATTTCTCGGTAGAGAAGTCATGGCCCAGAACAAGAATACTTGGGAAGACATCGGTATCCTCATCCATCCACAACCCTCTGCCGCCAGGGAAAAAGGCGGTTCCGTCCACCATCCTTCCGACGGGGGACACAGCTTCAGGATATGGCTTCACGATATCCATACTTTGAAACAACATCTCCGCTAAAGTTCGTCTTGTAATGCCCAACAAATCTTCTTCCATCCAGGTCCCTCACATCATTCATCGGCTGCCTTATCTGCTCATCACCGGCATGATCTCGTCTGTATTAGGATACTTCGCTTATGCCTACCGCAAGGACTGATTTCCTACATATGCATCGGCCGTCCGGAAACCCGGACGGCCGATGTTACACACACTTTTCGGGTTTTCTCAGTTCTCCGGCACCGTCAAGGTCCCATCCTTGAGCTGCTTGGCGGCGTCGGCCAGGGCCTGTATCTTCTCCTTCTTGATGGTGAAGTTGGTCTGCCCGGCGGCCTTCACGGCGTAGAAGTTGGTATCGTAGTCGTAGAAGGCCAACGCCACGGTCGTGGGGTCGCTGTTGCGGGTGTAGGTCAGCTCCAGCGCCGGGGCGCCGGTGGGCTGCCAGCCTTCGGGCAGCGTGCTGAAGCTTTGCAGGCCGATGGCGATCTGATAATAGTAACGGGCCAGCTTATCCTCGATCTCACGGCCATCCACGGTGAACTTCTGATCGAACATCGGGTTGCCGTTACCGTCCTTCTTCTGCCCGCCCTTGTCGTCCATCGCGGGCACCTGCTCGATCTTGAGCGACGTATCGGCCCCCAGGCCCTTCACATCCACGCCCAGAGCGCTGGCAATGTTCACCAGCTGTATGGTCTTGTCCACCAGGCGGAAGGGCGTCGTGTCGGCGAAGGCCAACGTGGACTTGTCCATCTTGTAGACCACGGGGCTGTCGGCAAAGCGGGCGTAAACCGCGGATTCGGTGATGTCCTTGCCCACCTGCAGCTCGTAGCCCTTGCCCTTGCCGCTGACGGCGATGACCATGGAAGGATTGTCCAGCCCAAATTGGGTCAAGTCCGTGGGGTTGCCTTCCACAACGTCGCCGATGTAGATGCCCACAGCACCGTTCAGGAATGCGTTGAAGTAGGGATCGGCTCCCTGGCTGGGGGCGGAGGTTGTATCCAGATAGCGGTCCCAGGGCTGCAGCATCTTCCATGTGGAGATGGACACCTTTTCCTCGGGGGCATTGGCCACTTCCAGAGCGACCTTGCCGGCCTTGGTGATCGTGATCTTCTCCACGTCCTCGGCGGCGATGTCGATGGTCTTCTTCTGCAGCAGCTTGTCGGCGATGGCCGTGTAGGAGTCGCCGACGTTCATCCACACGGTAATCACCCTGGGATCACCCTGCTTCATGAAATAATAGGTGTCGCCGGTGGGCGTGCGATTGCCCACCAGGAAGGTCTGTGTCTTGCCATCGGCATAGGTCGCGGTGACCTTTGCGGCGGGCTTGTCCAGGCCATAGGCGGACAGGTCCGTCGCGTTGGCTTCTATGAGGCGCTCGCCCACGACGGTGCCCGCGGTGCCCGCCAGCGAAAGCGCGGCGGTCTGGTCCAGAGCTTCGCTCTCGCGGCCCTTGAGCACATATTTGCTGCCCTGCTTGAGGACGGTATAGGGCGCGCCGGTGTTGTTTTCCACATCCAGCTGCACCACGTCGTCGGTGGGATAGCTGGAAAGCGTGCGCTCAGGTGTGTCATCGGCGGTGGCCGTGGGCTCGGGCGTGGCGGATGGCTGGGGTTTGAGCTTCGGGGCGATGAACATCGCTCCGATGGCCAGCACCACCAGAACAGCCAGTATAATCAGGTTACGGGTCATTTTCTGCATGACGGTTCCTCCAAAGGATCGCAGCGCTTACAGATGCTTGCGGTGCAGGTAGACGTAGATGCCTGCGGCCAGCAGCAGCAGCGGGATCAGCGCACTGGAGAAGATGGCGACCAGGTCCTGCTCAAGCTTGTTGCGGAAGATCAGTGTGGAGCTGGTCAGCGTCTTGGGACGGATATAGATGTCCTTGTCGGCGTTGCGCATCCAGGCAGCGGTATTCAGGAAGAAATCGAAGTTGGACGTGCTGGCTAAGCTTTCGGAGCTTACGAAGGTCGAGTTGTACATCACGACCATGCGCACGGCGTCGTTGGCGTCGCTGCCCACTTTCTTTTCGGCGATGGCAGCCACGTCGAAGGGGCCGGTTTCGTCGCCTTCCGCCTTGGTGATGTCATAGTTCTGGTTGGTCAGGTCCACGTTGGCCTTCAGGTAGGATTTTGCGCTTGTCTTGAGCAGCGAAGTAATCGTCATCGCACTCTCCGGCGCCACCGAGGGCAGCTTCAGTGCGCCGCCGTAGGGGATCACCACCGGGATGTTGGAGGCGACGATGGCGTTGGTGGAATCGTGGGCCTGAAGTCGGGGCACCAACCACAGGGGGGTTTGCACCATGTAGGAGGTGTCGTCCTCAAAGATCATGCCCTGCTTGAGCTCGATGTCGAACAGCTTGAGAAGCGCCGAGAAGTTGGGCAGCTTGCTCACGTCGGTCGTGGTCGGGTCAAACAGGAAGTAGAAGCGCCCGCCCTTGTCCATGAGCTTTTTGAGCGTGTCGCGCTCGATGTCCAGCAGGTCGGTCTTGGGCGCGAAGAACATCACGATGTCGCCGGCCTTCACGGTGTCGGGCGTCTTGGCGATGTCCACGGTTTCCACCTTATAGTTGTTGCTCTCCATGACCTGCTTGATCAACGACAGATCGGCGCTCGTGGCCTCGCCGTGGCCCTGGGCGATGTAGGCCATGGGGATGTAGCCGTTGACGATGTAATTGATGGCCTGGGTCACCGCGCCCTCGGTCTTGTTCTGGGTGCGGGAGGCGTTGTAGTTCTCGTCATAGGAGTAGGCGTACAGATCGCTGTCCTTGAGCACCTTAAAGAGCTTGGAGTCGGCGGAGCTTACGATGACCGAACCGGGATCGATGGTCTCGCCGGTTTTGGTGAACAGCTGCATAAACCGCGGGTCGCGGTCGGGGTCGTGGTTTTCCACAGTGATGCGGGAGCTGAGGGCCTTGATCTTGTTCAGAATCTCCTGCACGTCCTTGTCCTCAGCGCCGGGGGTGTACAGCGTATAGATGCGGATGTCCTTGTCCACGGCCTTCAGGATGTTCTGGGTTTGCTGGGTCAGCGAGAACATCTTGTTCTGAGACAGGTCGGCCTTGAGGTCAAAGGAAGACTCCAGGGAGCTCAAGCCCACGTTGAGGATGACGATCAGGGCGATGCCCAGCGCCGTGATGGCCAGCGAATACCCACCGTACCGAAATTTCTTGCTCGATGTGGTTTTCTTGAGGCTTTCGATAAACTTGCTCATGTCACACCTCACTCCAGCGCCGGCGCTCCACCGTACGGACGGTCAGGAACACGAAGACGGCGGCGAAACTTAAGTAGTAGAAGACTTCGGTCAGGCTCAGCAACCCTTGGCTGAAGGGCGTGAAGCGCTGATAGACCGAGAACCAGCTCAGCAGCGAGTTGATCCAGGTGACGCTTATGAGCTGCTGGATCAGAGAGGCGGCGCCGATGAACATGGCCAGCAGCACGACCAGCGTCACGATGGCGGAGGTCACCTGGTTTTCGCACAGGGCGGAGATGAACACGCCCACGGAAATGAGCGCCGCGCCCAGCAGGAAGAAACCGATGTAACCTGTCATAATCTCTGCCAGCGAGGGGTTGCCATAGATGAACAGCGTGGCCGGATAGACGAAGCTGATGACCAGAGTCAGCAGAAACACCGAGCACGCGGCGAAATACTTGCCCAGGATTACGGAGGTCACCGAAGTGGGCGAAGTCAGCAGCAATTGGTCGGTCTTGTTCTTGCGCTCCTCGCTCAAGGACCGCATGGTCAGGATCGGCACCGTCAGCATGAACAGGAACATCAGGTTGCTGAGCATGCCGTTGTAGTTGGCCTGGGCGGGGCCGATGTTGTAAGCGTAGAAGAAAAACCCTGTGATCAGCAGGAAGAAGCCCATGAAAATATAGGCGATGGGCGAATAAAAATAGCCCTTGAGCTCTCTTTGATAGACCGCCAGCATGTCACATTTCCTCCTTGTCCACGGTGGTCAGCTGCATGAAGATATCCTCCAGCGTGACGTCCATCGGCCGCATGGCCAGAATGGGCTTGCCGGCCTTGGCCAGGGCATAGAAGATGGCGCGGCGGCTGTCGGTCTTGCGCTGGCTCTCTACCATGAAATCCATGGTCTCGGACTCCTTCATGCCGACTTCTTCCACGGCACTCACGCCTTCGATGTCGTGCAGCAGGCGCTGGGTTGCGCGGTCAGCGCCGCCCACGCGGATCATCAGGCGGCTCATGTCGCCCACGGAACGCGAAAGGTTGTCCAGCGTGTCCTGCGCGACGATGCGGCCGCGGTCGATGATGATGACGCGCTGGCACACGTCCTCCACTTCCTTGAGGATGTGGGAACTTAAGATGATCGTGTGCTGCTTGCCCAGGCTTGTGATCAGGTTGCGAATCTCGATGATCTGGCGGGGGTCCAGGCCCACGGTGGGCTCGTCCAGGACCAGCACCTGCGGGTTGCCGATGAGCGCCTGGGCGAAACCCACGCGCTGCTTGTAGCCCTTGGACAGGTTCTTGATGAGGCGCTTGCGCATGTCGGTGATCTTCATGGTATTGCACACGTCGGCGATGTGGCCGGAGCGCTGCTCGCGCTTGACGCCCTTGATCTGGCAGCAGAACTGCAGATACTCGTTGACCGTCATGTCCATGTACACCGGGGGCTGCTCGGGCAGATAGCCGATGCGGCGCTTGACTTCCTGAGGCTCGGCCAGGATGTCATGGCCGTCCACCGAGGCGGAGCCCTCGCTGGAAGAGATGTAGCCGGTCAGGATGTTCATCGTCGTGGTCTTGCCGGCGCCGTTGCGCCCCAGGAAGCCTACGACCTCGCCTTTTTGTATTTCAAAGGAGACGTTCTGAACGGCGTACTTGTTGCCGTAGCGCTTGGAGATGTTATCTACTTTGATCATGAAGCCAGTTCCCTCCTTTATGACTTGTTCATTTTAGCAAAACTGCGCTAAGCGTGTGTAAACAATTTATGAATAACCGCCCAAAAACCGCTGGAAAAGAGGCGTAAAAGCGGTATTTCGAGGGTGGCTGAACCGCTTCATATACAAAAACCGCCGTGAGCAACCAACCACGGCGGTTTTGTATATAGATATTAGAGCGAGAACATTTTCTTGCGCTTCTCCAGAAGCAGCAACAGCGGCATGCCCAGCGCATAGCACGCGATCAGCTGCCCGGCGCCCACCAGGGCGATCTGCGTCCACAGCGGGAAAGCGTGGAAAAGGATATAGAGTTCCGGGCCGACGATGAAGGCGTTGATGAGCACCGGCGGCAGGGGCACCAGCCATTTGTGCCGGCGCAGCGCGTAGCTGCCCAGGGCGGCCAGCAGCGTGGCCACACTGCCGATCAGAATGTCGATGGCCGCGCCGCCGGTGGCCAGGCCGATCACATTGCTCAGGATGCATCCCACAAACAGACCGGGGATGGCCGCCGGCGTGAAATAGGGCAGCACCGTGAGGGCCTCGGATGCGCGCATCTGCACGGGGCCAAAGTTGATCATGCCCATGGGGAACAGCAGCGTGAGGATGAGGACGAGCACGGTGTACACAGCGGCAATGATGGCCGCCTGTGCGAGGTAACGGGTGGAGAACTTTTTCATGAATGACACATTCCAGGCCTCTGGCCCGCGCGGCATATCGCCAGCATCCGGCTGGCTGAAGCGGCAAAAGCCGCTTCCCATGCCGCCTGGCTTAACGCCATCCGGGCTTGGGCCTGCCTCCCTTAGTTTTGTTTTAGGACAGGATGGTTGCGAACTGTCCGCCGCCTTTTACAAAGCGACAGGGCAGTATAACATGTCCACATACCTCTGTCCACAAATTGCATCCCGCCTATGTTTGCCAGAAGGGCTTTATTGTATTAAAATGATTCCCTGATAACGTTTACACAACATCAATTGGAGGTCCCCTGCCCCGATGAAACTGCTGCTGCGCCTGATCCGCTACACCAAGCCCTACCAGCGCTTCCTGATCATCGCCACGGTGAGCCCACTGTGCATCACGGCCCTCAACCTGCTCACGCCGGCTTTGCTGCGCGAGCTGATCGCCCGCATGACCGGCGGCACGCCAGGCGCGTTGCTGCTGCCGCTGTACCGCCTGTTCCACATGGACCCCGGCGGCGGCCTGAGCCTTCCGGTGGTGTATCTGCTGGCCGGCGCGCTGCTGGCCACGTATCTTACACGCACGGTGTTCTCGTATCTGTCCAGCTACCTAAGCCACAAGGCGTCATGGAACCTCGTGAGCGACATGCGAACGATGGTGTACGACCACATGCAGAAGCTGAGCCTGCGCTTCTTCCACAACAAGCAGACCGGCCAGCTGCTAAGCGGCGTCATCAACGACACCGCGACCTTCGAAAACCTGATCGCCCACTCGCTGCCGGACATCATGACCAACGTGCTGGTGATCATCGGCGTCACGGCCTTTTTGCTGACGATGAACTGGCGGCTGGCGCTGCTCACGATCATACCGGTACCCTTTTTACTGTTGGCCACGCTGCTGTATTCCAAGCGCGTACTGGCCAAGTTCCGCGACGCCCAGCGCACGCTGGCGGACCTGAACGCCGACCTGCAGGACAACCTGAGTGGCATCAAGGAAATCCAGGTGTTCAACAAGGAAGAGGACGAGCGCCAGAAGATCGACCGGCGCAGCCGCAGCTACGCCAACGCCATCCTGGGCGCGCTGCGCATGAACGCTGTGTTCCACCCGTCGGTGGAGTTCATCACGGCCACGGGCACCGTCATCGTCGTGTTTTTCGGCGGTATCATGGCCATCCATATGCTCATGCAGACCGCCGACATCGTGGCGTTTCTGCTGTACCTGGGCATGTTCTACGGCCCCATTTCGGTGCTGGCCCGCGTTATGGAGGACATCCAGCGTTCCTTCGCCGGCGGCGAACGCGTCTTCGAGATGCTGGACACCGAGCCGGACATCGCCGACGGCCCCAAGGCCGCCGCTTTGGCCCGCTGCGAGGGCGCGCTGGAGTTCCGCAACGTCAGCTTCCGCTACCGCGACGACGTGCCGGTGCTGGAGAACGTGTCCTTCACCGCCAAGCCGGGGCAGATGATCGCGCTGGTGGGCCCCACCGGCGTGGGCAAATCTACGATCATCAGCCTGATCCCCCGCTTCTATGACCCGACCGTCGGCCAGGTGCTGCTGGATGGCCGCGACCTGCGGGATGTGACGCTGCACAGCCTGCGCAGCCAGGTTTCCATGGTGCTGCAGGATGTGTTCCTGTTCAACGGCACCATCGCCGACAACATCGCCTACGGCTCCCCCGGCGCTGGGCGCGCCGACATCGAACGCGCCGCCAAGATCGCCTGCGCCCACGGCTTCATCACCGACGCCCCCGACGGCTACGACACCATGGTGGGCGAGCGCGGCCTGCTGCTCTCCGGCGGCCAGAAGCAGCGCATCGCCATCGCCCGCGCCGTGCTCAAGGATTCGCCGGTGCTGGTGCTGGACGAGGCCACCGCCTCGGTGGACACCGAGACCGAAGCGCAGATTCAGCGGGCCATACAGAATCTGGCCGGCACCCGCACCATCGTCGTGATTGCCCACCGTCTGTCCACGGTCAAGCGCGCCGACCAGATTCTGGTGCTGGAAAAAGGCGCCATCGCCGAGCGCGGCACCCACGAGCAGCTGGTGGACGCCGGCGGGCTGTACAGCCGCTTAAGCCGCGCGCAGTTTGCGAGCTTTGACGACGCGAAATAGCATCAGGCGGGCATTAGGAATTTATTAAGAAGTCAAAACGCCGACAATGGCAAAAGTGCCCGCCTCCAAATGGAAGCGGGCGCTCACTGTCGCCTTCGGCGCTGTTGCGCCTTGGCGATTTAATCGACTTGTGCCCGTTGCTGGTTTATCGCCCGACGATAACCGTCGTCGGGCGATATCTTTACTTTTAAACTCATATTGTTTTCTTAAGAGACGAATTTCGCCTGCAGGTGTTACCCGCGGCTTGCGACAACGTCGGCTTTAGCCGATGTGACAGCAAGCCGAGAGCTGCGCTAGCGCAGCGGAGGGGCGGGTTTTCCAACGGCGTTTTCCTGTCTTGCGTTTCCTCCTGCCGAATGAATCGTCAGTCGGTGTTGACTCTTGCCTTCCTCTCTGGGTTTGTCTACAGTCTGAGCGCCCGCCTCCAAACGGAAGCGGGCGCTCTGCGTCGTTATGATCTTAACTTATTTTGTTCCGAACAGCCGATCACCAGCGTCTCCGAGCCCCGGCACGATGTAGCCGTGCTCATTGAGGTGGTCGTCCTGAGCGGCGGCGAAAATATCGATGTCCGGGTGCTCCGCCTGCACGTGGGCGATGCCCTCGGGCGCGGCGATCAGGCACATGAGCTTGATGTGCTTGCAGCCCTTGTCCTTCAGGAACGTGATGGCGGCGGCGGCGCTGCCGCCGGTGGCCAGCATCGGGTCCACAACGATGATGTCGCGTTCGGCCACGTCGGTGGGCAGCTTGCAGTAGTATTCCACGGGCTGCAGCGTATCCGGATCGCGGTAGAGGCCCACGTGGCCCACGCGGGCGGCGGGCACCAGCTTCAATATGCCGTCCACCATGCCCAGGCCGGCGCGCAGGATGGGCACGATGCCCAGCTTTTTGCCGTCGATGACATAGGTCTTGGTGCGGGCCACCGGCGTCTCGATCTCCACCTCGCGCAGGGGCAGGTCGCGGGTGACCTCATAGGCCATGAGCGTTGCCACCTCATCGATGAGCTCCCGGAAATCCTTGGGCCCGGTGCACTTGTCGCGAATCAGCGACAGCTTGTGCTGGATCAGCGGATGGTCCATGATGACGACTTTACCCATTGTACATACCCCTTTACTTTGATCTTTGGCGAAAAGAAAGCCACGCCGGACAGCGTGACCTTTGATCCATTATGGTTTGTTCTCCAAATCCATGAGCGTCGCCACGCGTTCGGCGTGTCGCCCGCCCTCGAATCCGGTGTCCAGGAAGGCTTTCACGATGTCCTCCGCGAGGCCTGCGCCCACCACCCGGGCCCCCAATGCCAGCACATTGGCATCGTTGTGCATTCGGGACATGCGGGCCATGTACTCGTTGGTGCACAGCGCCGCGCGCACGCCGTGGATTTTGTTGGCGGCGATGGAGATGCCAAGACCTGTGCCGCACACGAGGACCGCGAACTTGGCGCGGCCTTCTGCAACGTCGCGGGCGGCGAGCTCCCCATGGGCCACATAGCTGGCGCTTTCGGTGCTGTAGCAGCCGCGGTCCTCCACAGTGTAGCCCCAGGCCAGCAGCCTGTTCTTGATGTGTTCCTTCAGTTCAAAACCGGCGTGGTCGCTGGCCAGCGCAATCATGGGCACCCTCCCGCCATACCCCGGCAGCCAAAATCCTGATATTTGGCTGCCACCCCTACGAGGGGTGCGGCGGCAATGATCCATTTGATATTCCAATGTATCATTACCGCCGCTAAGTTCCAGACATTATATCACGCATGCGGCGGCGGCACAACCGGAAAACGTCGGTTTTTACGTAGAAGCATATGGAAATTCTATATTACTATTTCTTGGCAATTATTTGCCCGGCTGGGCTAGGGCTGAGGCGAACCGCTTCATCACACCGGGGATATCGATGCCCTGAGGGCACAGCCGGGTGCAGGCGCCACAGGCCACGCACGCAGCGGGCAGCTCGTTTTCCTTCATGGCGTCCAACGTAAACTTCAGCGTGAACGGGTTGTCAAAGCCAACCTCGTTGTACATGGAAATGAGCTTTGGGATGTCCAGGCTCTGGGGGCAATCCTCACAGCAGTAGCGGCACGCGGTGCAGGGCACCATGTCGATCATGGTAGCCACAGCGCGCTGAAGCAACTCCCTTTCCGCATCGGTCGTGGGGTCCGGACGGGAGAAGGTCTGCAGGTTCTCCTTGAGTTGTTCCATAGTCGTCATGCCGCTTAAGACCACCGCCACGTTGGGCAGCGACTGCAGGAAGCGGAAGGCCCAGGAGGCGATGGAAGCATCGGGCCGAACGGCCTTGAGCAGCGCGTTGGCCCGCTCATTGAGGTTGGCCAGCCGCCCGCCGCGCACGGGCTCCATGACGATCACCGGGATGCCGTGGCGGGTGATGACGTCGTACTTCCTGCCGGCTTCCTGCAGCGTCCAGTCCATGTAGTTCAGTTGAATCTGCACGAACTCAAAGCAGTCCCTCCAATGGAGGAACTTGTCTATGGTTTCCGCCCGGCCGTGGGCGGAGAAACCCAGGTGGCGAATGCGGCCGGCCCTCTTTTGCTCCAGCAGATAGTCCACGACCCGCAGGTCCTCGTCGGTGTAGAAATCATAGGCGGTCTCACACAGGTTGTGCAGCAGATAGAAGTCGAAATAGTCCACGCCGCACTTCTCCAGCTGCTCCTGGAAGATCGCGGCGGGCGAGGTCACTGTGTGGCCGGCCAGGTACCCCACGAACTCCAGGCGCCCGCCGCGGTAGCACATCATGTGGCCGGGCATCTTGGTGGCCAGGTACCAGGTATCGCGGGGATATTGTTTGAGCGTCTTGCCCACGACGGTTTCCGATTCGCCGTTGTGGTACCGATAGGCAGTGTCGAAATAGTTGACGCCGTGCTCGTAGGCGTATTCGATGATCTCCCGGGCCTTGGCCTCATCGATGGGGCCGCGCTCACCGACGGTGGGCAGACGCATGTTGCCCATGCCCAACTGAGAAAGCTGCAAATCCTGAAACGGTTTGTATATCATCCGTACCCTCCGTATCTAGTCCTTGGTCCTCTTCAATTCCTTTTCCCGCGCGAGCACCCTCTGCTCATACCGCTCAATCTTCCCATCCAGACGTTCCAGCGTCTTGCGCATCTCCTCCATGCGCGCGGCCAATAGGCTGCGCTGCTCGATCAGCAGCTCCCGCCGGGCCTCGATGGTGCCGTCGCCCTGTTCAAACAACGCCAGATATTCGATGAGCGCCTCGATGGCCAGCCCCGCGCCACGCATGCACTTGGCGAATTCCACCCACTTGCAGTCTTCCTCGGTGTAATCGCGAATGCCGCTCTTGTTGCGGTTGACGCTGGGGATCAGGCCCACGCGCTCATAATAGCGCAGCGTATCCTGAGAAAGGTCATATTTCCTGGAAACTTCGGCTATCGTCACGCTTTCACCTCCAAAATAAGTATAGGCCCTGGAGTCAACTCCAAGTCAAGAGCCCGAACATACAAAATCGCCCGGCGGACGGTTCCCGCCGGACGAGTCGAAAAAGCATATAGGCAACCGCGAAAAGAAACCGTGCTCACATTACAGGGAAGTTCATGGCCCCGGATGCCGCGTAGAAAACAAAAGCGACCCACACAACCATGAATAGCATGTAAAGCATAACGAAACATGTAAATACAATATTCAGGATCAATGAAATCTTCGTTAGCTGTTTTACGGTATCACACCGAATGGATGCAGTCGCATGGTCTCCTATGGCCGCAAACTTTTGGATTTCTCTGCCAAATACCAGAGCAATGATGCACAGAATCGTACCAATGAAATTAGAACAAAAGATGCTCCAGATGAGCATGCCGATGGTTTTCCCGTTGGACCACACAACGGGTTGTTGGGGTTGAATCTGTCCGACTGTTTGGTTCTCCATGTTTTTACTCCTCCCCACGCCAAATAACATCTGTCAGAAATGATCGGCACTTGTCAATGCAGAGTGTTTGCATCAATGCTGCTCGATTTGCAACCCATGCGGCCTGCTGTACATGGCCAGCCGCCGTTCGATCTCCTCGCGGTCGATGAAACCATCCTGCCGGAAGCGCTCCAGCATTGCAAGCGACGGCAGCGCCGCGCGCCCGCCGATGGCCGCGCACTTGTGGGCGGACACGGCGCTGGAGAATTCGGCGCAGGCCTTGGCGTCCCACCCCTGCAGCAGGCCGTAGAGGAAGGCGCCGTGGAAGGTGTCGCCGGCGCCGGTTGTATCCACGACGTCCACCGGCACCACCGGCACGCGGAAGAACTGCCCGCCCTGCACACCCACACAGCCTCGGCTGCCCAGCGTGATCACGACAATGCCCGGCCCTCTCGCCGCGATCTCCCGGCAGCAAGCCTCGATGTCCCGGTCGCCGTAGCGCTTGGTGTAATAGAACTCCGACGCGATGAAGGCGTCGATGCTGCCCAGCATCGCCTCGATCTCCGGCGTGTAGCCGTCGGCGTCGAAGGCCACGATGCCGCCAACCTCATGCATCCATCCGGCGGCCAGGCGTTCGGCCTCGCCGGCGCGGCTCAGGTGCAGCACCCGGGCCTGGGAGATGTAGTCTTTGTCCAGATCGCCAGGCTCCACGCCGCGCAGGCCCCGGGCGCGCTTGATGATGTTGCGGCCGCCGCGCACCTCGCTTAAGGCCACGTTGAGCGACGTACCCGGCTGGTCCAGCGTGACCATATGCCCGGCGTCCACGCCGTTACGCACAAGGTCGGCGCACACGGCGCGGCCCTCGTCGTCATTGCCCACGACGCCGATGCAGCCGCAGGCCACGCCCAGCCGGCCCAGCGCCGCCATGGCCGTGGGCACCTTGCCGCCATATTGATAGCTGATGTCCATGAGCTGGGCATCCTGGTCGCGGGTGGGGAGCTTGTCGATGTTGATGAGCAGGTCGGCGGTGGGGTGGCCGATGCCGACGGCTTGCAGGTTCTTCATGGGATGTCTACCTCCTGATTAGCAAGTGTCTCTTTGTCCAACGTCAATGTACGCAGAATCGTTTCAGTTTCAACCGGGGTGAAGCTCCCGACGATCGATATATGGCACCGCGTATCCAAGTCGTCCGAGGGGAAAAAGGTCAGGACGTTTACTCCCTCTCGCCTCAACAGAATGCCCGTTACATAACCATTGGAAAAGCGATAGTGCTCGGCGTCGGGCGGGCTGCCTGGAATTTTCATTACCAACAGGTTGAGGACCCCCTTGTTTTTATCATCGTCAAAAAGCGAAAGGTCCCAAATGGTAGCGTCCCAAATGGCTTCTTCACAGACGTACTCCGAATCGGGGCTCTTCCCAGTGGCCTTCTCAAAAAGCCTTCTGGCCTTCATGTCCCGATACCTATACGTATAACTTGGTGCGGCATCGCCGATCCACTTCAACCAGTCCGCGCTTTCCACGTAGGGCTCGTAAGTTTGAAGCATGATCATCTTATCTTCGCCTATTCGATACGTTGAGTTATACTCATTGTTGGCTGTCTCAACAACGGGCTCTTGTGTATCCAGAACAAAGGATATGCCTTGATCGGTTAACTTTATCCCTTCGGGAGCATCCGTAGGCTCCAGGCGCATGTCCCGCAGGCCGTACAGGCATTGCCGGAAGTCGCTCCCCTGCGAAAATGGGACGTGAGTGAAGAACCAAAAAACGCCAACCAAAGAGGGCATTCTGGAAAGGTAATACAGCACACCCACCGAATAAACAGCGGCAATTGCGACGATCAGCAGCGGCAATTTCCATCTCCTCATTGCCCGGCCCTCAATTCAGCTTTATTTTCCCAATGATACGGTTCGCAGGATTGCCTCTGTTTCGTCCAAGGTGAACTCTCCCAGAAGAGCGACATCATACCATGTATCCAGATCCTCCGGCGAAAAGAAGAGTACCGAGGTTCCGGTTTTATTCCGTTCCACCAAGCCGATCAACTTTCCGTTGTCGAACCGATAGAACCGTGTGCCAGGCTCGCTTAGAACACTTTTTGCGGACAGGAGAGAGAGAACGCCCATATTCCTGGTGTTGTCAAAGAATGAAAAATCCCATATCGTAGCATCTCGGATAGCCTCTTCCCAGACGTATTTCGAATCGGGGCTCTTCCCCGTGGCATGCTCAAAAAGCGTTCTGGTTTTCTCATCCTGGAGAACGTCTTTGAGGGTTAGGGCCGAGCCGAAAAACAAGAGACTCGTATCAACGTCGCTTTGCTTGTCCGGTTTCATTGATTGAAACAGGATTCCTCTTTTTTCACCGATCTGAAAGAAAACGTTGAATCCTTCATTGTCCTTCTCGACAATGGGTTCCTGTGTATCCACCACAAGGGACATGCCCAAGGCAGTCAGCCTTTGCCCCTCGGGGGCATCGGCTGGTTCCAGGCGCATGTCCTGCAGGCCGTACAGGTATTGCCCATAGTCGCCCTGGTCTGCGAACACGGCGCGGGCGCTGTACACCAAAACGGCGTACAGCGAAGGCATTCTAGAAAGGTAAAACAACACGCCGCAATAAGCGGCGACAATCGCTGCGATCAGAAGTGTCAGTGTCCTTTTCTTCATTACCTGCCCTCAACGCAGCTATATTTCAAAAACGAACTGTTTCCATCCTATCACACTTTCGCCGCAACCAAAAGAGGAGCCAGCCGTGGCCGCTCCCCTTTTGCATTTCTTTCTTACAGGCTCTTTAGAAATGACACCGCCTCGGCAATGTCCTTGGCCGGGTCCGCGCCGACCTCGCGCTCGATGGTCAAAAAGCCGGTGTAGCCGATGCCCCGCAGGGCCTGCAAATAGTCCTGCCAGTTCACCTGGCCCCTCCCCAGCGGCACCTCGCGGAAGAAGTCGTCATAGCTGACGTCGCCCATGCCGGCGAAACCCGCATAGATGGCCTCGGCGTCGCCCTTTTGCACCATGATGCCGTCCTTGGCGTGGGTGTGCACGATGTAGCTGCCCAGCGTGCGCACCGACTGGGCCGGGTCCTCCCCGATGACCATGACAAGGTTGGCCGGGTCCATGTTCACGCCCACGCCCTTGCTGCCCAGGCTGTCCAGAAAGCGCTTGAGCCGCGCGGCGGGCTCCGGACCGGTCTCCACGGCGAAGCGCGCTCCCACCCGGTCGCCGTATTCGGCCAGCTGCGCACAGGCCTCGGCCATGACGCCCCAGCGGGGGTGGGCCGCCTCCTGCTCGGGCAGCACGCCGATGTGGGTCGTCACCACGGGGCATTCCATGTCCAAAGCCAAATCGAGGATTCGCTTGCTGCGCTCCACGCGCCGGGGGTTGTCCGCCGCGTCTGCAAAACCGTGGCCGCCCAGGTCGCCGCACAGCGCGGAAACCTTCAGGTCCAGACCCTTGATGTAGCGAAGCAGATCGGCACGCTGGGCCGCAGACAGATTCTCCGGGGCCATGTCGCCATCCACGGCGTAAATCTGCACGCCCTGGGCGCCCAGCTGCGCGGCGCGCTCAATGCCCTGCCGCAGCGGCAGGCGGAAGCAATCGCTGATGATGCCGATGGGAAAGTTGGCCATATCCGTTCCTCCTGAATTTTCTTTTATCCCTAGTATAACAGCGGGCGCAAAATTGGTCTATACCATTCATTTTGCGTAAGGACTTCGCGCCTATAGGCGCGACCTGCGCATCGCCTCGCCGACATCCAGTCGGCGAGTGCGGCATAGCCGCACAAGGCGACGCTAGGCTACGGCGCATCCTGCACCAGGGCCAAAGAGCTTTCCGATCGCCCAGGATGCATGGTCGAGCAGGGGCTGTAAGCCCCGGCCAGACCTTTGGAAACCTTCGGCACCATCTTTTTAGTTGAGAGACTGTATAAGCCGCTGCCAGCGCGGGTCCGCCCGCAGCGATTGCAGCCGCGGGTCATGGTTCAGCCAGCCCCAGTTGTCGAAGCCTTTGGCCAGCTCAACCTCCAGCGCCGCAAATGCCTCATCCAACCGCCCCAGCGCCGCCCAGGCCATGGCCAGCTCCGCGCCGGCCCACGGCGGCGCCCCAGGCAAAGCCAGCGCCTGCTCGAATCTCTGGGCCGCCGCCGCGGCGTCCCCGGCATTGAGCAGAGCGTCGCCACCGGAAGCCAGTTCCACAGCGGGTTCCTTCACGCACAGCAGGCGGCCGTATTCGCGGGCCAGCCGCAGGCCGGCGCTGCGCGCGGTGGCGGCCGAGGCAGCGTTATCCCTGTTGCACAGCCAACCGATGCGCCCAACGCCGCGGCGGGCCGCCTCTTGGGCAAAGGCTCTGACCATGGCCAGCGCCAGCCCCTGCCGTCGGTGGTCCTCCAGCACCTCTATACCCACTTCGCAACCCTCGGCGCAGTTGTATTCCGACAGGCACCAGCCGGCCAGCTCGCCGCCGTGCACAGCAGCGATGCCGAAGCTATGGGCCAGAAATTCCTCCACCGACGCGCGCTCAGAACACATCTCCTGCCGCAGTTGATCGGTTTGGGGCAAGCCACGCGCCAACAGCGCCGCATCCACCGCCAGCAGCTCATAACCCTGGGGCAGTGGAGCGCCGCGCACAGCCTGCGGCGTCGCGGCGTAGCATTGCTGCGCCTGATAGATGGGGTGCCTGCCCGGCAAAGAAAGCTCCCACGCCGCGCGCCCATCGAAGCCCTCGGGGCCATCCCAAAAGAGCAGCACCACGTCCTCGTCGCCCTCCATGGCCCGGCCATAGGCCATCTCCCGCAGCCATGGGCCCCATGTACGGGCGATGGCCTCCGCAGGCAACGCCGAAGCAACCAGCACCTTGTTGTGCACCCGCGCCACAGCGATGGCCGGCTGCATAGCGTCATCGGCCCAGAGCTCCCCCTGCACGCCGCCCTCGTCCAGCGCCGTCAGCTTCATCATGTGGCGTCGGTTGGCGAACAGGGCCAGCGCGGGGGCGTATTGGTGTTTCTCAAGCTGTATCAATATGCACTCCTATCAAACGTTTGCGGTACAGCTATCGCCCGCCGCGGGGCGACAGGGAATGCTCTAGCAGGCTTTCGCGGTACATCTGTCGCCCGCCAAATGGCGGTCGATTCTCGCCACTGCGTGGCCCCTCGCGCTGGATGCGCCGCAGCCACGCGTCGCCAGGTGCGACTTGTCGCACCAGCCCGCAGGACGCGAGCGAGGCGATGCGTAAGGCGATCGGCAACGCGCAAGCGCGTTGCCTGCATTACCAAGATCCACCGCCGCCGCCGCCGCCACCGCCGCCGGAGAAGCCCCCGCCACCGCCGAAGCCGCCGCTGCCGCTGTTGTTCTGCTGAGGCCGGGCGGTCATGTCGGTCTGGAAGCTGTTCATGGAGCGGTTCAGCGTGTGGGCGAAGATCAGCGGCGTGAACACGTCGCCATAGCCGCCCCGGTACCAATCCGGCGGCTGAAGGGCGATGCCCTCGAAGTTGCGGGCCCACTTGTCGGTGATGCCCAGCACGTAGGCGTAGGGCAGCACGCTGTAGAAATAGCTCGGGTCCTGCTCCACCAGGCGCTCCAGCTTCTCGCGCTCGGCGCGCTCGATGAAATCCCGCAGGCCCAGCGCACGGCCCAGCCACGCCACGCCCTGGGGTGTGCGCTGCACGATGAACACAGCGCAAAGCGCCAGCACAACGGTGCTCGTGAGAGCGCTCAGCACCAGCTGAGCCTCCAGCGCCATGGCGGTCAACAGCGCATACAAACCCAGCGTGATCAGGCTGAACACCAGGAAGGCCGTGAGCTTGATGACCCGGGCAGTGCGCCCGTCGGTGCGCCAGTTGCGCATGGTCCAGATAACTCCGAACACCGGCAGCAGCACGGCCAGCGCGGCCATGCCGCCCACCGCCAGCGCCAGCGGGATGTTAAAGGAACCCCGCCAGATGGCCATGGCGATGGTGACCGTGACCGGCACCGCCGCAAACAGGCTCAGCAGCGGTTTCAAAGCCGAAGATGTGCGGGTGAAGATGCGGGCGCCCTCGGTCTGGAAGCTGTTGTTCAGCATGGCGCGAGAGCTTTCCACGGTCTTGTAGAACTTGTACTTGAGCTCCGCCGTGGTCACCGTGTCGCGGCCGCGGAACAACTCGCCGAACATGTGCCACTCCATACGCGAGGCGTCGTTGGGCAGATCCTTAAGCCGGACCAGCGTGAACGCGTCGCTCTCCTGCTCGATGCGCAGCACGCCCTTGTGGGCCCAGTACATCAGCAGGGAGACGATGTCCCGGGTGTCGGCGCGGCCATCAAACACATAACCCAGCTCCGCCGAGTTCATACCCTCGGGCGGGTAGAATTCCACGGTGATGACCGGCCGCTGGTCACGGCCATACAACCACACCAACACCACACCGAATGCCGCCAACACCAGCAGGAAGACGGCCCAAGCGCCATCGTGGGCGCGAGAGTCCAGCATGCCGGAGAAATACCCCTGGGGCAGTTGCAGACGCATCGTGATGCCCTCATGGGGCTGCAGCGCGCCTGTGCTGCCGGTGATCATGCTACTTTGCACCCGGCAATCGATGAGGCCGCTGCGGGTGAAGGCCGCCAACTGCGCCGCATCGAAAGGCTCGGGCATCGTAACAGTGAAGCTGGCCCGGTCGATGGTCGTGTTCCACTCTTCGCCGATCAGGTTTTGATAGACCTCGTCGAAGGCCTCTATGCCATCGTCCTGCCAGGCCATGCGGTAATGGATCACATAGGTATGGTCGCCGTTCACCAGCACGTCCTCGTCGCCGATGCGCACGATGACATAGCCATCCTCTGTGCTCGTTTCAAACTTATAACCCTGTACGCGCACGTCGCTGACCAGCGCCAGATAATCGGAAGTTGCCGGCGCGCCGGGCACATCGCGGTGCAGCTGGCCCTGGAAGGGGATGTAGCGCTCGATGCCGTGGCGGGGTGCGGTGAAGCGCACGGTGATGGTCTCGGTGATGTCGCACACATGGGCGGCGCTCACATCCATGCGCACGTCGTAGCTCGTGATCGTGAAGGCGCCCAAGTCGGGCTGCGGCGCGGCCAGCGCCGCGCCGGACAGCAGCGCCACGATCAGCAGCGCCCCCAGCAGGGCGCGTGAAATCCCTCTCATGGTTGTTCTCCTTGCCCGCAGGGCGCCGCTTTCTAGAACTGCACCTTGACGTTCTGGCGCTCCTCGTTTTCGATGACGAACAGCGTCTTCTTCTCCATGTGATTGAGGTTGGCGACGATGACGCTGGGGAAGGTCTCCCGCAGCGTGTTGTAGTCGCGCACCACGGCGTTGTAATATTTGCGGGCGTTGGCGATGTCGCCTTCGATGGCCTTGAGCTGGTTCTGCAAGTCCAGGAAGTTCTGGTTGGCCTTGAGGTCGGGATAGCTCTCGGCCAGCGCGAACAGCGACTTCAGCGTGCCGCTGAGCATGTTGTCGCCCTGGGCGCGCTCCTCGGTGCTGCCAGCGCTCATGGCCAGGTTGCGGGCCTTGATCACGGCCTCCAGCGTGCCGCTCTCGTGCTTGGCATAGCCCTTGACGGTCTCCACGAGGTTGGGGATCAGGTCATAGCGCTTCTTCAGATAGACGTCCATCGTCGAGAAGGCTTCTTCTATCTTGTTCTTGAGCGTGACAAAACGGTTGTAGGCGCTGATGTACCAGAGGATGAGGATCAGCACGATGACGCCGGCGATAATCCAGGGCATGGGGCAGGCCTCCTTTGCCAGTTATAACTATTATCTATTTACGATTATACAGCAGGCGGGGATCGCATGCATCCAAAAGGTGTTAAATTGTCGGAGAGGGTGGTTGAGAGATACAAAACACAACACCTCCGGTCTGCATTCGGAAGCTCTGTCAGCCTTGATTACTCGGTATTAAGGCAATATAATGCCTATAATATTATGAAGCGAGCAGAGATAACGAGATGCGATGGAGCAAATTGCAGCGGGAATTGTATGAAATCATTACCGGGGTAATCAATATTCAAATTCATTGCTCAGCGTATCCAATGGACAGCCAATACGGAGGCGCCAAGCTTCCGAGGTATTGGATTTCACTTGATAAAGAAATCATCTTTGACTATCCAAAACAGTTTGTTATCAAAACCTCGAATGTAAGATACCGCGGAAACGTCAGAAATCTTTCCGGGAAAGCAGCCTATTATCCCTACGGCACAGATATCAGCGAAATATCCGAGTTAATCAAAGAGTATATAGACACCCCGAAAAACGAGATCCTGACAAAACAGTTTGATCATGATCATTGGGGGTTGGTCAACATTCTGCGCGCGGCAGACCGGCGGATTGGTACAAGGCGTCTTGAGTCATTGAAAAAGAAAACCCATAACATAGCGGCTCTCAAAGTCATTGAAACAAGGCTGGCAAAATTCAAGGATAGCAGTTCTCAGCGAGAGCAAACCAGTTGTGATTGATAACCTTCGGCGACCCTTTCTCTATCCGTTCTAAAAAAACAGATGAGGCCAAGTCTTTTCGTATTCAATTACAACAGTTCCAAGCACTTTTGCACTCTCTCTATCTTCCGCGAACACAAAAGTATTAAGCCACTCAACGAAGGCATCAGCTCAATAATTCACACCCAAGATTCTTTTTCCATCACGTTCCCAATATCCGTGTTTGATACGTCGATCTTGTATCCACTTATCAAAGCCCTTTTGGTACTTCTTCAGGCTATCTACCGGCGTATCGGGCATTTCAATGATATCCGCATCATTTTCAAACGCAATGACAACCTTCATTCGATCCTCCACGCTTCTGGCATTTTTCTGGCCTCTGCACTGGATTATACACCCCATGTAAATTGGTCCGCAAAGCAATCGCCGGCGATGTTTACGCCGGCGAGCAAAGCCAGGGGCGGCCCCGGCAAGGGAGAAGTTCCCCCGCCGACGCCTCAGCGATATGGCACCGCCGTCGTGTTCCTGATTACCAGTGTCGAATCGATCATCCTCGTCCCCGCCACGGACTCCCGCCCCTGCAGGCAGTTCATCAGCTCGTCCACCGCCAGGCGGGCGATGCGGTCGCTGTGCTGCTTCATCGTCGTCAGCGGCGGGATGAAGGCCTGTACCGAGGGCGTGTCGTCATAGCCGACGACCGAGAGCTCCTCGGGCACCTTGATACCCAGGCGCCAAGCCGCGTGGATGAGCCCCAGCGCCAGCTCGTCGTTGAAGCACACGAACCCCGTGGGCCGATCCGGGCGCTGCAGCATGGGCATGCAAGCGTCCATTGCGGACTTGGGCGTCACGACCTCGGTCTTGACGACCCAACTGTCCGGCGGGTCGATGCCCGCGGCCAGCAGCGCCTTCTTCCAGCCCAGCTGGCGGGACATGGAGCCAGCATCGTCGTTGGGGCGCAAAAAACCGATGGACCTGTGGCCCAGGCCCAATAGGTGGCGCGCGGCGGTGCGGGTGCCGCCCTCGTGGTCGGAGCTCACGACGATGCTGCCGGGCATGTAGCAATCGATGCCGACCATCGGGAAGCGGGTGTGGATCAGCCGGTCGTAAATCTCCTCGTCGGAGCCGTACATGTCGCCGCCCATGAAGATGAGGCCGGCCATGCGGCGCTCCTGTATCGTCTCTACGACGGTGCGGAAGCGCTCCTGCCAGTCGGGCATCATGTAGGAGAGGATGAACACCGAGGAGATCAGCTTCTCGGTGAACAGCTCATTTTCCAGATGGGTCACCACGGTGTCCCAGGCCTCGTTGAGCGGCACATCCACGATGAGGGCCACCATGTCGGTGCGCCGGCGGATCAGCGCCCGGGCGGTGGGGTCCGGCCGGTAGCCCAGCTCTTCCACGGCGGCCTTGATGCGCTCCAGCGCATCGGCGCTTACATAGCCGCTCTGATTCATGGCGCGGGACACGGTGGACACGCCCACGCGGGCCAGCCGGGCCACGTCCTTTATCGTAACACTCATATTTCGCCTCCGGCTTTCGCGTCCGATGCTGTGGCATCGTCCGCGATTTGGTCTTCTTGTTCTTGACTTTCCGTTATCGCCCGCCGCACATGTCGCCGGGCGATATCTTCATTTTTCATCTCATATTTTGATCTTAAAAACGTTTTTCGCCTGCTGGCGGGTTCTTTTGCCTACACTGTAATTGCTTTCTGTTCACTCCGTCGGATGAACCGCCGTCGTGATTCTGCATCTCTTCTCACAAGAGGTCAGGGACAGTTTGGATTATTGGTTGATGGCCATGGGCCGAACCTGGCGGTTTGCTGCGCCCCGCGCCACGATGGCGCGGCTCTCGCCGGGCAACAGGTCAAACCACTCATCGCTGGGGCGCGCGTCGCCCAGGTTGAAGTGCACGTCGTGGGCATAGCCCCGAGCGGTCACGGTGAAGTGCAGGTCGTCGCCCTGGCTGCGCACATCGCCCACGGTGAGCTCGCAGGCCGGTGCGGGGTGCTCCCGATAGGGGCCGCGTCGCAGCAGCGCCGTGTCCAGGCCCGGCGCGCGGGCAAACACCAGCGCTGCGCAGCCCGCCAGCGGGAAGCGCGCCACCTGGGTCTTGCTGTGGGCCGCAAGCGCCACCTGCGCCGTGCGGGTGTCGCAGCCGCTGCCGTCGTGGGCCATGGATCCGTACTCGATGGCAAGCGTCACATCCTGGGCGGTGTCGTTGTGGGCAGTAAGCACCACCTCGCCGCCCTGAGCCCTCAGGATCAGCCGGCGCGGCGCGAAGGCGCGCTTGACTGCGTAGAAGCTGGGCTTGCGGCGCAGATAGTAATCCACGATGGTCCAGCCGGTCTCCCCCCAGCAGTCGTTGTACATCCAGAACAGCGCACCCCAGCACTCGGGCTTGTTGCGGATGGCCTCCAGCGAATAGCCCAGCATCAGCGCCTGCACTGCCCCGGCGTACAGCAGATAATCCGTAAGCTTCAGGCCCTCAGCGTCCACATAATGCTTGGTGATGCCGGCGGCCACGGTGTGCTTCTCGAAGGTGTTGTTGTGGGCGGACCATGTTTCGCCGTCACGGTCGATGGCCTCGCCATCAAAGAAGGTCCGAATGCTCTCCAACGCGCAGGGGCCGATGTAGCCATACTCGCTGATGAAGCGGCTGGCCACCTTGTCATATTCCTCCGGCGTGATGCGTTTCTCCATGTCGGGGTTCATCGTGCAATCGTTCCAGTGGTGGCGGTCGCCCACGTTGTTGTCGTTGGGATGCGCACCGCCATAGGGCGAAGAGGACCAATAGGGCACGTGGGGGCAATTGCGGCGCACAGCCTGCGGGGCCAGCCGGTTGTAGATGTGCAGCCCGCCGTGGCGGCGATCCTTCTTCATCCAGTCGTAGAAGATCCACTGGTTCTCGTTGTTGCCGCAGAACAGCCCCAGGCACGCATGCCCGCCCAGGCGGCGGGTCTGGTATTCCAGCTCGCGCTCCACCAGCGCGCAGAAATCTCCGCGGTGGTCGGGGATCAGCGAACAACCGAACATGAAATCCTGCCACACCAAAATGCCGGCGCGGTCGCACAGCTCATAGAAGATGTCGTTCTCATACAAGCCGCCGCCCCACACGCGCAGCATCGTGAAGTTGGCTTCCTTGGCCTCGGCGACCAGCCTTTCATATTTCTGCGGTGTCACCCGGGCATAGATGGAGTCGCTGGGAATCCAGTTGCCGCCCTTGGACATGACCGGCCGGCCGTTGACCGTCAGCGCGAAGCGGCGGGTTCCGTCCTCCAGACGCCGGGTGTCCAGCTCCAGCGTGCGCAGGCCGGCCATGCGGCTCAGCCGGGATTCCCCGCCGGCGGTGCGCACGGCCACGCGCAGCTCATAGAGCGGCTGTTCGCCGTAGCCGTTGGGATACCATAGCGCGGCGTTGGGCACTTCCAGCGTGAAGTCCAGCCAGTTGAGGCCGCTGGTCAGCAGTACGTCCCGCCGCGTCTGGCTGGCGGCAATTTTGCCATCCAGGCTTAAGGATATTTCCACTTCGCCATCCTGCGTGGACACAGGGAGCAGGCTTTCCACCTCCGCGCTCACGCGCACAGTGGCCGTGCCGCCCTCCACGCTCCGGGTGCTCAGCATCGCGTGGCGCATGGCCACTCCATCCAGCGCCTCCAGGCAGGCGCTGCCGATGCCGCAGGTGGCCACCCGGGGGCCCCAGTCCCACCCAAAGGCGTAGGCGGGTTTGCGCAGGAAGGCCCGGCGGCGGTCGCCGCGCTCGGGGCAGCCGTTGCCAGCCTCGGTGCACACCTGCCAATCCAGCTCGGCCACATCCGCGTCGGTCACACCTTCCAGCCCGCAGGTCAGGCGCACGACCAACTGGTTCTCGCCGGCCTTCAGGTGCGCGCCGACATCGGCCACAAATGGATAGAATACACTGTCATGGCGGCCCAGGTGGACACCGTTTAAGAAGATGTCCGCGCCCCAGTCCAGCCGGTCCAGCGTGAGCTCCACGCGGTCATGGGCCTCGCCGCTCCATGGGAAGCGCTTCTCGAACCACCAGGAGCGCTGCTCCACCCACAACTGGTCGCGGAAGTTGACGCCCACCAGCGGGTCGGCGATGCGCCCGGCATCCATCAGCGCCATGCGCACGTCGCAGGGCAGGCCACAGGACAGAGGCTGCTCCTGCATCGCCAGGGTCAAAAAAGAAACGTCCCAGCGCAGCGGCGCTTCGTGCAACAGCCAGCCTTCGTCCAGAGGTAAAAACGCCATTGTTCGCCCTCCCGTTTCTATCCATGTTTTGATAGGAAAAAAATGAGTTCCATCGGAGCTCCAGATGCTCCGGCATCCTCTGCATCATACCACACCGTTACACTCATTTCCACATGCCCGCATGAAAATACGGTTGACATAGCATTGCTTTTGACACCTTTCTAGACAAAATTTCGGCTGAGTGTCGCCCGATCATACTTTTGTAAACGTTCAACAAATTGATGCTCCATATGGTATCGTTTTCACTTCATAGAGCTTCAACCCTACATAGCCGGGTGCACCTTCACGCTTTTCCATAAGGAAACGTTTCGCGCCAGTTCGCCGACAACGCTGTTGTGTCACCTGTGGACGAGAGGTAATCCACCCGCTCGTCGTGTCACGCGAATGATACAGTTACAAACATATGAAAAATGAGGCCGAAGGTTTCCAAAGGGCGACCGGAGACCTTTGGCCCTTGCGCAGGATGCGCCGTAGCCCAGCGTCGCCATGTGCGGCTATGCCGCACTTGCCGACCGGATGTCGGCAAGGCGATGCGCAGGTCGCGCCTGCGGGCGCGAAAGCCACATCTGTTGCTTTTTAACCTGGTGTGTGTACAATGAGGGTGTTTCCGTATAACCATGGACATGTATGAATCTACGCAAGAGAGGATGAGCCCCATGATCTACACCCTGCCCGCCGCCACCCCCGAGAGCCAAGGCGTGCCCAGCGCAGCGCTGCAGCGCTTTGTGCAGGCCGTTGGGGATCAGAACATCGAGCTGCACAGCCTGGTCTTCCTGCGCCACGGCCAGGTGATCGCCCAGGGTGCGTGGTCGCCCTATTCGCTGGACCGCAACCATATGCTGTTTTCGCTGAGCAAATCCTTCACATCCACGGCGGTGGGCTTCGCCGTGCAGGAGGGCCTGCTGAGCGTGGACGACCCGGTGCTCAAGTTCTTTGCGGCCGAGGCGCCGGCCAAACCGACCCGCCATTGGGCGGCCATGCGGGTGCGCCATCTGCTCTCCATGAGCACCGGCCACGACAAGGACACCACCGGCTTTATGGTGGGCCGCAGGGACGGCGACTGGGTCAAAGGCTTCCTGCGCCAGCCGGTCAAGCATGTGCCCGGCACCCACTTCCTGTACAACACCGGGGCCACCTACATGCTGTCGGTCATCGTGCAGAAGCTGACCGGCCAACGGGTGCTGGACTACCTGACGCCCCGGCTGTTCGAACCGCTGGGCATCCAGGGCGCCACTTGGGAGCAGTGCCCTCGGGGTTATGACACCGGCGGCTTTGGGCTTATGATCAAGACCCACGACATCGCCAGATTCGGCCAGTTCCTGCTACAGCGGGGCGCTTGGCAGGGCAAGCAGCTGCTAAACGCCGCGTGGATCGACGAGGCCACGGCCAAGCACGTCAGCAACGGCCCCGCCGACGGCACCAGCGATTGGGGCCAGGGTTACGGCTATCAGTTCTGGCGGTGCATCCCCGAGGGCGTCTATCGCGGCGACGGCGCATTCGGCCAGTATTGCGTCGTGAGCCCCGCCCACGACGCCGTGTTCGCGATCAACAGCGGCATCGGCGACATGCAGGCGGTGCTCACGCTGCTGTGGCAGCACGTGCTGCCCGCCATGGGTGGGGCGATGCCCGAGGACCCGGCCTCCCAACAGGCATTGCTGGATATGCTGGCCGGCCTGTGCTATGACCCGCCCAAGGCCCAGCCCAATTCGGCGCTGGAAACCAAATGGAATGGCAAGACCATCCTGCTGGACAAAAACCCGATGCACGCGCGCAGCCTGACGCTGCGCTTCGATGAAGGCTGCTGCGAGCTTACGACGGCGGTGACACGGCGCTATTACGGCACCCTTTCTTCCAACGCCAACCGCGGCGGCCGCACCACACTGGTCTATGGCCGCCAGCGTTGGGCGCAGGGCACGGACGCTTCCACCGAGCATCCCCATATGCAGGCTGCCAGCTTCACCTGGGAGGACGATAACACGCTGCGCCTGACCGCCCGCGACGTCAACGCCCCCTTCGTGACCGACCTGCGAATTGTTTTCGACGGCGACGAGGTCACGGTGCAGCACAAGCTCAACGTGAGCTTTGGGTCTGCGGAGGCCGCGCCGGTCAAGGGGCGGGCAAAAGCTAAAAAACATGGATAACGTGGAAGCCATCCTGCAGGAAGTTTGCCAGAGGCTCAAGGACGTACCCGGCATCGTCGGCGTCGTGCTGGGCGGCTCCCGCGCCACCGGCACCCATCGGGCAGATTCCGACGTGGACATCGGCATCTATTATGAAGCTGACAAGCTGGACCTGGCCACTCTGGACCGCGCCGCCACGGCGCTGGATCAGGAGCACCGGGAGGGGTTGATCGCTCCTCCCGGCGGCTGGGGTAACTGGGTGAACGGCGGCGGCTGGCTGGTCATCGGCGGTTTTCATGTGGACCTGATCCTGCGGGACATCGCCCGGGTGGCGCAAGCCGTCACCGATTGCCGCGAGGGCCGGGTCACCGCCCACTACCAGCCCGGCCACCCTCACGCCTATCTGAACGCCATGTACATGGGCGAGCTGGCCGTGTGCCGCATTTTGCACGACCCCACGGGGACGCTGCAAACGCTGCAGGCACAGACCCGGCCCTACCCGCCAAAGATGAAGCAGACCACACTGGGCTTCTATCTGTTTGAGGCCGGGTTCTCCCACGGGCTGGCCGAGAAGAACGCCGACAAGGGCGACCCCTACTATGTGGCCGCCCATGTGGTACGCTCGATTTCGGCTTTGAATCAGGTGCTTTTCGCGCTGAACGAGACCTATTGCCTCAACGAAAAGCGGGCCGTGCAGCGGATCGAATCCTTCCAACGCCGCCCGGCTGACTATAAGCGAAAAGTCGAGGACATCTTCACAACCCTGGGCAGCGACCCGGCTGCCGCGTGCCAGATGCTGGGGGAGTTGGTGGAGGAGGCGCGGGGGTTGTAGCGCTTGCTGTTCTTATCTGCAAACAAGCGTCTAGCCAGTTGATTATACTTTACAAAGTTATAGAAACGGTTACGTTAGCGCCGCCGACGCTATGGCGTCGGCGGCGGCATTTCTCCGGCCTTCCATCTATTTCCGATATCTTGCTCGTTATCCCCAATAACAAATGCGCTTTTTACAAAATTGGCAACCCGAACTATCCCGTTCATATGCATCGAAGCCATTCCCATATAGCTTTTCTATTCCTTCAAACTATATTAAAATCGTCTTACAAAAGCATATACCATATATGTCACAAGGACCAAAAACACAATACTCACCAGCAAGATTGATCTGATTTTCATATTGGCACGAATTTTCTCTTCACTTTCCTTGAGCAGATGCTCTTTTACAAGTGACACCATAAAGACCAACACATATAAGCCCATCAGGGTGAACAGAACGACGCTCAAGCCTGTTGATCGAAAACGCGAAATGCTTAATACGGCATCAACCGTTATGACAATGCCAACGACCCATTGAAAAAACCCCTCAAAAATGTTTTGCAAAGAATATCTATAGCGGACATCCTCTGCTTTGCTTATTTTCGCTTCACGTAAGATTTGTGCAAAGAAAACCCTTTGCAGCGTCGCTATAAGCAACATAAAAACGCAGTAGCCCAAGGTGCTCAAAAACCCACTCACGGGCCAAAACATTTCAGAGTAACTAATGAAAATCAGATAGGGAAATAGGAGCACCACGCAGGACACAGTTATTATTGTAGTTGTAATCGTATTAAGATTTTTTGGTATGTTATCGAACACAACTGCCTCACAAGCACAAATGTTATTCGTCTTTGGCAAGCATTATGCTGATCTTTTCGATACCAACCTGTTTGTTGGCGTTCACCAAGACAAACTTGATCGTATATTTCAACTCACCAACAACATAGTCGCAAGTGTATGTCTTTTCAGTGTAGGCCACTCCGTGCGCCTGACCGGAATGCTTTCTGACATCATAACAAAGAGAAAAGGTCTTCTCTCCTTCAAACATCATATTGTCATCCACAAGCCCCTGAACAAGACCTTTTAGGCCTTCTTCGGTGGCATCCGCCCAGGGGTGCATAAGATCAACAGCCTTGCTGTAATCGCCGTTTCTCATTCTCATTTCGTCATCGCTCACGGTTGCGGTGGTTACACATGAAGACAGGCATAGCATGAGAAACGCCAAGACAACGGCGGCACGAATTCTTTTTATTCTCATACGATACCCCCCTCAGTACCCTGTATAGACCGGGGACATAGGTAACACTCTCCGATTAAAATGAGGCATGCAAACCATTACAAAGGAGATGGTTGGATGCCGTGGGGAGTGAAAGAGAAAGTGGAACTGAGAAAGGAGCTTGTGAGCAGGGCCAAAGCAAAGGAGAAGAGTTTCAGGCAGCTGTGCGGCGAGTATGGGATATCCCGGAAGACCGGATATAAGTGGCTGGGCCGGGATACGCAGGGGCTTGAACCGGAAGATCAGTC
>JAEYPH010000012.1 GCA_023410875.1 Bacillota bacterium | reverse complement strand
TCACCCCCGCACCACCCAACCCCAGCGCCCGCGAAAGTGTTTATAGGGCGTTTTCTCCCTCTTCACCGGTGCGGATGCGTACGACGTTCTCCACATCATAGATGAAGATCTTGCCGTCACCGATCTCGCCGATGGGGGCGCTGGCCAGGATGGCCTTCTTGATGCCCTCCACATATTCGTCCTTGACGACGATGTCCAGCATGACCTTGGGAATCAGATCCAGCTTGTATTTCTCGCCGCGCCAGGTCTGGTCGATACCCTTCTGGTTGCCGTGGCCCATGATCTCGGTGACCATGATGCCGGTGTAGCCGGGGACTTGCTCCAAAGCATCCTTGACGTCGGTGAGCTTCTCGGGGCGGATGATCGCTTTTATCTGTTTCATGGTACAAACCTCCTGTCGTGATTCCGATTAACCATTGTGGCCGATGGAAGCGCCGGTGTGCGGATGCTTCGCAGGATGGGCTTCCACGCTGTAGGAAGTCTTGCGGGACACGAACTCGGGATACGCCTGCATGCCGTGCTCGCCGATGTCCAGCCCTTCCATTTCCTCCTTGAGGCTCACGCGCAGGCCGATGGTCTTCTTGATGGCATACCACACCACCAGAGAAACCCCGAACACGAAGCCGCCGACGGACACAACGCCCAGCGCCTGGGTGCCCAGCAGCGCGAAGCCGCCGCCATAGAACAACCCGCCATCGGTGGCGAACAGGCCCACACACAGCGTGCCGAACACGCCGTTGGCCAGGTGAACCGCCGTGGCGCCCACCGGGTCGTCGATCTTGATGCGGTCGAAGAACATGACAGCCAGAACCACGAGCACGCCGGCGATGGCGCCGATGATCATGGCGCCGCCCACTGAGACGAAGGCGCACGGTGCGGTGATGGCCACCAGACCCGCCAGGCAGCCGTTGACGGTCATGCCCAGGTCCGGCTTGCCATTGATGAGCCAGTTGGTCGCGGTGGAGGTCAGCACGGCCATGATGGCCGCGGTGTTGGTCGTCATGATGATCGTCGCGATGGCCTCGGGATCGGCAGCCATCGTGGAGCCGGGGTTAAACCCGAACCAGCCCAGCCACAGTACGAAAAGACCAATGACGGCGATGGACATGTTGTGGCCGGGGATCGGGTTGACCTTGCCATTGGGGCCATACTTGCCGAAGCGGGGGCCCAGCACGATGACGCCGGCCAGAGCCGCCCAGCCGCCCACCGAGTGAACAACCGTGGAGCCGGCGAAATCCAGGAAGCCCAGGGAGGCCAGCCAGCCGCCGCCCCAAATCCAGTGGCCCACGAGGGGATATACGATCAGCGTCAGGATGAAGGAAAACACGATGAAGGAGAGATACTTGATGCGCTCGGCCACAGCGCCGGACACGATGGTGGCCGCGGTGCCACAGAACACCAGCTGGAAGAAGAACTTGATCCAAAACGGAACCGTCGCCCAGGAGATCGAGGAATACACGCCCTGGTACGCGTCGCCGGTAGCGGGGGAGTTGTCGGCGCCGCCGGCCATCCACAGGCCGCTGAGGCCCATGAAGCCGTTGCCGTCGCCAAACATCAGGCCCCAACCCAGCAGCAGGAAGCCCAGAGACGAGACCGCGAACACGACGAAGTTCTTGGAGAGAATGTTGACCGCGTTTTTGGCCCGGTTGAAGCCGGTCTCCACCATGGCGAAGCCCAGGTTCATGAAGAACACGAGAACGCCGGCCACGACTACCCATAGACTGTCGAGAATGACCTTGGTTTCCATAATGATACCTACCTCCGTACCCTCTAAACTTTTATGAAAAGACGCCGACCTTTGGGAATCCTGCGTCAATATTTTCAGAAACCAAAAAAAGGCGCTCAAACCCCTTGGGGTTCAAACGCCATTGTTTCTATAAGTTGATGGTTATCCTTATGCTGCAGCCCGCAGCAACTCCACTGGAAACGGCTGGTCCGACAAAGAAGGTGCCAATCCCGCACGTTCTCTCAAGACTGATAAAAAGATACCATGAAACATGGGTTTATGCAAGATATGAAATTAAAAATTTCAAAAGGTCTTTTATACCAGAGCGACGTGCCATCGGGTGTTGCTACAGGTTTGGTTGCATTGGCCTGCAATATCTGCGGGGAATGAAAAAGGAATCTGCTTGCAACGCTAACAACCGAAGGCGCTTGTCACAAAGCGATGAGCGCCGTGCACTCTTGCGCAGCGACAATATATGCGCTATTCTTTATTCGATTCGACAGGAGGCGCGCCATTGAACGTGCGGGCGTGGCTGCACCCCGAACTGCCCCAGGTGGGCATGCGCCGTCATGGCTGCTTTGAGGGCTGGTATTACAAGCTCGTGGACCGCGACGCCCGGCTGGCCCTGGCGCTGATCCCCGGCTTTGCCGCCGGGCGCGACGGCCACGGCTTTGTGCAGGCCATGGCGCCGGCGCTGGGCCTGCAGGCGAATTATCGCTTCCCGCTGCAGGCCGTGCGCCTGGACCGCCGCAAGCTGGACGTGGCCGTGGGCCCGTGCCGCTTCCGCCGGGACGGCCTCCTCGTGGACCTGCGCGGCCAGCACGAGATCACCGGCGAATTGCGCTTTGAGGACATCGTGTCCTTCCCGGCCAAGGGCCTGCTGCGCGGGCCCATGGGGCCCTTTGGCCTGGCGCCGGGCATGGAGTGCTACCACGGCATCGTCAACGTGCGGGAACGGCTGCGCGGTGCGCTGCGCATCGATGGGCAGTTGGTGGATTTCACCGGCGGCGCGGGATATGTGGAGAAGGACTGGGGCCGCTCCTTTCCCCAGGCGTGGGTGTGGCTGCAGGGCAACCACTTCGTCGCAGAGGACGCGTGCTTTCTGTTCTCGGCGGCCATCATACCGTGGCTCACCGGCAGCTTTTTGGGCTTCTTCGCGCTGCTGTTCCAGGGCGGGCGGCTGCACCTGCTGGCCACCTACAACGGCGGGCGGCTGGAAGAACTGCTCTGCGATCAGGGCAGCGTGCGCGCGCGGGTGCGCGGCCGGGCGGGCACATTGGAAGTGCAGGCCCGCTGCGATGCCCAGGGCCTGCTCACGGCGCCCCGCAAGGGTCTGATGAACCGACCTATTCAGGAGAGCATCGACGCCGACGTGGCCGTGCGCCTGACCGCCCCCGACGGCCAAACGCTCTTCGAGGGGCGCAGCGCCCACGGCGGCATGGAGTGTTGTGAGACCGACTTGCTGCTGAACCGCTTGAGCCACTGACGCCCATCGTCATGGCAGGAAGGGGACCGCCATGCTGAACACGCCTTTACAACACGTGCGCATCCTAACCCGGAACGTTCCGGGCTTTCGAAGCGGCAGCGCCACGTCGCGGGCTGTGGCCATCACCTATTACGCCGCCGCCACAGCCATCGGCGCAGCATACTGGCCCTGGGGCGGGGCACTGCTGGCGCTGCCCTTCCTCGTGTTCGCGCTGGTGGACTTGGGCCATGCCAGGAACCGACGGGGCAAGCTGCTCACCGTCGCCGTGGCCGGCGCGGTGCTGGTGGGCATGGCGGCGCTGGGGCTGAGCGCCCAGGGCTATCGCCCGAAGGCTGCCGAAGCGCGCCCGGCGCTGGCCGTGGCCGTGGATGCGGCCTCATCGCCGATGGCCGCGGCTCCCTCTGTCGCAGCGCCCATGGCCACAGCCCACGCAACCACCACAAACGAAGCCGCCCCAACTGCCCAGCCGGTCGCCCTCACCTATGTAGCCAGCAGGAGCGGCAAGGTGTTCCATTTACCCTCGTGCGCCAGCGCCAGAAACATCAAGCCTGAGAACCGCGTGGCGTTCGCCGGCAGAGAAGAGGCCATCGCCAAGGACCTAAGCCCGTGTAAGCGGTGCAAGCCATAAAACTCTACTGAAAATTGCATGAACGGAACCGCAACATGAAAAGAGGATTTCAAAAGGCAGCGGCCTTGGTTTTTGTGCTCATCATGGCCCATGGCATCCCGGCGATTGCGCGCCTTACCGCAGAGTTGATCGACTATTCGTTTATCCCGATCGACCCCGTGCGGCAGACGGCATATATGTTTGTGACCTATGCGCTGCAATTCGCGCTGACCGTGGCGGCTATCCGGGTTTTCATGGCCAAGCGCTTGCCGGACGCAGGCTTCAACCTGCAAAACAAAGCTGAAAGCTGGAAAGCGCTTCGGCACTTTATGCTGGCGTGGACGGGCATACTCGCCGGCTTCTATGCAGTGGCGCTGGTATTGACACCGTCTTTCCTGGATTATCTCAAAAGCTTCTGCCCGCCGGGCGCATGGTACGGCGTCAGAAACGTGGTGGGCGGGTCCATCCTCGCGGGGCTCGGGGAAGAGCCGCTGTTTCGCGGTTTCGTATTGCTGTTCCTGGCCAAACACTGGCACGGCGATATCCGTATCGGCAAGCTGAGGTTGACCCATGCGTCACTGATCACCGGCTTCATCTTTATGAGCGCGCACATCGGCTACGTCTTTGCGCCGCGTTTTGAAATTGTACATTTAGACGGGCTGCAGCTGGTCTATACGTTTGCGCTTGGCGTGACATGGTCGCACATGTTTGAAAAGACCAAGAGTCTGCTGGCGCCCGTCTTATCGCACATCTGGGCGAATTTCATACAATACGCGCTGGCGTATGTGACGGTTTATCTGCTGTTCTAAATTCAGATAAGGTTAGCCACCCACCCGGAGTCATATAGAGACGATTTTTGAGTTCGCCTTGCGGATCTTCGATACTGCGTCCTGCACCAACGCAGCCTCCGCGCTGCCCTCGGCCAGCGAACCGGCCTCCGCCAGCACCTCTATCTGCGTGCAGGCGGCGTCCAGCAGCATCGCGGCCTCCTCGCAGCTGGCCCGCTGGGTTCGCAGGGCGCTTTGCGCATCCGCCACGCGGGCGGCGATGGCCTCCAGCTTGCATTCCATTTCCAGGCCTGCTTTTTTGCCTGTTCCGGCCACCGCAGCGTCCGCCGCCAGCGCGTCCGCCTTCTCGCACAGGTCGCGGTAGTCCTTAACCGGGCCCCGGGCGAACAGCGCCGCGCCGGCCACCAGCACACCGGCGGAGACCAACATGCCTGCCAGCGATCCCACACTCGAGCCGGGAAGCAGCAAAGCGCTCAAGCTTTGCCCGCCATAGGCCATGAATTCCCGCAGCATCCCGCCCAGGCTGCGGGAGGCATCCTGCCACAAAACGCCCAACCCTTTCACCAAAAACCATACGCTGCCGGGCAGCACCTGGATGCATACGGCAATCGACACATAGGCCAGCACAAACCGAAGAATCAGTTTCTTTTTCATGGCGAATCCCTACTTTCCGGCGGCAATGGGGAGCCGGACCGTGAAGCTGGTGCCCTGCGCCCCGCTGGCCGCCGCGATGGCGCCGCCGTGCATCTGCACGATGTTGGCCGCGATGGCCAACCCCAGCCCGGTGCCGCCGGTCTGCCGGGAGCGCGACTGCTCCACGCGGTAGAACCGCTGGAAAATATGGGGCAGGTCCTCCGGCGGGATGGCCGGCCCGTAATTGGTCACGACCAGTTCCGCCTCAGCAGCCACTGCCCGCAGCGTCACATCCACATAAACACCTTCGGCGCCGTATTTCACCGCGTTGTTCAGCAGGTTCTCCAGCAGCCGGTGCAGCAGCTCGCCGTCGGCCCACAGCGCGATGCGCGCATCGGGCACCGCAAGCCTGCACTCCATGCCCTCCTGTTCAAAGACCGGATAGAACTCCTCCACTATTTGCCCCACAAGCTCGCCCAAGTTGATGTTCTGCCGGTTCAGCTGGTATCCGCTGTAGCTGACCTTGGTGTATTCGAACAGCTCGTCGATGAGCGATTGCAGCCGCAGCGCCTTTTTATGGGCGATGGTCGCAAACCGCTCCAGCTCTTCGTCGCTGTGGTGGGAGCGGTCCATCAGCAGCCCCTGGAACCCGATGATCGATGTCAGCGGCGTGCGCAAGTCGTGGGAGACGCTGGTGATCAGGTCGCGCTTGGCCTGCTCGGAGCGGCGCTCCTCGTCGATGCTGCTCTTGAGCCTGTCGGCCATGTGGTTGATGGCGGCGGCCAGGCTGCCGATCTCGTCGGCGGAGCGCACGTCGATGCGCGTATCCAGCCTGCCCTCCTCCATGCGCTTGACCCCGGCGATGATGCGGTTCACGCGCTGTATGCTCCGCCGCGTCAGCAGGAAGAAGATCAACAGGAAAAGCGCCAGCGCCGTGCCGAATATCAGGAATTGCGCGTCGATGCCGCCGCGGATCGCGTCGAACACAATCCGGGCAAAGTACACTTGATCGTTGAGGCGGGCGGCCAGCAGATAGATCAGATAGGCGAAGGCCAGCGCCGCCGCGGCGGACACGGCCATGGCCCCGACCAGCTTTATGCTGAGGCTGTTAACGATCGATTTTCGCAAACTTATACCCCACTCCCCATACGGTGATGATGAATTTGGGCGTCCTCGGGTTTTCCTCGATCTTCTCGCGTATTTTGCGGATGTGCACCATGACGGTATTGTTGGACTGGAAGTATTTCTCCTTCCATACCCGCTCAAAGAGTTCCTCGGCGCTGAACACCCGGCCCCGGTTGGAGGCCAGCAGGTGCAGAATCTCGAACTCGATATGGGTCAGCGTGACAGGCTGGCCGTACAGCGTCACGCTGTGCTCCACCGGGTTGATCTCCAGCCCCTCGGCGCGCAGGATGGAAGGCTCCTGCTGCCGGGCGGGCGGCGTGTTCAGATACAGGTACCGCCGCAATTGGGACTTCACCCGCGCGATGAGCTCCATCGGGTTGAAGGGCTTGGTCAGATAGTCGTCGGCGCCGCTGCTCAACCCCACGACCTTGTCGATGTCCTCGCTGCGGGCGGTGATCATGATGATCGGCACGTTCATCCTGCGCCGGATCTCCTGGCAGGCGGTGAAGCCATCCATGCCGGGCATCATCACATCCAGCAGCACCAGCTCGAAGGTTCGTTCCTCCAGCAGTTTGAGCGCCTGCTGCGCCGTGGAGGCCTTCACGACTTCGTAGCCCTCCGCGCTCAGGTGCACTTCCAGCAAGTCGGCGATCTCCGCTTCGTCGTCCACAACCAGTATTGTGATCTGTTCCATCATTCACCCCGGCGGTATTCCTTCGGTGTCAGAACCCATTATAGCATTTTACCGCCGGGCCGTTTCATCCGTCATGGCTGCGCCAATCCCCATTGCAGCAATTGGGCCGAATCCGCCCACACCGATTCCTGGTCGCTGCCCATCACGACCGCCAGCACGCTTTCGCCCCCCTGGGCGGCGGAAGAAATCAGGCAATAGCCCGCTTCGCTGGTGTGGCCGGTCTTGATACCATTGCACGCGTCCATGTAATACGGGCTGCCGCTGTTCAATAGTTCGTTGGTGTTTTCCAGCACCCGGTGCTGGGTGGTCTGTTTCCCATCCTTGTCCTGAACGCGCACATCGGGCAGCGCATAGCTGGTCTTGGCCACGATCTGCCGGAAGGCCGAATGGGTCATGGCCTCCAAGGCAATGAGACCCATGTCCCCGGCGGTCGTGTAGTGCTGCTCGTCATGGTAACCGTCGGGGTTTGCAAAGTGCGAGTGGGCGGCCCCCAGCTCTCTGGCCCGGCTGTTCATGCGCTGCACGAACACGCCGACCGCCGCCTCCTCCCCCATCCGGTCGTCACCGCTGATCTTTCGCCCGATGTGGGCGGCGATGACATAGGCGGCGTCGTTGCCCGAGGGGATCAGCAGGGCGTGGAGCAGCTGTTCCAGCGTCAGGCGTTCCCCATACCGCAGGCCGGCGATGCTGGAGCCGGGCTTGGGCAGGTTGGCTTCCTCCCCCACGCGCACGCTGTCGCTCAGATCGCCGTTTTCCAAGGCGACCAGCGCGGTCAGCACCTTGGTCGTGCTGGCCGGGTAGCTGCGCTGGTCGCCGGCCAGCGAATAGAGCGTGTTGCCGTCGCCACCCAGCACCACGGCGCTGCGCGCACCAAGAGAGCCGGTAAACCCGCCGCTTCCCGTGGTGTTCGCCGTGGATTTGGGCGGCTTGCTTTCGCTGGGCTTTGCCGGCGCGGTGGTTTTCCCGGTGGCCGCGCCGGTTCGTTCCGCCGTCCGCCCGGCGGTGGTGTGCACCCTTTGCTCCTTGGCCAGCAAGCCCGATACCGCGGTATAAGCAAAAAACAACAGGGCCAGCGCGAACACCGCAATGGCAAGGGCGCCACCCCGGCCACGCCTTGCAGGCACATCTTTTCTTCTCGCTCGTTTTGTCATATCAGCCGATGGCCTTTCTGACGGATTCCCGCCGCGCCGGCTCGTCGCGGTACACCCGCCGGATGTAGGGAGAAGCCATGCCGGCGATCACGCAGCCGTAGGCGCTCACCCGGAACGCCATACGGTCCCCCACGCGATAGCGCACGGCGCTGTCGGAGATATCCACGATCATGTGGTCCGAACTGGCCCCGACGACCAGCGCGCCGGTGTCCAGCGGAACCAGCGCGGTGCAATCCATCTCCTGCCGCCCGATGGACAGGATCGCCCGGCGGCGCATGCCGCGGTCCGCGGGCTGCGGCGGAGGCCCGAAGGCATTGCCCACAGCCAGTTCACCCACCGGCCGCGAGGGCTTCACCTGAATTTCCACGATTCCCGCGCTCAGCGTAAAAGCGTCGTCGTGCCAGCCGGCGATGGGCTGGCCGTAGGCCAGCTCCCGCCCCAGCAGCACCGCCTGGTTGATCCGCAGATTGGTGATGCCCGAGGGCATTTGGCCGGACAGCAGCAGCTCGATGCTGCTGGAATTGCCGCCGGACACCATGGGCAGTTCGATGCCGTAGCGGCTGCGCAGCAGCCCGGCCAGCTGGCACAGGGCGGTGTAGTTCTCCACCGTGGGGATGATGCCGCCGTAGCAGGTCAGGTTGGCGCCGATGCCGGCCAACTCCAGCCCCTCGCACGCCAAGGCGGCCTGCACCGCCCGGTGTATCGATTTATCGTCGTCTATCCAAATGCCCTCCCGCAGGTCGCCGATGTCGATCATCAGAATCACCTTGTGCCGCACGCGCTGGTGCACGGCTTCCTCCGAAAGGCGGCGCAGAGTGTCCGCCTGGGTATTCAGGCTATAGTCGGCATAGCGCACCGTCTGCGCGGCCTCCCAGGGGCCGGGCAGGCGCAGCAGCACCTTGGGTGTTGCAAATGCCTGCAGCTTTTTCAGGTTGTCGATGCGGGAATCGGCCAGAAAATCCATACCGGCGGACACGAACGCGCCGGCCAGCTCCGGGCTGCCGCAGCAGCCTTTGGTGATGCCCATGGCCGTGCGCCCGCCCGCCCGGCACGCCTGCAGCAGTTGCTCGGCATTGTGGCGTATCCGGGCCAGGTCCACGCTGAGTTCAGGCTTCATGGCCGGCCTCCTTGCATTGGCGCAGCCACAGGGCAATGTCCTCAAAGTGCCGGGCCCGGGAGGCCTTGACCAGCACCGTGCCGGGCATCGAGACATACTCCCGCAGCGCTGCCAGCAGGCCCTCCCTGTCGGAGAAGTGCCTGGCCCGCCCCTCGGGGAACCGCTGCCGCGCCTGGCTGATGGTGTGCACGGTCTCCTCGCCGCACGCATACACGGCGTCCAACCGCGCAGGGTCCAGCGCCGCGCCGATCTGCCGGTGCAACGCCGGGCTATCGGCGCCCATATCCACCATGTCTCCCATGATGAAGAGCTTGCGCCTGCCCGGCATGCCGTAGAGCAATTCCAGCGCCGCCAGCACGCTTTCGGGGTTGGATTTGTAGGTGTCGTCGATGATTGTGCAATCCCCCGCGCGGTACACCTGGCAGCGGCCGCCGGTGGGCTCCACCCGGCGCAGGCCCTGGGCGATGGCATCCATGCCCAGGCCCAGAAACCGCGCCGCCACGATGGCGGCCAGCGCGTTGCGGGCGTTGTGCCGGCCCTGCATGGGCAGCAGCAGCGGACCTGCGTCAGCGGTCGCAAAGGTAATGCCGTCGGCACTCTGGGCAAAGGAAGTCAGCCGGAAGTCGTCGCCGGGCTGCTCGCCAAAGGTGCGCGTGGGCACGCCGCTTTGGGCGGCCAGGCGCCTCAGCAGCGCGCATTCTCCCGGGTAAATCAGCATGCCGTCGTCGCCGATGGCGCAGGCGATCTCCCACTTGGCCCGGGCGATGGCCTCGATGGAGCCCATCTGTTCCAGATGCGCGTGGCCCACGCTGGTGATGATACCGACCTGCGGCTGGGCGATGGCCGCCAGCTGGGCGATCTCGCCCGGCGCGGACATGCCCATCTCCACCACGGCAAAGCGCTCGTCGCCATCCATCTCCAGCAGCGTCAGCGGCACGCCGATGTGGTTGTTCAGGTTACCCCGGGTCTTATGGGTTTTGCCTTCGACGCCCAGTACCCCGGCCAGGATGTCCTTCGTGGATGTCTTGCCGTTGCTGCCCGTGATGCCGACGACCGTCACGTCCATGTGCCGCCGGTATGCCGCAGCCAGGCGCTGCAGCGCCGCCAGCGTGTCTTCCACAAAGATCAGCGGTACACCCTGCGGCGGGTTTGGCACATCGCTGCGCCACAGGCTGGCCGCCGCGCCCTTGCGCACGGCCTCCTCCACATACCCGTGGCCGTCGAAGCGCGGGCCGGCCAGCGGCACAAACAGGCTGCCGGGGCCGATGGAACGGCTATCGGTGGACACGCCGTGGATGGTCGCATCATCCCCGCTTGTCCCCAGGGCGCCGGCCCAACGGGCCGCCTGGGCCATACTGCAGCGGATCATGCGTGCACCTCCCGGCACAGCGCCGCCCGGCGGGCATGCCGCCGCAGCCCCAGGTCTACCAGCAAATCCAGCAATTCGGAGAAACCCATGCCCCAGCTCTGTGTGCACAGCAGCGGGAACATGCTGTGGGCCGTGAACCCCGGCATCGTGTTGACCTCGTTGAGCAGCACCTGCCCCTGGGCGGTCACAAAGAAATCCGCCCGCATCAGAGCGGAACCGTCCACCGCCCGGAAAGCCCGGCGGCCCATGTCGCACATGCGGCGGTACACCTCTTCGGGGATGTCCGCCGGTATGCGGGGCGTCAGGTCGTCATCCTGATACTTGTCGCTGTAGCTGAAGAAGGACCCCGGCCGCTGCCATACGCCGGGCAAAGAACACCGCACGTACTCATCGCCGGCCATGGCCAGTATGATCTCCCGGCCGTTTACCTCCCGCTCCACGACGATCTTCTCGTCATAGCGGAAGGCCTGCTCCGCCGCGGCCAGCAGCTCTTCCCCATCGGCACACCGGGCCACGCCCACGCTGGAGCCCATGTTGGCGGGCTTCACATAGGCGGGAAAGCCGATGTCTCGGGCCACAGCATTCACAATGTCCTGCGGATGGGCGCCATCGCGAAAAGAGACCCACGGCGTCTGCTCGATGCCCGCCTGGGCAAAAAGGGACTTCATGACGGCCTTGTCCATGGCCGCCGCCGAGGCCAGCACGCCGTTGCCCACATAGGGCATGCCGATCATCTCGAAGAGGCCCTGTATCGTGCCGTCCTCGCCATAGGGCCCGTGCATCACCGGGAAAGCAACGCCATCGGCCGCGCGGTCAACAAGAGCGCGCAGCGCCGTGCCAATGTCCACGGGTTTGCCGCACAGCGCCAGCAGCTGTTGGGTCCCCGTCAGGGTTTCCACGACCGCCGCCGGCTGGCTCCATGTGCCATCCGCTGCGATGTAGACGGCCTCCACGGCATGTTTTTTCTTGTCCAGACCATTGAGTACGTTTACAGCCGAGGCAACAGAAACGTCGTGCTCCGGCGTTCTGCCTCCAAAAAACAGGATTGTCTTCATTTGTACACCTCCGTTTGCAAGGCAACTATAACGAACAAGCCTTAAAGAAAACGGAGGGTAATTCTTATTTTTTTCTAAACTGATGAAGAGCCGGCTTCAGGCTCAATCAAAAGATGCACAGAGAACCATCACGTCGTTTGCAGCCAGATCCACTGCTCCGGACAGCAAATTTCCACTGAGCAAGTCGCGGTAGGTTTTTACGAGCTTCACGCTGTGCGCCTGACGCGAATGGTTGATGACGAACAGCAGCTCCGTGCCGTCCTTGATCCTGCGGGCCACCTCGACATCTGCCGGGCAGCCCAGCAGCGGCGCAACGTCGCCGGCCGCGCATGCCCGGTCCATGAGCTTGTCCATGAGCACGGGGTCCGGCTCCGATGCAAAATAAAACGCCAAGCCTTGGCCATACCGGTTTTCGGTGGCCATGGGCGAGCCTTCGAAATAGCTTGCGGCATAGGTTGCCAGCACAGCCGCCGTTGTGGGCTGTATCACGTCATACCACCACAGAGCCCGGCCCTCCCCGCCGTCCGCCAGCTTCACGCCGATGCTCTCGTCCTTGCCGATCACGCCATAGTCCGAAATACGGATGCCCGTGAGACCGGCAAAACAGCACGGCGGCACGCTCTGCACCATCTGGTTGTTCATGAGCTTTACGCCGGCCCGGTAATCCAGCACCAGCACCCCGCCACCCCGCACATACCGGTGCAACCGCTGGGATTGCTGCTCATCGGCCATGATGAGGTTGGGGGCCACCACCAGTTTATAGCCGGACAAGTCCTGATCCGGCGACGCCATGTCCACGGGGATGTGGCGTTCATGGAAGTATCTGTAGTACGCGTCCACATGGTGGAGATAGTTGTAGTCCTGGATGTGAGGCTGGATGTCAAACGTCCATTCCACGTCGTAGGAGCGTATGATCGCCACGTCGGCCTTCACGCGGCTGTCGGCCAGCGCCTCGGCCAGACGCTGGAATTCCGCGCCTACAGCCATGACCTCCGCATATCGCCGGTTTGCCCCGCCGTCGTGGTTCAATATGCCATGCCAGTATTCCTCGACGCTGAAGGGTATCGTGCGCCAGCGGAAATACAGGATGCCGTCGGCGCCGTGGGCCACCGATTGCCAGGTCCAGCGCCGAAGGTCCCCCGGCCAGGGCGTCTTGTGCAGCGTGAACGCGCCGGGCGTGCCGCTTTGGTGCTCGGTGATCCAGTAGTTGCTGCGCTTCAGCCCTCTGGTGATGTCATGATACATCGCCGCGTTCTGCGGCGCGGGGTTGTTGCCCCGGGTCATGATCGGGTAGATGTCCAGCGCCACAATGTCCAGGTTGGCGGCCATGTCATAATAATCGATCTGGCCGAAATCGCCCATGAAATTGGTCGTAACGGGCACATCGGGGAAGTAGGTTTTCAGGATGTGATACTGGAATTGCTGGTATGCCACCGCCGAATCAGAGGAGAAGCGGTAAAAATCCAACAGCAGCGACGGGTTGTGGTGGCCAAGGGCCGTGTAAGTGGGCAGCTCGACTTCTTCCCAGCTGTTGTAGCTCTGGCTGGAGAACACCGTGCCCCACTGGCGGTTGACCTCCTCGATCGTGCCGTAGCGTTCGGTGAGCCAATCGATGAACTTGCGGCGGCAGTTGGGGCAGAAGCAGCGGGTCGTATCCCCGCAGCCGAATTCATTGTCGATCTGCCAGCCGATTACGTTGGCGTTGCCTCGATAATGTTCGGCCATCGCCGTAACGATGGCCGCAGTTCTTTCCCGGTAGCTCTCGCTGTTGTAGCAGTAGTATCGCCGCGAACCAAATCCCCGCGGATGCCCCTTCAGGTCCCACATGAGGGTGTCAGGATATTTGTCCACGAGCCATTTGGGCGCAGCCGACGTGGGCGTGCCCAGCATCGCTTTGATGCCCCGCCGGGCCAGCACATCGATGGCCCGGTCCAGCCAGGAGAAGTCAAACGCACCCTCGCGGGGCTCCATCTTGTGCCACGCGAACTCCGCCATGCGCACGGTGTTGAAGCCCGCCTGCGCCATCATGTCCGCGTCGGTATGCCAGCGGGCTTCGGGCCAGTGTTCCGGGTAATACGCTGCTCCAAACAACATCACGGCACCTCAGTTATTTTTCTTCCCGGCCCTGATCAATACGCATCAAACATCCTCTGCAGCTCCATCGGCTCAGATGTTTGCGTCAGCCCCAGCATCAGCAGCACCCGCGCCTTCTGGGGGCTCAGGTTGTCCCCAGCCACAAAGCCCAGCGCGTCGTCGTCGGCCTCGCCGCCCCGGGCAATGCGCCCGCTGCCCACGCGGGAGGAGCGCACCACGGCCACGCCGGCATCGCGGGCGCGGCTCAGCGCCCGGCACGCCGCCTGAGAGAGGCTGCCGTTGCCGGGCCCGGCGTACACGATGCCCCGTGCGCCCGCCTGCACGGCTGCGTCTATCAAGGCGGCGGTATTGCCGCCGGCATAGCCATACACGATGTCCACCGGCGGCAGGTTCGTGAGCCCCGCCGTGTCGAAGGCGCTGCGCAAGGTGTGGCGGCGGGTGCTCTGGTTGTAGATGTAGGGCTGGCCGTCCTGTATGTACCCCATGTAACCCAGCTCCGGCGAGCGGAAGGCGTCGGCCAGCGCGGTGTTGGTCTTGGCCACGTCGCGGGCGCCGTTGATGGCGTCGTTCAAGCACACCATGACCCCGCGGCCCGCCGACTGGGGGCTCACGGCCAGCAGCACGGCGGAATACAGATTGATGGGGCCATCGGCGCTGATGGCCGTGGCCGGGCGCATGGCCCCCACCAGCACCACCGGGCGGCTGCTGTGCACGGTCAGGTGCAGGAAATAGGCGGTCTCCTCTATCGTGTCGGTGCCGTGGGTGATCACGCAGCCGTCGGCCTCGCCGCCGGACAGCGCCGCGTTGACCCGCGCCGAGAGCGTAAGCCAGATGTCCGGCGTCATGTCCTGAGAGCCGATCTGGCACACCTGCTCGCCGCGCACCCGGGCGATGGCCTTAAGCGCCGGCACCTGTGCAATCAGGTCGTCCACCGGCAGCACGGCGGCGGTGTAGCCGGTCAGATCGGTGTTCTGGTCGGCTGTCCCGGCGATGGTACCACCGGTGGCCAAGACGGCGATCCTCGGAAGTGGCGCGCTCATGGGTTTTGCATCTCCGCTTCCAGAATGTCCAGGAACAGCCGCACGATGTCGGGGTCGAACTGCTTGCCGGCGTGCTCCCGCAGCTCCCGCAGCGCCTGCTCCTGGGGCAGGGCAGGCCGGTAGGGCTGGTCGTGAGTCATGGCGTCGTAGGCGTCGGCCACCCGCAGGATGCGCGCCAGCAGCGGGATGCCCTCGCCCCGCAAGCCCTGGGGATAGCCGCCGCCATCCCAGTCCTCATGGTGGGCCAGTATCAGGTCCGCCACGTGGGATATCTCCGGTGAAGAGCGCACCACGCGATAGCCGGTCTCGCTGTGGCGGCGCACCTCCTCGCGCTCGGTGTCGGTCAAGGGGCCGGGCTTTAGCAGCACGCGGTCGTCCACAGCGATCTTGCCGATGTCGTGCAGAATGCTGAACAGCTCCAGATCGTTGAGCTGCTCCTCGGTGAGCCCCAGGCTCAGGCCCATGGCGCGGGCGTGGGCGGCCAGGCGGGCGGTGTGCTCCTGGGCCTCATGGCTCTTCTCATACAGCGTGGAGAGGATCGCGGACAGGATGGAGTTGTGCACGCTCTTGCTCTCCAGCAGCTTGCGCTTGTACATCAGCTGCTCGGCGGTCTTGAGCGTGTCGGCAATGTCCTGGCCGGCATCGGTCTTGGTGGCCACGCCCATGGAGATGGAGGGCGGCGTGATGACGTCGGCGCGCTCGGCATATTCTCGGCACCGGCGCAGGATGCGCCGACAGATGCTCTGGGCGGCGGCGCTGCTGGTTTTGGGCAGCAGCACGCAGAATTCATCGCCGCCGATGCGGGCCAGGATGTCGTCGCTGCGGGTGCTCTCGGTCAGGATGCGGGCGATGGTGATGAGCACGCGGTCGCCCTCGGCATGGCCGAACACGTCGTTGGCCAGCTTCAGGCCGTTGACGTCGCCCATGATGACCGATATGGGCAGCTGGCGGTCGGTGTTGAGACGGCGCAGCTCCTCATCGAAAAACGTGCGGTTATATAAGCCCGTCAGCGCGTCGTGATAGCTCAGATAGGTGATCTCCCGCTGGCGGCGCTTGTCTTCGGTGACGTCGCGGAACACTAGCACCACGCCGGTGACGGCGCCGGCAGCGTCCAGCATCGGCGAAGCCGAGCCGGACACCGCGTAATGCTGGCCATCGCGGGAGCGCAGCATGGCGTTTTCCGGCAGCTGCGCGCGGGCGGCCGCGGCCAGCGCCCGCCGCACCGGGTCTTCCAGCGCTGCGCCGGTGTTTTCATCGGATAGCGGGCACACCCGCTCGCTGGGGTGGCCCTGGGCTTCGCCGGCGGACCAGCCGGTCAGCGTTTCGGCCACGCCGTTGAGTATCGTCACGATGCCCTGGCTGTCGGTGGCGATGACGCCGTCGCCGATGCACTGCAGCGTGATGCGCAGGCGCTCCTTTTCGGCGCTGAGCACGTCCTCGGTGCGCTTGCGGTTCTCCTCCTCGAAGGCTTTCTCGATGGCCAGCTCCATGATCGCGGCGATCTCCCGCAGAAGCTCCTTCTCGTAGGGCGTCCACGGGTGGGGCGAAGGGTTGGTCATCGTCAGCGCCCCCGCCACCCGCTGGGGGTATCGCATGGGCATGTGCAGAAAAGCAGCGGACTGCAGCTCCTGCAGGCGGGCGGCCATGGCCCGCAGCCGCGGGTCTGCCGCCACATCGTCGCTGACGAAGGGCTTGTGCGCCCGCAGCGCGTCGGTATAGGCCGGCGCGGCGTTCATGTCCACCGACTGACCGGTGATGTCCGGCATGCCCTCGGGCACCCTCGTATACAGGAACTGAAGCATGTTGTCTTCGTCCAGCATGACAAAACCGATGCGGTATTCCACGTAGTAGCTGTAGATCGTATCCACGATCTCGCGGATGACCTGTTCGATGCCCATGCGGGAGTTGACCTGCTGCACCAGGCGGTTGATGATGGACAGCTTGAAGTTTTCCTGGGTCAGGTCGCGACCGGCCTCCACAACAGCCGTGATGTCGTTGACGGCGGCGTAAAAACGCTCCTGGCCGTCCAGATTGCTGATGGTCAGGATGTCCGCGCCGAACCAGCGCACGCCCTCGGGCGTGTCGGCCTCATACTCGATGCGCACCTTGGCGCGGGTATCCCGGGTCTCGGCGAAGGCGTTCTCATACATGGGCCACAGCCCGCCCATGGTCTCGCGCACGGTCTTGCCGACGTAATACTCCTTGTCGTGGCCCAGAAAGCGCCCGTCGGAGGAAAACACGCTCAGACAGCGGTAGTCGCCGTCATACTCGAAGATGTACTCATCCACGGCGGTCAACATGGAGTTCAGCTTGTATAGGGAGAACATGTCTTCTGTTACGTCGGTCACCTGCAGCACGCAGCGCTGGCGCCCGCAGGGGTAGGCGTCAAATTGCAGCGAGCGGCCCACGGCCGGCACATACAGCAGCATGGCGATGCTATGCCCGCCAATGGCCGCGCTGCGCAAAAATTCCAGCCAGTCTTGGCTGGCCAGGGAAAGCTTTGTCAGGATGGCGCGCAACCCCTGGGCGGTCTCGGCCGGTTGGAGACCGAGCAGGCGCTGGAAGGCCGGGTTGGCGTCCTCCATGGCGAAGTCACGCAGCATGCGCCCGTCGTCAAAGAGGGCCCTGCACACGGCAAAGCCCGTCGGCGCCTTCTCAAACGGCTGCAACATACCCAGTTCCTACCAATCGCTGAGTTAACTTCGGTAGTATACCATATTCTGAACCGATCAAAGGTAAAATGTGCGCATGGATTTTTATGGACGCTGTTGTCGGCAATCCTTGCACACGCCGTAGATTTCGATGCGGTGGCCGGTCACGTCAAAGCCCATTTCCCGGGCAATGTCTTGCTCATAGCCGTGCAGCGGGCAGCCGGGGATCGGGATGGCCCGGTGGCACTGGGAGCAGATCAGGTTGTGCCGGTGTTCGGCGGTGGAGGGCTCATACAGCGCGCGGCCGTCGGGGCCGGCGCTCATGCGCGTGAGCAGCCCCTTTTCGTGCAGCAGCTCCAGCGCGCGATACACCGAGGACAGGTTGATCTGCACGCCACCCTCCCGCAGGGCCATATACACCTGCTCGGCGGACAAAGGCCCCGCAGCGGAGCACAGCACGCCCAGCACCGAAAGGCGGTGGCGCGTGGGTTTTACGCCGGCGCGCCGCAGAGCGGACTCCAATTCTTGCATCTTGAGTTCTCCTTTCAGCCGCGCAGACGCCCGCGCAGCGCGAAGGTCATAAAAAACAGCGCCGCCGCCGCCAACACGATGACCGCGCCGGAAGCCGCCCCGGCATAGTAGGACGCGATGAGCCCCCCCACGCCGGACACCAGCGCCAGCGCCACGCTCCACCCGTGGTAGGAGCGCACGTTGCCGGCCACGTTGCGCGCCGCCGCCGCCGGCAGCACCAGCAGCGAATTTACGAGCAGCAGGCCCACCCACTGTATGCTGACCGTGACGACCACGGCCACGGCGATCGTGAAGGCCATCTGCACGCCCAGCGTGCCCACGCCGCGGCTGGCAGCCAGCGAAGGATTGACACTCATAAGCAGCACGCGGTTAAAGAGCACAACCCACACGATGAGCACCGCCAGCAGCACCGCAGCCAGCAGCGCGATGTCGGCGGCCTGCACGCTCAGCAGATCGCCGACCAGCAGCGCGGAGAACTTGGAAATGCTGCCCCCCAGCGTCAGCAGCACCAGGCCCAGCGCCACCGCCGTGGAGGAAAACACGCTGATGATGGTGTCCGAGGATGCCGTGCCGCGGTGCTGTATCCACGTGATGCCCACGGCAAACAGCACCGAAAAGGCGATGGCCGACACCCACGGCAGCGAAGCGCCCAGAAGCGCGCCGATGGCGATGCCGGTGAAGGCGCCGTGGCCCAGGCTGTCGGAGAAGAACGCCATGCGGTTGCTGACGACCATGGTGCCCAGCACGCCCATCAGCGGCGAAAGCAGCAGCACGGCCAGCAGCGCGTTCTTCATGAATTCGTTGCGCGCCCACTCGAAGGGGAGGATCGCATTGGTCAGGGCATACCACCAATCAAGCATGGTCCTCCCCTTCTCCTGCGTGATGCTGGGCGAACCATGCTTGGCCGAAGAGCTCCATCGTGCGCCGGTCAGCGAACACCTGGTCCGGCGGGCCCTGGGTCACCACGGTGCCGTTGAGCACGATGACGCGGTCAGCGTGGCGGGCCACCATGTCCAGGTCGTGGCTCACCAGCAGAATGGAAAGGTCCAGCCGCTGGCGCAGGTCGCTGACGGTGGCGTAGAAGCGCTCCAGGCCCAGCATGTCGATGCCGCTGACCGGTTCATCCAGCAGCAGCAGGTCCGGCAGCGGGTCCAGCGCCAGCGCCAGCAGCACCCGCTGCATCTCGCCGCCACTCAAAGCGCCCAGCCGCCGGTCTATGAGCGCTGCGGCGTCCACGCGCTCCAGGCCCTCCAGCGCCCGCTTCCGTGCGGCCCGGCTCGCGCCCAGCCACGCCGGGCGGCGGTGGGTCGCGGCGAAGAGGTCCATCACGCTGGTGGGCGCGAAGGCGTCGATGGGCAGCTGCTGGGGCACATAGCCCATGACCGGCTGCGTGTGCAGGTTCTTCTCATCCAAAAAGCTCAGCGTGCCGGTGTGGCGCACCTCGCCCAGTATGGCCTTGAGCAGCGTGGACTTGCCCGCGCCGTTGGGGCCTATGAGCGCCGTGAGCTCACCGCAGTGGATGTGCAGGTTTACGCCGTGCAGGATCACGTGACCGCCGAAGCTCACGCCGAAGTCGTGTATCTTTGTGCAGCACAGCCCCGTACACGCCGCGCCTTCTCGTATGGTTGCCATGTAGTTCCTTCTTCATTTTTTACAAATGCAAGGCATTCGCGTATATGTGCTATTATACCCTAAAGTGTGGGAAAAGTCAGGGGACGGCTGGGAAAGTGGGTTTAGGGGGAAAACATCAAAACCAAGAAAGATATTCGTGTTCTAGAATAATAATCATTTCCTTCTTTCCGGTTCATGCTACAGATATGGAATATCATGCCAGCCCCCGGCCAAGAGAGCAGCGTCCTCAAAAAGCGAAATGGGCTCCCTTACCTGCTGGTAAAAGGGAGCCCATACTGCTTACCAAATACGCTCTGAGGAGCAGAGCCGTTCAGCCAATCTCACCCTTGACATGAATCTCGCAGTCCTGGCAATCGCGCACCGCCGCGACCGGGCGGCAGCCATGTTCCGTTTTTGCAACAACCGCCTCTACCGCAACATGGCGCGCTTCCTGCACCAGCAGCCAGCAGGGCTCCTCCGGCAGGCGGGCTTCGCCGGCGCTGGGGCTGATGTCCAGCACCCGGCCCTTGAGGTGCAGACGTTCGCTATCCTTCAGGCGCACCGACAGGCCGGTCAGGCGCACGCCGTCGATGTTGCCCCGCTGCCCCACGATGCCGATGGCGTTTTCCCCGGTGCACACCGCCTGATGAATGTGCACATCGGAGATGCTGACCGGGAATCTGCGGTTGGGCGCCGGCAGATCGTAGTTGTCGAAATGGTGCCAGGTTGCCATCAGCAGGATGGGCTCGCCGTTTCCCCACCAGTGGCCGGCCGGCACCCGCGTGTCGATGCGCACGTTGCTGACAGCCACATGCTCCACCAGGCCCGTGCCGGCGCTGGCCATGATGCAGATGCCCCGGTTGCTGCCGCGGATAACAACGTTGCTGACGCAGACATCGCGCACGATGCTGTGCATATAGCCGATCACGATGGCTTTGGAGCGGGAAGTCAGGATGCAATCGGAGATCACGACGTTTTCGCAGGGCACGTCCCAATCGGTGATGCCGCTCAGGGCGATACAGTCGTCGCCGCTGGTGATCACGCAGCCCCTCACCAGCACGTCGCGGCAGCCGCAGAAGTGCACGCCGTCGTTGTTGGGGATGCGCAGGCTGTTGTCGATGTTGAGGTCGGTCAGGCGCACCTGGCTGCACTCCACAAAGGTAAGCGTCCAGCAGGGGGTGTTGATCAACGTAAGGCCTTCCACAGCCACGTTGGTGCACCGGTAGAAGAAGATGGGCTGGTTGGGCCGGGCGCCGTGCTCCGCCGGGCATTCCAGCAGTTCCTCTTCGGTCAGGCCCTCATGGCGTCCGGCCAGGGTTTCCAGGCTAAAGTCGAAGAACGGGTCGCCGTTCAGGTCGATGGTTCCCTGACCGGACAGGCGGACGCCGCTGCTTTCCATGGAGCAGATCAGCGGCAGCACGTCGCCCATCTCGTTGTGGCGGTAGCCGCAGGGCCGGTAATCCGCAAGGTTGGGCGAACCCTTCAATACGGCGCCGCGCATCAGGTGCAGCGAAGCGCCGCCCAGCAGCAGCGTGCCGGTGACGAAGGTGCCCGGCGGCACCAGCACAGTGGCCCCGCCCAGGCGGTTGGCCTCGTCGATGGCGGCCTGTATTTCCGCCGTGCAGACCTGCCCAGTGCCTTCCTTCGCCCCGAAGGCGGTGATGTCAACATAACGTTCCATCGGTTCCTCCTATTCTTTCACAGAGCTCTTTCGTCTATATTTGGTATTATAACATATCTGGACGTTACCCTAGACGAAGGCAATAGATATATACATTTGTGACTAACGGTTTCAGTCGGTTCTACTGAGCAATTCTATCTTAGCTGCATCATGCACCTATCTCTATCTGCATCTGCTTTGCAGAAGAAGCAAAATTCAAATTGCATTTGATAGGCTGCGTGTGGCGGCAGCCGCATAAATCCTTTCCAAACATGCCAGCCTGCCGTCGCCTTTGTGTGGTATCCTGTTGGTAATCTGTTGATATCCTGTGCGTTCCCTGTTGATATCCGCACAAAGGGGGCATGCCCATGAATGCCGAAAGCGCCCTGGCCTGGCTGGATGATCCCTCCTTTATATTGACCCGCCACCGGCTGATGGCCGAGTTGCCGCACCGCTTCCCCGCGGAACAGCGGGAGCAGGCTGTGGCTGCTGCCATCGCCGCGCTGCCCCAAGCGCGGAATGCCGCATGGATGACCGAAACCAAGGGCCTGTGGCTTATTTACCACATGTTGGCGCTGGCCGAGTGCGGCCTGACCCGCGACATCATGGACGCCGAACCCGCGGTGCGCCGGGTGCTGGAGCCGCCGCTGGACTGCGGCTGCGGCGACGCGCTGGCGCTGCGGGCGCTGGTCATGCTGGGCCGGGGCGGGGAACCCCAGGTGCGCGAGCGACTGGACGCCTTGTGCGCCCACCAAATGGACGACGGCGGCTGGTTCTGCCTGCACCGGCTGCAAAAGCGCAACCCGCCGAAAAAGAGCTGCTACCGCGCAGCGCTGCACGGCCTGCTGCTGGCCGGCGAATGCGCCAAGCGCGGCGTGCCCTTCGCCGCGGCGCAGGGCGTGGCCGATTACTTTCTGCGGCGCGACCTCTTCTACCGCACCGCCGACGGCCGCCAGCCGGTGTTGGACATGCGTCCGGGCTGGCGCGTGCAGGATACGTTCTTCCCCATGGAAACCATGCGCGTGGGCGTGCAGAACATTGTGGAAAGCCTATGCGCGCTGGGCCACGGTCGCCACCCGGCGCTGGATGAGGCATGGGCGCTGCTGGCGGAGCGCACCGACGAAGCGGGACGCGTGCGCCTGGATGGCACGCTGCAGAAAAGCTGGCTGCCCAAAGAGGCTGTCGGCAAACCCAGCCGGTGGGTCACGCTATACGCGGTGTTGGCGGAGTTGGAACGGGGCTGAGGTATCGGCGCATCCAAATCATGGGACTTGGCTCCGGAAGCAACCTGTATTAATATGATCTTATCTTAAGATACAGGGTAGGAATATTGAGCAGACAAACCTATGCATTGAGCCGGCCCGAGAGCTTGCACATCATAAGCGAAAACGAGAGCGTTAGCTTTGGGCTGGACCAGGAGTGGTACGGCACAAACTGGCAGAGGATGGCGGGCTGCGGCCCCACGGTGGCGGCCACCGTGCTGCTGTACCTGCACAAGGTGAAGGGCATACCGCTCCCCCACAACGCAGACGGCAAGGCCGGCTGCGTCGGGCTTATGGAGTCCGTGTGGGAACATGTGACTCCCACGATGAACGGCGTGAACCGCCTGGAAATCTTAAGCGAAGGCGTGCTGGCGCTGGCGGATTGCGTGGGCGCGGGCCTGAGCAGCCATTTGCTGCGTGTGCCGACAGCGGCCTGCGAGCGTCCGGACTTGTCCCGTGTCGTCGCGTTCATCGCCGAGGGTCTTCGGCAGGATTGCCCGGTGGCATTCCTGAATCTCTCCAACGGAAAGCTGCACAATCTGGACGACTGGCACTGGGTCACAATCGTCTCGCTGGAAGTGGGGGAGGATGGCCAGAGCGTACAGGCGGTGATGTACGATGAAGGGAAGAGTACGCAGATTGATTTGAAGCTCTGGGTGGAGACGACGCTTCTGGGCGGAGGGTTTGTGTACTTCACTACGCGGGCCCAGCAGGATTAACTTCACAAACTTAGTCATAGAAAAACCGGCAGCAAACTCCGCTGCCGGTTTTTTGATACCACCTTACTAAAAATCCGCGCTCCCCGTCGTCCTCGGGAAGCTCACGACATCCCGGATGTTCTTCATGCCCGTTAAATACAGGATCGCGCGCTCGAAGCCCAGGCCAAACCCCGCGTGGCGGGCGGTGCCGTAGCGGCGCAGGTCCACATACCACCAGTAAGGAGCCTCCTCCAGCCCGCATTCCTTCATGCGGCGCTCCAGAACATCCAGGCGCTCCTCGCGCTGGCTGCCGCCGATGATCTCGCCGACGCCGGGCACCAGCAAGTCCATGGCGGACACGGTGCGCTCGTCGTCGTCCAGACGCATGTAGAAGGCCTTGATCTCCTTGGGGTAGTTGGTCACGAACACCGGGCTCTTGTAGACCTCCTCGGTCAGGAAGCGCTCATGCTCGGTCTGCAGATCGATGCCCCACTTGACCGGGTATTCAAAGGCCTTCTTGCTCTTTTGCAGGATGTCGATGGCGTCGGTGTAGGTCACGTGGGCGAAGTTGCTGCGGGCCACGTGCTCCAGGCGGCCGATGAGCCCCTCGTCCACGAACTGGTTGAAGAACTTCATCTCCTCCGGCGCGTTCTCCAGCACGTAGGTGATCAGGTACTTCATCATGTCGGTGGCCAGCGCCTGGTCGTCTTCCAGATCGGCGAAGGCCATCTCCGGCTCGATCATCCAGAACTCGGCGGCGTGGCGGGCGGTGAAGCTCTTCTCCGCCCGGAACGTGGGGCCGAAGGTGTACACGTTGCGCATGGCCATGGCGTGGGTTTCCACATTGAGCTGGCCGCTGACGGTCAGGTTGGCGCGCTTGCCGAAGAAATCCTGGGCGTAATCCACGGCGCCGGCCTCATCGCGGGGCGGCTTGTCCAGGTCCAGCGTGGTCAGCTGGAACATCTCACCGGCGCCCTCGGCGTCGCTGGCGGTGATGATGGGCGTGTGCACATAGGCAAAGCCGCGCTCCTGGAAGAACTTGTGGATCGCAAAGGCTGCCAGGGACCGCACGCGGAACACCGCGGAAAAGGTGTTGGTGCGGGGGCGCAGGTGGGCAATGGTGCGCAGGTATTCAAAGCTGTGGCGCTTCTTCTGCAAGGGATACTCCGGAGAGCTAACGCCCTCCACGGCCACGGCAGCGGCCTTGATCTCCATGGGCTGGGCGCTGCCCGGCGTCATCACCAGGCGGCCTTCCACGATCACGGCGGAGCCCACGTTCAGCGTGGCCGCGCTGTCAAAATCCTCGGTGACCCCGCGCTCCAGCACGATCTGCATCGTGGCATGGCACGTGCCGTCGGAAAGCGCCATGAATGCCAGATTGCCACCGCCGGCGCTGCGAATCGTCCGCACCCACCCGGCCGTGCGCACGGTCTTGCCGGCCAGCGCGTCGGCGTTCTTGAAAAGGTGGTCCAGCGTCAGAGCATTGAGCATGTCAGGTCCTCCGATAGCGAATTTGGCGGGATTTACAAGGGCTTACATAGTTTGGCAAAGACATGAATAGATTATACTGCAAGCCCACTATCGCGTAAAGGGGAGTCAACCATGCGTGCTGTGCCCATGTTGGTCATCAAAAGCGCCGTTCCGTGTCTGCTCTACGCCAACAACGCCCCCATTGGCGAGGTGACCCAGGACCAGCCGGCAGGGTTGCCCGTGCCGGAAAACGGCCGCTGCTATGTGCATTATGTGCCGCTGGCCCAGGGCCACATCCCCGGCGCTTTCCGGCTGGATTTTGCCGAAGGAACGCTGACTGCGCCCCAGGAGGCCCTGCCCGCGCGGCTGGTGCGCTGGCCCCGGGGCGTCGTGGAGGCCGAGATTTTCCCCGAGGCGTCGCCCAGCAACAGCTTTTTGCCGGTGACGCCGGACCTGCTGTCGCAAATCAACCTGCGCGACGGCTACCGCGCCACGCTGCTGCGCTACGTGACCAACTGGCTGGTCGTGGAGGACGACGCCGGCAACGCGGTCTTAAGCCTGTCGCTGCCCAGCGGCCGCCCGGAGCTGCTGGCGCTGGACCTGGAGGGCCGCCAGGCCGTGGCCGTGCGCAGCCAGGGCGTCAGCGACTGGGTCGTGATCGCCGCGCCGGACGGCGACCAGGACGGCGCCTGGCGGGAGCTGTTCCGTGAGAGCTCCGCCCGGGTGGATGTGGACGAGCACGGAGAAGTGACCAGCCTGCTGCCCATGGGCGACACCGCCGGCCACGCCCGCCTGACCACGTGGACCTATGCCGACGGCCAATACACCGAGCAGCAGCATCTGGTGTGGTTCGAGGGCGATCCAAAAATTCCCGAGAGCGCCGAGGACACCGCCCGGGCCTTCCTGGAGGCGTGGGCATTGGGCCAGGCCGATGAAGCCACTGGGTATCTGTCCCAGGAGCTGGCCACAGGTTTGACCATCGATCAGATCGGCGATTTCCTGGGTGCGTATGAACGCGTGGAGGCCGCGCGGTTCGCGCCTTTGAGCGCCGAGGGCGAGGTGACGCTGGCGCTGGTGCGCCGCGAGGGCGACGGCCTGTACGGTGCGCGCCCGCTGGGCATCCGCTGCATCGAGCAGGCCAACGACAAGGGGAACTGGAAGGTGGACAACATCCGGCCGCTGTAGGCGGCGTTCGCTGGCACAGTTATGACAAGTCGTCCCAATCGCTGCCGATGTTGCGCACCGGCAGCGTTTGTTTCATTTGTAATAAATCCCCGCGAGTTTCATATCGGTGTCGAATGAAATGGTATAGGTGAAGCTTTTATTTTTATACTTTGCCTGCGCCACGACCACCGCGAACTGTTCGCCGGTGCTCTTGTTGGCAGAACCGGAGGCCGTCATGTTCGTGACTTCCATAAAGTCGCCGCCCTGCCCCAGCGCCGCATAAATCTGTGAAAATACGTCGTCTGTAAGAGCGTCATTCAAGGTTTGTGAGGAGATTTCCCTTATTGCATCGGTGTCTTGCGCGTTGAACAAGGCAATGACATCCTGCGCCTTCTGCTTTACGGCATCTTCATCAAAAACGGCGGAAAGCTCTGGGGCCGGAGCGCTGCAGCCCGCCGCGAGTGCGAGCAGCAGAACGAATGCGACAAAGCAGACCCATCCGGATGCGAACGTCAGAATATTGCGTCCTTCAGGCTCACCTTTTCGAAGGGAAGCGGAAGATCTCATGGAAAAACCTCCTTCACCTGTGGGATCTATGTATGGAGCGTGACCATATTCTACCAAAATCAGGGTACTATAACAACACGCCATACCCCTATATCGACCATTCTTTCATCGCCCTATGGCCTCTTCCCGGTAATCATCCGCCAAATACCCCATATCCTCTACCGCAACCCGTGCTATAATCATGCCGATAGCCCTGAAAAGGAGCCAACCAACGCGTATGCCGTACAAAAGCCGTCAGGATGTCTACGATTTTCTGCACAGCCTGGGGATCATTTTTGCCGTCCACGAACACCCGGCGGTTTTCACATGCGAGCAGGCCGCCCAATACGACTGCGGCGACGGCGCCGATTGCAAGAACCTGTTCCTGACCGACGGCGCAGAGGCGTGGGTGCTGGCCGTGCTGCGGGCGGAGCAGAGGCTCAACATCAAGGCGCTGGCCCGCACACTGGGCATGAAAACCCTTCGCTTCGCCCCTGCGGAAGACCTGCTGGAGGTGCTGGGGCTTACGCCGGGTTCGGTGACGCCCTTCGGCCTGCTCAACGACACCGGGCGCCGCGTAACGCTGGCGCTGGATGAGGGGCTCACCCACAGCCCGCGCATACAGTGCCACCCCAACGACAACGAGGCCACAATCACACTGGATACCGCTGACTTCCTGCGGGCCATGGGCAGCCTGGGCTATACTCCTCGGTTATTCAACACAACCCCAGGATGAGACGCGAGCTAAGAAGCCGAACGCCGATTTACTCGGCGGAGGAAATAAACAATCAGCACAAGACGAACAAAAGAGCCCGCCCGCAGGCGTCCCCGCTCCTCTATCAAATGATAGTTTGAGAATGTTATGAGATCGCCCGGCGACGGTCCTCGGCGGGCGATAAACGGGAATCCTTTATAACACGTCTAGATCGCCAAGGCGCAACAGCGCCGAAGGCGAAATAAGGAGGAGAATATGAAGATCACCAAGCTGGAAAGCATCTTCGTGAAGCCGCGCTGGCACTTCCTCAAGGTGCACACCGACGAGGGCATCGTGGGCCTGGGCGAGCCCATCGTGGAGGGCCGTGCCCGCACCGTGGCCATGGCCATCAAGGAGATGGAGCCCTACCTGATCGGCCAGGACCCCCGCCAGATCGAGAAGCACTGGCAGATCCTGTACCGCGGCACGTTCTATCGCGGCGGCGCGGTGCTGACCAGCGCCCTGTCCGGCGTGGAACAGGCCCTGTGGGACATCACCGGCCAGTGGCTGGGCGTGCCCGTGTACCAGCTGCTGGGCGGCGCCGTACGGGACCGCATCCGTGTGTACGGCCACATCGGCGGCAGCACCATCGAGGAGAATGCCGCCTCCGCCGCCGCCATGGCCAAAAAGGGCTTCACGGCGCTCAAGACCAGCTTCCACGGCCCGGTGCGCCACATCGACACGCCGGAGTTCGTGGACAACTGCATCGAGAAGATCGCCGCCATCCGCGCGGCCATCCCCAAGAGCTGCGACCTGGCCGTGGACATGCACGGCCGTTTCAACCCGGCCATGTCCATCCGCATGGCCAAGGCGCTGGAGCCCTACAACCTGCTGTTCATGGAAGAGCCGGTGCTGCCGGATAACGTAGACGCGCTGGCCATGGTGGCCCGCGCCACCAGCATACCGATTGCGACCGGCGAGCGGCTGTTTACCCGCTGGGGCTATCGCGAGGTGCTGGAGAAGCAGGCGGCCGCCGTGCTGCAGCCGGACATCTGCCACTGCGGGGGCATCCTGGAGGCAAAGAAGATCGCCGCCATGGCCGAGGCCTATTACGTGGCCGTGGCGCCCCACAACCCTCTGGGCCCGATCTCTCTGGCCGCCGGCCTGCAGGTGGACGCCTGCGTGCCCAACTTCCTGTGCCAGGAGCAGGTGCACCTGGGCGAGGGGTATATCAAGGAACCTTTCGTGATCAAGGACGGATACATCGAGCTGCCCACCAAGCCCGGCCTGGGCGTGGAGCTGGACGAGGAAGCCCTGGCCGACAAGATCAACGACGGCGAGTGGGACACGCCCCGTTGGTTCCATGAGGACGACGGCTCCTTCGGCGAGTGGTAAGGTCGAAAAAACGCAGTTTTTTCGTATCCTCGCTGTTGGTTTGGAAAGGAGTGACCATACATGCCCATGGCCAAGACAGCTCTGGTCACCGGCAGCTCCAAGGGCATTGGCCGCGGCATCGCCGTGGCGCTGGCCCAGGCGGGCTATGACATCGCCGTACACTATTCCAGCACGCCGGAAGGCGCCCAGCAGACCGCGGCGCAGGTGCGAGCGCTGGGCCGCCGGGCGGAGATTTATCAGGCGGACATCCGCCAGGTGCCCCAGATCCGCGCCATGTTCCAGGCCTTCTCCCAAGATTTCGACGGCCTGGACGTTCTGGTGAACAACGCAGGCATCACGCGGTTTACGCCGATCGCCGACGCCACAGAAGACCTGTGGCATACCGTCATGGATACCGACCTCAAGGGCGCGTACTTCTGCACCCAGAGCGCCGTGGAAATCATGCGCGGGCATGGCCGCGGCGGCGTGGTCGTCAACATCTCCAGCAACCATGGCCGCGGCAGCTTCCCCAACGCAGCCATCTACGCCGCCGCCAAGGCAGCCGTGAACAAGATGACAGAGAACCTGGCGCTGGAGCTGGCCCGTGACCACATCCGCGTGGTGTGCATCGCGCCGGGCTACACGTGGCTGGAGCACTACGGCGAAGGCGCCCGACGGGGCCGGGAGCGCAATGTGCAGCGCATCCCCGCGGGGCGCTACACCAACCCCGAGGAGGTCGGCGCGGCGGCGGTGTTCCTGTGCTCCGAAGCCGCGGCGTCCATCACCGGCACGGTGCTGACCATCGACGGCGGCGCGCTGCTGCCGGTGCTGACCGACAACGAGTATGTCTAGCAGCCCCAGACGATAAACACAAGGCCCGGCCTCCACCGCGGGAGCCGGGCCTTCCTATTGGCGCCTCGGCGGCGCATGTGCCAAAAACGGCCATTATCGTTCTTGATTTGATTTATTTTTTTGTTTATGATAATAAACGCACGGATCGTCCCTGGGCTATCGCAATGAACGGGGGTTGCCTGATATGAAGCGCTCTCTTGAAAACCTGCTGATCATTGCGGCGTTACTCCTGCATCTTTTTCGCATCGGCTTGAATGCGGTTGGCTCCGCGCTCCTCACGATTGCAACCCAAAGCACGGGGGAAGCGCTGCCGAAGACTGCTCTTCGTTTTTTTCTCGCGGTTATGGGCGACCAGCGTTTGCTGAGCTTTTTCTCTACGGCCATTTTGCTCATCGGTCCTATTTTGATCTATCGCTTTGTGATCAGAAGAACTGCGCTGCACCCGGCAGACGCCAGAAAGGCGGCCCGGCTCTACGTCAGAATCGCCATACCGGCGGCGATTGTCTGCATGCTGCTGCTGCGCAGCAGATTATCCATCACGGTGGCCCCGCTGTGGGCATCTCTGGGCTATCGGATTCTCAGGAGCGGCTATTTGGAAGAGGAGCCCATCCTGCAGGAGGGTTCCCTGGCCGCGCCCAGTCACCGCAGCTGCACGAAGTGCGAAGCGATCGTATCGCCCAACAGCCTTTATTGCCCCGTATGCGGCGCAAAAACCAAAATGGAGGCGCAGGATCGATGAAGAAGGAAAAGGGTATCGTTTCGACCGGTTTCTACGGCGCGGGCGCGCCTGTGAAGCTGATCGCGAAATGCCTGCTGTGCGTGCTCGTGCTGACCCTGGCGCTGCCCGCAATGGCTTATGCCGCCGATACCCAGACCTATGTGATCCAGGAGATGGGCTTGACGCTGAAAATACCCACCGGGCTGATTGTGCTGACGCGGGACACAAAACCCGACGACCCGCAGCTGAAGCGCAGCCGGTTTACCGCTGACGAGTGGGCCCGGGAATACCGCGAAAAGAACTACTATATGCGGGTTATGGATCCGGACTGGAGCTACGACATCACGCTCACCATGGAAACCAGTCCGAACTCGCGGCCCTATGAGGATCTAGCGGGCATGTCTGCCGCCCGCTTGCAGCAGGAAATGGACTCCATGCGCGCACATTACGAATCCTTAGGGTATCGCGACCTGTCCGTCCAGCGCCATGATACGACCCAGATGCCCTACATCGAAGTCCGGTACAATGAGAGCGAGGGCGATTTGCGGTACTGGACCATACAGTACCAGACGGTCCATCGCGGGCAGGCCATCTATTTGGAAATTTACTGCTACAACGGGGCGCCCACCCGGGAGCAGCAGGCCATTTTGCAGGGGATTGTGGATACCGCCGTGTACGCCCCTGCGGCAGCCGCCTCTCCCGCCGTAACGCCGCGCCCCACGGCCACGGCTGCCGCCGCGGGCACCAAGACCCATACGATCCGGGAAGCGAACCTGGCGCTGAAACTGCCTGCCGACCTGATCGTGCTGACGCGGGGCATGGCCCCCGATGACCCGGAGCTTAGGCGCAGCGGGTTCACCGCCGACGAGTGGGCCCAGCAATGCCGTGAGAGTGAAAAACTCTATCTGCGGGCGTTGGACGCCCAGGACTTCGATTTTGACATCGCTGTAGACGTGTACACTGATGAGAATTCGAAATCGTTTCAAAATTATAACTTGTCCACCGAAGGGGAGCTCAAGGACATAGAGGGCCTTTATCGCAAAGCGTTTTCCGATGTACAGGGCTTTTCCGTCGATCGGTATCATACGGCACAGGCTATATATTTCATCCTCCGGTATCAGGAAGTACACAACGGCTCCCCCTATCATACCGTGCAATACCAGACGATATCCGAGGGGTATTCCATCAACCTGTGTCTCTACAGCTACGGCAAGCCGGTCACGCCAGAGCAGGAGGCCTTGCTGCGCGCCATCGTGGATTCCGCCGTGTTTGCCCCGCCGGCAGCCGCTTCCCCCGCCGCGACACCGCTCACACCCTCGCCGGCACCGCAGCCGGCGGATGGCAGCGGGACCCACACGCTCCCGGAGCTGGGCCTGACGCTGAGAGTTCCCCCTGAGCTGATTGTGCTGACGCGGGGCATGAGCCCCGACAACCCGGAGCTTAAGCGCGGCGGGTTTTCCGCCGATGAGTGGGCCGCGCACTGCAGCAAGAACGAAAGCCTTTACATGCAGGCCATGAGTCCTGACGGCAATTTTAATATTCACGTTATAATGAACACCATCACCGGCGGGGAGTCCGATTATGCGTCCATGTCCGCCGATGAATTGCAGGCAATAGAAGACTCGTACCGCGAGTACTATGCCATGGATTCCAGTTACAGCGATCTTTCCATCGCACGATACGCGGCGCCACAGGCAACCTTCCTGGTCCTGCGGTATAAGGGCGGGCAGGGAGACGCGGTATACCACACCCTGCAATACGAAACGGTATATAACGGCAAAACCTATACACTGGGCCTTTTCAACTACGACGGACCAATCACCCAGGAGCGCGAAGCCCTGCTCCACGGCATCGTGGATTCCGCCGTGTTTGCCCCGGCGGCAGCCGGCTCTCCCGCTCCCTCGGTGCTGCCCACACCGCCGCCGCCATCACGGCCGGCCGCACTCTCTTCGGTAGGCGGCACCCACACAATCCCTGAACTTGGCCTGACGCTGACCATGCCCGACGATCTGGTCGTCTTCGGGCCGAACATCGATCCCAAAGACCCCAATCTTTTGCTGCTGGATTTGGATGTGGAGGATTTGGAATCTTACCATCGCGAGCAGAACGTGTATCTGGACGCCATAGAGACCGATTGGGCCTATGCGATCGAGGCGGCACTGTGCACCGCCGAGGGCGCCCAGGCATTCGATGGGGCGTCCTCCTTATCCCCGGAGGTGCTGCAGGCGGCGGAGGACTTCCTGCGCTCGGCGTACACCCGCAAAGGCGCAGAGAAACTGGACCTCGGGCGCTATACGACACCGCAGGCGGTCTATATCAGGGCGAGGTACGAATTGCCAGACGCCGATCTTCCTGTTTGCGCTGTGGAGTATCTGACGCTGCATGGAGGCCGGGTGATCCGCCTGACACTGAACAACTATAACGGCCCAGTCAGCCTGGAACAGCAGGCAACCCTCAAAACCATCGTGGACACAGCGGTGTTTGATTCCTCTGCCGCCGCCTCCCCGTCGCCGGCGGTGCAACCCACAGCGACGCAGGCGCAAAGCGCCAATGTGGATTCCGCGCCTTCCCTGTGGAAGAGATGGGAGCCCCTGGTGGGCAGAGTGATGGACCTTTCGATGATGATGCTTGCGTTTATGGTGGGCGCCATCCTGACAATCCTGCTCTATACCGTGCCCATCCTGATCTATCGTTACGCCGTCAGGAAGACGCCCATGCCTAAACCCTCGGCCAGAAAGATCACCATATTCTCCAGCGCCGTTGCCCTCATCGCTGTGACAGCAGTGTGCTTGTCTTTGCAAATGGTGGCCCCCGCCATTGCGTTGTTGTTATGCGGCTATGCCAACTACCGCATTCTCACGGGCGGCAAGGCGAAACAGGGGCAGAGTGCCGCCGTGGATTCGGCGGGTTCCCATGTAAACGAGCCCGCTCCGGGCCAGGATGAGCACCCGCAGCCGCCGGCGACGCCGGACTCCAATGCCCGGTATTGCACGAAGTGCGGCACAAAAATATCGTCTGACGGCTTCTTTTGCGCCGCGTGTGGTGTTAGAATAGACAAAGGTGTTTACATGTAAACTTCGTTGTCGCGCTTCCTGTGACAACACACCTTTTGCTTAAGGAGGCACCCATGAAGATCGGTTCCGTTGCCTGGGGCTGGACGCCCACGCCCGAAGACATGCCCACGCCCGGCAGCCTGCAGCTCATCGCCGATGAGGTCAAGGCCCTGGGTTTTGACATCGTGGATTATCTGACCACGCCGGAGTCTCTGGAGGGCTTCTTTACCGAGGAAGTCAGCCGCTCCATCGGCGAACACGCCCGCGCCATCGGCCTTGTGACCGGCGGCCTGGTGTTCCAGAGCGGCGAATGGAACAACCCCTGCCCGGACGCCCAGGCCCGCCAGCTGGAGCTGTTCCGCAAGTGCGCGCTCACCGCGAAGGCCATGGGCTGCGGCACGATCTCCTGCATCATCCCCGGCCCCTTTGGCGCACGGCCCAACCGCGCCGGCTCCCCTTCGGAGAAGCGCGCCACCAACCTGCCCGCCGACTATAGCTGGGCCAAGGACTGGAGCCTCTTCACGACCATGATCGCCAAAGCCTGCGACATCGCCGCCGAATACGGCCTGCGCATCGCCATGGAGTGCTTCCCCGGCTCTCTGTGCTCCACGCCCCACGCCATGCTCAAGCTGCTGGAGGACGCCAACCGCCCCAACCTGGGCATCCAGCTGGACACCGCCCATTTGATGAACCAGCACATCGACGTGGAGACCGCCATCTATATGCTGGGCAAGGACCGCATCTTCAACGTGCACGCCAAGGACAGCGACGGCCTGACCCGTGGCAACCTGCCCTGCGGCGTGGGCTTTGTGGATTACACGGCGGTGCTCACAGCCCTTAAAAACATCGGCTACACGGGCAACGTGTCCGTCGAGGTGGAGTTCACCGACAACCCCCGCCGCTACATGCGCCAGGCGCTGGAGCACCTGAAGCTGTGCATGAGCGGGGAATACTAAACGCACGAGTACGGAGCGTATCAAAAGAGCAAGGCTGTGTTGCCTTGCTCTTTTTCTATAAGATACTGTGCTGTGATTATTCATTCATAAAAATAAAAGCGCGAGGATTCCAAGTGTACCTAGGCCAATGAACAGGATTCCGATTAGAAATATATCCCTCTCCATTCGCGAAGGATAGTTTCCAGAGTTGTGCGGCGTCATTTCTTGGTGGTATGCGTTCTGCATGGCACAGTATAGGTGCTTGAACTTCAATTTCCTCCCAACCAGATAATATACGCCGTCTAATATGATCGCGATGCAAAAGAAATATTTAGCAACCGTTCTGAGCTGAAGCAAACCCATAATAAAAATCAAAGCAAACATCAGCGCAATGTACCCATACCGGACGAAGTATGCCAGTGCAAGAATGTTTTTTTCTTTTTTACTCCATCTCATGGTCTTTCCTCGCAGCCGTTTCCGTAATAGATGATGACCATACAATACACGATGCTTTGCATTTGGGATAGACCTGTTGCCAGAGATGTCGTTTTCGGCGGATGAAGGTGCTCTGCCCTGCGATTTGTGCACAAAGAATGCCTCTCAGGCGACCTTCTTTCTCAGGGGATACTTCGCTGCGCTCCAATATCTCACAAGAGGTTCGATGGCTTGGGCGTGGTATCGCAAATGTTTGTACGCTATTCCATCTGTTATAATATAGGACATACCCCACTATTTTGATGGATTGCACATTCAAGTTGCGAAAGTGCAACGCTTGATTGGTAGCAAAAACAACGCTGTGCGTGTATTCTATTTTTACATAATATTAAGGAGTTGATGAAATGACCTTTGGCGAAAAGCTGTATGAGCTTCGGAAAGCAAGCGGTCTTTCCCAAGAGCAATTAGCGGAAAAATGCAGTATCACACGGCAGTCGGTTTCTAAGTGGGAATTGGGGCAGGGCTATCCCGAAACAGAAAAATTGCTGGTGCTTTGCCGTGTATTAGGTGTTGATTTAGATTATCTATTGAGAGATGAGATTGCAAGTCAGTCAGTGCCATGTCGACAAGCAGTTTCCAATCCATATCAGCCGTTCTTAGGCAAATGGGTATCGCTTTTGCTGCAGGATAGAGGTTTGGGGGCAATCCCTTTAGCTGCGGTTATCGCCATGAATGATGATTATGTATTTTTTGAAATGAATGGGAAAAAGAGTGTAAGAAATAAGGGAGTAATAAAAATCTCTGATATCCAAGTAATGTCGGAGGCGAAGATAAGCGAGAAAAAAGCGGCATCTTTTGGTGCGGTAGAAACCTTCGATTTGAAAAATGGCGATAATCCCTACAAATTGTTCACAGGAAAGAAATGTGCCATTAAGCTTAGGCGTAGTGACTACTCAAGGACTATCTTCTCTGGGGATGTCTTCGTGGATTGGTTGCCATCGACTGATATTATTGCGGTAACGGATGAAAATATGACCGTGTTATTTAGGAACAAAGAAATGCTTATTAGGACTGGCGATGTTTTAACGGTTATTGAGAATTGATATATCTGCATCCACTCCCCATTGACCGCTTCTGTTGTTCTTCGCCTCTTATATTTCTGGATTGGCAAAGAAAATAGCAAGGCGCAGGTTTCCGCCGTTATTTTCGGCAAACGTGATCAGCTAAAACAGCTTTCCCAGTTAGATATGGAAAAAAATGCAGACCAAAAGTTATTACTCATGGTTCAATAAAAAAGGGCGCCGCCTAACGGCTCCCTTTTTTGCATGGCTGAATGGACCGAACGCTGGCTGTCACCTGACCGCGATGGATATCTGGCCGTCCTTGGCCTCGGCCATCAGCGCCACCTTGATCTGGCCCGGCTCAAACCCTTCCAGCGTGAAGCGCTGCACTCCGCCGGTCAGCTCGTGCATCTCGTTGCGTTCCCCTGCGGGGTCGGAGATGATCAGATGCAGCGATCCGCTGGCCTTTTTGCTATTCACGACCAGCTGCTGACCCTGCGCAACGCTGAACTCGGCGTTGGGCTGGCCGGCCAGCACGGCGAAGCGAATGCTCCACTCGTTGTTAAACTTGTTTTCGATGACGCCGATGGAGAGGTTCTCATCCTGCATGGATTCAGCAACACGCTCGATAATCCCCTTGGGTGCGGACACGTTCTCATCTGCGACATACTCTCGGAACTCCCGTACGGACCCCGTGTGGCCGAAGTAAAGCAGCGGGGCCAGGACGGCGGAGGCCAGTATCGCCAGCACCAGCAGCACGGTCAGCCCCAGGCACACGAAGAAGCCGATCAGCGGCCCACGGTTGCCGCCCCTGGCGATGGGCCGTAGCGCATGGTCGCCGTCCACACCCTCGCCCCGGGCGGCGGCGCCGCACTTGGGGCAAAACTGGTCGTTGGCCGACAGGCCCCCGCCGCAGCTGGCGCACAGCGCCGTGGATTGGTTGCGGCCCACGGCCAGATAGATGATAAGACCTATGAGGCTGGGGGCCAGCAGCACCACCAGCAACCACAGCACCGCGTTCAGGCCCCGGGCCCGAGCATCGCGATAAGTCCACACGCCCAGGAAGGCCATGGCCGCAAAGGACAGCACGACGATGAAGAGCGTAGGCAACAATATCAACAGCGAATTCATAACGATACCCTTTCTTGATGCACAGGCATTAATTTGGCGCTAAGGATGGCCAGAAGCCATGTGCTGGCGCAAAACACACCGCCCATGATTTGTACGATCTGCTTCCACGGCGGGTTGGGGAACAGCACCGTCAGCGCGAACACGAGCGCCGCCGTCATGGCCGTGCCGGCCAGTGCCGCCAGCAGCGGCAGCGCGCCGGGGCGGCGGGCCTGTTTGGCGCGCATCTGCCGGCGCAGCTGCGCGATCATCGCCGCATCCGGCCGGGCCTGGGTGGCCAGCGCCGAGCGCAGCAGGTCGTGCATTTCGTCAGGTGGAGCCGAAGACGGTTTGCGATTCATAGCCGTTCTCCTCCAATCTTTGCTTGAGCAGCGTGCGGGCCCGGTGCAGGCGGCTCTTGACCGATCCCTGGGGGATGTGAAGGATGCCCGCGATCTCCACGACCGACAGCTCCTCGCCGTAAAAGAGCACGACCGGCAGCCGCAGCCGGTCCGGCAGGCCGTCGATGGCCCGCAGCGTCAGGGCCCGCAGCTCATCGCGCGCCACGCCGTCCTCCAGCCGTTGGGGGTCTGGGGCATCCGGGGCCGCTCCGGCGCGGCAGTCGTCCAGCGATTGGGTGGGGGCGATGCGCTGCCGGCGGGAGAGCAGGCCCCGCCGGCGCTGGGCCATGCGCGCGGCGATGGAGAACAGGAAAGCTTTGGGGTTGGCGCCCGGGTCGATGCGCTCGCACAGCTCCGTGGCCCGCAGGAAGGTTTGCTGGAACAGGTCGTCGGCCTCCTGGCTGCAGCCGCTCAGCCGAAGGCAAAAGCGGTACACCGCCGTGCCATGGGCGTCCACCAGGGCGTCCATGTCCTGCACCTGCATCCGCATCACCTCCTTCGCTTTGTTATCTCCGTGAAAACCGGTTTGGTTCATCTGATGGGACAAGTTTATCATAAATATCAACCGCAATTTCATGGCAAGGATTAGGATTTCACGCCTGCGGGCGCGACCAAAGGGCTTTCCGATCGCCCTTTGGAAACCTTCGGCCCCATCTTTTATAGAAATAAATAATATTCAGGTAATTCTCGTATATTACGTCTCTTGCGGCCCGAAGACCGCAACGGCTGGTCGGAACCTTCGGTTCCTACTCACCATCCCCTTCTTTCCTAATAAAAAAGGGAGCACCCGGCTCCCTCAGCAAATCCAACAGCCCTTTATTTCCACTCCGGCTTCACATACTCCACCCGGTTCATGAAGTAGCTCTCCACCCGCTCCACGATGGGCCCGTCGGCGTGGGAGGCCGTAAAGGCGTTCTGCCAGTCGGGGTCCGCCCCGAAGGCCGCGAAGGCCGCGTCGCGTTCGGCGCGGTCGGCAAAGGCGCACACATAGTACAGCCGCTCACCGCCGTCGGCGTCGGTCCAGAAATCGCACACGTGGATGCCGTGCCGGCGGAACAGCCCCATGGTGACCTCGGAGAACCGCTTGTGGATGGCGGCCATCCGGCCCGGGTGCATGTGGTAGATGCGCAGTTCGTATAGCATAGTACATTCTCCTTTGCCTGCCGCTAGACGGCAGATGATTCCATCTCTTCACAAGGCCCCGCCTGCGAGGCCGCCAGCAGGCGCACATCGCGCCCCGGCCTCAGGCCGGCCTGCAGCAGAATGTGCTCCACGGTGCCCAGCGCCCGCTCCGGCGTGTTGTTCTCCTCGCTTAGGTGCATCAGCGCCACCTGGCGCGCGCCGGCGTTCACAAGTTCGCACAGCGCCTGGCCGCAGGCATCGTTGCTCAGGTGCCCCCGGCGGCCGTGGATGCGGCGCTTCAGATACTCGGGATACCCGCCGTACAGCAGCATCTGCTCGTCGTAGTTGCTTTCCAACAGCAGCATCTGGCAGCCGCACAGCCGCTGCAGCAGGGTTTTGGGCATGTACCCCAGGTCTGTGACGATGGCGCCGCGCACGCCGCCGTGATAAAAACCGAAGCCCAACGAGCGCACGGCGTCGTGGGGCTTGTCGTAAGTCTCTATATTGAGTCCGCGGATGCAGAAATCGCTGCCGGAATCCACGACCACCCGCTGCTGAGCGCCTACCCGGAGCAGCTTGGGGGACATCTCCCGCCATGTCTCGGCGTTGGCGTAAATCTTCACGCCGTGCTTGGCGGCGAATATGTTGAGGCCGTTGATGTGGTCGCTGTGCTCGTGGCTTATGAGGATGCCGTCCAACCGGTCGGCCGCGCAACCCATCTCCTTGAGCGCACACTCCAGGCGTGAGGCGGACACGCCGGCATCCACGACCAGGCGCACGTCGCCGGCCTGCACATAGGCGGCGTTGCCCTTGCTGCCGGAAAACAGCGGGCGCATCAATAGGCTCAAGCCACATCCTCCGTGTTCGAACTTGTCATTGTGTACCATTATAGCCTTGCGGTGTGGCCGGCGCAACATCTAGTGGTTGGGCCGCTGCACAAGAGAAGGCAAAAAAACGACAAAAACCGATTGCCTGCACCCCAATGATGTGTTAAAATCTAAAAAATTGCGTTGTGCCCATGGGCGCGGCGAACAGGGATACGGAAACGGGAGAGCCACAGCTCATGCGTCTTAAGCGATGCTCCGTCTCCTTTTTTTTGGGCCAAAATTCCATTAAGGAATTTCTTGCACCCCCCAATACATTATGGAAAGGAGCATCCCCATGAGCCCCCAGAAGATCATACACGGCTACCTGCCCGATGAAAAACCGCCACTTGGCCGCCTGCTGCTGTTCGCGCTGCAGCAGATACTGGTCATGTTCCCCGCCACGGTGCTGGTCGCGCTGCTGACCGGCTTCCACGTCTCCACGACGATCTTCGCCAGCGGCTTGGCGACCCTGTGCTTCCTCTTCGTCACCCGCGGCAAGATCCCGCTGTACTACGGCTCCAGCTTCTCCTACATCGCCGCCATCGTAGGCATCACCGGCGCCAAATTCGGCGTGACCGCTCCCGACGCGCTGATCTCCCAGGCGCAATTCGGCATCATAGCATCCGGCCTTGTATCCATTGTGGCCGGCCTCATCGTCAGCCGCTTCGGGTTGGACAAGATCGAAAAGGTGCTGCCCCCGTCTATCACCGGCAGCATCGCGCTGGTCATCGGCATCTCGCTGGCCGGCACCGCCATGAGCCAGGCTGCAGGCTTTGACGCCGCCACGGGCGCTGCCAGCAACTCATCGTGGATCGTTGCGCTGGTCACGTTGCTGGCGACGATCCTCTTCTCGGTGTATCTTCGCGGCCTGTGGAGCCAACTGCCCATCCTGCTGGGCATCCTCGTGGGCTATGTCGTCAGCATTCCGCTGGGCTTGATCGACTTTGCCGCCATCACCCAGGTCAACCTGCTGCAGGTGCCGCACTTCACGCTGCCCCAGGTCAGCTGGCCGGCGGTGCTGGCCATCATGCCCATCGCCATCGCGACGATCCCCGAATCCACGGCCCACCTGTTCCAGTTGGATATCTACGTCAACGATCTGGCTGAGCGCAAGGGCAAGCCCCGCCGCGACATCGCCGGTCGCCTGGGCAGCAACCTGATCGGCGACGGCATCGGCGACATCGTGTCCTCGCTGTTCGGCGGCCCCGCCGGCACCAACTACGGCGAGAACATCTCCACGATGGCCATCACGAAGAACTTCTCCGTGTGGGTGCTGGGCGCGGCGGCTGTCCTGACGATGATCATCTCCTTCATCGGCCCGCTGTCCGCGGCGGTGGGCTCCATCCCCTCGGCGGTCATCAACGGCGCGTGCATCTATCTGTTCGGCGTTATCGCTGCTCAGGGCGTGGCCATCATGATCAACCGCAAGGTGGATCTGTTCAACGCCAAGAACCTGGCCGTCATCGCGACGGTGCTGATCATCGGCCTGGGCGGCACCTATGCGTTCCCCGGCGGCATGATCCCGATGTTCGGCATTCAGGCCCCCGCCATCGCCACGGCTTCGCTGTTCGGCATCGTGCTGAACCTGCTGCTGAGCATCGGCAAGAACGAGCAGAAGGTGGAATAAAAACTGTTCGCCTGCGGCGCTGTTGCGCCTTGGCGATTCAGACGGCTTTCATTTGCGTCATATTTCGCCCCGGCGATAACCGTCGCCGGGGCTTTCCTTATCTTATAATCCCATGCGATTTTTAAGGAGCGACGGATCGCCTGTTGGCGGGGTTTTGCATGTGCCTCTATCTGGATGTCCGTTGCCTTGGTCGGATGAACCGGCCGGCGGCAACAGGCTACTGGAAACCTGCGGCCCAAACTCCATCTGGGCGGCAGGTGCACAGGCCGGCGGCGGCGAATATACCTGCGCCGGTTTACGGCTTGGAGGGAGAATATGGTCAACACATCGGACAGGAACATCCTGCGCGAGCTGGCCAAGCGGCACAGGGAGCTGGCCGCCCACGAGGCCAACGCCGAACGGGTTCGCCGCGCCCGCCGCATCAACGGCCTTGTGCCCCAGCGGCCCATCGTGTGGATCGACGAGATCCCGTGGCACGAGATGGACATCGAAGGCGAGCTGCGGCTGCGCTGCGAGGGCGAGCAGGCCCGGCGGATGGAAGAATACTTCCGCCGCGTGCAGTTCCGCTGGAAGCACTTCCAGGCGGACATGGTCGTCGAGGATACGTTCTATGTCCCCAAGAGCTATCACACCGGCGAAACCGGCGTGCACATCCGCGAGACCACGCTGGCCACCGACGGCCAAAACCACATCGTGTCCCACCACTATGAGGATCAGTTGGCCACCGATGACAAGGTGGACGCGCTGCGCCTGCCGGTCATCACCGCCCGGCCGGAGGTGGACCGGGAGAACCTGGCGGCGGCCCAGGAGCTCTTCGACGGCATCTTGCCGGTGCGGCTGCGCGGCCACGGCATCTATTATGCGCCGTGGGACGTGATCAGCACGCTGCGCGGCGTGGAACCAGTGCTCATCGACATGATGGAACGCCCGGAGTTCCTGCACAGGACCATCGAAAAGTTCACGCAGATGGGCCTTTCCCAATATGAGCAGATGGAACAGCAGGGCCTGCTGGATTACAACATCCCCTCTTTGCACTGCACACCGCCTTATGTGGACGATCTGCCGGCCAAGGATTATAACGGCAGCAACGTGCGCCTAAAGGATGTGTGGTTCCGGGGCATGGCGCAGATGTTCACGACGATATCCCCGGCGATGCACGAGGAGTTCGACCTGCAGTATATGCGCAGGCTCATGGACAAGTGCGGCCTGAGCTATTATGGCTGCTGCGAGCCGCTGGATAAGCTGATCGGTCGGCTCAAGAAGATTCCCAACATGCGCAAGATCGGCGTGAGCCCCTGGGCGGATGTGCGCTCCAGCGCCCAGCAGATCGCAGGCGATTATGTCTACGCCCGCAAGCCCAACCCGGCGTTCGTGGTGGGAGCCTTCGACGCCGAAGTCGTCCGCCGGGAGATTCGCGAGACGGTGGAAGCGTGCATGGACAACGGCTGCCCCTATGAGTTCGTGCTCAAGGACATCAGCACGGTTTCCTACAAGCCCCACAACCTGATACAGTGGACCAAAACGGTCATGGATACCTTGGACGAATACTATAACTGAGCGTTTCGCCGTCGATGCTGTGGCATCGTCGGCGATTCAAAAGACTTGCAATTAGGTCATCTTTCGCCCCGGCGTCTCGCCTGCGGGCGACCGGAAATGCGCAAGCGCATTTCCTGACAGGGATGAACCGTCGGTCGACAAGGGGCTGTAGCCGTTGAAACTTTTTTAGTCCCATCGTTTATAGATGGGGTCCGAAGGTTTCCAAAGGGCGACCGGAAAGCCCTTTGGTCGCGCCTCGAAGGGCGCGAAATTCCTTCCCTTGCAAGATAGCACCTCAACATAGACGCTCGATGATTATATGCTACTGGGGCATATTCATCAGCCTGCGGAATATCTATGTCTTAAGCATATTCCTTGTGATATTTTCCGTTGCGTGGATGAACAGGGTTCTGTATAATAATATTGTATTATTTGGTATTGGGTCGAAATCATCCGTTCATCCCATCGATAACAGGAGGAAGCATCATGAAGTACTGCTCCAAGTGCGGCAGCGCCAACCCCGAAGACGCGGTTTTCTGCGCCCAGTGCGGCACATCCATGGCCCAGGCCCCCCAGGCGCCGGAGGCTCCCCAGCCCGCCCCCGCACCCGAGGTACCCGCTCCTGAGGCTGCGGCCCCCGCGGACAGCGTGTACAACACCAACGCCGGCTCCTATTTCACCGACAGCGCCGCCCCGTCGCAGCCCGTTCAGAGCGGCTCGGTGTACAGCGCCGCCCCCACCGCCGCCGCTCCGGCCAAGAACCCCAACACCCTGTGGCTGATCCTCAACATCGTGGCCACGCTGTGCTGCTGCCTGCCGGTGGGCGTGGCGGGCATCGTCTTTGCCGCGCTGGGCACCGGGAGCTACAACAAGGGTGACTATGCCGACAGTGACAAGAAGGCCAACATCGCCAAGATCCTGTTCATCGTGGGCGTGGTGGTCGGTATCATCACCATCGTCATCGGCTTTGCCACCGGCATACTGAGCGCCATCGCCAACGGCGATTTCAACAGCTATTATTGAGCCTGACCTCCCGCCGTGCGTAGGCTTGAACCCAGAAAAAAGAGAATGACCATCTTCCTGCTCGCGGCTGCCATGGTAGCAGCCGCGGGCTTGTGGTATTTGTACCACGCCCAACCGGGCAAAACGCTGCTGCTGCCGTGCATGTTCTACGAGTTCACGGGGCTGTATTGCACCGGCTGCGGCATCACCCGGGCGCTGTGGCATCTGCTGCACGGCCACCTCTACGCGGCGCTGCGCATGAACCCCCTTGCGGTCGTAAGCCTGCCGGTGCTGCTGTGGTTCGTGCTCTGGTGCTTAAAGCGCGTGTGGCAGGGCAGGCCGCTGCCCAACATGCCCTCCTGGGTGCCCTGGGCGGCGCTGATCCTGGTCGTGGCCTACACCGTGGCCCGCAACCTGCCGTGGGAGCCTTTCTCTTGGTTGGCTCCCACGTCCATAGGGTGGGTCCGGCAGCCGTAAAAAGGAGTTTTCACCCATGAGAACATTGATGCAGACATACGTCAGGGATCGCGCCCAGGCCATCGATGCCTATGTAAGGGCATTTGACGCGAAGCTGACGCACGTGGACTACGCCGACGACGGCACGATGGTGCACTGCGAGATCGATGTCAAAGGCCAGGTCCTGGCGGTGGGCGAGGTCGCCGAGCCCGTCACCGGCACGACGATGCAGTTCTGCTTTCAGTTCGACAGCCCCGAGGACGTCGCCCGGGCTTATGGGGAGTTGGAGGAGGGCGCTACAATCTTCCATGCCATGGGGCCGTGCTTTTTTAGCCCGTGCATGGCGGACATCATCGACCGGTTCGGCGTGCGCTGGTGCTTGTTTGTCTGACAAGGCTCCCGGTACCCAAGGAGGAATGCCATGACACAGGAACAATTGCTGGATGTGTTCCGCCCGCTGCGGGCGGTGATCAAGAAATATGAAGACCCGTTGGTCGCCCGGCTGGACCTGGAGAGCCGCTACGATCTGTGGTCGGAAAAGCCCATGATCGTGCTGGGAAAGGCGCGTAAGGAAATGTTCTTCGCCGGCGCCATCGTGCAGAGTACTTATGTGGGGTTCTATTTCATGCCGGTCTATACCGACGAAGAGGCGGCGGCATTCTTCCCGCCGGAGCTGCTGCGGCTGCGCAAGGGCAAGTCCTGCTTCCATCTGAAGAAGTGGACGCCGGAACTGGAGGAGCAAATCACCGCCGTGCTGGAGAAGGGCTACAAGCTGTATCAGGATAAAGGATGGATATAGTCCAAAGAGAACGGGAAAAGGACACAGCCAAGCCGGCTGTGTCCTTTTTTTCGCAGATTCCGGAAAGCGAGTTTAGCTATGCCCTACGATCCTGTGCGGCACATAGGGCTCTTCCATGAAGGCGATCTCCTCGGGTGAAAGCGCGACCTCCACCGATGGCGCCGCCTCTTCCAGCTGGGCGAGCCCGGTCACGCCGATCACCGGCACCGTGACCGGCTTCTTGTGCAGTAGCCAGGCCAGCGCGACCTGGGCGCGGGGCACGCCGTGGCGCTGCGCGACTTGCGCCAGCCGGTCCACGACCAGACGGTCGGCGTCCTTCGTGGAATCGTACTTGGACATGGCGACTTTGTCGGTCTCATAGCGCTTGGTCGTCTCGGACCAGTCCCGTGTCAGCCGCCCCGACGCCAGCGGGCTGTAGGGCGTAATGGCGATCTTCTCCTCCACGCACAGCGGCAGCATCTCCCGCTCCTCCTCACGGTACAGCAGGTTCAGGTGGTTCTGCATGGACACAAACCGGGTCCAGCGGTTCTTCTCCGCGACGTGCAGCGCTTTTTGGAATTGCCACGCATACATCGCCGAAGCGCCGATGTACCTGGCCTTGCCGGCCTTCACGACGTCGTGCAGCGCCTCCATGGTCTCCTCGATCGGCGTGTTGTAATCCCAGCGGTGGATGATGTAAAGGTCCACATAGTCAACGCCCAGGCGTTTCAGGCTCTTGTCAATCTCGCTCAGGATCGCTTTTCTGGAAAGGCCTGCGCCGTTGGGGCCCTCGTGCATCTTGCCGTGCACCTTGGTCGCGATGACGACCTCATCCCGGTTGGCGTAGTCCTTGAGCGCCCGACCGAGAATTTCCTCGCTCCTGCCCAGGGAGTAGACGTTGGCCGTGTCGAAGAAGTTGATGCCCAGTTCCAGCGCCCGACGGATGATCGGGCGGCTGTCCTCCTCCTTGAGCGCCCATTTGTGCACCCACCCCTCGGGGTCGCCAAAGCTCATGCACCCAAGGCACAGCCTTGACACATCCAGACCGGAATTGCCTAGCTTGACATACTGCATGGGGCAAACCCTCCTTTTGTGACGACGTCTGCTCGTCGTTTGGTTCTGCACCTATCATAAAGCACTGGAGCAACTCCAAGTCAAGGACTACTTTCGTCGCTGCGTTGCCGGGCATCGTGCTTATACGACGCTCAGGCTACATCTTTGTTGAGACGAACAGGCCGGTTTCTTTTGGGATACGTATGGCTCCTTCCCGCTGCCGTATGCGCTCAAAATATTCATAAAGCCCATATAAATCGCTTTCTGTATAGCTCGACATCGTAACGGTGGATTTCAGCCAGTCCACCAAATCCTGTGCTTCCGTTACGGCAAGAGCATCTTCATAATCGAACCGCTGGATGCAGCCGAATAACTTGCCTAAGAGTTCCATGCCATTTTGCAGGCTGAACGTGTAATCTTTAGTAAAAGCGCTGATTGCCGGGTTCACCTTCTGAAACGCGCTCCGCAAAAAGGGACGCATGCCCCCGTTCCCATTGGTCGCGGCGTAAAACTTGCCGTTGGGTTTTAGGATTCTCTTAACTTCTGAAAGCGCCGCATCCAGATCCGGAACATGATAGAGCATATAATTGGCGATCACAACGTCAAAACACTTGTCCGGAAACGGTATGTTCTGAATATCGATTTTGGCTGCCAGCATGTTTGCGTTGTCCTGGTACCGATCCCAAACAATCCGAACCATTCCCTCAGAGAAATCGGATAGAACCAACGTACAGTTCTCGGGGAGATTTGCAATGCGGTTTTCCCATTGGCTGCCGTTCCCGCATCCAAGCTCCAAAATCCGGTATCCCTTTCGGAACTCGTACTTCTCGAAAAGCCATGGCATTAAGCCCTGTTTGTTCGTGCTGTATTTGGCATGAAACCCGATTCTGACAGATAGATTGCTGTCGTCCTTGTACTGTTCCTTGACGCTCTCGGTCTTGTTCATCGCCCTGATCATGCCGCTTCGGTCCGTGGAAGACATCATGGATTGCTCCTTGACGAATGACATAAGCCATCAAAAATTTATATCAATATAGCATAGACGGCAACGGATGGGTAGCGTTCTCGCAAGAAAATCGTCCGAAAAGATCTTTACTTTGACGTCGCGTCGCGGTTTATGCTGGATGCATCAAAACAAGGAGGGATTTCCATGGAGGTCTTTGAGGGCTTGGCCTTTGAACCAGTGACACAGGACGACGTTGACACCCTGACGGAGATCATGAAACGGGCCTTTGACGAGGACAGCCGGCGCCACCTGGGGCAGGAGAGCGGCGGCCCGCCCGGATACGACGACGGATCGTTCATCCGCCGGTGGTTCTTCCATCCGGGCGCCCACGGCTACAAGGTCATGGGGGAGGACGGTGCGATTATCGGGGCGATCAATTTGTTTATAAACGACAGCCGCATCAACAACCTGGGGTGCATGTTCGTGGATACGCTGTGCCAGGACAAGGGCGTCGGCACGAAAATGTGGCGGTTCGCCGAGTACAAATATCCCGAAACGAAGAAGTGGTGCACGGACACGCCGGGCTATTCCAAGCGCAATCACAACTTCTATGTGAACAAGTGCGGCTTCCATGTGGTCCGCATCGAAAACCCGAAGGACAGATACGAAGAAAGCTATATCCTGGAGAAGATTATGTGATCACAGGATTCATAGCGCAAAAACAGGACGCGGCCAGAAGGCCGCGTCCTGTTCGGTTCCCGTTTGAATCTTAGTAATTGGTGGACCGGACTTCAAAATACGCCTGGGGATGGGCGCACACCGGGCAGGTCTTGGGCGCTTCATTGCCCACGTGCACATGGCCGCAGTTGCGGCACACCCACACGGTCTCGGCTTCCTTGGCAAAGGCCTTGCCCTCACGCAGGTTGGCCAGCAGCTTTAAGTAGCGCTCCTCGTGGTGCTTCTCGATGGCGGCCACGCCTTCGAGCATCTTGGCGATGGCCTCGAAGCCCTCCTCGCGGGCGGTGTCGGCAAAGTTCTTGTACATCTCGGTCCACTCGCCGTGTTCGCCGGCGGCGGCTTCCACGAGGTTGTCCTCGGTCTTGGGTACGCCGCCGTTGAGCAGCTTGAACCACATTTTCGCGTGTTCGCGCTCGTTGCCGGCGGTCTCCTCGAAGATCGCGGCGATCTGCTCATAGCCTTCCTTCTTGGCCTGCGACGCGAAATAGGTGTACTTGTTCCTGGCCTGGGACTCGCCTGCGAAGGCATATGCCAGATTGGCCTCGGTCTTGCTTCCCTTCAGATTCACTCTTTGTTCCCCTTTCTACATTGAAATATGCTTGGCGTTGACGCCGTCGATGGCGTTCAAGCCTTCCAAGGTCCTTTCGATCTCCGCGGAGGAGCCGCACACCTGCAGTATGATGAGCCCCTCATTGGAACACGCGTCTTCCACGCCGTCGTGCAGGCCCAGCCTGGCTTTGATGAAGCAGCCCCGCTGGGTGAGCACCTGCTGCACCTTCGTGGCGTTGTCGGAGCGGCCCTTGAGCGTCATGGCGATGATGTCATAGCTTGCCATGGACAGTACCTCCTGTTTTTGAAGAATATGCCCGCAAAACAGAGAACCCAACCGCTGGAAAACCGAACGCATTCATGATAATATACGGGCTCTGCCGCCGTCAAGAGGAAATTGGAATGATTCTAAAATCTATTTTTCTAAGACGGATTGTTGCCACCGCCGGCGAAGCGCGCCTATAATATATGCCATATAATCGATGAAAACCATGGAGGGCCGACACGTGAACCTGGGTATGCCCGTGCTGATGGAGCTGGAAACGCCGAAGAGCAACGCGCAGCTGTGCGCCCGGCTGGGGCTGCAGACGCTGGAGCTGAGCATGAACCTGCCCCAGTGCTGCCCGGAGGCCCTGAGCGCCGAGGGCTTGCGCGCGCTGGCCGGGGAGCACGGCGTGGCGCTGACGCTGCACCTGCCGGAGGAAATGGACCTGGCCACCTTCCACGGGCCCGTGCGCCGGGGCCACATGCAGCGGGCGGTGGAGGCCGTGCGCTGGGCGGCAGCCGGCGGCGTGGGCCTCGTCAACATGCATCTGCACGCCGGCGTCTATTACACGCTGCCCGAGGGCCGCGCCTATGTCTACGCGGCGCAGGCGCAGGACTTCGCCCAGCGGCTGACCCAAGGCGTACGGGAGCTCTCGCGCATCTGCGCCGACGAGGGCATAACGCTGTGCGTGGAGAATACCGGGCAGTTCAACCTGGACTTCCTAACCGGGCCCCTGCAGGCGCTCCTCGACGAGGGCGCCGTGGGCCTGACCTGGGACACCGGCCACGACGGCAAGGCGGGCTTCGCCGACCGGCCCTTTCTGCTGCGCAACGCCGCAGCGCTGCGCCACATGCACCTGCACGACTTTGACGACAACCACGACCATTGGCCCTTGAACACCGGCCGGCTGAACGTGACTGAGATGCTGCACCTGGCCCAAGTCCAGGATTTGAGCGTGATCCTGGAGGTGAAGACTGCGCGGGCGCTGGAGCGATCGGTGGAGGTTGTGCGGGAGAGGCTGTCAAAAATAAACACCATATAGGCGAACAACGTCTATCTTCAAGGTGGTATTTATTCGTTCTCCTCGTCTATATCTATATATGGTATGCGAGGCGCTCTGGAGCTCAAGTTATCCACAAGACGACCCCTTTTGAGCCTGTGGATAACTTTGCCAAAATTGCTTGCATTCGCCGGAACCTTCTGGTAGAATAGGTGTACTTTCAAGGAATCCTGCCGAATTGTAGCGCACAGCCCTTGTGGACAAACCTGTGTATAAATTCAGGCCGATTGCCGGAGAAAGGGTTTGCGACCATGCTTTTCTCACTGTGCAGCAGTGGTACACATGGTCGCACATGTTGTGGATAATGGAAGGGGAACCCTGCGGATGACCGGCGACATCAAGGCTGCGCCACTGGCCGATCTGTGGCCATCGGTTTGCACCACGCTCAAGGTGGAAGTGAGTCCCACCAGCTATACAACCTGGATCGCGCCGTTGCTCGTCACAGGTGAGACCCGTGAGAACGGGCACCCCGTGCTCATGCTGGAGGTCCCCTCGACCTTCCACAAACAAGTCATGGATTCCCGGTATGCGCCGCTGGTGGCCAACGCTCTGTCGCAGGCCGCAGGCCGCGTGTGCGACGTGAAGTTTCAGACCGCCGCCGACCGCACCGCCCCCGCCCCCGAGGCCGCGGCGATGCCCCAGAGCAACGCTCTGCCCTTGAACCCCAAATACACCTTTGAATCCTTCGTCGTGGGCAACAGCAACCGCTTTGCCCACGCGGCTTCGCTGGCCGTGGCCGAAGCGCCGGCCACCAGCTACAACCCGCTGTTCGTGTATGGCGGCGTGGGCTTGGGCAAAACCCATCTGCTGCACGCCATCGGCCATTACATCCGGGATCAGTACCCCCATTACAAGGTCATCTACGTGACCATCGAGAGCTTCACCAACGAGTTTATCCGCGCGATACAAACCAACAGCAATGACGCCTTCCGCAACCGCTACCGCAACGTAGACGTGCTGATGATCGACGACATCCAGTTCATCGCCGGCAAGGAACGCACCCAGGAAGAGCTGTTCCACACGTTCAACGCGCTGTTCGAGTCGCAAAAGCAGATCATACTGTCCTCCGACAAGCCGCCCAGGCAGATCGACACCGAAGACCGCCTGCGCTCCCGCTTCGAGTGGGGGCTCATCGCCGACATACAGGCGCCCGACCTGGAGACCCGCATCGCGATCCTGCAGAAGAAGGCCGAGATGGAGGGCATCCTCGTGCAGCCCGACGTGTTCGAATTCATCGCTTTGCGCTCGGAGAACAACATCCGCGAGCTGCAGGGCGCGCTGACCCGCGCCGTGGCCTATGCCCGCGTGAGCCAGAAGCCGCTGGACATGGCGCTGGCCCGCGAGGCCCTTAAGGACCTGCTGAATGCCTCTCAGAGCCGTATGGCCACGCCGGAGAGCATCATCGCCAAGGTCAGCGACCGTTTCGACGTGTCGGTGGAAGAGCTCAAGAGCAAGAACAAGCAGCGGCGCATCTCCGACGCCCGGCAGATCTGCATGTATCTGATCCGTGAGATGACCGATCTTTCGCTGCCGCGCATCGGAGAGCTCTTCAACCGCGACCACACGACCGTGCTGCACGGCTACCGCTCCGTGGGCACCGCCATGGCCGACGATCTGGAAATGCGCTCGCTGCTGGCGGATATGCAGCGGGAACTCAGCGGCAGATAAAACACCCCATCCCCCAGGAGGTTTAATATGAAGATTTTATGCAGCAGCGACCAGCTTTCCGCCGCCGTGGGCACCGTGACCCGGGCCCTGTCCGCCCGCACGACGATGCCGGTGCTGGAAGGCGTGCTCATCAGCGCCCGCAACAACACGATCCGCCTGAGCTGCACCGACATGCGCCTGGGCATCGAAACGATACTGCCCGGCCATGTGCTCGCCGAGGGCGAATCGGTGCTGCCCGGCAAGCTCTTCTCGGAAATGAGCCGCAAGCTGCCCGAGGGCGACGTGGAGATCTCCGTGGAGGGCTCCACGGCCACCATCAGCGCCCGGGGCACCCGCACGCGCCTGCAGGCGCTGGACGGCTCGGAATTCCCGGCGCTGCCCAAGGTGGAGAACGCGACCACGGTGATGCTGGGCTCCGACGTGCTCAAGCGGCTGATCCACCAGAGCGTGTTCGCCGCCGCGGTGGATGAATCCCGCCCGATCCTGACCGGCGTGCTGCTGGAGATAACCCCCGGACAGGTGCGCATGGTCGCGCTGGACGGCTACCGCCTGGCCGTGAGCAATGCGCTCTACACCGGCGAGGCCCAGGGCCTCAAAGCTGTGGTTCCGGCGGTGACGATGAGCCGTCTGGCCAGCCTGCTGGGTGAGGACGAGACCGTGGTGCTGGAGATCGGCCCCACGCATCTGGGCGTGACCCTCTCGGCCACCAAGCTCATCACGCGGCTGCTGGAGGGCGAATTCCTGCGCTATGAGCAGATCATCCCCAACGAATGGCTGACCCGCATCAACGTCCGCCGGGACCTGCTCTCCACGGCGCTGGACCGCGCCAGCATGCTGGCCCGCGAGGGCCGCAGCAACCTGGTGCGCCTGCGCATGGGCGGCGAGATGCTGGTCGTAACCAGCAACAGCGAGGCCGGCGACATCTATGAGGAAGTGCCAGTGTCCCACGAGGGCCGCGAGCTGGAGATCGCCTTCAACTCCCGCTTCCTGTCCGACGTATTGCGCTACATGGACGCCGAGGAACTCACGATGAACTTCACAACCAGCGTGAATTCCTGCGTGATCCGGCCAGTCAATTCCGACGCGTTCACGTATCTTGTGTTACCGGTAAGGGCCTTGTCATAAAGCGATTTTGTATGGAGAAGGGGAGATGCGGTTTCGCGTCTCCCCTTTTGTGTATCATCATATGCTGTCATTGGTATGATCAGGAACACACCCATTGGACGCCATGCGCGTTAGGAGGTTGTTTTCATGAACCGGGAATCCGATATCGCCGTGAAGGCCTCGTTTGGGCACACAATCCGTAATTGGTTCCTGACACAGGAGCCGCAGGCCGAGTGCCTGGCCGTGCTCTTCCCCGGAGGGGACGGCATTTGCGACGTCCCACTGCTGCACTATGCCCGCAAGGTGGCCCTGCAGCTGGGGTGCGATGTGCTCAGCCTCGAATACGGGTATGTGCGGACCGAGCATTCGCTGTCCAGGGATTTCCTGGCTACGATCATTCAGGAGACCGGCGAGGCGGTGCGCGCTTGCCAGCCCGGAAAGTATGAGCGGGTCTGTTTCATCAGCAAGAGCTTCGGCACACTGGTGGCCGGGGCAGTGCGGGAGCAGTTGGGCCATTTGCCCGTACGCAGCTTGTACCTGGCGCCACTGGAGGACACCTTGGCGTATCTTTCCAAGGAGAGTTGCGCCGTCGTGATGGGGGATAAGGATAAGCACTTTCCCGATGTCGGTAAGCTCAGCGAATTACCCGGTGTCAGGCTGCACGTTTTTCGGGACGCGGGGCATTCGTTGGAAATACGGGATGATTATAAGAGGTCTCTGGAGATGCTGGGGGAGGTTGCGGAGATCTGTGAGAGGTTTATAAGGGGTGAGTAGGCTGGCCAAAAGAACCCTCTCCCCAGACCCCTCTCCCCTCACGGGGCGAGGGGGATATAGATAAGCTTGCTGCACGTTCCAGTGCAGCAAGGGCAAAGGCCTTGCCCTACACTAATGTGGATTAACCGATTTATAGATGGGGCCGAAGGTTTTCAAAGGGCGATCGGAGACCTTTGGTCGCGCCATAGAGGCGGTGCCCCGGGCTGGCCGGATGCTTTCCTGCTCGCCTATGCGGCCTAGCTTGCGGCAACGTCGGCCTTGCCGATGTGAGAGCAAGCCGATAGTTGCGCAAGGCGCAACGTAAGGCGCGAAATCCTTAAGGGATAGATGCTGCATCACCCATTCAACACATACACATCCACTTCATCCTCTTTGGGCTCCTCAAACATTTCCAGACACTTCTCCAGCAGCCTCTCATCCACATAGTAGGCGCCGCTTTTGCCTTGCTCCACGTCCCGGTTTCTGGCCTCGATGTGGGCCCTCCATGCTTCGTCGGTGATGTCGATATAGTGCCACTCAAAGGGAATACCCCGCTCGCGGAAGAAGGACGACGATTTGAGGCGGTCCGCCCGCCTCCACGCGGCCCCTTCCAGTATCACGTCCAGCCCGGCGGCGACGACTTGCGCGGCCATTTCGTGCACATAGCGCAGCCCCCGGGCGGCCACCTCGTCATAGCGATCCCCCAGGGGTTCCGGAAAAAGCTGAAGCATCAGGTCGTCCGAGGAAAGGTGGATCGCGGGGTTCTTTTGCATCAGCTGTCGTGCATAGGTCGTCTTTCCGGCGCCGATCTTGCCGCACAGCAGGATGACCTTGGGCATGGATACCTCCACGGTACAAATGTAAAGGCTTGGTTTTACGCCTGCTCGATGCGCAGCTCCTGCCCCTCGGCAATGACGACGCCCTCGGGGAAGGCCAGGCCTTCGTCGGTGCGCCGGAAGGGCACAGGCTGCCCGGCGATGGAAGCCCGCAGCGCGCCGGCCAGCGCCGGCAGCTTCAGCTCCCGCAGAGGGAGAACTCCGCCCTTCACGTGCAAGCACGCGCCGTCGGCCGTGCGCTCATATTCGCCCCAGGCCTGCGCCACCGAGAAGAAGCACTTGAAAGGCCCCTCGACGACCGGCGCGAAGCGCAGCCATCCGCGGCCCATGTGCATGGCCATGCCGCTGAAGGCCGGCAGCAGCGCAAAGGCCGCCATGCTGCGGGCATAGTTGCTGCCGCACTCGATCTCGTTGAATGGGTTGCGGTAGCGCCCGTCGTAACGGTCGCGGACGGCCCGCACCATCTGCACGCCCTCGTCCACCATGCCTTCCTGCACCATGTGGCACGCGGCCTGATACTCGAAGCCGTGCATGGTCTCCTGGGCGTAGGGCGCTTGTATCACCGGGCACTGCCGGCCCTCGGGGTAGCTGCAGATCAGCGTGCCGGCCTCGCCGTCCACGCAGAACAGGCGGCACGGGTTGAAGAAGTCGGTGAAATCCGGTATGAAGTTGTAGCGGTGGATGCTGCGCAGCGCCGAGCGCACCTTGCCGGGGTCAAAGATATCCCCCAGGCCGGTGATGTTGGCGTGCCACTGGCCCAGCACCTGGTCCACGGCGCAGCCCTCACCGATCTGGTATTTAAGCTCACCGTGCTCGGCGGACCAATAGGCGGCCTCGATGCCTCCACCGATCAGCACGTTGCTGTCGTAGCGGTCCAGCACCGACTTGTCATTCAGGTCCACGCGGTGGTAGAAGTATTCGCCGTTAAACAGGTTTTGGTCCACCCACGCGCGGCCTTGCTCAAAGATGTCCTGGTATTCCAGAAGGGCCTGCTGATCGTCCAGCTCGCAGGCCATCTCCGCGGCGGCCTTGAGCGCCGCCAGGTACATGCCGGTCAGCCACGAGTTGGGGCCGAAGAGCTCCATGTCCAGCGTGTGGTGCTGCCGCCCGGTTAGCACGCCGGATTTCTCCGGGTCCCACAGGCAGCGGTTGGCCGGATTCCACGCATAGGCCAGCATCTTCTTGACCCGGGGCCAGTGGCCCCGCAGCCAGTCGCGGTCGCCGCACAGCAGATAGTCCCGCCACAGCTTCACGACGCCGCCGAAGTGCCCGTCGGCGCAGGGGAGGAAGTTCCAGTATTTGCGGCCCGGCGGCAGCTGCAGCCGGAAGTGCATGCCGCCGTCCTCGTCCATGTTGTGCAGGAAATCCAGGTCGCGCATGGAGCGCTCCAGATCCGGGAACAGGAAGCACAGCGCCTGGGCGTAGTTCCACACGTGGGTGCAGGAGCCCTCGCAGCTGCCGGCAGCGGCATGCAGGCCCTCCCAGCCATAGAAGGAGCCGTCGGGTAGCCGCAGCGTCAGCGGCGACACCAGCGCCGACAGCGTGGACAGCGCCGCGTCGATGACAGGTTCCGGCAGCGTGGAGGATGTCATGGAGTCCACGAAGGTGGCGGTTTTCTCCCGCAGGGCGTCGCCCTGGCGCAGGCAGTGGGCCAGCGCCGCTTGCACCGAAGGGTATTGAACGGCGTAATGCTTGCGCCAGCGGTTGCTCAGGCCCTTCTGTTGGGCCTCCTCGGCGCTCATCGGCGACCAGTCGTTCTCCATATAGGGGACATACCAACACAGCACGAACCGCGCGGTCCACGCTTCGCCGGGCTGCACGGTCTGTGTAATGGCGATCGTCGCGGTGTCGGCGCCGCGGGGGGCGTCCTCATAGCGGCGGTTGCGCAAAGGCCCGGGGCGGTTCAGGTCCTCCCAAAAAACGCTCAGGCCGTCAAACCAAGCGCCGCGGTACCAATACTCCTGATGGCTGACCTGCCCGGAGCCCTGCACGGCGGTGGCCAGGGAGCCGTGCCGCCGGTAATCCCCGTCGTCGGCAGGATTTCCCAGCACCATGGCCGGCACGCCGTCCACCGTTTCAAAGCGGTTCACCGCGCCGTCCAGGTCAAAGGGGTTGGTGACCGAGAAGCACAGCGTGTAGTCCAGCGCCCGGTCGGCGGTGTTGCGCACCTCCCAGTCAAAATAAGCCGCCGGCAGGGAGCTGTTGGCACTGTCCAACGGTATGAAGGGGCTGAAGGCGTTGAGCGTGGCCTGGGCCGGAAAGCCGGGGTGCTCCATCGTCAGCCGGGCCTGGGGCCAAGCGGCTTCAAAGGACATATGGGGAAAGTGGGGCATGCCGCCCATGGTCTCCCGGAGCTGGCCGAAGCCGTAGCCGGTGAACATGCCGCCAGCCTTGCCTCCCATGCGGTCTCCTGGCTCGTCCCCGTGCAGCGCCCGCACCCACACGCGCCCGTCGGCGTCCTGGGCTTTCAGGGCAAAGTGGGTAAAGCCGTTGTTGCTGTTCTTGTTGGCCGCGCCGGATATCTCCCAATCCACCAGGCGCCCCGCGCCGTTGATGGACACGCAGCCCGCGCCGATGCCGCCCAACGGCATGCGCAGCTCCCGCAACTGGTCCCCTGTGTACCGCTTCATAATAGGCTCTCCTTTATATGCAGGAGTTATTGCGCTAAGCGCATAAAGTGCTATGATAAGCAACGGTCAAGATTTCGCGCCATCGGGCGCGACCAAAGGGCTTTCCGATCGCCCTTTGGAAACCTTCGGACCCATTTAATTAATGATGAAACGTGATAGCCTTGAAAAGGCAGGGCTCTACATTTCTCTACGGTTGTCCAGCGCCCGCGCCAAAGTAACTTCGTCGGCATACTCCAAGTCCCCGCCCACCTGGATACCCTGGGCCAGCCTTGAGACGACAATGCCCAGCGGCTTTATAAGCCGGGCGATGTAGAGGGCTGTGGCCTCGCCCTCCAGGTCGGCGTTGGTGGCCAGTATGACCTCGCGCACGGCGCCGTCGGCCAGGCGCATCAGCAGCTCCTTGATGCGGATGTCCTCGGGGCCGCGGTTCTCATTGGGGGAGATCACACCGTGCAGCACGTGATAAAGGCCGTGGTAGCTGCCGGAGCGCTCCACGGCCGCGATGTCCCGGGGGTCGCGCACGACGCAGATGCAGGTGCGGTCCCGCCGGTCGTCCAGGCACAGGCCGCACATGTCCTCGGCGGTGTAGTTGCCGCACACGCTGCAGTGGTGCACATCCCGCCGGGCGCGGTAGATGGCCTCAGCCAGCTCGCGCACGTCGGCCTCGGGCTGCTCCAGAATGTAATAGGCCAGCCGCGCGGCAGAGCGCTTGCCCACGCCGGGCAGCTTGCTCAGCGCGTTCAACAGCCGCGCCAGCGGCTCCAGATAGGCGCTCATTTAAAACAGACCCGGCATCCCCATGCCGCCAGTCACGCGGGCCAGGTCGGCCTCGGCCATTTCGCCGGCCATGCGCAGGCCTTCGTTCACGGCGGCCAGCACCATGTCCTGGAGCATCTCCACGTCCTCAGGGTCCACGGCCTCGGGCTTGATCGTGATGGACTTTAGGACCTTCTTGCCGGTCACGACCACGGTGACGACGCCGCCGCCGGCGCTGGCGGTCACTTCCTTTTCCTCCAGCTCGGCCTGCACGCGGGCCATGTCCTGCTGCATCTTCTGGGCCTGGCGCATCAGCTGCTGCATGTTGCCGCCGCCCATGGGGAAACTCGGTTTTGGCATTCTAAAAATCCTCCTTGTTTCGCCGGCGATCTTCGCCGCGAAGTGGTGTGGTTTATTCTATGATCGGGTTTGCTCTTTCCACGCGAAAAATCATGGCTTCCCCTCGGAGGGGAAGGCAAGTCTCGTATAACCTGCTGCTAATCCTTTTCAATGGTCACGGAAATCCCCTTGGGGATGGCCGCCATGGATTGCTCGATGAAGCGCTGCTCGGCCTCGGACCATTCCTTGGTCTGGAAGCGCAGCGCCACCGGGCGCCCGGCGATCTTCTCCAGCACGGTCCGCATCTTCTCCATGCGCTTGGCTTCGCCCAGCATCGCGATGGTGCCCTCGTCGTTGGGCGCAAACAGCAGCGTCAGCACCCCTTCGTCATAAGCGATGCCCTTGCCCTTGGCCGCCAGGCCCACCAGGCTCACGAAGGATGGCTGGCTGCGCATGTGCTCCAGCGCCGCCTGCCACAGCTTGTTGGCGGCGCGGCTGCCGGCGGTCTCGGGCATGTCGGCCTGCTGCTTGGCCGGCGCAGGCGCGGCTGCCGGCGCCGTGGCGCGAGGCTGCTCGCGGGGCTCCTCCCGGCGCGGCTGCGGAGCGGGGGCCGGTCGGGCGCTCTGGGCAGGGGCACTCCTTTGCGGCGGAGCCTCCTGCGGCGGCGCCTCGTCCCAGGGTGGAGCCTCCTCCCACGGAGGGACATCGGCGGGGGCAGAGGCGGCGGGAGGGGCCTCCTTGGCGCGCGAAGCGGCCTGTGGCCTCTCTGCAGCGCTCTGGATGGCTTCCGGCTGCGGGGGAGCGCTGATTGCCACACCCTCGTTGAATGCCGCTTCCAAGCGTTCCACTCGCGTCAGCAGCGCTTCGTAGCTGGCAGCCTTCTCGGCGCGCACACAGCGGAACATGGCGACCTCCGCCAGTATCCGGGGGTTGGCGGCGTAGCGCAGCGAGCCTTCCAGATCGCTGAGCACGCCCAGCGCCCGCAAGGTGTCGCCGGGAGCGAAGCGCTTGGCCTGAGCTGCAAAGCGCCCGGCGGCGTCAGCATCCACATCCAGCGCCGCGGCCACGTCGCGGGCGAAGGCGGCGATGTAGACGTCCCGCAGGTGGCGGCACAGATCCACCGCCCAGGTCTTGATGTCGCCGCCGTTGTTCAAAAAGCGGTCCAGCAGCTCCACGGCCCGGGCGGTGTCGCCGCTTAGTATGCTGTCGGCCAGCTCGAAGAAATAGCCGCTGTCGGCAGCGCCCAGCAGGCTTAGCACCTGGGGCAGCGTCACACGGCCTTCGCCCAGCGAAAGGCACTGGTCCAGCAGGCTCAGCGCGTCGCGCATGCCGCCGTCGGCGGCCCGGGCAATGGCGTTCAGCGCCTCAGGCTCGGCTTCGCCGCCCTCGCGGGCCAGCACGCCGGCCAGCAGCTCGGCCATCTGCCCCGCGCCGATGCGTTTGAAGGCGAACTGCTGGCACCGGGAAAGCACCGTGGCCGGCAGCTTATGGGGCTCGGTCGTGGCCAGTATGAACACGACGTGGGCCGGCGGCTCCTCCAGCGTCTTGAGCAGCGCGTTGAAGGCCGACGTGGAGAGCATGTGCACCTCGTCCACGATGTACACGCGGTAGCGGCCCACGGCGGGCATGTATTTGACGTTCTCCAGCATCTCGCGGACCTTGTCCACCGAGTTGTTGCTGGCGGCGTCGATCTCCACGATGTCCATATTGGTGTCGGTGCCCAGCTCCGTGCACGGGCGGCAGCGGCCGCAGGCCTCGCCGTGCTGGGGGTTCTCGCAGTTGATGGCCCGGGAGAGCACCTTGGCCGCCGAAGTCTTGCCGGTGCCCCGGGGGCCGCTGAAGAGATAGGCATGGCTGACCCTGCCTGCGTCTACCTGGGAGCGCAGCGCCTGCACGAGGCCGGGCTGACCGATGATGTCCTCGAACAGCCTGGGCCGGTATTTGCGATACAGCGCGCGATAAGCCAATATACTACCTTCCTTATCCCCGTTTAAATATCAGTAAGCCGCGGGGGGGAAGCTCCACTTCGCCGGATACCGGCTTGCCGGTGTCCATGTCCACGCCGCCTTGGCCCACATCCACGGTGGCGCCGTTGGCCAGAAAGTTCATAACGAACACGTACTCGTGCTGGCCGTCGGTGCGCGTTTGAGCGGTGACGCCGTTGGGCAGCTCGGCCTCCAGCGTGCCCATGATGCCCAGCTGCTGCAGGCGCTGGCAGAAGAAGTCCCGCTGGAAGGAGGCGTCCATCCGCGCGGCCACAAACCACGCTTCGCCCTTGCCCACGGCGTTGCGGGTGACCGCCGGCATGCCCTCGTAGAAGTCCTCATCGTACACGCCCATGGCCTGGGCGCCGCGCAGGTGGATGATCTCGCAGAAGTCGTGGGCTAGATATTCCTGACCGTCATACTTGACCGCGCGGCTCTCGCCGTCGGGCAGGGAATCCATCTCCTCGCACCACACGCCCATCGTTTCCTTGAGCGGGCCGGGGAAGCCGCCCAGGAAGCACAGGTCGTCCTCATCCACATAGCCGCTCATGTAGGTTGTGACCAACGTGCCGCCGGCGCGCACGAAGGCATCCAACTTCTCAGCCATGCCAGGGCGCAGCATATACAGCATTGGCGCCACGACCAATTTGTAACCGTCCAGCGGCTTCGTGGAATCCACGATGTCCACGGACACGCCGGCCTGCCAGAAGGGCTTATAATGGCTGAGCAGCGTCTCCACGTATTTCTTGTCGCGCTTGAAACCCGCGGCGGCCTTCAGAGCCCAGCGGTTCTCGACGTCGTAGACGATGGCGACCTGGGAATGCGTCGTGCAGCCGACGACGTCGTCCAGCTTTTTCATCAGCGCGCCGGTGTCGGCAACCTCGCGGAACACGCGGGTGTTCTCGCTGCCCTCATGGTCCACGACCGCGCCGTGGAACTTCTCTGCGCTACCGCGGGACTTGCGGTACTGGAAATATTGTACGGTATCACTGCCATGGGCTATTGCCTGGCAGCTGTAGAGCTTGTGGCCGCCGGGGCGGCGCAGCTTGCCCACGGGCTGCCAGTTGGTCGCCGAGGGCGAGCTTTCCATGAGCATCCACGGCTTGCCATCCTTTAAACCCCGGCAGAAGTCGTGCAGGAAGCTGGCCATGGAGGCCACGTCGATGTCCTTGTCGGTGGTGCTCCACAGCGGATAGTTGTCCCAGGAGGCGATGTCCAGCTCCTCGGACAGGCGGAAATAATTCAGGCCATCGTAAAAGCCCATCATGTTGGTCGTGACCGGAATGTCCGGCGTGATCTCCTTGAGCGGCGCGGCCTCGGCCTTCATGAAGTCCACGGTCTGCTCGGTCACAAAGCGCTTCCACGCCAGCTCCAGCCCGTGCACCGAAAACTCGCCGCGCATGGAAGGGGATTCCAACTGCGACCAATCGGTGTAGGTATGGCTCCAGAATGCCGTCCACCAGCGCTGGTTCAGGTTGTCCAGCGTGCCGTAACGGGCCTTGAGCCAGTCGCGGAAGGCCTGCTGGCACAGTTCGCAGTGGCATTCGCCACCGTATTCGTTGCTAAGGTGCCAGATGCCCAGGGCCGGGTGGTCCTTGTAGCGCTGGGCCAGCAACGTGTTGATCTCGCGGACCTTGCGCCGATAGACCGGCGACGTGTAACAGTGGTTGTGGCGCTGGCCGTGCAGGATGCGATGGCGGTCCTCATTGACCCGCAGCACCTCGGGGTATTTCTGGCTCATCCACGCCGGGCGCGCGCCGGAAGGCGTGGCCAGCACGGCCACCATGCCGTTGTCGGCCAGCATATCCATGACCTCATCCATCCACTCGAAGGTATAGCGGCCATCCTCGGGCTCCAGTGACACCCAGGAAAAGATGCCGATGGACAGCGAATTGATGCCGGCCAGCTTGGCCAGGCGCATATCTTCTTTCCAGACTTCCTTGGTCGCCATCCACTGGTCGGGGTTGTAATCGCCGCCGTGGATCAGATGGGGCATCTTGGGGCTGATGGGCGGATAGCGTTTCATGCTGACACTCCCAATAAACAGAGTGGTCTTATTTTAACATAGTTACCAGGACATAGAAACACCCGTTGTGCCCAGGTTATTTCTAAAATATACTAATGTGGATATCGGTCTGTAAGGAGAGCGTCGCCATGCAGTGGATGGACGGCAGTATTCATTGGTCTCCCCGAATCGAAAAAGAAGCATTGGCCCGGGCCTACCGCAATGACGCCGCGGGTTTGCACGACGACGACCTGTTGGACGACATCGGCACGGCGCTCTATCTGCGATGCGCCGACATCCTTTACATCGAAGACGCCCAGCGGCAGCGTTGGCGCTGCCCCCGGTGCGAAGCCGCGAACCCGCCGGGGCCTTTGATGGCGCTGCAGGGAGAGCGCTGCAAGGACAGCAGGGACAACCGCTATGGCTGCCCGGCGTGCGGGCTCAGCATGACCTGGGGGGAGTTCTGCCTCAACCACAAGCGCAAGCAGCTGAACCCCGGCGGCGCCGTGGAAGCCTTCGCCCTTTACGTGCGGCAGTGGCCGCTGTGCAAGGAGACCGGCGAAAAATTTCTGTGCATCGACCGTCTGATTCACGCTTTCCATTATTCCCTGAAGGCCCGGCCGGATCTGCCCACGCGATCGGCGGCGGTCAACCTGATGCAGGGCAAGCTGTACGACATCATGGTTTTTCTGGACCAACTTTCCGAAGGGCGGGACGACCCGCAGACCTTGCGCTATCGCCAGGAAGCCCGGCGCTGGAAGCAGGAATGGAGCGGGTGGTGGCAGGGGATGAGCGGGCATGACGACCAAAAGCCACAGACGCCTGCCTCATCCTAGTGTGCGTTCAAGTATGTGAACCCCGCCCGGCGCAGGACCTCTAAGCCCACGGCATTCTCATTGGGTGAGCCGCCGGCGCTCTGCCCGTCGGGCAAAAAGCGGAAGCCTGCCCACAGATACAGCCCCACTGCCCGGTGGCTCCAAGTCTGGGTGTGCAGGTAGAAATCCCGGTCGCCTTCGATGTCCGCCATCAGGCGCACGCCCTGGGCCACAATGGCCCGGCCCAGGCCTCGGCTTTGGTGCTCCGGGTGTACGCCCACCCAGTGCACCCATGGGTCGCGGCGCTGCCCGGTGTACTGCCACCACGCGGTGAATGTGGCCACCGGCAGGCCGCCGGGTTCGCGGATGAACAGCATGCGCCGGCTGGATTCGCCGTGGAAGTCCAGATAATCCCGGCGTACGCATTCCAGCGCCTGGGCTTCGTCGTCGAATTCCAGCACGGCGGTCTCGATGCGCGCCCAGTGGGCCTCGTCTCCCACTTGGTAGAGCCCAAAGGTATATCCCGGCGGCAGTTTGGCTTCGTGAATGGGCTCGCCGGCGGGGCGGCGCATCAGCAGATTGCGGTATTCTAAAGACTTATCGAGCATGGGGCACATTCTCCCTAGACAAAGATAAGCCTATTTTAACAATATGCACAGCGCTTTCAACAGAAACCTGCCAGCAAAAGGCCAAAAAGATGCTTTTATACACGGGCTGTGGGCAAAGCGCGGCGATTTGCGCGCGCCGGAAGGTGCACAGCTTGTATGAATCTTGGGATATCCCGGCGGATATCTCCGTTCTCAGGGCTATAAAATCGCTCTATCGGGTGGTGACGCGGTGGTTTTGCCGAATCGGCGAGGAAGGACAGCCGGTTCCTGTCGATTTATCCACCGCTTTCCACAGAGAGGGCGCTTGCGACTTCGGCTGGATTCTGCCACGTTTCGCGGTTTTCCACAGATGCACAGGCCCTACGACGAATACGGATCAATAAGTTAATATCCATACGCAAGGACTCGTGGGGTTATGCATCTAGAACCTCATCCTCCGGTCAGCACCGGAAACAGCAGAATCAAAGCAACCCCCGGCACACCCAGCAATCCCGCGATCAGCGCGGTGATCGGGTTCATGCCCAAAGCAAACCCGATGCTGTCGCGCAGCAGGTTCAAAATCAGCAGCAGCAGGCCGCCCATAAGCCCATTGAGCAGCAGCCGGTAGAGGAACTTGAACGGCACCAGAAGCAGCCACCCGAATGCATACAGCGCCAGCAGCCCCAGCGCATAGGCCAGTATCATCTGGATCGGTACAGACATGGCGATCCCCCCATGTCATGTATATCCATGGTGAACCGCCAATATGCGTTTGTTTTATTGTAGGGCCTCGTTCTGCAAGGATGGGCACGCGGACTCATAAGCCGCCTCGCCGCTGCGCAGCTTGCGTATCATGTATTCGTATTTGCGCCTCGCTGCCTCAATCTCGTACAGAGCGTATTCGATGAGGTCGGGGTCGGTGATGGAATTGAAGTATTGCTCGGCAGTCTGCAGCTCTCGCAGGGCCCGGCGGGCGCCGTCGGTATATTCACCCTCTGCGTTCATCATGCAGTAGGGCTCGGCAGCCTCCCGGCCCGGCTTGCGGCGGGCGCTTTGGAACAAATTGCGTATCATCCCAACATTCTCCTTTCCGTATATGTGATCAGTATTGCCGGAAAGGAGAGGCACTATACCTAAGGTAAAGCTGAAGAAACAGCGCCTAGAATTGATATCGGTTTTGGTGGGCGCTCAGCGGTATCGCCGTGCCCGCTGGCGCGCTTTGGCCGTTCAAATAGGCCGTGACATCCATCGTGATGCGCACTTCCACTTCCCGCAGGATGCGCTCCATGCGGCCCTCGTGGGCGAAGCTGTAGGCCTGCTCTCCGCTGACGATGATGTGATCGGCGATGGAGATGCCGATGGCCGAAAGCGCGATGGCCAGCTTGCGCGTGAAGATCAGATCGTTGCCCGAGGGTTCCAGCTGCCCCAGCGGGTGGTTGTGCACGAGGATGACCTGAGAGGCATTGTTGCGCAGTGCAGCCTCCACGATCGTGCGCGGGTGCACCGATACCTCGTTGACAGTGCCCTCGTGCAGCAGCACCTCGCGGATCAGCCGGCAGCTGGGGTCCAGGCACAGCATAAAAAGCGCTTCCTTGGTGCGCCCGGCGAAAAGATCGATGAAAAAGGCGCAGGCGGCGCGAAAGTTGTCCATGGGCATGCCGTGCTGGGAGCTGTCCCGGCGGTACAGCCTCCACAGCGGCTTCATCATCGCCAGCAGCAGCGCGGAGTTGGGCCCCATGCCCTCCACTTTTTCCAGGTCCAGCGGGTCCGCGTCCAGCACGGCGGAGAAGGAGCCGTAGCGTTCCAAAAGACGATGGGCGATGGGATTGGTGTCGCGGCGGGGCAGCGCGTAAAAGAGCAGCAGCTCCAGCGCCTGGAGGGGATCGAAGCTGTCCATCCCTTCGGACAAAAAGCGCACCTTAAGGCGTTCGCGGTGTTGCTCGTGCATGGCAAACTCCGAAATAAAAAAATGTATGATATTGGAATCAGTATAACACAAAAGATAAAAATGTGGTGCTTTTTGTCGTAAAATGTCCTCAGCGGAGAGTTGACTGCCGACACTGTGAGGCAAGCACTGAGATATGGCATTGCGTTGCCTCGTTTGCGAAAGAAAGAAATGTGTCTACGTCCTGGACTTGGGAATCACGACCTTCATTTCCACATATGACCCCGCGTCATTGAGCACGAATTGCGCGTCCAGGCCCGAGGCCTGCAGCTCGCCCACGGCGCTTTTCATCGTGTTGGCAAACAGCCTCCAGTCCCTCCACGCCCGGGAGAACGTTGGCATCAGCTTGGACTGGGCTTTTTCGATGGTCAGCAGGTTGTTGACATGGCGATCCACGAGTTCTTCGGTCTGCTGCACATTGAGATTGCCCAGCACCACAGTATCGATGACCGAGAGCTGCTCGTCCTCATCATGCAGGCGCAGCAGCGCCCGGGCATGGCGCTCGGAGAGGCTGTGGCGGGTTACGGCGTCGCGTACTTCCGGCGTCAGGCGCAACAGGCGCAGCTTGTTGGCAATCGTGGATTGCTGCCGGCCCAGCTTGTCGGCCAATTGCTGCTGGGTCAGACGCAGCTCTTCGGTCAGCCGGCGGTAGCCCTCGGCTTCCTCAAAGAAGCTTAGGTCCTCTCGCTGCAGATTCTCCGCCATCGCCATCAGCGCCGCCTCGGCGTCGCTCACATGCAGAATCGTGGCCTTGATGTGGCTCTCGCCCAGCATACGGCAAGCCCGCAGCCGCCGCTCGCCGGCGATCAGCTCATAGCGGCTGCCGGAGGTTGCGCGCACGGTGATGGGCTGCATCAGGCCGAATTGGCGAATGCTGTCGGCCAACTGGCCCAACGCGTCGTCGTCAAAGGTGCGCCGCGGCTGCCAGGAGCTGGGCAATATGGAGTCGATGCTCAGAAGCGCCGAGCGGGCGCCATCGGAGGCAAACGGTTTTCGCAGGGCTTCAAACAATGCCGCACCTCACAGTGGTACGAGATGGGCCGCCAGAGCTTCGGGGAGAAAAAGCTATGGCGGCCCGCGCTTGGGAAAGAGGAGGTGATTGGGGCGCTAGCGCTCAACGATTCCTCGTTGCGTTAATAAAATTCCTCGTAAGAGAATATAATCCTTCTAATATTTTACTCTTTTGTGTTAAAATCGTTCGACAAAATGCAGGATAATCGTATACCAATTGAGGGGATTGGCCGATTCCTAAAGGGGATTTTTTGTCGGAATTCCAGCTTTTCTGGGATATTGCGTCGAACAAGGTCGAACATGTGAAATCCGAACAATCGCATATTCGCGGGTTCCGTCAGGAGAATACGAAAGAACTTGGCATTCGCCGCCGCCCAGCACGGTCAGCGCGCGCCGGGCGCTGGCGATCTCTTCTTTGGCGGTTGGCCCTTTCCAGCAAAGGGCGCTGCCGCCCACGCGCACGAAGGGCAGCGTGTATTCCAGCAGCACCGGCAATGCAGCCACCGCCCGGGACAGCGCCACGTCGAATCGGGTGCGTAGAGCCGTACGGGCAGCGTCTTCGGCGCGTTCGGCCACGCAGGTCACGTTTGGCAGGCCCAGCGCATCCACGACCCGCTGTAGGAAGGCCACGCGCTTGCGCAGCGAATCCAGCAGCGTGAAGCGGATGTCCGGCCGGACGATGGCCAGCGCCAGGCCAGGGAAGCCAGCGCCGGTGCCTACGTCGATGGCCTGCATGCCCGCTCGCAGCAGCTTAAGCGCCGGCGGGGCCAGTGAATCCAAGAAATGCCGCTGCGCCACCAGCACCGGGTCGTCCTGGCCGATCAGGTTCATCTCTCGGTTGGTTTCCGACAGCATCGCGTAGTAAGCGCACAGGCGATCCACCTGTTCGCCGGTCAGCGCCAGTTCCCGGGCGTGAAGGTCCACGCTCAGCACGCTGCGGAAAAGTTCGTTAGGGTTTTCAGCGCTCATCTTTGGAACCCAATGTTTCCATGGTGCGCTCGTACAGCCGCTCCAGGTCGCTGCGGCTGTAGTATTCCAGCACGATGCTGCCGCGTTCCGGTGAGCCGGTGATCTTGACCTTGGTACCCAGGCGGCGCATCAGTCGCTCCTCGAACTCCTTCAACTCCAAAGAAGCCTTCGGCTTTTTTTGTTGAGGGGGTTCTTTGACTTTCTTGTCCAGCTTGACCAGTGTCTCCAGCGCGCGCACGCTTAAGTCCTGGTCCACCGCGCGCAGCGCAAGGTTGCAGGCGATGGAAGCGTCTTCCACACCGGCCAGCGCGCGGCCATGGCCGGCGCTCAATACGCCTTGCCGCATCAAGTCCAGCACCGGCTGCGGCAGCGCCAGCAGGCGCAGCGCGTTGGTGACGGCGGGGCGGCTCATGGACAGCCGCTCCGCCACTTGCTCCTGGGTCAGCGTAAACGTGTCTATGAGGGAGCGGATACCCCTGGCTTCTTCAAGGGGGTTCAGGTCGTCCCGCTGCAGGTTTTCCACCAGCGAGACTTCCGCGACCTGCTGGGAGGTAAAATCCCGCACCAGCGCGGGCACCTGTTTGAGGCCGGCCATGCGAGCTGCCCGCCAGCGCCGTTCACCGGCCACCAGCGTGTAGCGCTCACCGTTTCTAATCACCAGCAGCGGCTGCAGCACGCCATGTTCCCGTATGGAGGCGGCCAGCTCCTCCAGCTTGTCCTCGTCAAACTGCTTGCGGGGCTGGTCGGGGTTGGGGTCTATGGACAAAAGATCGATCTCGGCGGGGGCAGCCGTCTCGCCGGGCACGGCCAGCAGCGCGTCCAGCCCCCGGCCCAGGCCGTGTTTTTGTTTCACGCTCATGCGGATGCTCCTTCTTCGCAGTGTTCAATGAATTCCGTAGCCAGCTCGTTGTACGCCGTAGACCCTGTGCAAGTGGGGTCGTACAAAATGACCGGCAGCCCGTGGCTGGGCGCTTCGCTCAGGCGCACGTTGCGGGGGATCAGCGTCTGGTACACCCGGTCCGAAAAATGCCGGCGCACCTCGTCCACAACCTGCACGGAAAGGTTGGTCCGGGCGTCGAACATCGTCAGCACCACGCCTTCCACCTCCAGCAGCGGGTTCAGATGCTTGCGCACGATGGTCACGGTGTTCATCAGTTGGGACAGGCCTTCCAGCGCGTAAAACTCGCACTGTATGGGCACCAGCAGCTTGTCGGCGGCGGTCAGCGCGTTGAGCGTCAGCAGGCCCAGCGAGGGAGGGCAATCGATGAAGATGTAATCGTACTGGCGCTTGAGGGCGGCCAGTTTGGTTTTGAGGATGTGCTCCCGGGCAATGGCGCCCACCAGTTCGATCTCCGCGCCAGCCAGGTGCATAGAGGAGGGAAGCAGTTTGAGCTTGTCCAGCATCGTCGGGATGATCGTGTGGGCGATCGGGATGTCGTTGATCATGACGTCGTAGATGCTCTCGCGCACCTGCATTTTATTCACGCCGAACCCGCTGGTGCTGTTGCCCTGGGGGTCCAGATCGATGAGCAGCACGTTTTTGTCGCGGGAGGCGACGCAGGCGCTCAAGTTGACCGCCGTGGTCGTCTTGCCCACGCCGCCCTTCTGGTTGGCGATGGCGATGATTTCACCCAATGGATGGACACCTCCTGTCCGTATAAGTATAAAGGATTGTATGGATGAATGAAACAGAATTGTTATGAATAGGGATGTATTTGGTTGTATGTTTCACGTGAAACATTTCCCATGGGAGGATTTGGGCGTGTAGGGATAGACAGAGGAGGATATGTTTCACGTGAAACATTGGGCAGCCAAATGCCTGAAAAGCTTTAGTCTTGCCTTACACCGTCATTTTGTCATTGATAGCGAGATTACTTCGCTGCGCTCAGAATGACAGCTTGGAGTGGCGTTCAACAGCCGTCTTTGTCATTCTGAGGGCGCGCATCGCCCGAAGAATCCCCTGAGCATACGCCGTTGTGTTCTGGCAGCGGGAAGCCTCCTCCATGAACGGTACAGCAGGCCAAAAAAGGACGTTCGAAGAATACAATCGTTGCCCAAGTTTTCATCCCATGCTATGATACACCCAACAACAAAAAGGAGTGCGATCCATGATTTCCAGGGAAGTCGCTGAAAACTTGAAGGGCGGGTCCATGATCCGCAAGATGTTCGAGGAAGGCAACCGCCTGCGGGCGCTGTATGGCGCAGAGAACGTGTTCGATTTCTCCATCGGAAACCCGGACATGGAGCCGCCGCAGGCCGTGCGCGACGCGCTGCGGGAACTGGTCAACGAGCCCAACGTGCACAAATACATGCCCAACGCGGGCTTTGCCGACGTGCGGGCCACCGTGGCCCAGCGCGAATCCCGGCGCAGCGGCCTTGCGCTCACGGAAAGCCATGTCGTCATGACCGTGGGCGCCGCCGGCGGGCTCAATACGGCGCTTAAGGCGCTGCTGGACCCCGGCGACGAGGTGGTCATTCTGGCGCCCTATTTCGTGGAGTACATCTTCTACATCCGCAATTACAGCGGCGTGCCGGTCATCGTGAAGACCGATGCTGCCACCTTCCAGCCTGACGCGGCGGCCATAGAGGCGGCGATTACGCCGCGCACCAAGGCCATCATCCTCAATACGCCCAACAACCCCACCGGTACCGTTTATACGCAGGAGACGCTGAACGCCATCGCCGCAGTGCTGCAGAGCGCGGCGGCGAAGGGGCAGCACATCTATGTGCTGTCCGACGAGCCCTACGCCAGCCTGCTCTATGAAGGCCAGCTGCCCAGCGTGATGGCGGCTTTTGCCAACGGCATCGTCGTGAATTCCTTCAGCAAGAGCCACAGCCTGCCCGGCGAGCGCATCGGCTATCTGGCCGTGAACCCCAATGCCGTGCAGTGTGAGCAGTTGATGGCAGCGCTGGCCTTCGCCAACCGCACGCTGGGTTATGTCAACGCCCCTTCGCTTTTCCAGCGGGTCGTGGCCCGCTCTCTGGACGCCACGGTGGATGTGGACGAATACCGTGCCCGGCGCGATTTGCTGCACGGCATCATCACCGGCCTGGGCATGGAATGCCTGCTGCCCGCCGGCGCGTTCTATCTGTTCCCGAAAGCGCCAGGAGGCGACGACGCGGCCTTTGCCGCAAAGGCCGCCGCCTACAACATCCTGATCGTGCCGGGCAGCGGCTTTGGCTGGCCGGGCCATGTGCGCGTGGCCTATTGCGTGGATCGCGGCGTCATCGAGCGGTCCAGAGGAGCGTGGGAGAAGCTGCTCAAAGGATAACGTTTTTGAAAAGTGGCTGAGCCATAGGCTTAGCAGAATGCATACGTTGTTTTTGGTGCGACGAATTATAGGGCTAAAAAGCAAGCCGCCATGAGTTTCCTCTTGGCGGCTTCTTTTATGGCTTTGAAAGGTTTGTTTGATGTGCTTGCGCTTCGGCGGTCGTTATTGAGCCTGTTCCTTCTTCCGGATCTCATTGAACATCTTGAGAGCCACCTGAATCTGCTCATCCCAATAATCCCATGTGTGCTCACGGCCGGGCGTGGATTCCCAGCGCACTGGCAGGCCCAGCGCCTGGATGTGGGCCAGGAACTTCAGGTTGTCCTGATACAGGAAATCCTTGTCGCCGCAGGCGATGTACAGGTCCGGCTGCACCGGGCCCTTGGCCACAACTTCGGCCAGGTGGAACAGGTCGTTGATGCTTCCTTTGAAATCTTCGGCGGTGCCGAAGGTCTGGCGCAGCTCGTCGCTGAACAGCGGCCGATCACCGTCCAAGGCCTCGCCCATGTTGGTAGCGGCGGAAAAAGCCGCGGCGGCCCGGAAGCGCTCGGGGAAGTTGAGAGCCAGCTTCAGCGTGCCGTAGCCGCCCATGGAAAGGCCGGCCACGTAATTGTCCTCCCGCTTGGCGCTTAAGGGGAAGATGGATGCAATGGCTGTGGGCAGCTCCTGGCTTACGAAGGTCCAGTAGCGGTTGCCCATCTTGCGGTCGGTGTAGAAGCTGTGATCCACCGCCGGCATGATCACAGCGAAGTCCGGAGCCAGAGAGGCCACGTGGCGCTCGATGGAGGACTGGCGCATCCACGCGCTGTGGTCGTCGGAATAGCCGTGCAGCAGGTAGAGCGTGGGGATTTCCCGCTGTTGAGCAGGAACCTTGGCCACAGGCAGCAGCACGTTTACGGTCACGTGCAGGCCCAGCGCCTCAGAGAAGAATTGGGTTTGCAGAAAAGCCATGGTTGTTCCTCCTGTATGGTGTTATGAGATGGCCTAAACTCAGTGGCACACTGCCTGAGAAATCGCCTTGTGCCAGCCGGAAACAGTACGATCGATGGACTCCCGGTCCTCCCGGGGTTCATAGCGCTGGGCGATGGCCGCGCGCTTGGCCAGTTCATCGGTGCCGCTATAGATGTCTGCGGCCAGCGCCGCCATGGCCGCCGCGCCCAGCGCCGTGGTCTCGGCGCAGGCCGGCCGCAGCACCGGGCAGGCCAGCAGGTCGGCCTGGAACTGCATCAGGAAGCGATTGGCCGAAGCGCCGCCATCCACCCGCAAGGTGCAGATGCTGTGCCCGGCGTCGGCTTCCATGGCCCGCAGCACGTCCAGCGATTGCAGCGCGATGGCCTCCAGCGCTGCGCGCACGATGTGGGCGCGGCCGCTGCCGCGGGTCAGGCCTGTGATGGTCCCGCGGGCGTACATGTCCCACCACGGCGCGCCAAGGCCCGTGAAGGCCGGTACCAGATAGACGCCGCCGGTATCGGGCACACTCAAGGCCAGCTGCTCGCTCTCGGCGGCAGTGCGGATGAGGCCCAGCTCGTCGCGCAGCCACTGCAGCACGGCGCCGGCCATGAACACCGAGCCCTCCAGCGCGTATTGCGGCCCTTGGCCCAGGTTCCAGGCCACGGTGGTCAGCAGCCGGTTGGCCGAGGCCACCGGCGTGCTGCCGGTGTTCATCAGCAAAAAGCAGCCGGTGCCGTAGGTGTTTTTGACGTCGCCTTCTGCAAAGCATGCCTGGCCGAACAGCGCCGCCTGCTGGTCGCCGGCCATGGCGAGTATGGGGATCTCCCGGCCCAGCACATCCCGGCGCAGCAGGCCATAGACCGCAGCGTTGGGCAACACATGAGGCAACACCTGTTCCGGTACATCGAACAAACGCAGCAGTTCTTCATCCCACTCGCCTGTATGGATGTTGTAGAGCATCGTGCGCGATGCGTTGGCGGCGTCGGTGCAGTGGCGGTGGTCGGCGGTCAGGTTCCACAGCAGCCAGCTGTCCACGGTGCCAAAGGCGAGCTCGCCGCGCTGAGCCTGTGCCCGCGCGCCGGGCACGTTGTCCAACATCCATTGCAGCTTGGAACCGGAGAAGTAGGCGTCCAGCACCAGGCCGGTGCGCGCGCGCACGTCGGGCTCGCAGCCCTGGGCTTGCAGATCGGAGCACCGGGCAGTCGTGCGCCGGCACTGCCACACGATGGCCTTGTGCACCGGCGCGCCGGTCTTGCGGTTCCACAGCACGGCGGTCTCCCGCTGGTTGGCGATGCCAATGGCAGCGATATCCTCCGTGCTGATGCCGGCGCGGGACACCGCCTCGCGCAGTGTCTCGGTCTGGGTGCTCAGGATGTCGTAGGGGTCGTGCTCCACCCAGCCGGGCTGGGGGTAGATCTGCCGGAACTCCCGCTGGGCGCTGGCCACGGGGCGCAGGTCGCTGTCAAAGACGATGCTTCGGGAGCTGGTTGTGCCCTGGTCCAGCGCGATGATGTACTTCATTTGTCCTCCAAAGGCGGCGGGGGCGTTGCACATACATATACGCCAATATACGATGCATCCATTTTACACCAGCGCAGGGCGGGTGAAAAGGGGAACGCTGACGTAGAAAAAAGAACCGCCGGCATGCGGCGGCGGCTTGTTCTGCAATTGCTCTTTTATTTTGCCCCCGGCAGATCCAGGTCGTTGATTCTGTAATCCAGCGTTCTGCCGGTGGCGCCCGTCAGTTTGTAGTCCTGGCTGTAGATCATGTTGGAGATCACGAGCCTGCCGTCCTCAGGCATGGCGTATTCGATCTTGAGGATGCCGTCCTTCAGGTAATGGATGGAGCAGCAGGGATGGTTCATCTCCGTCAGATTCTTTACGGCGACGGTGTTGACCTTCCATACTTCCAGCAGCAGCTTTTTATGCAGCGTGGTTACAGCATCGATGGCCTCCACGGTTTCGATGGGATCGCCAACCTGCAGGCCGCTAAAGGAGTCATAGGAAAGCACGTCCTTGACGACCACGGGGAAGCCGTCGGGGGTGGACATGCGGTTGTAGGTGCTAAAGTTCATATACATCCGGTATCCGGTATCGGTGGCATAGCAGGCGTACACGGAACCGTCCTGCCTTTCCCGTATGGCGGTGGTTGGGTAGGCCAACAGGATCGAACCTGTGTAGTTCGGCCTCGATCCCAGCCCCTCATAGAAACAAGCGTCTCTGTTGAGATAGAAGAAGCCTTCCGTATCGAAGAAAAGAGCCTCTTCCTTGAATACGGGTATAGGCGCCAGTGCCTTGGTCCCGTCGCTGACCATGTTGGATTGGATCGTGGTCAGATAGTCGTCTGCAGCCTTATCCAAAGCGCTCCCCATGTAAGGTTGCCTGTCCTTGGCCGCGTTGGTGGCCACGCTGGTTACCGCCCGCGCGGTTTGCTGCGCCGAGGGGGTGGGGGCATCGCTGGCCATAGCGACAGGTCTAGCCGTGGGCTGGGCGGTGGCTTCCATGCCGGCGGTCTTCGCCAGGGCTGCTGTTCTACGCACGTCCGCAGCTGTGCCGATAGCCCAGACGATGCCGCCGACGGCCAGAGCCAGTGCGGTGCACAATATTGCCAACAGACGTTTTTTCATGGGCCTCCTCTTGGCTCTGGCCAGGGTCAAAGGATAGACGTATAACCGGGCAAAGATACGAATTGCTAAACGGTTATATTTATATACATCCTATTGTAAAATATAGTCAGCCACCAATCAACGCGTTTGTTTCGACATGCTTAGCGATCAGCAAACCTCGCAGGGGTTCCCGTTAAATTCCAGCCGAAACAGCGCGAAACGTTTCATTTCCATCTGTACAGGATGCCTCCACGGCGATATAATCAGAGCATAACGTTTCGCTTTGCCCCGGTCGAGGAATGATATGCATTCTTTGACCCAATCAACTTTGCAGCGGCAACGATTTGCCGCCGCGATAAGGAGGCGCAAGACTTTGAAACAGCCCGCCAACCGCTTCCCCGGACAGCCGCCCAAGGTGGGCATCCGGCCCACGATCGACGGCCGTCTCAACGGCGTCCGCGAATCCCTGGAAGGCCAGACCATGGCCATGGCCCAGGCCGCCGCGCGACTCATCAGCGAAAATCTCCGCCACCCGAGCGGCGCCCCCGTGGAGTGCGTGATCGCCGACACGACGATTGGCGGCGTGGCCGAGGCCGCCGCATGCGCCGAGAAGTTCGCCCGCGCCGGTGTGGGCGTCAGCCTCACGGTGACGCCGTGCTGGTGCTACGGCTCCGAGACCATGGACATGGACCCTTCCACGCCCAAGGCCGTGTGGGGCTTCAACGGCACCGAACGCCCCGGCGCCGTGTATCTGGCCGCTGTACTGGCCGCCCACAACATGAAAGGCCTGCCGGCCTTCTCCATCTACGGCCATGACGTGCAGGACAGCACCGATACGACGATCCCCGAGGACGTGGCCCAGAAGATACTGCGCTTCGTACGCGGCGGCCTGGCCGTGGCGTGGATGCGCGGCAAGAGCTATCTGTCGGTGGGCGGCACGTCCATGGGCATCGCCGGCTCCATCGTCGTGCCGGATTTCTTTGAGGACTACCTGGGCATGCGCGTGGAAGCGGTGGACATGTCCGAAGTGAAGCGACGCCTGGAGCAGGACATCTTCGACAAGGCGGAGTATGACCGCGCCTACGCGTGGGTGCAGGCCAACTGCAAGATCGGCCCGGATTTCAACGCGCCGGACAAGCAGCACAGCCAACAGAAGAAGGATGAAACCTGGGAAGTTTGCGTCAAGATGGCGCTGATTGTGCGCGACCTGATGGTCGGAAACCCGGCCCTCAAGGCCGCCGGCTTCGGCGAGGAGGCCCTGGGCCACAACGCCATCGCCTCGGGCTTCCAGGGCCAGCGCCATTGGACGGACTTCATGACCAACGGAGACTTCCTGGAGGCCATGCTGAACTCCTCCTTCGATTGGGACGGCGTGCGCCAGCCCTACGTCGTGGCCACCGAGAACGACTGCCTCAACGGCATGGCCATGCTGTTTGGCCACCTGCTCAGCGGCAGCGCCCAGGTGTTCGCCGACGTGCGCACCTATTGGTCCCCCGACGCCGTGAAGCGCGTGACCGGAAAGGAACTGACCGGCCAGGCCAAGGACGGCATCATCCACCTGATCAACTCCGGCGCGGCGGCGCTGGACGGCTCCGGCCGCCAGAGCATCGGCGGGCAGCCGGCCATCAAGCCCTGGTGGGAGGTGTCCGACGCCGAGGCCAAGGATTGCCTGGACAACACCCAGTGGTGCTACGGCAACCTGGGCTATTTCCGCGGCGGCGGCTATTCGTCGCTTTTCACGACCCGCGGCGGCATGCCGGTCACGATGAGCCGCCTGAACCTCGTAAAAGGCCTGGGCCCGGTGCTGCAGATCGCCGAGGGCTACACAGTGGAGCTGCCCACCGACATGCACCAGACGCTGAACCTGCGTACGGACCCCAGCTGGCCCACGACGTGGTTCGCCCCGCGGCTCACCGGCCAGGGCGCCTTTGCCGATGTCTACTCGGTGATGGCCAACTGGGGCGCCAACCACGGCGCGTTCAGCTACGGCCACATCGGCGCGGACCTGATCGCGCTGGCGGCCATGCTGCGCATCCCGGTTTCCATGCACAACGTGGCCGATGCACAGGTGTACCGCCCGTCGGCGTGGGCCAGCTTCGGCACCGCCGACCTGGAAGGAGCGGATTACCGCGCCTGCCAGGCCTACGGCCCGCTGTACGGCAGTTTGAAGAAGTACAAGTAAGAAGCGTTAGTAAAATCGTCCGCAGTCGCTGTGACTGCGGGCGATTTTGCATATTCCACTTGATTTTATCACGATTGGATGTTTTGTATTTCATGCCCTAGCTATCGCATGTGATCTACTAACCGATGGGCCCATATCAAGCAAGCACAACAATCTATAAAAAAATGTAGTATAATAGCATCTGCTATAAGTATATGGGTAATAGGGAGAAGGATTTTAATGATAAGCTATCAGCAAAGCACTGTTTGGCAGAAAACATTAGCAAAACAATCTGGTTCTGACACCCATGAGATACAAAGAGAATTTCTACGAGTAGAATTCATAAATTTTAGGCAAAAAGCCATATTCCTTGCCAATGAGATTGCTCGTATATTACCGGACTATACAGTTCACGACATTACCCATATAGATGCTTTATGGGATACAGCAGAGCTTTTAATTCCTGATGGTTATGATATAAATCCTGCCGAGGCGTTTGTTTTGGGTGGAGCTTTTTTGCTTCATGATCTGGGCATGGCTTTGGCTGCCTATCCAGGTGGAATGGATGAAATAAAAAAGCAACAGATTTGGATAGATACTGCGGTTGCATTGCAAAAAGAGAAAAACAAAGATGAATATATTAATGTAAATAATTTAAGCCAAGAGATTGAGCAATATGCTACAGAAAAAACATTGAGGCTTTTACATGCCCAAAGAGCTGCAGAGATGAGCAAAATATCATGGAAAAATGATAAAGATGAAGATACATTCCTTATTGATAATGCGGAATTAAGAAATTCATTGGGAAATGTCATTGGAATAATAGCCTATAGTCATTGGTGGAGAGTGGATGATTTAGCAGAAAAGCTAACGCCTTCGCTCGGCGCATTAAGTAGTTTTCCATCGTCTTGGGGAATCGATACACTTAAGCTCGCATGTATTCTTAGAATAGCAGATGCAATTCAAATCGACGATAGACGAGCACCTACATTTCTTCGAATTCTGAGAAAACCTACAACTAGCTCTAGCACGCATTGGGAATTCCAGGAGAAACTCTATAAGCCGCGCGTTGAAAAAAACCGGTTAGTCTTTACATCTATGTCACCATTTTCTATTGAGGAGATTAACCCTTGGTGGCTATGTTATGATACACTCAGAATGATAGATAATGAGCTAAGAGAAGTTGACGCCCTTCTCTCTAGTCGGCAATACCAATCTCTGAAGGTTATTGGTGTCACCTCAATTGAGAATACAAAAAGTCTATCGAAGCTTATTACTGTAGTTGGTTGGCAGCCGGTCGATACACAGATTCGGGTTGGCAATGTTGCAAAGCTTGTTAATAGTATCGGAGGAAGCCAGCTGTATGGAAATAATCCAATTGTACCGCTCAGAGAATTAATACAGAATGCTTCAGACGCTATAAGGGCACGAAGATCACTGGAAGTTGAGAGCGCTGAGTTTGGTGATATTAAAATACGAATTGGTGAGGATGAATTTGGAAAATACATTGAAGTCGCAGATAATGGCATAGGAATGTCTTCCAATGTCTTGACGGGGCCTTTCCTTGATTTTGGCGAATCTTTTTGGGGTACTGAATTAATGCACTTGGAATTCCCTGGCCTGGAGGCGAATAATTTCAAGCCGACAGGTAAATATGGAGTAGGCTTTTTCTCTCTTTTTATGTGGGGGGATAAAATTAGAGTAACAACGAATAGATTTGATAAAGGCCGAAAGGAAACACTAATTCTAGAGTTCACAGGTGGAGCTCATACGAGACCAATATTGAGAAATGCTAATGAGTTTGAATATATACGCAATGGAGGCACAAAGGTGCGCATATGGGCAAGGGAAGATATATTTGAGAAAATAATAAATTTAGGTCACATAAGAGAGAAAATAACATACAGCGAACTTATTGAAGATTTATGCCCTACAATAGACTGCAATATATTTTTGTGTGAGAACAAAGGCGAAAAACAAATAATTAGGGCAAATGATTGGATTTCTATTTCACCCAAGCGTTTTCTCAAAAGGATAATTGGAAAGGAGGGTTTTAAGAACATCGAAACAAAACATAAAAATATTCTGGATGCTCTGATTAAGAATGTAGAGCTTATATATGATGAGCACGGGAATGTGATTGGGCGTGCAGCACTGCTAAGATCTCGGAAAATACATGATAATCTGGATTTGATGGTAGAAGGAGGAATTATTACTGTCGGAGGATTCAAGGCAACACAGTTAGCGGGTGTTTTTGGAGTCTTGAAGGGTTATAGTGTAAGAGCAGCAAGAGACAATGCAGTTCCTATTCTTACCAAAGAAGAATTACAAAGATGGATTAAAGGCCAAGTATCGAAACTATCTAGGTGTGAAATAAGGGAAGAAATACAGATCAATACTTCAGGCATTGTAAGGGCTTTATATGGACATACTGAAAAACTGTTTATTGCATATAATCATTTGAGGAAGGCTGTTAATTATTTTGATATAGTAGAGTATTCAAGAGACATAGATACAGAAATGATTATTGTTCAAGATGCGGCTATTGAAAATTATGAACGCGAAACAAAATGTACAATAAATCTTAATAGTAATGTGCTTTACGTAGATATGGGAATTCCAGGTGTAATGAGAACAACAGATTATGCAATAGAATGGCCCAAAGAAGAAGAAGAAGGGTTGAACGAAAGGCATAATCACCACTATGACTTCCACTATAAATTTAACACAAGAAGTCTTGAAGGACTGGTAATTGAAGCAATTTCGGAGGCCTGGAAGTGTGACTTAGCCGAAATATATAAATCGTCTCTTTTTTCATCGGATGCCAAGCCGTACTCCGCAGTAATTGGAGAATTTAAAGGTGATAATGTTGAGATGGATCATGTTACGATAATAAGAAAGCCCAAAAAGGGCGGACGTAATAATTTGTAGAACTTTTAGGAAAGTGCTATCATGATTCATCCATCTCCACGAAATGGAAAACCCGACCGAAAATCGGCCGGGTTTTCATTTTACCTTGATTTCTTGGATTTCTTTCTGGCTTCCAGCGCCTTCATCTTGCGGCGCACGCTGGGCTTCTCATAGTGCTCCCGCCTGCGTACTTCCTTCAAAATGCCGCTATTCTGGCATTTGCGCTTGAAACGCTTCAGTGCGCTTTCCAGCGACTCATCTTTGCCGACACGAACCTCAGACACGATAACCCCCCTTTCATTTATGGTTACCGCATCCATGCCTTGTGCACACTGCGGATAAACATGAATCCATTATACCTGTTTTTTTGTACTTTGTCGATGTTAGTTATTGCCCTGTGAGCCCAGATTGGTTGGAAAAAATAACGAAATCTTAGATATTGGCCTTTTCAGCGACCTTCGTTGATCTTGCCCAGCACCCAACCGGATCATTTTCCTTGCTGAATACATTGTATCCCTGGATCAAAGCTTATGTGCTCCTGCGCCCATCTTATCACAAAACCCGCCAAGTTTTCAACGGAACAAGTTGAAGATGACCGCCGTCGGCTTTTGTTGTATGATAAGGAACCCACAAAAGCACAAAGGAGAAACCAATGGCACAAAAGCGCAGCGTGATCCTGTACATCGCCGCCAGCCTGGACGGCTACATCGCCACCGAAGATGATTCGCTGGAATGGCTGTTCCGCGTGGAAGGAGAAGGAGACAACGGGTACGGGGCCTTCTACGACACCGTGGACACCGTGATCATGGGCCGCAGAACCTACGACTGGATCATGGAGCAAGAGCAGGGGCGCTTTCCCTATGCGGGCAAGGAATGTTATGTGTTCTCCCGCAACCGAACGGGCAACGACGGATATGTGACCTACGTGGGCGAAGACGCGGCGGCTTTGACCGCCCGGCTGCAGGCCCGAGAGGGAAAGAAAATATGGATGGTCGGCGGCGGCGGCGTGTTGGTGGATTTCTTGCAGGCCGGGCTCGTGGACGAGATCGTGATCAACATCGCGCCGGTGCTGTTGGGCCGGGGCATCCCCTTGTTCCAGAGCGGCGATTATGCCGCGGAGCTGCGCCTGACGGACATCCGGCGCCATGGCCAGTTCGCCGAGCTGCTTTATGAGGTGAAGAGGTAGGGTTGGGAAGCTACCGGGCGATGAAGTGAAGAAGTGCCTCGCGCAGCGCCCGCTCGTCCGCCGGCGGGAAGTATCCGTGGTGCGATTGTTCCAGTTTCAATGCGGTAACCTTCGCATGGAGCAGGCCGTTCTCCAGCAGCGCCGCGCTTTTGGGGTGAACGGACTCGTCCAGCGCCGATTGAACCAGCAGCACCGGGGCCGTCACGCGCGTAAGCATTGGCCGGATGTCGCGGATGTGCTCCAGCAGCAGCCAGAAGGGCCGCACCCACAGCGCCGCATACAGCGGGTTGCCGCCGCAAATGCCGAATCCGGCGCGGTAAGCCTGCAACAAGGCGTCGTCCCGCCGGGGGTTGCCCAGCAGCACCCGAAGGCTCAGCGCCAGCTGCCGGGGGCTGATGCGAAAGCGCAGCGGCGCATTGAGCAGCACCAGGCCATCCAGGGCCTTGCGGGCGGCATAATCCAGGCACAGCAGCGCCCCCAGCGAATGCCCGACCAGGAACACGCGCCGGTAGCAGGTGCGCACTTCGTCGATGGCGCGCTGCACATGCTGCAGCCACGCGCCGCGCCGGGTGCGGGCGAAGTCGGCGTAGCAGCCGCCATGGCCGGGGAGCAGCAGCGCCACGCAATCGAAACCGGCGGCGCTGGCCGCTTCGGCCAGCGGGCGCAGCTGCCCAGGGCTGCCGCAGATGCCGTGGATGAAAATTACGATGTCTTCATGGCCGTTGCGTATTTCGTAACACTGGTGGGGGTTTTCCATGGGCGTGCTCCTGTCGGTGCGCGGTGGTCGCGCGCTGTTCCACTGATTATACCGCAGCCGGCGCGGGGCCGGCCAGCAGTTACCATAGCAATTGGAGCTCCGATGCCCTGGCGCAGTTGCGCGTTGGCGGCAACGGTGATACAGTCAATGGGAATAACTAGACAGGAGGCATGACCATGCGGTTTGGCATCTGTGCGGATTTGCGCGGCGCGAAGGAAGTGGCGCAGGCGGGCTTTGACTACATCGAGGGCGGGCTTTCCGGCCTTGCGGCGGTGGACGAGGGAACCTATGGGGAGATCGTCCGGGCGGTGGAGGATTCCGGCCTGCGGGCGGAGGCCTTCAACGTGATGCTTCCGGGCACCCAGCGGCTCACAGGCCCGGCGGCCAATTTGGACGCAGCAAAAGCGTACCTGGCCCCGGCGCTGCAGCGCGCGGCCCGGCTGGGCGCGCGGGTCATCGTGTTCGGCAGCGGCGGCGCGCGGGGAGTGCCCGAGGGCTGGCCCATGGATCAGGCTTTTGCACAGCTTGTGGATTTCTTGCGCGTGGCCGGCCCCATGGCCGCAGAACACGGCATCGCCATCGCCGTGGAGCCGCTGCGGCCCCAGGAGTGCAACATCATAAACACCGTGGCCGAAGGGCTGGCGCTGGCCCGGGCGGCGGCTCAGCCCAACGTGGGTACGCTGGCCGACTGGTACCACATGACCGAGCAGAGCGAGGGCGTTCAGGGCATGCTGGACGCGGGCCCCGCGCTGCTGCACTGCCACATCGCCGCGCCGGGCGACCGGCGCTATCCGCTCCCCGGCGACGGCGCGGACTACTCGGCGTTCTTCGGCGCGCTGCGCGCCATCGGCTATGCCGGCCGCGTCAGCGTGGAGGGCGGCGGCAAGCCCGAGGAATACGCCGCGACGCTTAAGCGCCTCCAAGAGGAGCTTGTATGACCTTCACCCATGTGATCTGGGATTGGAACGGCACACTGCTGGACGACCGCGCGCTGTGCGTGGACATCATGAACGGCCTGCTGGCCCCCCGGGGCCTGCCGCCCATCGGCGACGAATTCTATCAGGCGATCATCGAATTCCCCGTGCAGCTGTATTACGAGCGCCTGGGCTTCGACTTCACGAAGGAGCCCTTCGAGGCCATCAGCGATCAGTACATCGCCGCCTATCAGGCCGGCTGGCGGCGGCTGGGCCTGCAGGAGGGAACCATGGAGACGCTGGCGGCGCTGCGAGCGCTGGGCATCGGCCAATCCATCCTGTCGGCCAGCAAAGTGGCCCATCTGCATGAGCAGGTGGACCACTTTGGCCTGATGCCTCTTATGCAGCGGGTGACCGGAGTGGACGACCACCACGGCCGCGGCAAGGCCCACCGGGCGGCGGAACACTTGGCTGCATTGCCCCCGCACGGCGGAGCGCTGGGCATACCCGCGCAATCCACCGTGCTCGTGGGCGACACGCTGCATGACGCCGAGGTGGCCCGCGCGTGCGGCATCGGCTGCATCCTCGTGAGCTTCGGCCACTACAACCACGTCCGCCTGCAGAGCGCCGGCATGCCTGTGGCGGACAGCATGTCTGAGATCATAGCGATGTTGACAAGCAAGTCTTTTTACAGACAATGTTTTGCCAGCAATAAAATGTGTGGAGAACATGATGAGTGTGAAAATCCAAAACACATTTAAGGATGTCATTATAGAAGGGGGTATACTAAAATGTTTTATGCCCTTTAATTTTGTAAAGACAAGCGGGGGTATTCTCAAACATACAGCAGAACTGCTATACGTTGATCAAATAGTTATTTCAACTGAAAAAAAGATAATGGTGAAGTAACCCTTGGACTAAAGGACGAGTTTTATCAGTTTGCAAGCAATTCTAGTGTTGTCAAAGATTTTGCAAGTAAAGAACCAATCTCAATAAAGCTTCCCAAAGATATCGAAACATTTTCAATCTTTGATGAAAATGATAGAGAGGTAATTAGGACTAGCATCAGAACTATAAGTAGACATGATGCTTTTATTCAAAGCCAGCTTGATTTTCTTGAATATGAATCGGCACGATTAAATGAAAGTGCGAGAGTATATGGTTATTCATCTCTAAGCCCAGTAATGAGATTTGTTTTATATCCCATATTAATATACTATAACAATGGAGATTGTGGTGTTGCCAATGTAAATCTTGAATTGTTTTTTAATGGATTTGGAATACTAATTATTAGCTTTCCACTTAAAAAAATAAATCCTCTTCCTTTGATGGAAAATGATTTCGAAAGTATCTTTACAAAATTTTCCATATGCTCTTTACTACAAAAGAATGTAAAAAGCGACTCTGAATACATAGACTATGATAATTTTTATGATTTGCCATTTATGTATTTAATCTATTTGAGCAACTCATTTAACAATGCTGTTGATGATTTGAGGAACGTTAATACTTTTTATCATATAATTATAGGGAACCACTGATTTAATCCACCCGGACCCAGGATTTGATATAATAGAGATATCGAATGAGCGAGGGATAAAGGGATGGATAGGCAGCCAAGCTTCAGCGACATAGAATTTGCCGGGAAGAAAAA
>JAEYPH010000122.1 GCA_023410875.1 Bacillota bacterium | reverse complement strand
CAGGCCGGCACGGTGTACCGGCGACTTGGCGCGGATCACGACCCAGCCCAGGGAGTGCCGGTACCACGGCTGCGTGGAAACTTCCTTGCCGTTCTGGTCGCCTGCAGCACCGCCTCTGGCGTTGCCGTGCTCGTCAATGCGAGCGCTGCCGATGTAGACAGTGGCCATCAGAACCCCTCCTTATCTTCCGCCTCAGGCGCAGGCACAACCGGCGTTTCCTTTTTATTGAGTACCAGGATCACGTCCCGCAGCTTTTCGGGGTACGGCACCCCAGCGCGGCCAAGGTTTTCAAGTATGCTTAACCCTTCGTTTACCGCGTAGAAAGTGCAAACAATCCCAAGGCAGGCCGCCAGATTGGCATTAACATAGGTGCGTAATAGGTAGTCGAGCAGTGCAGCCATGACGATGACAAGCATGATCATGCCCTTTCTCCGAATGCCGTTGAACCCTTTTTGCGAGCTGAGCTCTTTGTTGATGCCGCCTGCCATCCAGCCGGTGACGAAATCGATCACCATAAGGAAAAAGACGACGGCAACAAACATAAGCCAGCCTCCGAACAACCAGCTCAAGGCGCCACCAAGGACGGCCAAGGCCACTTTGAACCAATCAGCCAAGTGCATGTGATATCTCCTCTCCGATTTTGATATAAAACAGCCCCGGATTTCTCCGAGGCTGGAAAGCAGGTACTCACGGTGTCCTATACCAGACATCAAACGTAACCGTCGCGCCCTCCGCCGACAGAGCCTCACACTGGAGCAGCACAGTCGTGCTGTTGCTTCTGGTGAATATGACATAGCCGTAATCAGTGCCAGTGGTAGCCTGGAATGCAGCTTGTACCGCGCCAGATGGATACGCAATGTTGCGCAGCAGGACCTGTCCAAGCGGATAATTACCAACACCAGAACCATACACAGCAGAAGGAGACACAGGAAGTGGAAGGCGGAACCGAGCATTCCCCGTAAGCCCTTCCGTACTTAAAACTCTCATAACTCCCCATGCGTGGACTAATTTGCCGACTATCTGGCACACACCAATCTGGGTTCCGTCCAGCGTAAGCGGGGAGCCGCTCGTATTAAAGACTTCCGGGGCGAATGTAGCATCGCCATAGCTTGCTTTCCCGTCCAAAGCGCTCTGCAGGCCGGTCACGTTGGCAATGGCGTGGGTATGACTGGATGCAGCCTTCCCATCCAGCGCCGCCTGCAGGCTGGTCACGTTGGCAATGGTGTGTGAGTGAACTGCTTTGGCAAACGCGGGATTTCCTGGCCCGCTCAGCAGCACGAAAACATCTCCAGCGGCCTTGTACTGCCACAGAGAAAGCCCTACTGTCTCTCCTCCTGTGAGCGGCATATATAGGCCGGACCCAGGCTGCAACGCCATGCCCTTGGCCCCCATGCCATTGATGTTGACCGTGGCTGCGCCGGTGTTCGTGGTTTCCATATCAAGTGCGATTTTGAGACCGTCCACGTACTCGGTGATGTTGGCGTTGTTTACAGCGATGGTGTTTGTGCCGGTTCCAGTGCACGGGATAACGCCGTTGATCAGCAGGTCCGCCCACACGGGGTGCGCCAGCGAATTGTCCACTTCCACAGTCACGCTCATCACGTTGGCAATTAGCGTCACCAGGTCCACGATCTGCTCGGTCACGCCATCACCCTCGGCGGGGATGAAGGTTCCCTCGTCGCCTGCGTTGCTGTAGGCGTAAAGGATTTCGCCGTCGTCCGGGTCGTCGGCGAACAGGCCGATTTCTCTCCAGTAGTAGCCGGCTTCCAGCCCGTCATTGGTGAAGTCGATGCGGGCGGTCAGTTTGTTGGGTACAGATGGCGTCACGCTGGCGATGACGATATCCTGCTCCGGCGCGACCAGGGCCGTCATGGCCGTGATATCCGTGCCGCCGGGCAACGTGCCGCTGCCGGATTGAGCCTTGGTAAATGTCAGCGTCGCTCCGCCCAGCACCTTGGCCTGCAGCGTCACGCCCTTGTCGGTAATCGTCAGTGTGTTGAATGCCATGTCAAGCCTCCCTTATCACAGTTCTCTGCTGCACAATCACCGCGCCGCCAGTGTACGCGCTGCCGCTGGACAGCGTGATCGACGCCACCGCGTCCAGCACCGCCGTTGCCCGCGCCGTTCGGGCAATCGTGCGGGTAAGCAGAGCCGATTCGTCGGCGGTTAATTCGCCCTGGACAAAGATTTTGTAATGGCAAGGGTCGCCGCCATACTCCCACCATTCGCGTACAAAGGCATGGTCAAAGTATGGGGCCACGGCCAGCTCTACCGCCGCAGGTGTGCCCATGATTCGCTGCACCCTCTTGGCGTTTTTCACGGTGGCTATACGGGCTTCGCGGCTGGCTCCATCGTCGTACCAATCCACCTTGAGATCATAGGCCAGGATGGCAAGAACCTCGTCGCTCACGGCGTCCGCGTCGATGTACAGCAGCGCCAGGCCCAGGCATTTTCGGATCTCTGGAGCCAGCTTTCGGTATTCGCGGTTCAGACCCTTGCACAGCCCATGCGTTGTCTGGTCGGCCCGCATCAGGCGGCTCTGTAGCGCCAGCAGATCAACGTCTTCTATGCGCATCGCTCACACCAACCCGTCGTATGTGATGGCCGGCATGCCGTCCAGCCGCGCTGCCTGCGTGGCAGATACCGCCGCAGATCCCGGCGCTGTGATCTCCACAGCGTCTATGCCCTGGGCCAGCAACAGCCGCGTGGCGTCGTCGAAGTCGCCGGCCCCGTAGATGCGCCGGCGGAGCTGGTCTGGGTTTACGGCTCGGCCTATTGCTGCTGTCTGCCACGCGATGTACTGCTCCACGGCCCCGCCCGCGCCTTCCACGGCGGTACGTATCGTCGCTTCACTGCCGGCGAAGCCGGCGTTGATCGTATAGGCAATGTCGATGGAGAAGTCCACCCACTCCGGCCCCTGAGCAGTCACGTGATCGCCCAGCGGGCGGCGGTTGCGGGCAGAACAAGCGGCCTCCACGGCGGCCAGCACCTCGGAGGATGGGGCCCCGTCGTCCATCAGGATGGTCAGCAGCAGTTCCCCGCCGGTTGGCACCGTGGGCGATACGTCGGCGATGTTGGCGCTGGCGGTCTTGGCCCAATATACGTAGGCGTCCACTGGTCCCGCCGTGGAGAAACGCGACGGGGCCAGCCGGATGCGCTCCCGGTAATCGGTATAGGGCGGCTCGCTGCTGCCGTCGGCCTCCTCGTCCGCGCCGCCGGCGCTGGTCGTCGTGTTGGTCACGCTGGCCAGCCATGGCAGCGGGTCGATGATCAACGCGATCTGACCCGCGGTAAAGCCGTTGTACTTAGCCCCGGCCTCCATGGCCCTGCCTGTAACCGTCGCGGTGTTTGTGCCCGCTGGCAGGCTGGTCGCGGCGGTTGTCTCGAAGAACAGCACACCGTCGGGAGATACCCGCTCCCCGGCGGGAATCAGCATAGGCGGATGGCCTGCCGACGCCGTGAATTGCAGCGTGCATGTGGCCTTCTGTGCCTGCAGGCGGGGCGTGTCCACGGCCTCTCCCAGCGCGTCCAGCACCGCGCCTGTGGCGAAGCGCAGCAGCGCCTGCTTGGCCGTGTCATTTAGCGTCGCATAGAAGCCTACCAGCCATTGCGTCTGGTTTTCGGCAAACATGCGGCGCACGTCGCCGGCATACAGCGTCTCGCCGGTGGACGCCTCCACGTCGGCGATCAGCCCGGCCAATATCTCCTGCGGGTCGCAGGATACAAATTCGATCTCGTTGGTCACACGTTCACCACCTTCACCGTCACAAGGAACCCGCCGCCGGGCCGGGGGGCCATGCTCACAAGCTGCACCATCGGCTCATATATGGTGAGCAGTTCGGCCACGTCGTTGGCCATCTGCCCCAGCACGCGGTCGGCGGGCTGGTCCACAAGATCCGCATCCACGCCGCGCCCGCGGTCATAGGCAATCTCGTATTGCCTCGTGCCCAGCAGATTGCGCACGCGCTGCAGCACAGCGGCTTCGCCTTTGGCGTTCCAATCGATGGGCCCGATGCCCATGTCCAGCGTTGTGCTCATAAGCCCTCCAGCGCGCGGTCAGTGGTTCTTGTTCCAGTAGTCGTATGGGTTCGAAGGCGGCGTGGTCGGCTCATCGCCGCCACCTCCGCCGCTTTTTTTCTTCTTTTTCTTGGCCTTCTTCTTCTTGGCCGGAGCGCCGACGTACTCCTGAAAGTCGCAGGCCAGCGTCACGGAGGCCAGTTCGCCCACGCCGTCCCGTGAAATGTCCGAAACAGAACAGGAGTGCAACCTGAACGGGTTTGCCGCAAGCGGCTGGCCGCCCATGTTGATGTAGCCGGTCGCGCCGTCCTCTGCCATCTTGAGCCAGTGATCCTGCATCACCTGCACGTTGATGCCCAGCTCCCGCTTGAGCCGCAGCTTGCACTTCCACGCCCGCAACTCCGGAGTGGAGCCGGTCGTCTGCGGCTTGCCTGATGATTCCTTGACCTCGATCTTGCACCCGGCGGTCAGTGATTCGTCGGTGGGCACAAATACGTGCTTGTCGGTAATCTCAAAGATCATCGAGCCGAAGGCTCCGATCATGTCAGCACCCCCAGTATCGCGCCTTCGCCCACGCACCCGGACCAGGAGCCCACCAGCACGGTCTTGCCGATATCCTCGGCGGTCCACGTGCGGCCGTCCAGGCTTTTGAGCGGCGGCGTCTGTACGCCGGTTTCCAGAAGCGTCACCCGCGCCCGGCCACTCTCCACGACGGAAATCATGCCTACGGCGATCATTAGTATCCTCCTTGGATGGGCCGCCTGCAGCGGCACAGCGTGCGGCCGGTGACCATGCGTTGCTCCACCATCGTCAAATACCAGATGCCGCTCAGCGTGCCCATGCCGGTCAGCTCGAAGGTGTTTCCTGCGGCGATAGCACGGTTCATCGGCAGCGAGAAGCGGCCGTAGAACTCGCCCTTGTTGGCCGCCCGCAGCGCCGCACGGGCGAACCGCTGGGCTTCACCGAGAGACGCCGCGCAGCCGTCAAACTCGATGCTGCCGCCGTAGATGCCCGGCGCGTCGTAGGTGTAATCCACAAGTCCGCCCTGGCCGTAGTGGCGCACGCGGCACCGGCTTTTAAGGTCCGCTGACGCGGTGCCGAACTCGTACTCCTTGCCCAGGTCAGCCCGCGAAAGCGTCATAGCCTTCGGCTGACTCTCCATGGTCTTTTCATCAAATACGAAGGCCCGCACGTCGTGCACCTTGAGCATCCAGCCCTCGCGGGCACACAGAGTGTGCAGGAACCACAGGTTTGCCGCGCCGCCCTGGGCCACCGACGCATACCGGTAATCCGGCACGTCGTGCAACTCCAGCGCCAGCCCGCAGGCGTTGGAGATGTCGCCGGCGATGTGGCTGAATAGCGCGTCCTGCCACGCCCTGTGGGCCTCGGTTCTGCCCGCCGGTGGCGTGGAAATTGCAAGCGCTTGGAAAATTCCGTCCTTCGCGCCAAAGCCATCGAAGAACATCGCGCCAGAGCTCCAGCCTCCGTCGGAAACGGTGATGATGTCGCCTTTCTGGGGCTGCCAGTTGAGCCACATCAATTCGGGGTCCGTGAACAGGATGGCCAGCGTATCGGCGCAGCCACCGGCATTGTCGCGCACTATCACATCCAACACCGGGCCAGTCACGGTCTCGTCGTTCCAGGTGATCTTCATGTCGTCACCGCCGCCACGGCGGCAGCGTCACCGCCGCCGCCTCTTCAATCTCCGGTATCGCCAGCGTCACGCCGGCGTCGAACACGACGACCGCGCAGTGCTGCTGGTTGGCTGCGATAATGCGGTGGGCCAACATTTCGTCGTCGTAGAAGAGCAGGGCGATTTGGTCAAAGGTATCGCCCTGTACCGTCACGTACTCACCCAAATGCGACCCTCCTTTGCCCGTTCCCGATGGATTCCAGCGCCGCCTCCAGGTCTGGCATCACCTGGCGGATGCCCTGGGTTAAGCTTTCGCGTTCCGCGCCGGTGCCGCCAGTGATGTTGATGAAGAACTGTATGGTTGCTCCGCCGCCTCCGCCCAGCATCTGCCTGGTTTCAGTGTTGTTGTAGACCGTGCTGCGGGGCGGCACGTTCAGCAGCTCGGGGCCATTTTCGCCCACGATGGAGAGGCCGCCCGGGGCGCTGGCGATGCCGTTGGCGTAAGCGGGGATCGTTGGGATGTTGGGGATTTTCGGGATCTGAAGCGGTATCTTGTTGTCGGAAAGGAACTTGTTGATCGAGCCAACCAGAATGGTATTGAGCGCGTTGACAACCAGATTTCCGCCGCTGGCCAGACCATTCACGATGGCTTTGAGCATGCTCAACCCCATCTCGCCCCAGTTGATTGCCCCCAGCGCGGGAACCAACGCATCAAAGAGCTGCTTCGGGAAACTCAGCAGTAGCGGAATGTTGTCGAACAGCGCCTGCGCAAGCGCCAGCACGATCTGCGGGATGGCCGCCATGAGCGTGGGTAGGCATTGAATCAGCGCCACGATCAGCTGGGCGATGATCTCCGCACCGGAACTGAACAGCAGCGGCAGATTCGCGGTCAGCGTGTTGATGACCGTCAGCAGGATTTGTGGCACCATGGCCACCAATTGCGGCAGCGCGTTGATCAGCCCCAGCGCCAGCTGAAGAACCGCCTGTATGCCCGCTTCGATGATCAGTGCATGGTTCGCGCTTAGCCAATCCACCAGCGATTGGATCAGCGACAGCGCCGCCGGGATAAGCTTGGGAGCCGCTTTAAGCAGGCCCAGTGCCAGTTGCTTGGCAGCGTCCAGCGCCGCAGTCAAGAATTGGGGGCCGCTTTGAGCAATCACGGAGATTGCCGCGTCCACCAGGCCCAGCGCGGCGTCTGCCAGCATCGGCAGCACCAGGGGCAGCAGGCCCACGATGGCAGATATAAGCCCAGTCAGCGCAGAGGTCAGCACTGGCAGCGCCTGCGGTACCGCCTGCACCATCATCCACGCAAAGCCGGTTATCAGCTGTATTCCGGCCTCTGCCAGCATCGGCCCGTAGGTCACGATGGCGCTGACAAGGCCGGTCAGCATCGTGCGCGCCATCAGCAACAGCGCCGGGATCATCGCCGGAGCCTGGGCCGACAGGGCGCTCAGCATGGACAGCACGCCGCCCACCAGCGCCGTCGTGAATTGCGGCATCACCGACACGATGCCGGTTATCAGTCCGGGCAGGATCGAGCTGGCGATCTCGATTGCCTGCGGGACCATGGAAGCCGCGGTCTTGAGCACATAGCGTAGACCGTATGAAATGCCCTGCGACGCCTCGGCCCAGTTGCCTGTGTCAAAACCCTTGTTGAACGCCTGCAGGATGCCCAGGAAAGCGGGCTGGAACTTCGTGCCGATGGTGTTTCCCAGCGTTTCAATGTTCATCTGGGCCACGCGCAGCTGGTTTGGGAAGCTGGTGGCCAGCGTGCGCCCGAAGTCGCCCTGGGCGTCCGCCGTGACCTTCATCAGGTAGTTGTAGCGCAGCATCGTCTGCTGCGCCTGGCTCGTCTTCGCATACGAAGTCTTGATGCCCTGCGACAGCGCGAAGGCCTGCAGGTTTGCCACGGACAGGTTGATGCCTAGCTGCTTGAGCGGTTCGGTCTCTCCCGCGATGCCCGCCCGGATCTTCTCCCACGCATCGCCGGCAGCCAGGTTGTAAAAGCTAGACATGTCGCCGGACAGCTGCACCAGCGACCGAGACATGATGTTTGCATAGTTCTCTGTGACGCCGGAGCTCTTGAGCATGGCCCCCATGGAGCCCGACCACATCATGGCGTTCAACTGCGAGATTCCGGCGCTCTTGGCCGTGGTCAGCGTCCAGTCCTTAATGGCCTTGGCCGACGACTTGAAGGTCTGCTCCACGACGTTCTGACTTTCAGCCAGTGCCGACGATTTTTCGGCCAGTTTGTACGCGCCGACGGTCGTCGCCGCGGCGATCAGGCCCACGGCCCCGATTCCAACGGCAGCAATCTTCGCGGCCCCGGCAGCGGCCTGAAATCCGGCCTGCACGGCGCTGCCCATGACCTTGGCGCCGGACGCGATCTTGCCGTAGACGTTCCCAATGTTACCGCCGTGGGTCTTGGTCGCCGCATTGGCGGCCTTCACCTGCTTTTCCAAACCGTCTATGTTCTTGTTGACGGCCTGAATGACTTTGAGCAGCGACGGGTCCAGCTGGCCGCCTACCGATATAAGGGTCTCAAGTTCCTTTGCCACTGCTCATCGCCTCCTTGTGTAGCTCTATCAGCCTGTCGCGCAGATCAAAGAGCTCCACCAGCGGGATCTCATCGCAAGCGATGTAGCTGGTGGAGCTCAGAAATGATATGGTTGCCTTAGCGCCCCGGATGGCGGCGCTGCCTACGGTTCCGCCGAAGTGTCGAGAAAAAAAGCAAGCGCCTCTCCTGCCAGCCTCCTCTTGTCCTTGTCGTGGAGTGCCCACGCATCTTCGGGGGCCAGCCCGGCAGCCATTGCGGCAATGATGGCGTTCAGCTGTTCGTCGGTTGCGGACAGTGTGACGTTGTAACCACGCCCTTGCAGGAACCTCGATGCCCGCATGGATGTCCCGCTGGGCATATTTTCAAAGTCCGGCTCCAGCGTCTTGACCTCTTTGCCGTCCACCATGATTGGCTTGTAGAGTTTGATTTCCATATGGCCTCCTTAGCCCAGGAAGGAGCGGATCGACTTGGTCAGATCCTCTCCGTTGACGATGAACTTGCTGTTGAGCTTGTCGATCTCGGTGACGGTCTTGCCGTCGATCTCGTCCTTGTAGTAGGTCAGGGCGATGTCCACCGTCACGTCCGATGTGGCGTTGGTCTCCACCTTGCCCGGGTCGCGCTTCTTGGGCGTGCCCACCATGATCGCACGATGACGCACGTAGTCCATGCTGCCGTTCGCCTGATTGTGGGCGTCGGTGAACCAACGCACTTCGAACTTGCGCGGGCGGGGGATGCCGATGGCGGCGAAATGCTTGCTGTCCACGCGCCCGGCAATCGTCGCCGTCAGAGCTGCCATGGCGAACAGCGAAGGAATTTCTACCTCGCCCAGGATGCCCGCCCCCTTGATCGCGTCTGCGCCAAACTCGATGGACGGCAGCTGCACGCTCGTGGTGTCCATCAGCGGGATCATCTTCCCGGCGCTCTCGAAGGCGACGGAATACTGGATAACCTTGTTGTTGATCATCGCTTACCTCCCGGCGACGAGCGAACCGTCGCGCATCACGCTGAACTCCAGCGCGGTCATCGGCGGCACGTCGTTGTAGCGCACCGTGTACCGGAAGCGCCCGGCTACCGTCTCGCTGCCTGCCGCGTCATAGGCGATATCCGCGCCGCGCAGCGCACCCATGGCCACCAGGCCGTTGAGCCACGGCTGGGCACTGTCCACGACTGATTGTATCTGCCGGTCGTTGCCCGGGTCGTCCACGGCGTTCAGATAGCTCTGCTGCAGCGTGTTGCCCAGGTACAGGCGCATGCACACGGTGCTGTCGAACATGTCCTCGGGCAGGATGTCGGCCTCATTTGCATAGACATAGTTGCCCATGTGAGCGCCCCACAGCCGCCACTGACCGGCCACGCGGTTCAGCGTCGTGATGCCCACAGCGTTCAGGTCGTTGGCGTCTGTCTCGACCATGGACACAGTGGTGCCGTCGGCCAGCACGGGTCCGGCGCTGTCCACGGCCTTGTTGCTCGCGCTCTCGAACGGCACATCCTGGTTGCCCTGGTTTACGCGCTGCATACCCACGACGGCCAGCGTGGACAGGTGATAGACCTTTCCGCCGATGGCGGACATGGGCCAACACACCTTGGCGGTCTCGCTGTTGTAGCCGTTGGTCGTCTTCCACGTCTTGGCGGCGGAGCGGGTCGTCACGGTGTCAGCGTCGATGTCCACAGCGACGATGGAGCGCCACTTCCCGCTGATTGCCGCAGCCTTTGCGACCATGGCCGTGTAAACATCGGGCATCTGCGACCAGCCCGGCGCGGCGATGGCCAGCGGGATCAGGTCCAGTGCAGAATAGATCAGGTCCACGGCCTCCAGGCCGGTGCGGGTTTCGTCGGATTCCACGGCGCCCACGATGTCGGCATCTTCGACCGCGGTGATATCCAGCGTGGAATAGGTCACGGTCACGGTGCCCAGGCCGGCCACGGTCTTGTCCGTGATCTTGACCTGGTAGCGCCCGTTCTTGAGCGCGTATTCCGCCGTAAAGTCGGTGCCCAGCACCTTGCCGTCGATGGCAATGGTGTCCAGCAGCACGGTTTCCTTGTCGATCCAGGCGACCTTGGCCACCGGCGTCACGGAAGAGCTGCCCTCCTCGTCGATGTGCAGCTCCGGGTCGAAGACGTTGATCATGATGACCGGGCCGACAGGACCCAGGCCACCGTCGAAGTGGGCCTTCATCGCCTCGCACAGCGTGAACTTGGCCCAGTCGTCGGAGTAACCAAGCATCGCCCTGGCGTCAGCCATGGAAGTCAGCACGACCGGCACATTCACCAGCGGGCTGGCCGTCAGGTTGACCGGCGCGGTGCCGATGTACACCGGGAGCGCGAACACGCCCTCGGGCACGGCGGCCGGGGAAGACGGCACATATTCCGCGTAAGTACCGTGTTTGTATGGCATTGTTTCACCTCAGTTCAGATTCAGGAAGTTGTCCGGAAGATCCATCTGCGCCGGCGTGGCCGCTAACTTGGCGTCGAAAGCCAGCCAACCATACCAATAGGGATACGGCTGGTCCTGGTACATACCCCAGCGCACCGGCGGCTGTATGGTTGTGTGGCGCAGCACCGGATGGCGCAGCAGCGCCCGTTTGACGCGCTCAATGACCAGCAGCAGGTCGATGTAGCCCTGGTTGTTCAGGTCGGTCGTGCCGTTCTGGCGCGTCGTACCTGGGGAGTAGGTGCCCACCGTGACCATCAGCGATACCGCGGCGTCGCTGCCGTTGTCGATGCCGCCTGTTTCGTCCAGGCCCACAACTGCACGTGGGGCGACGTAGCCCGCACCATATGCGCTCATGTCGGCGTTGCGAGGCGGCGCGTGACCCACGTCCACGGCCAGTAGCACCTTGGGGTCGCCCGCCTTTGCCTCCGCCGCTTCCAGCAGCAGGTCTGCCGTGGCTGCGCGAATCGCGTCGGCCACGGAGTTCATCGCGTCCAGCGTCGTCATGCCTACGCCCCCTTATTCAGGATGATTTCGTACATGCCATCCTCTTCACGCACATCGGCGACGGTGTACGGCTTTCCGTCAAAGAGCTGCTTCTGGCCCTTCACGATGGGGATCGCGAAGGCTGCCACCGATGCGAAATACAGCAGCTCGCCGATGTACAGGCCGTCATATTCCCGGCTGGCCCGCTCGGTCAGCCGCTGCTGGTCCACGATGGCGGTAACGGGCTCCGGGCCGTGCCCCGGACGGTACTGGATTTGGTGGAGATCACCAAACTCAGCGCCGTTCACGAACACGGCCCGGTCAGTCAGCACTCGGTCTTTGAAGCCCATAAAGCCCTCCAATGTAGGGCAAGGGCTCTGCCCTTGCCGCTCTTTTACACCGTCAGCACGAACCACGAATCCACCATGTTCGGGGCGGGGAGCGGGCGGCTCTGCAACGCCAGGAAGCGGGCGGCTGGGTCCTTCTCCACCCAGGTTTCGCCGGCGCGCTCGCCGATGATGGAGCGGATGCCGCCAGGCGCAGTCTCGTCGGCCACGGCCATCTCGCCGTAGTAGATCGTGAAGCCGGAGTTCGTGGAGCCCAGCAGCACCGTGCCGGCGGGCACCATCGGCAGTTCGGTGCCGGTCGTGTCGTCCACATACCACTCATCGTAGATGTAGATGGACAGGTTCAGCATGGGGAGATAGCCGCCATAGGTCACGCCGGCCGGCAGCGTCTTGGGCTCGATGATGGCCAGCGTCATGTTGACCTTGTCCACCTTGTCCAGCACCTTGGCCGCGCCGATGAACTCGTTGTAAGCGTCGCGGGCCATCAGGGCCACGTTGGGCTGCACGAAGCCGCCTTTCACGACGGCCTGCTGGGCCTTCTCCAGGTCGGCCAGCGGCGTGGCGGTTGCGGCGGTGCTCCATACCGCGCCATAGCCGGACGTGGTGCCGCAGGTGGCCTTGTTGGTGAAGCTGAAATCCACTTCGTAGTCCACGCCTTCGCCGGACACGGGGATTTTACCGGTGAACAACGCCTTGGCGCACATCCACTCCACGCGCCGGTCGATCATGTCGTTGAAGTCGGCCATGATCTCTGCCATGCGGGCGATGGCGCGGTCGGCGCGGGTCAGGCCGCTGTTCTGGATGCCTTCCCCCATCAGGCGGACCTCCAGGTCCTCCAGCGTGGTCGTGTCCTTCATGCGGATCAGCGGCGTTGTGAACTGGTTGGTCTGGTAGCCCTGCTTGGCGACGCCGGTCGCGGCGGCCTTGGGGCTCACAAACGGAGCCAGCCGACGCTTGCCCTTGAAAAAGTCCACGTCGGCCTTTGTGCCTTCGATGGGCTTGCGCCGCGGGAAAAAGGTGTTGGTCAGCCAGCGGTGGTTGGGCGGCAGTGCGCGCACAACCTGGTCGAGCGTCCTGGGGTCGAAAATGCTGATAGCCATATGCTCAAGTCCTCCTCGTTATCGGTTAGGCCGCCACGATGGGCTTCAAGATGATGCCCTGCTTGGCCAGCACAAAGCGGTTGTCGTCGGCGTCGCTTTCGCCGCCGAAGCCCACGGAGCCCTCGTCGAACACGCCGGCCACGTAGGCGGTGATCTTGGCGGTCTCGCCGCTGCCGGTCGTCACGTCCTCGGCGGCCACGGCGTAGACAGAGAAGATGTTGGCAGCGCCCGCCGGAGCCACGAAGGTTTCCGCGGCAGTCACGGTGATTGCGCCGTCACCAGTATCGGCCACATTTTCGGTCACGGCGCCGTCGCCAGTGTCGGCTTCGGGCGTCATCGCCAGTTCCAGCAGGTCGCCCCGGGCGATGTCCTGGCTGGCGCCAACGGTCACAGTCATGGGCGTCACAGCGCCCTGGATCAGGTTGTCTCTGATCAAGGTCTCGGTCTTCATTTCCGTTCCTCCAGTCTCTTACCGCTGCGGCCGGTAGCCGTTCAGCGCGTTCTTGGCGAGCTCGCCTACGCGGCTCAGCGCAGCCTGGTCCTGCACGCCCTTGTTCTTGCCGTCAGTCGGGTCACCGGCGGCACCGGGCACCTTGTTGGCGTTGCTATCGCCGGCGTCGTCTTCGATCGCCTTGACATAGCCCTTGTTCAGGAACTTGCCTTCCTTGACGGCCTGCAGGGCCACGGTGTTGGCAGTTGCCTGGGTGTTGGTGAACTTGGCCGCGTTGATCAGCTCCGGGGCCACAGTTTCGGCCAGCTCGTCGATGGCCTGGATGCGCTGCCGCTCTGCGGTCGCACCGGCGGCGCTGGCGGCGGTTTCGATCTGGTTCACCAGGTCGGGGTGTTGGGCTCTGAGTTCGTCCAAAGTCATGGCGTTTGTAACCTCCTCGGGTTTGGGTTTGGTCGTATCTGTTACGGGCCTTTGCCCGGCTGGCGGCGTGATCTTGGGTCGGTTCTTGTAGATGGAAAGATCGTGCGGGATGCTGTTCACGACCAGCAGATTGCCGTTCATCACCGGCTCTGCGTTTTGCGGCTCTCCCTCCACGAACATCAGCTCGTCGGCGAAGCCCTCGGCCACGGCCTCCTCGCCTGTCATCCACGTTTCCTCGTTGATGAGCTTGTCGAGTGTTTTGCGGTCCTTCTTGGTCCGAGCCATATAGCCGTTGACGATCCCCTCCTGAATCACGTCCAGCGTTTCGGCCATCTTCCGCATGTTGTCGGCATTGCCCCACGCAATAGACGACGGCTTGTGGATCATCATGTAGTTGCTGGCAGCTATCATGATTTTGTTCCCGGCCAGCGCGATAAGGACGGCAGCGCTCGCAGCGATGCCGTCGATCTTGACGATGATCTCTGCCGGGTGGTCTTTGAGGTTGGTCGCAATGGCATGGGCGGCAAAGACGTCACCGCCGCCGGAGTTGATGCGGACGGTAATCCTGGATTTGTTGCCCAGGTCCTTGAGCTCTTTCAGAAACTGCTTTGGGGTCACGTCGTCATCCCACCAGGAATACTCCGAAATGTACCCGTACAGCTGCAGCTCTGCCTCGTCGTCGTTGGTGTTTACGAAGTTCCAAAAGTGTTTATTTGCCGGTACCGCCTGTTGGGGCGGCCGGATCGGCATTGCCAGCTGCATTTCCCATCACCTCACTCATCATCTGATTTTCCCGCTTGAGCTGCCGCACGTTGCGGTCAAAGTCGCCGCCGTTGATCTCCATGGTCTCACGCTCGCGGGTGGAGAAGCCGTTCTGCACGCGTATAGCGGCAGCGTTTACTTCCTTCACCGGGTCGAGCTGCCCCTGGGCTGGGCCGTTCCACTCGGCGCGGCACCAGGCCTTGCGAATCAGCGGATCGCCCCAGAAGCCCGGCGCGCTCACGCGTCCCCGGGCCACGGCCTCGGCCAACCACCGCTCATACACCGGCTGGCAGTAGTCGTTGGCCAGCCACGCCCGGCGCATTCGGAACATTTTCCACGCTTCCAACAGCGCCGCACGGCTGGCGCTGTAGCTGCTGTTGAACTGCTTGAGCAGCAGCTCCTTCGGCACCTCCAGCGCCGCACCCACCTGAGCGCACAGCGCGTCCACGAACCCAGCAAAGTTGGCGTTTGGCCGCGCCGGGTTGGCAAGTTCTATTGATTCGCCTTCCTGCAGGATGTTGATTGCACCATTGCCCAGCTCATAGCTTGTGGGCTCGTTAGCGGCGACCTGCTGGTCTGCCGGCAGCATGTTTCCCATCGGATTCGGGTCTGCGCTCGGCGCTGCGGATTTGACGAACACCGTGAACATGCCGCTGACCACAGCCGCCATCAACTCTGCCTCGGTGTAGCGCGTGATCTGTTTCAGGCTCTCAATGACCGGGGCCAGAAAAGGCACACCGCGGCGTTGTTCCGCCCGCTCGGATTCCATTAGGTGTAGGATCATCCGCTCACCGGTGGCCTTGCCGAAGGCCTCCACGCGCTGCCATTCCAGCGGCTCAGCGCTGTAAAACGTCGCCGGATACCCGCTGCAGATGTGGTATGCCACGGTTGCGCCGGTGGCCTTGTCGATCTCCACGCCGGATACGATGCGGTTGCCGTCGCTGGCCTGGCCTTCCATGAGCCAGTTGGCAGCACTGGCCGTCATCAGTGCGTTGGGGGTGGACACCCGATCAGCCTCGATCAGGTGAAGGCGAAGCGCGTATGGCATCTGCGGCGCCGGCGGCTCTACCTTGAACACGCAAAAGGAGTCGCCGTTCATGAGCCAGCCCAACTGTGCCAGCTGCTGCATTTCGTAGAAGTCGTTCAGCCGCAGCGCGTCACACCACACGCTATCAGCCCACAGGCCGAACTCCCGCTCCACGTGCTGCTCCCAGGCATCGGCCTGCTCCTCGGTTAGCCCAAGCACGGCCACGTCCACACGGCTTTTTAGCCGCAATCCGGAGCCCACGACGTTGGTTCGCGTAGTTCCCAGTGCCGATCTGGCAATAGGCGCATTCATCCACAGATCCCGGCAGCGCGCGCGCAACGTGGGCAGCGACCAGTCGATGTCCTCCTGTGGGCTGTTGGCCGTGGCCCTCCAGCCCTTCATGGATTTTTTCTCGTGGCTGGCCCCTCCGTCGCCGTATCCGTAGTTCAGCACCTTCATGGTCTTGCGGGCGGCGGCCCTGCGCAGCGCCGTCACCGGTGCGACGACCTCAATGGCGCGGTCGATAAAGTTCATGGCCGTCGCTCCTCTCAAATGTCACGGGGAATCACGCCAATCACACGGATGGAGCCGCGGCCGGCGGCCCTGCGCTGCTCGGCGGCGACCTCGCGCTCCAGGTACGTGATCATCTCCGTGACCTCGCCCAGCTGAGCGCGATCCAACCGGCGGCTGCCGATCTGGTAGCTCTGTGCGCCGTCCAGTATCGCAAGCTCGGCTTTTTTGTAGGCGTCCAGCCTTGATAACAGGTTTTCCAGCCTCGTCTGCGGCATTTTCTCACCCGATTTCATGGATTTTTGCATCAAAAAAGGCTGGATACTTGATGAAATCCAGCCCGATTACAGCGATATTCCCCTGGATACAACCCCTCGGCGGAGCTGCGGTCGCGGTTGCTGCACCGCCTTTGGCTCGTTCATGCCCTTCAATCGGGCCTCCAATTGGTCAAAATAGGCCTCCCGCGCACCGTCCGGGGCCAGCGCGTTCAGCGCCGCCATGGCGTAATTGCGGCAGTCCAGCGCCTCGTTGGGTATGCCTTCTCGGATCTTCTGCCAGCCATCGACGATCTTGCCGTTTTTCTTGCGCTTGATCCGCTTTTCAGAGAGCAGCCCTTCGAAATAGGCCCGGTCGTAGCCGCGATCCTCTCCCAGCGGGAAGTGGCAATACTTCGGCGCGCCGCGATCCTTGATCTTCAGGCGTGACGCAATGCGGTCCTTTCCGGCGTCAACGCCGATTGAGAACAACGCCGCCTTGAAGTCGTTGTTGCGCGTGGGTTGCCGCGTGTATGGAACATCCTCGCCGCCTTGGCCCTTGATCGCGAAGATGCGGCGCTCCTCGTTGATCTTGCAGAACTGGTACACCTCTTTGGTGTAGTGGCCGCCGGAGTCGATGAAGGTGATCATAATCGACAACTGGCTGCCGTCGGCAAAGCTCCACTGCTTGCTGAGCACCGCGTCCAGGCGCTCCCAGGTATTGCGTTCGTCCGGCTTGCCTGGGATGAAGCCTTTCTGTATGCCCCAGGATTCCTCATGATGCCCCCAACCAACGATCTCATATTCCAGGCGGTCATCCTGGGTGTCCACGCCGCAGGTCAGCACCAGAACGCCGTCCGGCAGTTCCGCGCCGTATTCTTCCCGGCGGTCCAGCAGGAAGTCTTCGCTCTCGATCTCTCCGCGGTCCTCCCAGCTTTCGCCCAGCAGCGTGTTGGTGAAAACCTTGAGCTTTTCGGGGTCACCCTTGGCGTATAAAAACTCCAGCGCGATGCTGTCCCATGAGCTCCACGGGCTCATAAAGGCGTTCAGCTTGAAGCTGCGCACCTTCACGCTGTCAGGGTTGTCGGCTATCCATTGCGCCGGCTGGCGCTTCATCGTGTGCTCGGTAAATTCCTCGCTGCAGTGCGGGCAGCGCCACCGCACATTGCTCACCGTGTATGTCGTCCTGCGGCCCACAGTGTGGCGCGTGTGATCGAACCTGACCTGGTCAAAGGTGATGTATTCCATCGTCCCGCAAGCAGGGCACGGCGTCATCCAGCGCTCTTGGCTGCCCTTCTCATACTCATCTTCGATGCGGGATCTGCCCATGATCGTTGGGGTGGAGCAATAAAAGAGCAGGCGGTTCCAGAAGGTTGTCGTCCTCCGTTCCGCCAACATCAGCGGGTCGCCCTCGGTGCCGGCGCTGTCCGGGAAGCGGTCAATTTCGTCGCACGCAAGGATGCGAATGGGTCGGCTGGCCAGGCCCGCCGGGCTGTTGGCGCCACCCATGGCCAGGAAGCCGCCCGGGAAAACCTTCATCAGGATCGTGTTGTTCAGGTCGCGGGTTTTGCTGTCCGCGACCTTGCCGGCAAGCGCTTCGGTGTCCCGGATCATCAGGCCGATGCGCCGCTTGCTGTAGTCTTCGGCCATCTCGATGGTCGGCTGGAGCATTAGCATTGGGCCGGGGTCGCAGTCAATGAAGTGGCCGATTACGTTGTTGAGGATCTCACTTTTCCCGACCTGACTGCTTGCCTGAACGACGACCTTTTCCACCCGCGGGTCGCTTGCCGCGTCCATGATTTCCTTTTGATACGGGGCGCGGCTTGTCCGCCACCGGCCCGGTTCTGCTGAGTTTTCCGGGCTTAGCCGCCGGCGCTGGTCCGCCCACTGGCTCACTGTCAGCTTGGGCGGCGGCGCCACCGCTCTTTTCAGCACCCGCCTCAGCAGGTTCGCTGTTATCTGTTGCATTGCTCACCTCGGAAAACTGCGCCGGGTCGTATTCCGAGAGCTCAGCCAGCGCTTCGCTTGTCACCGCTTCCAGCACCCCGGATATCTCGGCGATGGTTTCCATGCCCACGATCTGCGGCGCCAATTTACTGGGCATGCCAATGATGCGGGAGCGGAAGTTCATCAGCATGCCGGTCCATACCATCTCCACGTCGCCGGCCATGTGGATCTCGCCTTTGGTCTTGGCCAGGTTGATCTCGGCCAACTCGCGCTTGGCCTTCTCGTGCAGGGCACGCTCGGTCTCGAAGTCCACGGTCGCCGCGCCCACCAGCTTTTTACGGAAGTACCGCTCCACGTTGTCCGGTATGTTGTACTGGCCGGTGGCCTCGCGGACAAGCACGCCCTCCTTGGTCAACTGCTGCACGCGCCGCGGCCCGGTAAATCCCAGGATGTCGGCCAGCTTCTCAGATGTGTCAAAGTAGGGGGCACTCATGTGCCGCCGCCCTTCTTCGTGAGCTTGCCGAGCCGGAAGTCCATTTCATGTTGGAAGCGCTTCATCAGCACCTCTCCGGCCTTCTTATTGACCTCTTCCTTGGCGTCGTCGTTAAGCATCTGTGCAACGCTCAGTGTGTGTAGTGGCACCACGGGTGAGTTCCGGCTGGGCCCTTGGCGGAACCAAATCTGCCTCTTTTGAGAGCCTGCGTTGGCTGTCGGCAGGAATATACGCCTAGTAAATACCGCCTTCTTGCCTTTTTTAATGGACGTGACAATGTTGTATCTGCCAACCGCCTTCGGTGGCCTATGCGCCGGAACGACGGTGAAGTGGTGGTAGATTGTCTGTAGCGACCCGCGCAGGCGTAGCGTGATAATGGGGTTGTCTAGCGTTGCGTTCTTTGCGACGGCAATGCTTTTCTTCACATCGTCCGCTTCAACCACATACCTTTTCCGAATGCTTTTTGCAATTTGCGATTTCGCAGAGTCAACCGCTCTTTTCGCAGCTGCCTGCATTGCGCCGTTTGCCGCCTTGCTGAACTCTTTCACGGCTTTTTTTGCCGCCTTTGCTCCATCGATCTTGAGCGTGACAGCCTTGGACACAACACACCACCTCCACCCCAAACGAACGAAAAACTGTTTTTGCCTCATACCTAGCCGACTATTGGGCCTTGGCGACCCCACACCCGAAAAAAATACTCTGGGAGGACCCGTTTGGAGGCGGCCATATGCACAAATGTGTGAGTTATCCACAGGCTCGACCTGTGCACAACGCTCTCTGCTGGCGTCGCGTGGGCCTCGCCGTGTCCGCGTGGCGGCCCACCGGAGCAAGACCGTCGAGATCACTTCCATTCACGGATACAATCCGTCAGACGGCTTATGAGATCGACAACCTCATTCTCGCTTAATTTGATTGCTCGCTTTCTGGGTGGTGGAAGTATTCTCAGCTCGTGCCGTTCGAGATCAATTTCCAGCGTGTAGGTGATTGACTCCTCTAGGGGCCCTTCGGCTTCGTTTATAGTTGGCATTGTCCCTCCGTGAATATAAAGAGGAGAGTACGCATGACACGCCCTCCTCACCCTCCTATTAGGTTCCCTAGGTTCCCATGAAAATAGAGCGCCGCCGACAGCTTTCAACCATCCGTGACACTCTCACAAAGGCTTTCGCCTTTACTATGGCATCGTTCCCTCCGTGAGTATAAAGAAGGGAGTACGTAGGATACGCCCCATCCCCCTATATCCCCCCTTCCCCGTTGTAGGCAACAGGAAAAGGCCAGGAACGAATCCTGGCCTACTCTGCCGCTCCACCGTCCTGCGGTTCGCGGCGGCCTGCTGTCCGGCAGCAGCGCCCCTTCGCCTTTCGGCATGCTTACATATTAGCACACGGTTATACCCGTTTGGTGCAAACATTTACCAGCTACAAAAGATGTAGCCTGCGCAGCGCCCTTGTCTGCCCGTCGCTCAAAATCAGCCCACGCCGCCACGCAAAGATCGCCCTGCAATCCGACAGCCAGTAGTAAATACTCCTGACGCTGGCCGGTATCGCAATCTCCGCGGCGTGAACCCTTTCGCGGATTTCCTCACCATCGAGTTCCGCCCACGGATCTGTCAGGTACACGCGTCGCATGGCCTTGATGTGGTCTCCGAGATTCAGCCGCTCCAGCCATTCGATGGTCTCTGTGACGGCCAGAAGGTCGGCCAGCTCTGCCGCGTGCTCAGCCCATAGGCGCTGGTAACGCGCGTCTGCTGCCGCCATCGGGTCGGCTGCGCCTGCTCCAATTCCAGTCTCGCTGGGCTGCTTGTATTCTGCGGCCTCGCGTATCAGCTGCTCATGCAGCCGTTTGGCGTATACCTCGTGCCCGCCGGTTTGCGCGTGAAGTTGAAAGGCGGCCGTCGAGTAGTCCCTGGATCGTTCCTTCCGCATTACCCCTCCTTGGTGCCTTTGGCTTGAAACACGTCAATCACCCTGGTTGTAATCAGGCATGATGCGCAGGCGATGAAGCCTCGCGACCATTCCGAGCCTTCGCTGAAAACGGCTCTGCACAGAAAGAATGTCGCTATCGCTACGATAACCGACGACACCAACTCCGTTGCCGCTTCGCTCTTTGTCATCCGCATTACCCCTCCTGTGTGTCCCCGGCGATCCTGCGCAGGCATTGCTTTACTGATTCTGTTGTCGGGTCTGTCCCCTTGAACACATAGTTCTGCATGATGAACAGCGCGTCTGCCCGCGCCTCCTCCAGCTTCGCCTGCAGCTCCTCCCGCTCCCTCTCGGCGTCTCTGGCGCGGCTGTAAAGCTCTGTTGTGTACCGTTCCTTGTCTGCGTTTTCGTCCTCCAGTTTGGCGCACTCCACGTTTTTGCATCCCAGCTCATGCGACAGATCCGCAGCGACGCCCTGCAGCGCGGCGACCTCCTCGGGCGTGAGGCTGGTGTCCTCGTAAGCGGCGAGGCAGGTAATCATTTCTTCGCCAACTGAGCACTTTCCGCAGTGCCCCATTACGCTGTAGCACTCATGGCATCCGCATGGGCCGCAAACGGCATTTCCGTCTCTGTATGCTGTTATACGCTCCATCACCGCACCTCCTGTTCTTTGTCTCTGGCCACGATCAGCCTGTGTTGTTGGTTGCACGCACGGCGCGGGCAGTACTTTGGAGAGCTTTTCGGTTGTTGCTGAGACATGTACAGCACCCCAATGTCTTTCCCGGTCTTTCCGCACGTCCATCCATCTGGCCGCGTTATTCGTGCGCGGCATTTCCGGCATTTTGGCGCGCTCATTTCGGTTCTCCTGTCTTTTTGCGGCGCGGGCACCAGCGGCGCGATGTCTTGGGCAGCGCGTGATCCTCGTCTATCCCGCCTCCAATCCAGCGGTCTTTTGCGTCAGCGCACGTGAAGCCCCACTCTTCTCCTGTCGAAAACTCATCCATGAACGGCTCAGCCTTGCACGCCTCGCACTCCCTGCACCTCATGGGCGGTCCTCCTGTCTTGCTCAATACCACTCACCCTTTCGCACAATCCACACAGGGAACCATCCCGGCTTGCGCCTGCCATCGATCCGCCTTGTGTGAGGCTCGTATGTTTCGACCACATACCCGCCGCACGGTTCTCCGTCGCCGTACTCCCAATCGGTGCGCACCTGATACTTGCACCAGCCGTCCTCAACAACCATGCCCGCCATGCAACCGTCGTGCAGATTGTCGGCTTCGCAAATGTAGGCGGGCACCTTCTCGCGCTCCGGGCATTCAGCCTTGGCTACGATGTACGCCTCACCATCGCAATCAAAATCCCATGACGACCATTTAAACTTACGCTTGCTCACCCTCGCCCCTCCTCTTGCCCGGCCAGCGCGGCGTCGGCTGCGGCGCGGGTGGTAAACGCCGTCTTGCCCCAATCTTCTGGGCGGATGTCGTATGATGCGATAGTCCAGAGATCTTTGCAGATGGTGATCTGGTCAATGTAGTCCTCGTAAAGTTCGCCATCATCAATCTGGTACAGGGTTTCGCCAATCCGACACGGAGGCAAGCCAACACCTCCAGGACTGTTGCTGCGCTCGGCGTTGCAGATCTGCTCCAGCCTGTCGAGCGGGATTGATGCGGTGAGTGCAAGCCGCAATTCGGTTTCCAACACGCACATGTCGGTATTGGTGTATCCCGGCGGCAAAAACCCTTGAACTGTCGCTATGTCCTCCTTGATCTCCTCAATCGTCCGCATGGTCGGCTCCTTTTCGTCGCTCATCGTGATTTTGTCCGCGTTCAGCCTACCGGCGTACCACAACTTGTGTACCCAGTGCGCCAGCTCTCTCGTGGCCTGCTGATATACGGAGTAATCTTCTCCTCGGTTCGCAGCTTCCAGGTTTCGACACAAGCGCTCCAGCTTTGTCATTTCCCCGCTCCTTCCCCCGCAGGCGGCTCCGGCAGCGGCATCCAGTGGGTGACTTTCCATGGGCAAAGACGGCCATTCCACTTCCATCGTCCAACAAGCTTTTCGCGCAACTTGATTGATTCCCAATCAAGTTCCGTCACCGTTGGCTTATCGGCGTCGCATACCGCAAGGTACGCATGGCGTTTCCCGTACGACGGCGGGTTGCTGTCGATTTCCGGAAGCCTCTCCGCCACCGGCACCCACGCGCACCGCTGCCTCAGTTCGTCGCGCTCGATGATCGCGTTCATTGGGATGTTGACTTCGTCCGCGTTCAGCGTCACAGTACCGCGCCATAACAACCCGCAGCGCAGGCGGTCAACGATGGACTGTTCCCATTGGTTCAGCATTTGGCATCTCCTTCCGGCATCGCCTCAGTCACAAACGGCAGCTCCTCGGCGGCGGGCTTCGGGCCGCGCCGTAGTTCGCGCCACTCCCAGCAACCTTCCGGGTCGTTCCCTCCACACTCTCTGTACTTGGCACAGCAAGTGCATGTTTCTGTGCGCTCTGCCATCTCCTGAAGGTCCATCTCTGCCGCAGTACACCGCTCGCGCAGGGCGGCGTTTTCAGCGGTCAGGCGGGTGTTGTCGGCATACATTTGCTTGACAATCCCAATGTGGTCATACCACAAGCCAAGCATGTCAAGCCGTTTTGCAATACACGTCGGGCACAGAAGGCCAGCGCCCTCATGGTGTGTCGGGTTGATTTTTTCCCATAAATCATCTGGAATCACCATGTCAGGAAAATCATGATACGGCATGCCGCAGTCGTAACATTCGCAAGCCGGTCGCTCTTCATCTGCGCGCTTCCAGCAAATCCTGCGTTCAATCTCCTCCGCCTGCGCCTTGATCGTGGCGGCCTGGGCGTCGATGGCGTCGAGCATCGGCACAAAGTCTTCAATCAGCCAATTCCCAAATTCGTGATGGCCATCTTGGTATGAATAGCAGTTTGTAAGGCCTGTGCCGGTCCCGCCGTGAATTGCGCCCTCGAACCGCACCCAGTCCTCATGTAGCCGCCGCAGCTCCTCTGTGTTAACGCTCATTCTGTCCTCCTTCTCCTGCTATCAGCCGCAAGTGATCATAGTGTTCTTGCGTCAAAAACCCGCCAGATCGCCTCATGATTTCGCGCGCAAGAACCTGCATTTCTTCCCGCTCTGCCCGCCCCTTGTCGATCTCGGCCAGCAGCGCGGGGTAGATGTTGTGGGCGCAAGAGATGTGTTCTGCGTCCTCCTTGGTCAAGCCAGAGGCAACAATGTTCCCGCGTTCCGTGACCTTGTAATATGTCGCGTTGCTGCGCCGAGCCTTCTTACTCGTCATAGGCGCTGCAACCCATCTGCCCTGCGTCGTCCCGGCGAACAGGTCGCGCTCGGCCTGCGTGTCGATGTTAGGCATGGTTCTCCATCTCCTTCCTCAGATCGTCCTTGATCTTGATGTTCCTGCCGTACAGCGCTGCCAGCCGTTCGCACTCGCGGCCAAAGACGCCCCAGTTAATGCCGCTGGAATAGTGGTTCAGCTTACCGATGCGGAACTGATCCACCCAATGCGCCGTTTTTAGCCAATCGAACACGACCTTTTCGCTGTATACCGGCTCAAAGCTCACCCAGGTTTTGATTCCCATCGCACTGGCATCAACGAGCGCCATAAGCCTGTCGTTAATGTCAGCAGCGCCAGGCTCCAGTTCCCTCTGCTGGGCCTCAGTTCCGGCCACCGTCACCCCGAACCAGTCCTGATCATCCAGCAGGTCGAAGTCCCGCTGCGCCCGGGTGCCGCCCTTGGTCAGGATCTGCACATGGCAGCCTACCTGTTTGAGCAGCTGGATAACATCCCGCGTGGGCGTCGTGTCGATGCCAGCCGGGTACGGGTCGCATGAAAAGCACAGATGCACGGTCTTTCCGGCATACTTACCGGTGTCCAGCGCTTCGTGGAGCGCCACCGTAAGCCCCTCGCGGTACACCGGCGTATTGAAGCTGCCCGCCCCGTGGAACCGCTCATGCATGGGCCGCATGTAGCAGTAGGTGCAACCGTGTGAGCACCCGCTGTAGATGTTCAGCGCCAGCGGCGCGTATTCAAGGGCTCTGCCCTTCGGCGTGTAAATCGTCTGCATTACTTGCCCTCCTACGGCTTCGGTTCCGCTTGTGCGCAATGGTAGTCGTCACAGTATCCAGTTTCGCTAAACAGCTCAGGGTGAAGCGTGCACCCGGTCGGTTCTGTAAGCGCTCCATGCGTGCAATACCTGCAAAAATCGCAAAGCGCAAATCTGCACTTGTCGCAAAAGATCATCCCTTGCCCCCTGCTGCCGCTGTGCGGCTCTCATCATCGGTTTGCCCGGAAGAATGCCTGCGCGAATCCGGGCGGGGTTATGGCGCGCGCGGCGGCTCTCTGTGCTGCATATCCAGGCTGCCTGCGGATGTATTCGGCGAACTCCGGCGGGTATTGCAGCTTTCCCCATGCGCGACCGTTGCTGCTTCCACACGGATTGCGTTGAGTGTAGTAAGCCGCGAACAGCGGCGGCATCTCAACGACCGTTGGGCTTGGCGACGCAAAATACCCCCACAAATCTGTGGCCTTGCGCTTATCTCCGCCGTATTGCCACTGCTCAAACGTAAATTTTGGGATGCCCAAAAACTGTCGAAGGAACCCGCGCGGATTTTCGAGCGCCCAAAACCTTAAAGATCCACTAAGCCGGCAGCTCCAGATTATCCGCAGGCACGCCTCCACGATTTCCATCGCGCCGGCCAGGTCGCGCGGGCTAGCGCCTTTCGCTATTGAAAACTCCGTACGCGGCGGCGCTGCCAGTATCCCGTACACACCCGCCGGCGGTATGTATGTCCGAACGTCGTTGTCTGGCAGCGTCACCAGCCGCACGTCGTACCCAGCATCACGGTAAGGCTTGCTCCACGCCCCTGTTCCGCCGCAAAGGTCAAGGATTATCTTGTCGATGTTGTCCATATCGCCTCCATCGTCCTGCATGCCCCTGTGCCGCTCATATCGCGCGTGTGGCGCGTTCTGGCGCGGCGGGCCTACACTTCCTTGATCTCATACCCGGCCTCTTTCATCAGCCGTTTCTTGATGCGATAAACCGCCGTCCTCACGCCCTTGACATCCTCGATCACCAGTTGCCCATGGTCCATGTAGGTGAAGTCGGCCACGTACTTGATGCCGCCGGCCAGCCGGAAAGGCATCTGCCGCTTGAGCTCCGTGATCTCACCGGCCTGCTCCAGCAGGCGCAGCTCGCACCAGCGTCTGGCCTCGCGGCGGCTGTCGAACCGGATGCCGTCAATTGTCGCGGGCTCGTTGTGGTACTTGCTGGCTTTGGGCTCCTTGGCGTTCTCCAGCCACTCAGGAATCGGCTGGCCGGTGCGGCGCAGGTATGCGATGACGTCGGCGGCCGTCCAGTTCATCGGGCCCTCTCGATCTGCGCCCGCCGCCGCTGGCTCTCTCCGCCGTTTACGACCCAGCCGCACATCTCCAGGAGCCTGTCGTATATCCTTGGCCCGGCGAGCTCGCGCAGCCCAGGCTCCTTGTCGGTGCCGGCCATCTTCGGCGCGTTGCTGGTCACGACAATGTTTTTCTGCCGCCGGTAGCGGGCGTCCACGATCACGAACAGGCGCTCCTCGGTCCACTCACTCCATTTCTCCGCGCCCAGGTCGTCCAGCACCAGCAGGTCACAGGTGGTCAGCGTGTGCATCAGGTCGGTCTCTGCGTTGGCGTCCTTGTCGAAGGTGCGCCGGATGTCGATCAGCAGCTCTGGCACGCTGCGGAACACATAGGTTTTCCCGCTCTGGGCGATGCGCTTGCCGATGCTCTCGGCCAGGTGGCTCTTGCCGTTGCCGTTGCTGCCCAGGATGATGAGCCCGCAGTCGGTCTTGCCGGCGGCAATGTCCTCGGCGCACTGCACGGCCTTGGTGTAGGCGTCCTCGGTCGCCGGCGAATGCCTCCAGCTTTCAAACGAGGCGGCCTGCAGGCGCGGCGACGTGCCGGCGTCGCGGATGATGCGGGCGATGTGGTCCTGGCGCTCCCGGGCCTTCCGCGCGGCCTCCTCGCGCTCCATGCGCTCAATCTGGCACGGGCAGGTGGCGAACATGGAGCGGCTGCTCTGTTCGGTGCCGATGCTGCCATCCGGCAGCTTGACCGGCTTCCATGTCGGGATGTGGAGCACCGCGAGCTCGTGGCCACACTCTGGGCAGCGGGCGTCAGAAGGGCTCCCCGTCGTTTGGTGCGCTGTCGATCGGCCTGCCGTTTGCCGCTCTGCCACGTCGTCCACCTCCATCATATTTCCCCTCCAGCACCTTAAGCGCGTTGGTGTCGTTCTCGATCAACCACCCGAAGTCGGCCCGCCACCCGCGGTCGTTGTCGCCTGTGCAGAACGGTGTGGTCTGCACCCGCTGGAAAAGCCGCCGCCACCACTCAATGTCCGGGTGCTCTTTGATTCGCGGCAGTAAGTGCTTGCGTCGGCTCTCAGTCAGGCCCCTCACCTTTGGCAGGTCAACACAGATGGTGTTGTACATCTCGACGATCAGCGCCGGGGCGATGGAAGGGGCAGGCGCGGCAGCGCCGTCTCCGTCTCCGTCTCCGTCTCCGTCTCCGTCTCCGTGCGCGGGTGACTGTCGCATGACTGACGGATGACCGTCATATGCCGGCTGTTCGTCCGGCGCTGGGTATTTTGACTTCATGGCGCGGGTCCGCTGCCGCCAGTTTGTGATAAGCAAGTAGTCGTCTTTTCCGACCTTGTACCGCACAATCAGCCCGGCGTCGGCGAGAATATCAAGCAGCGGTCCAACCTGCTTCGACGTCATCGCCTCCAGTGTTGGGTATGCTTCGCGGGCAACGATCACTGGGTTTGCGAAGTAGCGCCCGAAGTCGTCTGCACACAGGAGCAGGCGCACGTACAGGTCTCTGGCGGCAGGCGACACCGCGTTATATTTGTCGCTGCCCTTAAGGTCGTCGTAGAGTATCCGGTTCGGCACCGCCCGCACCTCCAATCAGATCGAGTAGCGGCGCATCCGGCAGCGCCAGCGACTTCACGGTCATGTCACAGTGGGACCGGTTGATCTCAATCCCCACCCACTTTCTGCCTTGCGCCTGCGCCACTCTGGCGACTGTGCCGCTGCCCATAAAGGGATCGAGCACCACGCCGCCGGTCGGAGCGCCGGCCGCGATGCACGGGGTGATCAACGCCGGTGGGAATGTTGCAAAGTGGGCCTCCTTGCAGGCCGCCGTGGCCACTATCCACACATCACGCTTGTTGCGCGTGGCTCCCTCCCACGGGATTGACGCGCCCAAGTGCGAGCCGGGGCGGTCACGGTCCTCGCCGTACTTGCGCGCCTTATTTCCGCTGCTCCGGTTTGGGCGATGTTGTGCGACGCGTTGCCCCGGGATGATGAGTTCAGACACGGGGCCGCTGCGCTCAAATGTGTCTCTGCGGCTCACCGCCTTCATGCTGCCGTTGGCCTTTGCACCGCCATTTGCCCGGCCGCTGCCTGCCTGATTCTCGAGATCCTGAGATAGCCGCGCAATGGAGGATTTTGCCAGTGGCTCCCGGATGGCCGCTGCGTCGAAGTAATACTTAGGCGATTTGCTCAGCAGGAAGATATACTCGTGCGACTTGGTACACCGGTCCCGTACACTCTCTGGCATTGGGTTGGGCTTGCTCCAGATGATGTCCTGACGGAGATACCATCCATCAGCCTGCAGCGCGAAGGCTAACCGCCAGGGCATGCCGATCAGGTCTTTGGGCTTGAGTCCGCGCGGCGTAGACTTTCCGGGATACACCATGCCTCCAAGGGCGCGGACGCCCACCGTCGGATCACCCGGGATCTGCCCGACTGGCTTATTCCCGGCATACCCATCTCCCATATTGAGCCACAGCGTCCCGTCCTTACGCAGCACCCGGCGCACCTCGGCGAACACCGCCACCATGCGTGCGATATACTCCTCTGGCGTGGCCTCAAGGCCCAACTGCCCATCGGCCCCGTAGTCCCGGAGCCCCCAATAGGGCGGCGATGTGACTACGGTGTGCACGCTCTCTGCTGGCAACTCTTGCAGGACGGTCAGCGCGTCGCCGTTGTATAACTGGCCCATTTCATTTTGAAAGTACGGACTCACTTGGCTGCGCTCCTTTTCCGTTCCTCAACCAGGTTGTAGTAGGAATCCTCCACCGCCGCCGCATAGCGCACCAGCGCCGGGTGCATCTTGAGCACATAGGCCAGCAGCGTCAGCTCCTCCGGCGCGTTCGGCATGGCGTGATCGACGGCGAGGAGGGTGTGGTTGGATTTGTCGTAGATTTTCATGTATTGGAGTCATCCCCTTCGTTTTGTAGCCGTATCTCTCCACTGGCCAGCCTCGCGTTAATGATCGCCGGCCTGGCCCACAGGCCCTGAAATCGGCGCCAACTCTTGTCCTCGTGCCCGGCTTCATCCTTCCAAAGCATGGCCATTGGGATGAATCCGGCCTTGACTGTATCGATCAGGCGGCGTTCTGCCTTGGCCATGGTGTCGCCTGGGTAGCCGATCAGCACATAGCAATAAGTGGTGGTCATGGAGATCCCCGATTCCCTCAGCATGTGGCCGGCGGCTATGAGCGGCTCCAGATCGTCCGGCGTGTCATAGGCAAAGTACATCCGCTTCGGGCGCTTGCGCAGCATCAGGTCAATGTGCCACGGCCGCAGGAGCTTGGCTTCCAGCCCTCCGGTCAGGAGCGTCCGCTCCTTCTGAGCCTCCAGCATTGCGAACACAGCGCGAATATGTGTCTCGGAGCATCCCAGCAGATTATCGTCCAGGATGTTGTATCCCGGCTTGATTTCCAGCTCTCGCAATCCGCCCTCACGCTTGGGGACCGAACAGAACCAGCAGCGATTTGGGCATCCCCGGCTGGTGATGGTGTACCCCTCCCGCAGGTACATGCCTGGTGTGAACTCATCTCCGCGCTGCCCGGTCGCCGGGCCGCCCAACCTGACCGATACCCCTGAGACCCGCCATGCCTCTGCCAACCGCTCAGCTTCCGGCAGGTCATAGGTGAAGGTCGCGCTGACGTGTACCTCGTCAACCTCTGGCATAGCTAACAGCGGCGGCAGCCCCACGTAAGCAAGCGCATCGGTCGGTGTAGCATGGGTACAGCGTGGGAATACGCGAGCGATCTTCACCGCCCAGCCTCCGGCAGCACATCGCACCGCAAACTCTTCTCCACCTGTGCGCACACGCGCTTGATGGCGGTGGTATCGTCCAGGCCTTGGGCGGCCGCGAGCATGCCGATCAGCTCGCAGATGATTTCATAGGTTTCGTTCATTTGCATACCTCTGTAGGGCAACCGGTGGCCTCTTGTACCATCCGGCGGAATAGGTCCGCGTTGCCGCGGTCATTGCTCATATGGAGCAGGTGGATCTGCTTCACCCTGGCCATGTCGTTGGCCGCGCAGAACTGCAGGAAGGTCTCGACGGCCATGTGGCTGTCCATGATCCTGCGCTTGAGGCTGGCCGGCGCGTCGTCGCTGCGCATAGCCTCAAAGGAGAAATTGCACTCGACGGCGATCTCGGTCAGGCCGGAGAACCGGGCCTTGATATACATGGTGTCAATAGCAAACAGCAGCTTCTCGCCGGTCCGGATGCTGCCGATCAGGTAGCCGTTGCACGGCACGTCGTGATGTGCCTCGATTGCCGTCACTACCAGAGAGCCAACGCGCTGGCATGCACCCGGGGCCATGAAGTCGGCCTCTGCTTCGATCTCCAGCGCCTTCGCTGTGTCTGGGTGGCAGTAGATGGGCAGGCCGCGTTTGGAGAGCTCCAGGGCCGTGTTCTGGTCGCCCTGGTGGTATGCGTGGTCGTTATGCTCGTGGCTGATGAAGCACGCGGCGTAGTCGGTCACATGATGGCCCAGGAGGGCGGAGAGCCGCTTGAACGGCAGTCCGCACTCCAGAAGGATCTTCGTTTCGCCGTCGCTGACGGCGTACAGATTGCCGGCGGATGAGCTGGCGTAGCTGGTGAGCATGGCCTACTCCTCGTCGTCGCACCCGGCGTCAATGTCGGCCTGCTGTGCTGCCATGCCCAAAGCGACGGCAAACAGGATCACGACGGCTCCGACGACGAACCCAACACATGCGCCGATGATAAAGTCCATCACTTGTCGCCTCCCATCAGCAGCCGCAGCTCGTCCGGGTAGCGCTCTATCACAGCCTCGGCGAGTTCGGCGGTAGCGCATGAAATCATACCGGCAAGCGCTGTGTCGCACATGTCAACGATGATAAAATCGTTGTCTCTCAACACATACCGTATCGCGTGCCGGCCGCTCCCGCCGTTCGCCGAGATGAACGCACGAATTTTCCGGTCGGCGTTGGTGCGCTTGATTTCTTCGCCGATCTCTGACGTTCTGTAGAACTGCTCCGCCGTGCCGAGAGAGACGTAGGCATCCATGTCGATTTGCGGCTCAACCCACTTCGGCTTGCTGGCGGCGTCCTTGGCGTCGTAGTAGGCGTTGATGTGGCGCTCCCAGCACCTGGCGCATGGGCCGTCACATTTTTCATCAAGGCCCATGGCGGACGGGCACCCATAGAAAGCGCCAGCCTGTGTTGTGTCGTTTTTTGAAAGGAACGCCACTGCGCGGAATCCACGCTCGTTGACATAGTCTCTTGTGAAGATGCACCTGAGCGCATATTCGCGCTTCATTCCGTCCAGTATCGCGTTGGGCTTGAAGTCCATCACTTGGCCCCTCCCGCCCATCCGGGCATGTCCATGGTCTGTTGGCCCTCGGTGGCCTGCGCGTCCGGCGGGATGTCCACGACGGGGCCGGTGTTGGCGTTGTCGTCGATGTCGGCAAGGGCCGCGGCCTCGTCGGCCTCGCTCTCCATGGCGCGCACGGTCTGAGCAAACAGCGACGCGTCGCTGCTGCTGTTGATAATGGGCTTGCACAGCGCTTCGACGGCGGTACGGCAGGCCATTTCGGCAGGGTACTTCTCGTGCGTCGTGCCGGCCTTCAGGCTGCCGTCGGCATTGACTGGGCTGATGGGCGACGCCTTCCACGCCTGCAGGATGTCGGCCCAGGTCTTATAGACCGCCGGGCCGCACGAGCCATCCTTATACACCGGCATGGCGTAGGCGCCGACGATCTTGGTCTTGTCGATGTTGGCCTGGCTCTGCTTGTGCAGCGTGATATACCGCTTGCCGCGAACGATCTCATATTCCAGAACGTCGCCGTCGTAAACGGCCTGATAGACGATGTCGTCTATCTTCGGGTCAACGCGCTTGGCCACCAGGATGCTGCCGAAGTAAGAGCGCTTGAGCGTGAGCGCAGTGCCGTAGGCGATGAAATAACACTGCTTCTTGTCTGGGTTCAGCCCGGCGATTGCCATGCTCATGAGGGCGTTGATGATGCTTGTGCGCGTGCAGGCCTCCAGCACAGGCTTGCCGTTGCGGTCTGCAATGCTCTGCAGCATGAGCCACGCGGACTTCATCGCGTTCTCGACGCTGTAGTTGACTGGCAGCTGAAGCTCGCCGCGTGTCTGATAGGCGCGGATGGTGGAAGTTACTTTTTCAAGCACTTCCTCCTTGACGGTCAGGGCCTTGGGTTCGGTCTTGTTCTCGCTCATTTATGCAACCTCCACGGTCAATTCTTTGTGCGCCTCGCTCACTACAAGGCGGATGGTTTGGGCCTCGGTGGGCTCCAGCCTCACGACGGATTCGGAGTTGTCGATGAAGATGGGCGCCGTGATGTCGTGGTGCTTGGAGAGCGTGTTTATGATATCGAGCCCCACGTTGATCTGCATGGCATGGTTTAGGTCGTGATACTCGACCCCTCCCACGGTCACCACGCAGCAGTCGGCCAGGCCGCCGTTGATCTGCTGCTCGAACAACTTCCACCGGGCCAGCTGGAACTTGCCGTTGATGCTCTCCTCGACCGCCGCGACCTTCGCCCGGGTGAAATCTTCGCACAGGGCGATGATGCGGTCACAGGCTTCCAGCTGCTTGGCGACGGTCTTTTGCTGCTCCTTGAGCTGGGCCACGCGCTGGCGTTGATCTTCGTTGGCGTGTGACTGCGCGATGGCGGTTTCCAGCCCGGCGATCTGGTCGCGCAGCTCCTGGGCCTGCTTGCGAAGCCCGGCCACGGCCTCCTGTTCTGCGGCCTTTCTGCTGGCGTCATCGGCCTCCAGCGGGGCCAGCTCCTCGGCGATCGCGTGGCGGCGATCCTCGTAGTCCGGCATGGGCGTGGCGGTCCATGTCATGGCCTCGGCGTCCTGTAGCTTCTTGTGCAGGCCTGCCTTTTTGGCGGCCAGCACGGCAATCTCGCCGTTGATCGGGTCGGCCTCGAGCTGAATCTGAATGCGCCGGGCAGCGGCGGCCTGGCCCTGGTCGTTGATGGTCGAAAGCTTCTCTGCGCGTTGCTGGTTAAATGCAGCCCGCTTGGGCGCAACATCCTCCTCGGGCAGTTGGCGGTTGCACGCGGGGCAGCTGTCGCCGGTCCACTGTAGCGCCGTGGTCGCCTTGTAGTCAGCGCGCAGTTCGCCGATGCGCCGCTCAAGCCGCTCGTCCTCTTCGCGGAGCGCGTTGAGCTGCCGCCGGTCGGCCTCCAGTGCGTCCTCTGTGGCCCTCAGATCGGCCCGTAGGCCGTCCACGATGTCCTGCTTAGTCTTCCGTGCCGCCGCGTCCTGCGCGGCGATGTGCTCGCGATTCTCGGCCACCAGCGCGTCCAGCTGCAGGTGCAGCCTGCCGATCTTGGCCGTCAGCTCGTCGGTGGTGGTGGGGCGCATGGCGGCCTCGACACTGTGCTGGCGCTCGCGGATCGCCGCGATGTTGGCCTGCGCCGCCGGGATGTCCGTGTCGGCCTTTATGGCCAGCCCGGCCTCGTTGATGCGGGCGGGCAACCGGTTCAATTCCTCAGCCAGCGTCTTGCGCTGGGCCTGCTGCACCTTCTTGTAGTCCTCGACGCTGTGTCTGCCGCGCTCATTCAGCGGCGCCAGCGCCGGGTCTGCGTCGATGATCTGCTGGTCGGTCAGGGCCCCGGCAATGGAGAACAGCATGTCGCGCTGTTCCTTGGGCTTCATCGCCGGAAATGCCCTTGGATTGGTCAGAAACTTAAACAGGTGCTCCGGGCATAGGCCGGCGATCAGGTCCTTGAATGCCGCCTCTTTCATGGGCAGTTGGTCGCAGAAATAGGCCGTGGTGTAGCCTTTGAAAACGGCCTCGCTGCTGCCGCGCTCTTTTACCCAGTTCTCGCTGCGGCGGCGCTCCAGCGTGTATGGCCCGTTGTCGGTGTCCAGCACGACGGTCACGCTGGTCTCAATGTTCTGCCCACGGCTTCCGGCGGGTTCGATCATAAAATCGCTGGCCCCGGAGCTATCCTTGCCGAACAGGCACCACAGGAAGCTGTCATAGATGGTGGTCTTGCCCAGGCCGTTGTCGCCCAGGATGGCGGCGTCGTGGCCGCCCAGATCCAGCGCGAAGTCGGATATTCCCTTGAAATTTCTGATAATCAGTTTGTTGAGATTCACTTGAGTACTCCAATCTTGTCGGCCGCCAGAAAACACGCCACATACACGCCGATCACGGCGGCCCACAGGCAGGGCGTGAAGATGCGCTTGGCGTGGTTGATGCGCAGCTGGCGAATGGTGGGGCCGCCCATGCGGCGGGCGGGGCGGCGACGCCAGTACATGGATTCGCAGCGGAGATCACGGGCGGTCATGCAAACCCCAGCCCCTTCCGCACCAGCACCCACTGCTTTTCGCCTTGGCGCTGATATTCGACCTCAGAGAGTGGGGCCACCAGCAAAACTCGCCAGTCGTGGTCCGGTTCGGCGGCGGCAAGCTCTTCGGCCTGGGCAACGGTCATGCAGTCGTCCCATTCTTTGCCATCCTCACTCCAGACGGTTTCGCCATCCTTGAACAGCACGGCGTCTCCGAATCCTACGGCGATGCGCATGTCCATGCCGGCGAGGCTGGGCTTATATCCGCAGTTCAGGCAACCAATCATGCCGCCCTGCAGCGGCGGCAGCTTCTCAAAATTACTCATTTCCCACTCATCTTTCCGCGCCTGCCCTCGTTCTTAAGGTGGCGCTCAATGCTGCCGCAGAGGCCCATGGATGCCACGGATTCCAGCCTGCGGCGCTCGTAAACTGCCTTCCGCTCCTCGACATGCGCCGCCCAGGTCGGGCAGTCTGCGCGGCATCCCACGGCGCGGTTGGCGCACTGAAAGCAACAAAATTTAGGCATGCCTATACTCCTGCGCCTCGCTCCACCGGCGCGGCATCTGCTCGCACGGCATTGCCACGGGGTCGCGGCGAAGGTCGTCGGCGATCTGCTGCGCCCAAAGGTTCAAGCAGCACTGGACGCTATCATACAGGCCGGTGGTGTTCCGGCGGGCTTTGCGGCTTTTTTTCACATTGGTTTGCATGGTGGCCCTCCTATGTGATAGAATGTGTTTGGTGGTTCTCTGGGCCTGGCAGTGGCATGCCGGGCCTTTTACTTTCTGTTCCTCTTGCGGCTGGCCTTGGCTGCCTTGCGCTTGGCCTTGCGTTGTACGGCAGCGCCGATGCGGTGCTGTACGCGCTTGCGCAATGGGTGATCTTCGGGAAGCATGACGGAATCGTCGCCATCCAGGGCGTCCAGCGCCAGCTCGTGCTCTTCGGGCGTCAACTTGACGAAGCCCTCCGGGATCTCTTCGCCCTTCTTGAACAGCCTAACTTCACCGGTGTTTACGTTCAAATGTTCCTCCTTGCCCCGCCATTTCCGGCTGCGGGCTACTTCTTGTCCGGGAAAACCGGGCACCCGGTTCCGTCGGCGTTCGCGCGGCAGACGCAGCGCTTTTTGTGCGGGTGTCCCATGCATATTCCGGTTCCGGTGGGCCGCCAGAACGGGCAGCAGTCGTCGCCGCGGATCTTCTTCTTGTAGGTGTCGCTCCATCTCAACATGACGCTACCTCCTGTTCAAATTCCCAATCGCCCCGGCCAGATGCCCGGCGTCGGCGTATCGGTGCTGATCGATGGCGGTCTCCAGCCGCTCATACAGCCTGAGCATGATGCGCTGGCGGGTTTCGTACAGCCGCCGGTTGGCGTCGATGGACGCCTGCACCTCGGGCGAGGGCGTCGGCATCGGCAGCGGGTTCGGTTGCGCCAGCTTCACGTTGCGCCTCTTCCAGATGTTCACGTCCTACCCCCTACCGCCCGTAGGCGGGTTTTGCGGCGGGTTCCGCTGCGCAGGTATTCGTCGATGCTCCTGAGTGGGATTGTCCTGTCCACGTACTCCAAGCGACCGCTCCTGATCAATTCGCGCACTGTGGTTTCCGACCGGTCTAGCAGGTCGCAGGCGTGTTTGATGGTCACCGCGCCCAGTTCGCGCCGGTAGTCAATTGCCGCCTGTTCTGCGAACTCGCAGAGCCCGTTGAGGAATGCGGCGTGCGCCTCTGCATCGGCGCGGGCCAGAGCCCTAAGATCGGCGGGGGTCATGATGGCCTCGCTTCCGTCGGCGCCGTCTTGGCCTCAATCCAGCGTCGCCGCACGTACTCCTGGCCCCTGGGCGTGGCCAGAGTCTTGCGAGAAATGTGGGTCTCTTTGTCGCTGTCCTTCCATGTCTGCTCGACCACGCGGAAGTGCCCGCGGTCGATGTGGCGCTGGTATGGCGTGTTATCGTCCATGAGCACGCCGGCCCCGCGCAGGAAGGCGAAAAGACGGTTCTGCCCGGTGCCGATCAGCTTGGCAAGGTTGCCGATGCTGATGCAGTCCGCGCTGCTCATCAGGGCGTCGTATCCCTCGGCCTTCGGCGCGGCGATGGCGAGCTGTGACTGTGCCAGCTCCTTTGCCGCGCGCTCCTCTTTCAGCGCCGTGAGCGTGCGGATCATCGTGTCGGGATCGCTCAGCATGGCCTCGACCGTGGCAGGCGTAGCGTACATGCCGTGCTTGCGGATTGCCGGGAGCACTTCATGCGTGACCCAGCGCTTGAACTCCTTGGCCTCCGGCTTGCGGCTGCCGAGTACTAGGGTGTAAAGGCCTGCCTCGGTGACGGCGTTGACTGGCAGGCCATTACTGGAACCCTCAGTTGAAATGAGGGTGCGCTCGTCGTCGTCCAGGCGACGCAACGCCTCTGTCGGATTTCCGAGCCCCAGCACGTTGCACACATCGGCGGCGACGAACACCGGCCCTGATTCGGTTGTGGCGGCCCGGATGCTCCACATGCCGCGCTGGAAGCTTTGCAGATCGGTCATTGGTGGCGGCTCCTCCTTTCTGGCTCAGTCGTCCGTAAAAACGGACGACTTAACTCCGATTGCGGCACACACTGCTCGCAGTGTGTCGGCATCCATCCGCTGCTCGCCCTTTAGCATTCCGTGAAACGTCCTAGGGTTTTTTCCGACTTTTCGCGCTACCTCGGATTTGTTGAACCCCATTTGGTCCAAGTACGCGTCTACCCGTCGTGCGACAATGTTCGTTTCTGCTTCCGTGGTCATTACCTCCTTCCCGAATATTGGGATTGATTACATAATAATTCCAATTTTCGGGAGTGTCAATAATATTTTCCAATATTTCAGGAAATTGTTGTTTACAGTTCCGAAATTCGGGCATATGATAAGGTTGAAGGGATGTGGTCATTTGATTTCCGGGGACAGCATAGGCGAAAGGCTAAAAAACGCCAGAATCGAAGCTGGGTATAAGCAAAAAGAAGCTGCCCAGCTTGCTGGTATAAGCAGCAAAATACTGAGCAACTACGAGACGGGCGAAACAAAGGTTGATGTAGAAGTTTTGAGGCCGCTTTGCAGGCTATACGGCATATCGTCCGACGAAATCATTGACGCGCCAATCGAGTCCGCGGAGGCGATGGCCTTTTACCGGCGCTTTAAGAAGCTGTCTGAGAAGGACCGGGCAGTGATTGAGCTTCTGATAAAAGGAATCGAAGAATAGCGGCGTCCTCCCCGGTGGCCCGCACAATCGCCGCGATAAACTGCTCTTCTGACATGTGTACCTCCCCGAATAAATGAGAACGTGTGTTCGCATGCGCATCATACACCCGCATAAATACAGATGTCAATGCGGTGGTGTGCCAAAATCGGATCATTCAGGGCTGATCGCATTGGCTGAGCCCAATATACACAAACCGACAGAATAATGGAACTGGTAAAACTGGTAATTTCTGGTAAAAGAGCGCGAATCGGTTCACGACGACGAAATTCGACAAAAGAAGTTATGAAACGACAATGTTAATTGGATATGATTGAGAAAATGCCAAAAGGCAAATAGGAGGAGGCTACCATGAAAAGATTCGTCGCCCTTGCCATCATCCTTGTGCTGGCCATCGCCGGGTGCTCTGCCCCAGCCACGAACAGCCATGCCGCACCCGCCGAAAACCAAACGACTGCATCGCCGGAGCCCGCAACGGCTGCACCAGAACCAGCGACCGTCGCCCCAACCGAAGAGCCGACGCCGGAGCCTGCCATCGAGACCGCCACGCCGCCCGCCGTGCAGGATGGCAAGGGCAAGGTAGGCCCGCATGATGTCGAGATTGTGAGCGCCGCGCTCGACACGACATACGACAAAAAGGATGCGGTCGTGATCACCTACAAATGGACGAACAACGGCGACGACGCGGCCGCTTTCATGATCGCGCTCGGGGCGAAGGTTTACCAGGACGGCATCGAGTGCCAACTTGCAATACTCGGCCCAAAATCCAAGGTGGATACCAACGCTCAGTTGAGCAAGATCAAACCGGGAACCACACAGGAGTTGCAGGTTGCTTACTCCATCGACAAGACGAAGCCTTTGTCTGTAGAGGTAGAGGAAAACTTTGCATTCACCGACACGGGGAAGGTCGTAAAGGAATTTGCCGCACTCAAATAAACATGTCGCCGCACGACCAGAGGGGCGCATGGTGCGCCCCTCTTTTACAAAGGAGAACCGCCAATGCCAAACGCGAAAGACGAACAGGGAAAACGAGACACGCGCCGTAAGGACCTGGCAGACAAGGTTGATAAGCGCCGCAGGCGCAAATTCAAGGGCGAGGACGGGAAATGGCACTGGAGCGCCGGCAAGGGCCCCAGGGCCGATTCCGCCGCGTCCAAGGCGCTGCAGCCGCTGGTGGAGAAGTACGGGCCTACAGGGCCAGGGGACGGCGGGGATACGCTCGTCCGCGACTACGTGGAGAAGTGGCTGGCGGTCAAGCGAGCGGACGTTCGGTATTCAACATGGCTCAATTACACGTACATGGCTGACGGCTACATCCTGCCCATGATCGGCGATAAAAAAATCGCCGCCGTGCGCCCGTCAGACATTCAATCATGCCTAGCAAAGACCGCCGGAAAATCTGCGGGCACGAGAAACAAGGCCGTGTTCCTGCTCCGATCCATCTTTGCGGCAGCGGATATTGACGGCATTCTGACGCGCAACCCAGCGAAGGCGGCGAAGCGAAAAAAGGACGATCCGGAGAAGCGATTTGCTTTTACTGCCGACGAAGAAAAGGCCATCACAAGGCACTTCCGCGATCCGGATTGCGCAATCATGCCGCTGCTATATTACACAGGCATGCGCCGCGGCGAAGCCTTTGCGCTCCAGTGGAAGCACGTTGATTTTGGCGCCAAGAAGATCATGGTTGATCAGCAGGTCCACTGGACAGATGCCGGATACGTCGTAGACCGTGCTTTAAAGACGGAGAACAGCCGCAGGGCCATTCCTATGCCGGATGAGCTGGCGGCCATCCTGCGGCCTCTACGCGGCCACAGGAGCGCGTTCATCATTCAGGGCGCGGGCGGCGCACGCCTGGACCAGAACCACATACGGTACATGTTGTGCAGGCTGCGTGACACGACCGGCCTTTCTGCACTTGTCTATCATCAGTTCAGGCACAATTACGCCACGAAGCTGTATGCTGCCGGCGTCAAGCCGAAGCAGGCGGCGAAGGTTTTAGGCGAGACGGTAACGATCATGATGAAGACCTACGTCCACATTGAAAAGCAGCTTGGCGGAGAGGATCAAGATGCCATCCGCAGCGCGTTTTCGTCCGAGGTTGCCAGCGGGTTGCCTGGCAAATAGGTCTGTCCAGCGTTCAAGCCATTTTTGTGGCTTATATTCTTCACAGTTCGTTCATATTCCCCGTCACAGCGGATGCCCCTCGCCGTAGCCATAGGCGCGGAAGAACTCCTCCCGCAGCTGAAGCAGTGAATCCTCGGCGATGGCCGAGCGTACCCGGGCCATGAGATCGGTCAGGAACTGCAGATTGTGCCATGTGGCCAGCCGTGCGCCCAGGATCTCCCCGGCCTTGAAAAGATGCCGCAGATAGGCGCGGCTGTACTGCCGGCACAGCGGGCAGGAGCACGCCGGGTCCACCGGGGAGAAGTCCCGCTCATGGCAGGCGTTGCGGATGTTGAGCTTGCCCTGGCTGGTGAACAGCGTGCCCATGCGGGCGGTGCGGGTGGGCAGCACGCAATCGAACATGTCCACGCCGCGCAGCGCCCCCTCGATCAGGCAGTCCGGGCTGCCCACGCCCATCAGATACCGGGGGCGGTCCGCCGGCAGCAGCGGGTCCAGCACGTCCAGCATCGCGTACATCTGCTCCTTGGGTTCGCCCACGCTCAAGCCGCCGATGCCGTAGCCGGGGAAGTCGATCTCCATCAGTTCCAGAGCTGAACGCTGCCGCAGGTCGGCAAAGGTGCCCCCCTGCACGATGCCGAACAGCGCCTGGTCCGCTCTGCGGTGGGCCTCCTTGCAGCGGCGGGCCCAGCGGGTCGTGCGGTTGAGCGCCTGGTCCACATACTTCTTCTCGCTGGGCCAGGGCGCGCACTCGTCAAAGGCCATGGCGATGTCCGCTCCCAGCACCTGCTCTATTTCCATAACCTTCTCCGGCGAAAAATAGTGCCGAGAGCCGTCGATGTGGCTCTGGAACACCACACCGCCTTCGTCAATTTTACGCATACCCTGCAGCGAAAACACCTGAAAGCCGCCGCTGTCGGTCAGAATCGGGCGATTCCAATTCATGAAGCGGTGCAGCCCGCCGGCCTCGCGCACGATGTCGTGGCCGGGGCGCAGGTAGAGATGATAGGTGTTGGACAGTATGATCTGAGAACCAATTTGTTCCAGTTCCTCCGGAGCCATGGCCTTCACCGTGGCCTGGGTGCCCACTGGCATAAAGACCGGTGTCTCTACGACGCCGTGGGCCAGCGTGAGCCGGCCCAGGCGCGCTCGGCCGGATTTTTTCAACAACTCATATTTCATACAAGAACCTTTCGGTATGCTTATTGTTTCACGGTTGGTCCGCAGCAAACACGGAACGCACGATCGGGATCACGTAGTGGCTGCCTCCCCTGCCCTTCACGTCCTCCACCATCGCCAGGGCCAGATACGGCACATCCTGGCCGTCTTCCGCCGGATAGGCCACAAACCAGCCCAGCTCCGTTCCGCCGGTGTCCTGCTTGGATGTTTTGATCTCCGCCGTGCCGGTTTTGCCGGCCAGCCTGATCCCCTCCACCAAGGCGGAATGCCCTGTGCCGTTGGGGTTTTCCACGACCTGTACCATCGCGTCGCGCACCGTTCGGATCACCTCATCGGGAAAGACGTTTTCCTTCCATACCTTCGCCTCGGCCTTTTTCTCCAAACGGGGAGCCATCATTGTACCCTGATTTGCGAAGGCTGTATAGATGGCCGCCATGTGTACGGGGTTGATCAGCACCTTCCCCTGCCCGTATCCGCTGTCGGCCAAGTCGATCTCGCCCTTGAACGCCAACTTCGTGCCGAAGGCGGACTTGCTCAGCCCGAACTCGAAGGGAACCTCCTCGCCGAAGCCGACCGCTTTGAGCCCGTCAGCGAAAGCGCCTGCGCCAGTCTTAAGCGCTGCCTTGGCGAAGTAGATGTTGTCGGAGTAGACGAGGGCATTGCGGACATTGGCCGCACCTTCATACTGTTGCAGCGTGGTCACCTTGTAGCTGCCCCACTCGGAGCTCTTCTGCCATGACAGCCCGCTGGACCCAAAGTCCTCGTCGGCCTCAAAAGCGCCGGCGCTCAAGCCTATGGCAGCGGTGATGGGCTTGATGGAGGAGCCGGGGGCAAACGACGCCTTGAAACGGTTGACCATGGGTCGCGTCTGCCCGTCGTTGTATTGCGCCCATTTTTCATCGGACATCCCCAGTATGAAATCGTTGGGGTCATAGGATGGCGTGCTGACCAGAGCCAGAATCTCCCCGGTCTTTGGGTCCATGACCACCGCGACGCCCTTGTCCTTCTTCATCCGGTTATAGAGGTCCGTCTGCAGCCCCGAGTCGATCGTCAGCGTGATGTCCTCGCCGTTTTGCGCAGGGCGCTCCGCCAGCGTCTGCTTTTCCTTGTTGTCCTTGCCCACGATGGTTATTTTGCTGCCGTTCACGCCGCGCAGGCGTTCCTCCCAAAGGCTTTCCAGCCCGACCTTCCCAATCTTGCTGTTGGCGTCATACCCCTGGTCTGGCCGCGCGTCCAGCTGCTCCTTGCTGATGTTGGCGATGTAGCCGGTCAGGTGCGCCGCCTTCTCGCCCAGCTTGTACACCCGGTCCTTGACGGTGGCATAGTCGATGCCCTTGATCTCCAGAAGCTCATCCAGTGTGCCCGTGTCGGTGTAGGAGATGCTCTTGAGCGGCACGAACAGGTTGTCCCGCACCCATTTTTCCGACAGCCTGGCGTTGATCTCCTTCACGGTTATGCCCAGTATTTCCGCGACCCTGGCGATGTCCTCCTCGCGGGTCAGCGGGTCGATCTTGCCGGGAACGAAGCCGATGGAATACACCCTGTCCTTGCCGACCAGCAGCCTGCCGTTTCTGTCCAGTATGCTTCCGCGCTCCGCCTTCAGCGTGGCGACGCGCACCTTGTCCGTATCACCCAGCGTCGGGAAGATCATGGCGGAGCTCCACTCCAGCTTATATGCGCCGTCATACAGCCCGAACTGGGCCTGATTGGCAAAGACGATCCGTCCGGCCACAGTGTCCATGGTCATCTGGAAGCTGACAAGGCCCTCCTTCTCCTCGGTGATCCTGATGCTGACATTCTCGGCTTCCACGCCCTCATAAATGCTTTTGTTGCGGGCGATGAAGTCCTCTTTGGACATGCCGTTGCCCGTGTGGATCATGGCGTGCATCGCCTCATAATCTCCGGTGTTCAGCGCGGAGATGTAGGCATACAAGACTTCCTGTGCCGGGGCCGGCTCCGGGCGGGGCGGCCCGGCTTCTCCCGACGGGCTGGGGTGGGGCGATGCCGCCACCGATGGACCTGCCTCCGACGGAAGGGGAAGTGAGGTTACAACGGTGCAGGCGGCAAGCGTCCACACAAGGCTTGCAACGATGGCAAAACAGACGAGCGCTTTTCTCTTTCGCAAAGTCATCTTCCCTTCTCCTCCGTCACAGGTCCGAACATCCACCACGCAGGGCGTACGAACGTTAGCCGAAAAGCGATACGCACAGCCTTTTCCCCGCGTATCGCTTCCACAAAAGGATAAGTTCTTTCTCTGAGAAAGTCAATTCGTGTTCACCTTGCATGTGCCGCACACAGTTGATATAATGAGTTAAAGTTAGTTATAGCTAACTTTATGGCCAAGGCCCACGAAGGATGTGACTGATCATGTATATTACCAGGGAAATCGCACCTCAAATATATTGGGTGGGCGGGAACGACCGCAGGATCGCGCTGTTCGAGAACATGTTTCCGCTGCCCAACGGCGTTGCTTACAACTCCTATCTGATTCTGGACGAGAAGGTCGCGCTGATCGATACGGTGGATTCCTCGATCACCCGGCAGTTTCTCGAAAACCTCGAGCATGTGCTGGGCGGCAGGGCCATCGACTATCTCGTTGTAAACCACATGGAGCCGGACCACTGCGCCAACATCGAGGAGCTTGCCCGGCGGTATCCGGATATGAAGATCGTGGGCAACCAGAAGACCTTCCAGATGATCCGGCAGTTCTATGAATTCAGCTTTGATGCCCGGACCCATGAGGTGCGCGAAACGGACGTGCTGGACTTGGGCTCCCACGTGCTGCGTTTCTATTTCGCGCCCATGGTGCACTGGCCGGAGGTCATGTTCACCTATGAGGAGCAGGAGAAAATCCTCTTTACCGCCGACGCCTTTGGAGCCTTCGGCGCGCTGCCCGGCAATCTGTTCAGCGATGAGGTGGAATTTGAGAACCTTTTCCTGGACGAGTCCCGCCGCTATTACGCCAACATCGTGGGCAAATACGGCCCGCAGGTGCAGGCGGCGCTCAAAAAGGTGTCGGGCGTGGAGATACGGATGCTGTGCCCGCTCCACGGCCCGGTGTGGCGCAAGAACCTGGATTATTTCCTATCCAAGTACGATCTGTGGAGCCGGTACGCGCCGGAAAAGAACGGCGTCATGCTGGCCTACGCGTCAATGTACGGCAACACGGAAAATGCTGTGGGGGTCATCGCAAACCGTTTGGCCGAAAGGGGCATTCGGGACATGCGCGTGTACGACGTATCCAAGACCCACGCGTCCTACATCATAGCCGACGCGTTCCAATACAGCCATCTGGTGCTGGCGTCCCCCACCTACAACATGGGTTTGTATTTCGGCATGGAGGCACTGCTACGGGACATGGCGGCGCTGAACCTGCAAAACCGCAAGGTCGCCCTGGTCGGCAACGGCTCCTGGGCGCCGACTGCCCACACGGTGATGTCCAAGATGCTGGCCGAAATGAAGGGCATGGAACTGATCGCACCGCCACTGGCCATCCGCTCCTCGCTGAAGCCCGCACAAACGGGGGAACTGCTGGCGCTGGCCGATGCGGTGGCGGATTCGGTGCTGAGCTCCACCTAAAATCCATACCGCGCATCCGCTTTGTGCAGCGCCGAAGAGCCTGGGGAATTAAGCTGGGTTTAAGGTACCCACCAGCCACGTTTCAGGTTGGCCCGATACAATGGCCTCACAAACAATTTGGAGGTCATTGTCATGAGAAAAGCTTTGTGCGCTCTGCTGGTTCTGCTGCTGATCCCAGCGGCTGGCGCACCCGCCCTGGCGCAGGGTACCCAAGGCGCGGTGAACGAGGATCAGAGGCCCGCAGCCGAGGTTGTGAACCAAGCCCTGGGCGATGCTGTGGATGCCCTGGTGCGCGAAGGCCGGGCCAAGGGCGCCGTGCTGTCGGTCGTCCGGGATGGCAGCGTCGTGCTGTGCGCCGGATACGGCATGGCCGACGAGATCAGCGGCATCGCCGCCGACGCGCAGAAAACGGCCTTCCGCATCGGCTCTATATCCAAAACCTTTGTGGCAGTGGCGGCGCAGCTGCTGGCCCAACAGGACAGGCTGGACATGGACCGCGACATCGCCGCCTACCTGGAGGCGGACTTTCCTGCCCTGGACCACCCAGTGACCATGGGCCAGCTGCTCACCCATACGGCGGGCTTCGAAGACAGGGTAACGGGCATAGCCGTGTCCAACGTGAGCGACACCGAGCCCCTTGCCCTGAGCGTACGCAAGTACCAGCCGGCACAGGTTTTCCTGCCCGGAGAGGTTGCCTCCTACTCCAATTACGGCATCGCCCTGGCCGCCTACGTGGTGCAGCGCATCGCCGGGCAGGATTTTGCCGCCTTCTGCCGCGAAAGCATCTTTGTGCCGCTGGAGATGGCGCACACGACCTTTGAACACATGCACGACATCGCCTACGTCTCCAAAGCATACCTGCCCGACGGCCGCGAAACGCGGGAACCCTACATGAACCTGTACCCCGAAGGCTCCGCCGTGTCCACCGCTGAGGATATGGCCGGCTACATCGCGTGGCTTCTGGACGGAAATGATCCGCGCGTTTTGTCCGCCGCATCCAAAGAAGCGCTGTTCGCCCGGCACTTCTCCATGGCCAGCGATATGGCCGGCGTGGGCTACACATGGAATCGAAAGGAACGAAACAGTAACTTCTACTACGACAAAAAGGGGGAAACGCTGCACTTCTACAGCCGCATCGCGCTGTACCCCCAGGCGGGAACCGGCGTCTTTTTGTCCTTTAACACCTATGTACCCGAGGACGATATCAACGCGGTGATGGGCGCGGCCACCGATCTGCTGTACGGGGCATCATCGAAGGCCGATGCAGGTCAGGGAGCCACGGATATCAGCGGCTGCTATGCCAACAACTGGTCCAGCCTGCGCACGCCGGAGAGGATCCTGCGCTACCTGATTCCCGGAAAAATACTGAGCGTGGAAGGCTCGCCGGACGAGGGCTTTGCGATGAACGGCCAGCCCATGGCCGGCATCGCTGGGGACAAGTATGCCTCCCCCATCGGCGTGGTGCGCTTTGTGCACAAGAACGGCACGGTCATGCTCGCCACCGAATCCGCCGTGACCTTTTCCAGAATACCCTGGTGGCAGCACAGCAGCTTGCAGGCGCTGCCGGCGCTGCTGTTTGTGGTTCTGGCCATTGCCTGTCTGGTGCGCGAAGTATTCCTGAGGGCGCGCAGGTGCAAGGAGGCGCGACACAGCGCAGTCGTGTTAGTCGGCGCACTGGCTCAGCTGCTAGCCTTTGCAGCCCTGTGCATGCTGATGATCCATGGCATCACCGCGTACTCCCTGCTGTCCTGGGCACTGCCGCTGGCGCTGTGCGGCTGGCTGATTGCCACCGCCACCGCCGCGGGCATGCTGCACACGGCGTACCGATGGGCAAAGGGCGTGCGCCCTGCCCCCATACCCGTGGCGTGGAATCTGGCCGGCGCGCTGTTCTGCCTATGGATGTTCAGCATGAACCTGCTGTGACGCCCCACCGGCGCGGTTCACAGGATCAGCATCGCGTCGCCGAAGCTGAAGAAGCGGTATCGCTCCCGCACCGCCGTCTCGTAGACGCCCAGCATGGCCTCGCGGTCTCCGGCGAAGGCGCTGATCATCATCAGCAGCGTGGAGCGCGGCAGATGGAAGTTCGTAATCAACGCATCCACCGCCTTGAAGCGGTAACCGGGCGTGATGAAGATGTCCGTCCAGCCGCTGCCCGGCCGCACGACGCCATCGGGGCCTGCTGCTGTTTCCAGCGTGCGGGCGGACGTGGTGCCCACGGCCACGATGCGGTGGCCAGACGCGCGGGCGGCGTTGATGCGTGCCGCAGCCTCCGGCGTGATCTCGTAATACTCCGAGTGCATTTTATGATCGCTCAGATCCTCCGCCGCCACCGGGCGGAAGGTGCCCAGGCCCACGTGCAGCAGCACGGACGTTTTATGGACGCCCTTCTCCTCCAGTTGTGCCAGCAGCTCCGGTGTGAAGTGCAGCCCCGCGGTGGGCGCGGCGGCACTGCCGCGCTCCCGGGCGTATACGGTCTGGTAACGCTCTGGGTCCCTCAGGCGCTCGTGGATGTACGGCGGCAGCGGCATGGCGCCCACGGCGTCCAGTGCCTCCTCGAACACGCCCTCGTAGCGCAGGCGGATACTGCGCATGCCCTCTTCCCCTTCGGCCAACACTTCGGCCCGCAGGCGGCCATCGCCAAACTCAAAAACGGCGCCGGGCCTCGCCCGCCGGGCGGGCTTGGCCAGCGCCTCCCAATCGTCGCCCTGCAGCCGGCGCAGCAGCAGGAATTCCATCTTGCCGCCGGTTTCCGGCCGTGTGCCCACGATGCGCGCCGGGATCACCCGGGTGTCGTTGACGACCAGCACGTCGCCGGGGTTCAGATATTCCACGACGTCGCGAAACACCCGGTGGCCCACGGAACCCGAGGCCCGATCGTAGACCAGCAGGCTGCTTAAGTCCCGTTGGGCCAGCGGCGTCTGTGCGATGAGCTCCTCGGGCAGATGGTAATCGAAATCGCTGGTCCTCACGACAAATCCCCCAGGAAGCTCTGCAGAATCTCGCCGTCCATGAGGCGTGCGGGCACGGGCCTGCCCATGTGCTGGTAGGCGCGGGCGGTCACCACGCGGCCCCTGGGCGTACGGTTCAGGAAGCCCAGTTGCATCAGGAAGGGCTCGTAGACGTCCTCGATGGTCACGGCCTCCTCGCCGGTGGCGGCAGCCAGCGTGTCCAGCCCCACGGGGCCGCCGCTGAACTTTTCGATGATGGCCTCAAGAATGCGCCGGTCCACGTGGTCCAGGCCCAGCTTGTCCACTTCCAACAGATCCAATCCGGCGTTGGCTACGTCGGAGGTGATCACGCCGTCGGCCTTGATCTGGGCAAAGTCACGCACGCGGCGCAGCAGGCGGTTGGCGATGCGGGGCGTGCCCCGGGAGCGGCCGGCGATCTCCTGGGCTCCAAGCTCGTCGATGGGCGCGCCCAGGATACCGGCAGAGCGGCGCACGATGGTCTTCAGTTCCTCCACGCCGTAGAGCTCCAGGCGGCTGACCACGCCAAAGCGGTCCAGCAGCGGGCTCGTGAGCATGCCGGCGCGGGTCGTGGCCCCCACCAGCGTGAAGCGCTCCAGGTTCATGCGCAGCGAGCGAGCGCCGGGCCCCTTGCCTATGATGATGTCCAGCTTGTAATCCTCCATGGCCGGGTAGAGCACCTCGGCCACGGCGCTGTTGAGCCGGTGAATTTCGTCGATGAACAGCACGTCGCCCCGGTTGAGGCCGGTGATGATGGCGGCCAGATCGCCGGGGCGCTCGATGGCCGGGCCGGACGTGATGCGAATCTGCACGCCCATCTCGGTGGCGATGATGTTGGCCAGCGTGGTTTTGCCCAGACCCGGCGGACCATAGAGCAGCACGTGGTCCAGCGCCTCGCCGCGCTGGCGCGCGGCCTCTATGAAGATCTCCAGCTGGCCTTTTACCTTGGTCTGGCCGATGTATTCGTCCATGGACCGCGGACGCAGCGTGAATTCCTCGGTGTCCTCCTCGCGCTTGTAGCTGGTAATGTGCCGGTTGAGCTCCTCAGCCATCTCCGATCACCGCCTGTCCAGCGCCTTGAGGGCGCGAAGTATGATGTCCTCGGCGCTGCCCACGTCGCCGGCGGCGCCCACCGCCCGGGTGGCCTCCACCGACGAAAAGCCCAGCGCCATGAGGCCGGAGATGGCCTCCTGGGTGGCCCCGCCGCCGGCGGGCATCGCAGCGCCGCCGCCGGCCCCGGCGGCCAGCTCCTCCTGGGCCACGCCCTCGCGCAGCTCCAGTATCATCCGTTCGGCGGTCTTCTTGCCCACGCCGGGGATGCGGCTGATGGCCCGGGCGTCCCGGGTGACCAGCGCCACGGCCAGCTCGCCCACGGTCATGCCGCCCAATATCGCCATGGCCAACTTGGGTCCCACACCGGTTACGCCCAGCAGCCGCAGGAACATGGCCTTCTCCTCCCGGCTGCCGAAGCCGAAGAGCGCCATGGCGTCCTCGCGCACATAAAGATAGGTAAAAAGCCGCGCCTGCTCGCCGGCGGCAGGCAGGTCGCCCAGCGTGCGGGTGCTGGCGTAGATCTCATAGCCCACGCCGCCGGCCTCTATGACGGCGAAGTCTCTGTCCTTGTATTCCAGTTTCCCTTTAATAAATGCGTACATAAAACTCCTTTCGCAGGAACCATCATGTCATATACTAGCATACCCCATGAAGAGAATGGGTCCGAAGGTTTCCAAAGGTCTGGCCGGAGCCGGCGGCTCCTGCTCGACCATGCATCCTGGGCGATAGGAAAGCCCTTTGGTCTCGCAGGCAATGCGCTTGCGCATTGCCTGTCGTCGCCTTCGGCGACGAGCATCGTGCCCGAAGGCGCGAAACACATACTCTCTTTCACGAACTATACACTTTATACAGCAGAGACTATTTCATGATGAACGGTTGACTGAGCTTGTGAGCGTTGGCCTGGCAGATCGCGATGGCCAGCGCATCGGCGGCATCGTCGGGCCTGGGGATGTGGTCCAGGTTCAAGATCAACCGCACCATCTGCTGCACCTGAGCCTTGTCGGCCTTGCCGTAGCCGGTGATGCCCTGCTTGACCTGCATGGGCGTGTATTCGTAGATTTCGCCGGAAAACGAGTTACGCGCGGCGATGATCGCGACACCCCGGGCCTGCCCCACGGCGATGGCCGTGGTCACGTTGTTGGCGAAGAACAATTCTTCGAAGGCTATGGCGTCGGGCTGGTAGGTCTTTACGATGTGGGCCACGCCGTCGTGCACGATGGACAGCCGCCGGGGCATGGCCATGCCCGCCGGCGTCGTCACCGTGCCATAGTCCACGAGCTTGAGCCGGCCGCGGTCCTCATCGATGATGCCATAGCCCACGATCGCCAGCCCAGGGTCGATGCCAATGATTCGCATATCTGCTCCTTTCGCCGTCGGTGTTGTTACGCCGTCGGCGATTAAGGCGACTCGCCAGTTTTGCCGTTTTGTCGCCCGCCGATAGCTGTCGCCGGGCGACCTCTCTGCCTTATCCATCTACCTATTTACAAAGCGACGACTCGCCTGCTGGCGGGCTTTATACCGCCCTTGCACCTATTTTTCGTTTCCTCCCGCCGAATGAATCGTCGGTCGGCACTGTGCTGTGCACCACATAAGAGCCTTCATAAGCAGTACTTTTGTTCGCCTGTAGGAACTGTTTTTTACCAGTCCATACTACCGCACAGAAGCCTCATTTGTCAATTTGCAGCAAAGAAAACCACCATATATGGCGCTTTTTTCAGCGCTAAAAACGCAATTTAACATGGAATTAACATTGGATTCAATGGTTCTTAACCCATTTGTGGCATACTATAGCTGGAAAGGAAAGGAGGTGAAGCAAATGGAACGCTGCAACCATGTCTACCAGTCCACGGGGCGCACCTATGACCGGCGGGGCCTGCTGTTCGGCGGGGAGTTGTTCACCGTGGTCAACCACAGCGAATGCATCCACTGCAACCGGCAGGAGCGCAGGGTCATCCTAAAGAAGCGTGTAGGCGCCGATGGAGACGCCTATGAGCGCCAGCTGCGGTTCACCGGCATCAAGCCGGCCCAGGCCCAGGAACACCGAGACTACGCAAACTGAAAGCCCGGACGGTCGAATTCTCGAACCTCCGGGCTTTTTTTCGCCTTCGGCGCTGTTGCGCCTCGGCGATTCAGATGCCTTGTCAAGGGTGACGGTTATCGTCCGCCGATGACGGTCGCCGAACGATATCTTATCTATCATCCTCATACATATTTTTTGATTGCGTTGGATCGCCTGCGGGCGGTTTTGTTGCCGTGACTGATCCCAGTATCGTTTCCTCCCGCCGAATCAATCGTCGGTCGGTTCGCACTGTAGGCCACACGTCAACCTTATAAAACCCTTACTTTCTGCCCTTCCTTGCTGTCCTCCACGAGATATCCAAGAGCTTTGATCTCATCGCGCAGGCGGTCGCTTGCGGCCCAGTCGCGGTTCTTTCGTGCGGCGGCGCGTTCGTCCACAAGCTTCTGCACGTCCGCCGGGATGCCCTCAGCCTTCTTTTGCAGCAGACCCAGGATTCCGCTCATGGCCAGCAGCGTCTGCAGGGCCCCGCGAACCTCGGCGGGCTGTGCTTGAGCCCCCTCGGTGATGTAGCGGGTGTTGAGGCCCTTCACATACTCGAACAACACGCCGATGGCGTCGGCGGTGTTCAGGTCGTCATCCAGCGCCGCAGTGAAGTCACTGAGCGCCTGCCGCGCCGCCTCATCGGGCGCGGCTTCGCCCTCGGTCGCTCCACCAAGCAAATGGGTCAGGTTGTCTCTGGCGGTGTAGAGCCGGGCCAACGCGCTCTCGGTGTTCTGCATGAGCTCGAAGGTGAAGTTCAGCGGGCTGCGGTAGTGGGCGCCCAGCATAAACAGCCGCAGCACCTCGGCGTCGAACTTGGCCAGGATATCCCGCAGTGTGAAGAAATTGCCCGAGGACTTGCTCATCTTCTGGTTGTCGATGTTCAGGTGGCCGTTGTGCAGCCAGTAGTTGGCAAAGGGCTTGCCCGTGACGCCCTCGCTCTGGGCGATCTCGTTCTCGTGGTGAGGGAAGATCAAATCCACTCCGCCAGCGTGGATGTCGGCGGTCTCGCCCAGGTATTTCATGACCATAGCCGAGCACTCGATGTGCCAGCCGGGGCGGCCGCGGCCCCACGGCGATTCCCAGAAGGGCTCGCCGGGTTTGTATCCCTTCCACAGCGCGAAGTCCATCGGGTGGCGCTTGATTTCGTCCACCTCCACGCGGGCGCCGGCTTCCAGCTCCTCCATGTCCTGCCCGGAGAGCTTACCATAGCCGTGCAGCGCCTGGGTGTCGAAGTACACGTCGCCATTGCCCGGCGCATAGGCCAGGCCCTTGCCCACCAGCGCGCCGATGATCTGCAGCATGTCCTCGATGTGGTCGGTGGCCTTGGGCGTATGGGTGGGGGGCAGCGCCCCCAGGCGGGCCAGATCCTCAAAGTAAGCAGCCCCATACTGTGTGGCCAGCGCCTCCACCGTCGTGTTCTCCAGCTTGGCGCGGTTGATCAGCTTGTCGTCGATGTCGGTGATGTTGGAAACGAAGTTGACGTCGTATCCCAGGTGCTTGAGATACCGGTGCAGCACGTCGAACACCAGAATGGGCCGGGCGTTGCCCACATGGATGTAGTTGTACACCGTGGGCCCGCACACATACATGCCGACCTTGCCCTCGTGCAGCGGCACAAAGTCCTCTTTCTTTCGCGTCATCGTGTTGAACAGCTTCATTGAGGCTCCTCCATTTCCAATCAAAAAGCCTCCGCCCCTCATAGAGGCGAAGGCCAGCTTCGCGGTTCCACTCCACATCGTCCGGTTAAATGCCGAACCTTTGGCCCGCTGTTAACGGTGCGGCACCGTCCGCCATAAAAGACCCGACAGGCCCTTCCGGCGGCAGCCTCCAAAGCGCACTTCCCCATTTGTTTGCCTGGCAGGGCTTTCAGCCGGCGACCCCGCTTCTCTGATGGCTGCACAAAGGGTACTCTACTTTATCCTCGGCGATTGTTTGTTGCTCTATTATATTACCCAGTAATCTGGTTGGCAAGCAGTGCGCAAGGAATTTTCCCTGGATCAGCGATAAGCGCCGCAATCGCGGCAGGTCAGGTCCGTGCGCTGGTTCACAGCGTGGCACTTTTTACACGTCCAGGTGTCCGGCCGCTGGGCGATGCGCTTGGCCACCGGCGGCGGCTGCAACGCGGGCTCCGATTCGCCCCCCACCGACCGCCGCACGGCCTTCAACTGGTCGTCCAGCTCTTGCACGGCGTTGAGGCTGTCGCCATGGGAGGTTTCCAGAGCACTTACGCGTTCCAACACATGGGCCAGAACCATGAACACCGATCCACCCACAAACGCCAGCAGCCAACAGAACAGCGCGGTGAGCATACCCAGCAAAGTGCCCGACTCGTACACCGTGGCCCTGCAGCTCGTAATGCCCACGATGAAGCCCAGCACATAGACGATGACGGCAAGAACCTTGCAGAACCTCACCATGACACACTCCTACCCCGCCACCCACCACGGCAGCGTTCACTGCTTCCAGTATATGCCACGAACGCTATATTGTCAATGCTTCGTTGTCTTTAGAAGTGTATCAGAAAAGGTTCAGTATGCCGTTGTGCTCCTTGAGCCACGCCAGCCGGCGCCGATAGTCGGGCAAAATGGCCTCCACGTGCGCCCAGAAGGCCGCCGAATGGTTGAGCTCGCGCACATGGCACAGCTCATGCACGACGACATAATCCACGACGTCCGGCGGGCACAGGATCAGCCTCCACGCGAAGTTGAGCCGCCCACCGGCACTGCAGGAGCCCCAACGGCGGCGCGCCGACGTGACGCCCACCGAGGTATAAGGGATGCCATAAAACCGGGAGAAGTGGGCCACACGCTCCCGAAGATGTGCCAGCGCCGCCCGCCGGTACCACGCGCGCACCGCCGCGTCGGCCTGGGCCTGCCAGGCGCGGGGCAGCGCCAGCGTGTGCTCCAGCAGTTCCGGCCGGCGAACGGCGTCGCTGAACACCAGCAGCAGCGGTTGGCCCAGGTAGAGCAGCTCTTCTCCTGCGGCGGCCTCTTGCTGGGGGTGCAGCGCCGCGCGGCGCGCGGCTTCGGCCTGCTTTTCCTCGATCCACGGCCGCTTGCCCTGTACCAGCGTGTCGATGTCTCGCCGGCTCATGCGCATGGGCGCACGCACGACCACGCTGCCCTGCGCCGTCACGGCGATGGACAGCGAGCGGCGTTTGGCGCGGATCAGCTCGAACGAGATTGGGTTTGGTGCTTCAGTCATTCTCCACTCTTTTGTGCGTCTGCCGAAGCCATCAGGCCATCGACCGTCATGAATTCATAGCCCTGGGCGCGCAGGCCCTCCACGATGGCCGGCAGTGCCTCCAGAGCCTTGTCGGAATACATCGGGTGCAACAGGACGATGGAGCCGGGTCGAGCCTCGCTCAGCACCGCCTGGGCGATGCGCTCGGAGGATTGGGCCGTGGCCTTGTCGGTCTCCGGTTCTATGTCCCAGGTGATGGTCTTCTTACCCTGCTGCCTGAGCACCCAAGGCAGCGCCAAGAATTTCTTGCCGTAAGGCGGCCGGAAGGCTATGTCCCTGGTGTAGCCCGCGGCGCAGATGGCGGCGTCGGTCTTGCTCAGCTCCTCGCGCACAAAGCCCGGCGTAACCAGCACCATGCGCCTGTGGCTCCAGGAGTGGCTGCCCACCTGGTGGCCGGCCTGCACGATCGCTGCGGCCAATTGCGGTGATGTCTCGATGTCCGAACCCACCAGGAAGAACGTTGCCTTGACGTCCAACTGTTCTAGCAACTCCAGCAGCGATTCCACCCGCTCCGTGGGCCCGTCGTCAAAGGTCAACGCTACGCGCTTTTCCTCCATGGGTACCCGGTGCGTAAGGCCGCCGAAGAATTGGAAGGTCCGCGAGCTCACCAGCCGCAGACCGCCGTAGCCCAGAAGCATCAACGCTACAAGAGAGATCAGTATCCATTTCAGGTATTTCATAGCATCATACTTTTTCCCTTAGTATGGCTGCGCGGCCACCGCTGATTCACCTCAGCGCTCGCCCAGCATCCCCAACATCTCCGAGGCGAACACCACGCGGATGCCGTCCTCCTTCCAGCCAGGCAGCGATTCGGCGATGGCCTCGGCGGTCACCCGGCCGCCCTCTATGCCCACATGGCCGATGGCCACGGCGTAACCTTGCCTGAGGGCGATGTCCCGGGCCACGGCCAGCTGTTTGAGCACATGAGCCTTGGGCTGCTGCCCATCCAGAAACACATTGCGCTCCAGGCAGGGCACGGCCAGCTGCTGGGCGATGGCCGGTATCACGCTCTTATCGCCGGTACGGCTGTCCACAAAGAACATGTCCGCCGCGGCCACCTGGTTAAGGATGCTCTCCATGACGCGACCATCGGCACTGGCCTTGCTGCCCATGTGCACATTGGCGCCCACGGCATAGGGCACGTTGTGCAGCGCCATGGCCGAAAGCGCCGATATCTTGTCACTGTCCTGGCTGCACAGGATCGCGTTGGGCCCAAGCCACGAAAGGCTGCCGTGCATGGGCTCCATGGGCAGGTGCACGATGACCTCGTAACCCTTCTCGTGGGCAGCCTCGGCGTCCTGCGTCGTGAAGGGGCCATAGGGCAGCACAGCGAAGGTCAGGTGGGCGTCTATGTCCATCATCTGGCGCACGCCGTCGCGGCCGCTGCCAAAATCGTCGATGATGATGCACAGCAGCGCGCCCTCATCGGCGGTGGCCGTTACCGGCAGCGCCTGCGACGTGCTGTAGAACGTCTCGGCGTAGCCTCCCTCACCGGCGGAAGGCCGGGGCCAGAGTGCCGCCGTCAGGATTGCCAACAGTACCACAGCCGCCGCCGCTATCGCGTGCCAGCGCTGCAAGCCCACCACATATACACGCATGTTCTTCACCACCCGGCGCAGTTTTCTGTGCATGTATATGTGGCCGCAGGTTTGGATATGTCAATGCCGTCAGTTCAGCGCGCGGGCAAAGGGGCGCAGCTCTGCCCGGGTCATCTCCAGCTCCCGGGCTGTGAACAGCCCCAGCAGCGGGCTGAGCACCCGCCGCAGCTGCGCTGCCGCCACGGCGTACTGGCTGGCCAACCCCTGTCCATAACGCCAATAGTCCGTGTTCTGATCGTCAGCGCTCAGCGTCTCGCCGCGCCGGGCCAGGTAGCGTACCAGCCGGTGCAGGCTGTACCACTCGTTGGGGTGGGCGCTGGAGGCCGCGTGCAGATAGAGCTGGCCCTTTTCCAGCGTGAAACACAGCCGCAATTCCTTGTTCTCGAACACCGCGTTTAGATTGCCAAAGCTCTTCCGGTCGTAGCGATAGCTGGTCAGGTCCAGCGAAAACTCCTCACTCACGAAGCCGAAATGGTCGATCAGGTTCACGATCATCGCCAGCGATTCGGTCATGGCCTCTCCTCCCGGCCCAGGGCTCCCAAGCCGCATATTTATGTACCAGTATATCCCCAGAGTCAAAAATCGGCAAGCATGGCGTAAACGGCTGATTTATGTACTCATTCTGCTAGCTGACGCTGTCCACAAGCGACAAAAGTCTGTTTTTTCTGATCATGTCGTGGTATATATTAACGGTATTACGCATCGAGGTACGCCATTATGAGGTACATCCCCACGAACTGCCTGCGACCCGGCCAGATTCTTGCGTCCAATCTGGAAATGAACGGACACAAGGTCATGCTGCGCAAGGGCGTTCAGTTGAGTGAACCGCTGATCAAGCGCATCGAGCTGCTGGGCTTTCAGGGCGTATACATCATCGACAACCTGTCCCGCGATCTGGAGGTTGCCGACGTCATCAGCGATTCGTTGAAGCACAAGGCCCGCCAGGAAATCAAGGCCATGTTTATCAGCGTGGAATGCAGACAGGAGAACCGCGCCCAGACCCAACTGGATTTGATCAGCAAGGTCATCATCGACATCGTGGATGAGATTCTCTACAACCGCAGCATCATGGTCAACATCGTGGACCTGCGCACTTTTGACGACTACACCTTCAGCCACAGCGTCAATGTGGCAGTGCTCTCGGTCATGATGGGCACGGTGCTGGGCCTAAACCGCAACAATCTCAACGATCTGGCCCTGGGCGCGCTGGTGCATGACATCGGCAAGGTATTTGTGGACAAAAAAATCATCAACAAGGTGGACCGCCTGTCGCCCGAAGAGCTGGCTGATGTGCGCCGCCACTCGGAATACGGCTACAAATATCTCGTAGACCATGCAAAAATGAAGGAAGACGTGCTGCAGGCGGTGCTGCAGCATCACGAGCAATACAACGGTCTGGGCTACCCTACCGGTACCCGCGGCGACGACATCCACTTCTATGGCCGCATCATCTGCGTGGCCGATGTGTTCGACGCGCTGACCAGCGACCGGCCTTATCGGCGCGCCATGCTGCCTTCCGACGCCATCGAATACATCCTGGGCGGTTATGACACGATGTTCGATCCCCGGGTCGTCAAGGCCTTCATTCGCAAGGTGGCCCCCTATCCCATCGGCACCTGTGTCAAGCTCAGCAACGGCGTAACAGGCATCGTCATTAAGAACTACGAGCTCTATTCGCTGCGCCCGTGCATACAGGTCATCCGCGACGGCGTTCTGTGCCCCGAGCGCATTGACCTGGCCACAGATACGTCCACACTGAACCTGACAATCAGGGAAATACTCCCTATGTAAAAGAAACGCTCATGAGCCGGTGGATTTGTATCGGCTCAGACCAAACCGGAAAAGCCCATAGCTGGGCAGCAGGAACAGCAGCCCCAGCAATGGCGCGAGCATATAGAACACACTTTGCTCTTTCTCCAACAAGTACAGCAGCGGGTAATATTGAAACAGTGCCAGCGGAACCACGAATGTCAGGAACATCAATATATTTTTTCCATACACCGAGAACGGGTATTGGCCGAACTGACGCCCTCCGTAGGTGAAGAAATGGAAGAATTCCAGGCCATCCACGGTAAAGAACGAACAGGCCGCATAGATCAGGAACAGACCAAAGAAGATTACACTTCCGCTGAATATCATCAGACACAGAGTGAGCACTTTGCCGCCGTTCCACTGTACGCCGCTGTTGGGAATCGCATAACACAAAACAAGCACAGCCTGCGCCAACAGGCCCAGCCGCGTGAAATCCATCTTGGGCACCAGAACTTGCAGGAGCACGCTCCTGGGCCGGACAAGTGCGCGGTCGAACTCGCCGTTGCCCAGCATCCGCGGGAAGACCGCGAATCCACCGCCAACCATCTCCCCCAATGAAAACGCCATCACAACCACTGCGAAGCACAGGAGCGCCTGCTCGTAGGTGAAGTTCTCTATGGCTTGGAACCGCGTGAACATGAAATAGATACCGAAGAAAGCCGTGAACGCCGTGAGGAACTGCCCCAGAGTGGTCAGCAAGAAAGACACCTTATACTGCATCTGACTCTTCAAATGCAATGCCAGGAAATTCATATACAGCCTCATATCAGCCTCCCTGCACAATTACCTTTTTCAACGCGCGGCGCATGGCAAGCTGACCCAGGAGAAACAGCGCCGCGAGCCACAACACCTGAAAGGCGATACCCTTTAAAGCATCCGCGCCGGCGATGTTCCCGCTGTATATCCGCAGCGGCATGTTCTGCATGGCCGCGAACGGGAGCAGTTCCACGACGGCAAGCACCGGCGCCGGGAAGAACGGCAGGGGGACCACGCCCCCGGACAAAAACGTCGTCAGGGCGGTTACAATGATTCTGACGCCCCTGTGCGACAGCGTGTAGAACATCGTAACATACATCAGCATCGCAAACGCCACGACCACGCACAGCGCAAGAACCATCGACAGCAAAAACAAGAAGAACAACCCCGCGTCGGCCGGCAGCGACATTCGGTAGGGCTCCGGCATGAGGAGCGCAATCAGCAATGCGGGCGCGCAGTGCAGCGCCGTGAACGATATGCGGTTGGCAGCCGACTGGGCGAACCAGCGCCCGTACAAACTCATGGGCCGAACGAGCTCATAGGCGATGGAGCCGCTCTCTATGGAGGAGGAAATTTCACCGTCCGAAAACACGACGGCGAACAGTATCCACAGAATTTGCTGCATCCATATGTAAGAAACGGTCTGGGAGAATTCCATCGGAAACGTGGCGGGGTCGGCGCGGTAAAACGCCGAGAACGCCAGTATCTCCATGAAGCCCCAGGCGAATCTCGTAAGGATGTGTGCGATCACGACGGCACGGTATTGCAGGTTGTTGATGAAGCGTATCCGGAACACCGACAGATACATTCTCATATGCGGTACTCCCTGTACAGCGCGGCGACCATTTCCTCGGCGGTGATGCCGGAAACGGAGACGTCCAGCAATTCGGTATGCGCGGCCAGGCGGGCGATGGCGTCCGATACCGGCAGCACTGACGGAGTGAGCGCAATGACCAGCCGCCCTTCCTTTGCTTCGCAAAGCGTCATACCCTCGCATAGCTCCGGCGCGTCCCCGCGGTATTCCACAACCAGCGTCTTGCGCTCCGAGGAACGCCTTTTCAGCTCTGCCAGGCTGCCGTCCAGCAGAATCCGGCCTTTGCCGATCAGCAGGATGCGCTCGGTCAGCGCCTCGATGTCCTGCATGTCGTGGGTTGTCAGGATCACGGTGGTTCCGCGTTCGGCGTTCAGCCGCTTGATGAACTGCCGCACGGCGATCTTGGAAACCGCGTCCAGGCCGATGGTCGGCTCGTCCAGAAACAGCGTTTTGGGGCTGTGCAGCAATGAAGCCGCGATTTCACAGCGCATGCGCTGGCCAAGGCTCAGGCTCCGGGCGGGCGTTTTCAACAGCTCGCTCAAATCCAGCAGCGCGGAGAGCTCGTCCAGGTTTCGCCGGTAGAGCTTTGCATCCACTTTGTATATGTCGCGGATTAGTTCAAAGCTGTCGGCAACGGGCACATCCCACCAGAGCTGGCTGCGCTGGCCGAAAACGACGCCGATTTCGCGGACATGGGCGACGCGCTGCTTCCAGGGCGTCCGCCCTTCCACGACGCAGGACCCGCTGTCCGGCGTCAATACGCCGCACATGATCTTGATTGTCGTGCTTTTTCCGGCGCCGTTGGGGCCTATGTAGCCGACCATTTCGCCGTCCCGAATCGTAAAGCTGATGTCGTTCAGGGCGGGAACGATCTCATACTCCCGCGAAAAAAGCGCCTTTACGGCGCGGCCAAGCCCGGCCTCCCTCTTTGCTACACGGTAGGTCTTTTGGATGTTTTGCAGGCTGATCATAGGTTTGCGCTCCTCAACCGCTGATGACTCGGTGTTTCATCATATATAAAGCGGCGCGTCATATAAAGCCCGATATTGGCCGGCAGCGTACGTTGGCTGCCCCAGAAGCGGGGCTAACTCCATCATACGAGTATTTTCACAATAGATCTTGACAGGTTGCCGTTTGCATGGTAAGGTATATTTACAATTGATGTGAGGCATCAAGGGTTTTATTTCCTACTATATCTGGAGTGATGCGGCGCAATGGCGCCGTTTTTTATTGGTACAAGCAAACAAACGCCCACACGACTGCTCATGTGGGCGTTTGTTTTTACGTTCAGTTCGCTTCTTCCAGGAACTTCTCCATCTTGCGCTTGACCCGCTGCAATGCGTTGTCCACGGATTTGACGTGGCGGCGCAGGTCGTGGGCGATCTCATGATAGCTCTTGTCCTGCAAGTAGGAGTTGAGTACATCCCACTCCAGGTCGCTGAGCGTCTCGTTCATCTTCTGCTCCAGATAGTCGTGCTTCTCGCGGTCCAGCAGCAGGTCCTCGGGCGAGGCCACGACTTCGGTGCTCATCACGTCGATCAGCGTACGCTCGGAATCTTCGTCATAGACCGGCTTGTTGAGCGACACGTAGCTGTTGAGCGGGATGTGCTTCTGGCGCGTGGCTGTCTTGATGGCCGTGATGATCTGGCGCGTGATGCACAGCTCGGAGAACACGTGGAAGCTGGCCTGGCGGTCACCGCGATAATCGCGCACGGCCTTGAAAAAGCCGATCATGCCTTCCTGAATGATGTCTTCCCGATCGGCGCCTACGAGGAAATAAGAGCGCGCCTTGCTGCGTACGAAGTTCTTGTATTTAAACAGCAAATAGTCCAAGGCGTTGGCGTCGCCCTCCTGCACCAGGCGCACGACGCTTTCATCGCTTTGGCTCTCGTAACAGCAGAAGCGGCCATCCACCGCGTACTCCGTTAAAACCTGCTCAATGCTCATTGGTAACCTCGTGTGCATACTGGCTTCATTATAGGTTTGTATATGAATACCGTCAAGGACACCTAAATGTGTTTTTATGCAGTTTTTTAGCGTCCTGTGACAAAGGCCTAGGCGTATATGGCGCGCTCCAGCGCTGCCAGCGCCTGCGCGCTCAGGTCGCTTTGGGCTGCCGCCATGGATTCGTGCAGCTGCGCTTCGCTCTTACACCCCACCACGGCAATCGTTGGGTGTGGCTGGGACGTCAGATAGCTCAAGGCCACCTCGGTCATCGTGCGGCCGGTTTGTTCGCACACCGCCCGGGCGGCCTCATACACCCGGCGGTTGCCGGCGGTGTCGTAGATGGCCCGGCCGCCCTGGGCCGCCCGTGGGTCGCCCTGAGCCAGCTTCGTGAAAAAGCCGTTGGCCTGCGACGTGTATGCCACCGCCGTGATGCCGGTGCGCTCAAAGGCCTGCCGCAGGGCTGGGTCGCAGGCCACGCATGTGTCGTCGGCCAGGCCGCGGCTGTTGTGGGAGCCCATGCTCCAGAACACCTGGTTGGCCGCGAAGCCCTGCCAGCCCCGGCGGGCGGCGCAGGCGTGGGCCTCCTCCATGCGGTCGGCTTGCCAGTTGGAGCACGCATAGGCGCGGATCTTCCCGGTCTTCACGCAGCCTTCCAGCGTGTCCAGAATCTCCTCCACGGCCCGGCCCCGATCGTCTCGGTGCAAATAATACAAATCGATGGCCTCCACGCCCAGCGCCCGCAGGCTCAGGTCCACATCGCCCGTGATCTCGGCGGGGCTCATGCGCGGTGTGTGCATGCTGTTTAGGCGCGGGTGGGCGCCCTTGGTGGCCAGATAGAAGCCCCGCGTGCCGCCCCGGCGGCGGATCCACTCCCCCAGCAGCCGTTCGCCGCGGCCCATCTCGCCGGGTACCCAGTCGGAGTACACGCGGGCGGTGTCCAGCAGGTTGCCGCCCATGTCCAGATAGGCGTCCAGCATGCGCTCGGCCTGGGGCACGCCGATGCCCACGCCAATGTCCGCCATGCCCAGGCCGATGGCGGAAAGCTTCCAGTCGGTTCCCCTCAGCGGCGCCATCTTCATCGCTCACAGCTCCTTTATGCGTTTGTAGTGGGTCGCGGCATAGCCCTGTCTCTCATAGAACTCGTTGGAATGCTCGCGCACCAGCCGGCAGCACAGCTCAATCTGTCGGCAGCCCTGCTGCTCCGCCCAGCTCTCCAGCGCCCGCAGCAGCGCCTTGCCCGCGCCGGCGCCCCGGGCGGCCTGCGTCGCGATGAGCTCTTGCACCTCGGCGATGGGGCCGGTGTGGTGCAGCAGTTGCTGCACATGGGCGCTGCCGAAGCCCACTGGCGTCTCGCCGAGCCACGCCAGCAGATAGCGCACGTCCTCCCGGCTCACGTTGCGATCATAGACGCGCTGGAAGGCCTGCCGGTCGATGGTCGCCAAACCCTGTTCCAGTTCGCACAGCAGTTCATACACGGTGTCGGCATCCTCCTGGCGGGCGTGCCTCAGTTCCAGTTCAGCCATGGGATTCCTCCTGATAGAAGATCGCCACCGATCGCGGCGGCAGGCGCAGCGTGCCTTCGGATACCGCGCCTTCGCCCAGCATCAGTGCGCCGGGCGGTGCGGGCAACGCCACTTCACCCTCGGATGGGTTCGCCGCCACCGCAAGCGCCTGGCCGCCGTGACGGCGCGTGAGCACCGCCGCCGCGCCGAAGGGCTGCACATCCATGCCGCCATGGGCAAAGAGCGCGCGGTGCTCCCGGCGCAGCGCGCCCAGCGCCCGGTACCACTCCAGCAGCGCGGCGTCTTCTCGGCCCCACGGGTAACCCCGGCGGTTCAGCGGGTCCTCGAAGCCCTCCAGGCCGGCCTCGTCGCCATAGTATACACAGGGCGCGCCGGGCAGCGCGTATTGCAGGGCGCTGGCCAGGCGCAGCCGCCGGTCGGCCAGCGCTCGCTGCTCGTCGGTCATGGCGTAGCGGGCCTTGTCCTCCCTGGGCAGCGCGAAGGCCTCCGACCCGCAGCCCAGCACCGTGCGCACCCGGGCGGTGTCGTGGGTGCCCAGTATGTTCATCAGGCACCGCCGGGCCGGCGGTGGGTAGTTTTCGTGCAGCGCCATGAGCCGGCACGCGAAATCCGCAGCGCTCACGGCGCCCAGCGCCAGGCCCAGTATGGCGTCCTTGGCCGGGTAGTTGGTCACGCCGTCCAGCTCCTCGCCCAGCAGGTAGCGCCGCCGGCAGCCGTAGCTGACCTTGTTGGACGCGTCCTCCCACACCTCGCCCACCAGCACGGCGTCGGGCTTCTCGGCGCGCACAGCGGCGCGCAGTGCCTGCAGGAAGTCGCCGGGCAGCTCGTCGGCCACATCCAGCCGGTATCCCGCCGCGCCCAGCCGCAGCCAGTGGCGCAGCACGCCATCCTGACCCAGCATGAAGGCGCGGTATCCGGGATTGTCCTCGCGCACCTGGGGCAGGCTGGGCACGCCCCACCAGCTCTCGTAGTCGTCGGGCCAGTGGCGGAAGGTGTACCAATCATAGTAGGGCGAATCCGGACTCTGGGCCGCGCCTACGTCTGCATAGCGCCCGGCGTCGTTGAAGTAGCGGCTGTCGCTGCCGGTGTGGTTGAACACACCATCCAGCACCACGGCCATGCCCCGCTCCCGCGCTTGGGCGCACAGGTCGGCAAAGTCCTGGTTGGAGCCGGCGATGGGGTCCACCGCCATATAATCGCCGGTGTCATAGCGGTGGTTGGAGAAGGATTCGAAGAACGGGCTTAAGTACAGCGTCGTGACGCCCAAACCCTGCAGATAGTCCAGCTTTTCGGCGATGCCCTCCAGGGTTCCGCCGAAGAAGTCGAAATTTTGCTCCTTGAGCGTGGTGGGATACAGGTCCGGCGACTCGTGCCAATCCTCGTGGAATTTGAAAGGACGGCCTTCCCGGCTCACCCTCCCGGCGGTCGCCGGGCGGTGGAAGCGATCCACGAAGATGTGATACACGACGCCGCCATCGAACCAATCCGGCGTCGTATAGCCGCGGTCATACACGGTCAGTTGATAGGGGCAGTCGCTTCCAAACAAAAAAGGGCGAAGCCCTTGTATCTCGAACCAGTACCAGTACAGCCCGGCGGGCAACGCAAACACGGTGCACGCGAAGCAATCCCACTCCCCCGAGGGCTCCTGGGCCTCCATGGGTACGCAGAAGGGCGCGCCGCCATCCTCCCGCAGCCACAGCAGCGCCTGCACGGCGCGCTGGTTGCGGGCCACATCCAGGCAAAACCGGGCGCTCTGCTCGGAGCTCAAAGCGCCGAAGGGCTGCTTGTGGCGGCCATCCCGCGGGTCAAAGCGAACGGGCTGGCTCATCGAATGGCCTTGAGATGCCAGATGTGGTCGGCGTACTCGCGCACGGCTCGGTCGGCGGCGAAGATGCCCGCGCCGGCGATGTTGCGCAGCGCCATGCGCGACCAGTGGGTCTGGTCATTGTAGGCGTCGTTTGCCCGGGCCTGGGCCAGCCGGTAGCTCTCATAGTCCGCCAGCAGCAGATAGGTGTCGTAGGTCAGCAGACTTAGCGTAAGGTCGGTGAACTTCTCCCCCAGCAGGCCGCTGCCGATGGAATCGATGGCGGCCTTGAGGCGCGGGTTGTTCTGATACCACGCGCTGGGCATGTATCCAGAATTGACCAGGCCGTCGGCCTCGCCGGCCTTCAGGCCGAAGAGGAACATGTTCTCGTCGCCGACCTGCTGGCGAATCTCCACGTTGGCGCCGTCCAGCGTGCCGATGGTAAGCGCCCCGTTGATCATGAACTTCATGTTACCGGTTCCGCTGGCCTCCTTGCCCGCCAGCGAAATCTGCTCGCTCAAATCCGCCGCGGGGATCAGCACCTCGGCCACGGTCACGCGGTAATCCTCCAGGAACACGACCTTGATGCGGCCATTCACGCGCTTATCGGCGTTGATCGTGTCGGCCAGCTTGCAGATCAGGTGGATGATGCGCTTGGCGGCCTGATAGCCCGGCGAGGCCTTGGCGCTAAAGAGGAATGTGCGCGGCAGGAAGTCTGCGTTGGGGTTCTCCAAGATCTCGCGATACAGTGTGATGATGTGCAGCACGTTCAGCAGTTGGCGCTTGTACTCGTGCAGCCGTTTGGCCTGCACGTCGAAGATGCTGTCGGGGTCTATGGTCACCTGCATCGTGTCGTGCACGTACTTGGCCAGCCGGGCCTTGTTGTCGCGCTTGATGCGGGCCAGCCGCTCCAGCACCCCAGCGTCGTTCTCAAAGCGTCGCAGGTCCTCCAGCGCTGAGGCGTCGCTCTGGAAGGCCGGGCCGATCAGCTCGGTCAGCAGGCCGGAGAGCTCGGGGTTCGCCTGGCACAGCCACCGCCGGTGGGCGATGCCGTTGGTCACGTTGAGGAACTTGCCCGGCGTCACGCGGTGGAAGTCCTGGAACACAGTGTCCTTTAGGATCTGCGTGTGCAGCGCCGACACGCCGTTGACGTGACTTGCGCCGATGACGCTCAGGTTGGCCATGCGCACCTGGCCATAGGCCAGCACCGCCATGCGGCTCACGGCGTCCAGGTCACCCTCTGTGGCATCGAACAGCTCGCGGCACGCGCGCTCGTTGATCTCACGGATGATGGGCATCAGGCGCGGCAGGTGCATCTGGAACAGCGCCTCCGGCCATTGCTCCAACGCCTCGGGCAGCACCGTGTGGTTCGTGTAGCTCACCGTGTTGCTCACGATGTGCCAGGCCGCGTCCCAGGAGAAACCGTGCTCGTCCATCAGGATGCGCATGAGTTCCGGGATGACCAGCGCCGGGTGGGTGTCGTTGAGCTGTATGGCCTTGAACTTATGCAGGTTGTCCAGCGTGCCGTAGTGCTTCAGGTGGCTGCGCACGATCATCTGCACCGAGGCGCTCACGAGGAAGTATTGCTGCTTTAAGCGAAGGGACTTGCCCTCGAAGTGGTTGTCGTCGGGATAGAGCACCTTGCACAGCACCTCGGCCATGGCGTTCTGCTCCATGGCCTGCAGATAGCGACCGGAGGAAAACAGCTGCATGTCGATGCTGACCGGCGACTTGGCGGAGAACAGCCGCAGCACGTTGACGCCGTCGCCGCCAAAGCCGGCGATGGGCATTTCATAGGGGATGGCCAGCACCGAGTAATAGTTCTCGTGCCTGGTTTTGAGCACACCGTGGCTCCAATCCTCGCTGACGTTGCCGCCGAAGCACACCTCTATCGTCTCATCGAAGCGCGGCACCATCCAGGGTTCGCCGCTGTCCAGCCAGGTGTCGGGCAGCTCGGTCTGCCAGCCATCCACGATGCGCTGGCGGAAGATGCCGTATTCATAGCGCAGCGAAAAGCCCATGGCCGGCAGGCTCAGGCTGCTCAAAGCGTCCAGATAGCACGCCGCCAGGCGGCCCAGGCCGCCGTTGCCCAGGCCGGGGTCGCGCTCCAGCTCATAGATGTCCTCCAGCTTCTGCCCGCACAGCTCCGCGACCTCGGCGAACACGTCGGTGAGCCCCAGGTTATAAAGCGTGTTCTTGAGCATGCGCCCCAGCAGGAACTCCATGGAGATGTAATACACCTGCCGGGCGTCCCTCTGATAAACTTCCTTGCGGTATCCGGCGCGGCGCTGCATCATGCTGTCGCGCAACACAGAGCTCATGGCCGTGTAGAGCTGCTGGGGAGTCGCCTCCTCAAACTTGGTGTTGAAATAGCGCAGCAGTTTGGATGCCACAAGATCACGGACAGCTTCCTTCTGGGGGATGGTGTGCATCAATGGTGTGTCTCCTTTAATTTCGTGCATATAATCGAGTCCAGAATGGCTTATTTCCCGCCATCTGACAGTTCCTGATAAATGTCCAGATAGTCCTTGGCCGACTCGTCCCAGCTGAAATCACAGGCCATGGCCGTGCGGGTCAGCTTCTCCCACTTGGCCGGGTCGCGGTAGAAGTCCAGCGCCCGGCGGATCGTGTACAGCATGTCCTGCCCGCTGTAGGGCGCAAAGGAAAAGCCGTTGCCACCCTCGCCGTCGTCGCTCACGCTCTGTATTGTGTCGGCCAGTCCCCCAGTCTCCCGCACGATGGGGATGGCCCCATAGCGCAGCGCGATGAGCTGGGAAAGACCGCAGGGCTCGCTCAGCGAGGGCATCAGGAAAAGGTCGCTGCCGGCGTAGATCTTACGAGCCAGGTCGTCGGAAAAGGCGATGTTGGCGCTGACCTTGTTGGGGTAGCTGCCCTGCAGATCCAGGAACTGCTGCACATAGCGCCAGTCGCCGGTGCCCAGCACTACCAGCTGCAGGCTCTCGTCCAGCAGTTGATCGATGACGGCGGAAATGAGGTCCAACCCCTTGTGATCCACCAGGCGGCTGACCAACCCGATCACCGGCACTTTGTCGTTCACCGGCAGCTCCAGCATCTGCTGCAGGTTGCGCTTGTTCACGGCCTTGGCCGCCGGGTTCTGGGCGCTGTAGGGCGCGAAGATGGCCTTATCGTGAGCCGGGTCATAGCTGGCCGAGTCGATGCCGTTGAGGATGCCCTGCAGCTTGTAGCGGTTCTCCCGAAGAATAGCGCCCAGGCCATGGCTGACTTCGTCGGTCAGGATCTCCGCGGCATAGGTCGGGCTCACCGTGGTCAGCCGATCACAGCACACGATGGCGCCCTTGGTCAGGTTGAGTATGTCGTGGTACTCCACCAGCCCAGCCCGCGAGGGCTCCAGCGCGAACACATCGCTCAGCGTAGCCATGTCGTACTGCCCCTGATACTGTATGTTGTGTATCGTATAGACGGTGCGGATGGCGCGGTATTCCGGCCAGGAAGCGTAGTGGGTCTTCAGGTACACAGGCACAAGCGCGGTCTGCCAGTCGTTGCAGTGCACGACGTCCGGGAACTCGTTGAGCCGCCAGATCAGCTCCAGCGCGGCCTTGCTGAAGAAGGCGAAGCGCTCGCCGTCGTCAAACTGGCCGTAGGCGCCGGGGCGCTTGAAGTAGTATTCATTGTCCAGGAAATACCACGTGACGCCGTCCAGTTGCAGCTCGAACACGCCGCAATACTGCCTGCGCCACGCCAGCGGCACGTCGAACTGGGTTACAAAGCGCATGCGGGAGCGCCAGGCCTCGCCGATGGCGCTGTACAGCGGCATCACCGCGCTCACCTGGGCGCCGCCGGCCGCAAGCTTGGCCGGCAGGCTGCCCGCCACATCCCCCAGGCCGCCGCTCTTATAAAAAGGCGCTGCCTCGCTGGCCACAAACAGTACTTTCATCGCTGACATTGCTTACCCTTCCCTTTCAACATCCGCAATCCTGCAGTCTCTACGAAGTTTCGCGCCCTCGGGCGCGACCTGCGCATCGCCTCGCCGACATCCGGTCGGCGAGTGAGGCACAGCCGCACAAGGCGACGCTGGGCTCAGCGCATCCTACGCCAAGGCCAAAGGGCTTTCCGATCGCCCTTTGGAAACCTTCGGCCCCATATTATGAAGCACTAGCCAAACAAAAACACAGCTAAAGTTATACAACTACACCTTTCTCGATCATCACCGGATGGGACTCATACCCCATCAGCATGCGCCCCTCACGGATCACGGCGTCCTTGTCCACAATGGCATAGTTCAGGCGCACATCGGCCTGCACGACGCTGTCCTGCATGATGATGGAGTTGGTAACCTTGGCCCCCTTCTCCACGCGCACGCCACGGAACAGCACGCAGTTTTCCACCTCGCCCTCGATGTGGCAGCCGTCGGCCAGCAGGCTGTTGCGCACCGTGGCCGTGTCGGCATAATAGGCCGGCACCTCGTCGCGCACCTTGGTGTAGATGGGCCGCTCGCCGGTGAACAGGTCCTCGCGCACCGCAGGGTCCAGAAGATCCATGCTGGAGCGGAAGTAGGCCTTCACCGTGTCCACTTTGGCCGTGTAACCCTCATGGCGATAGCCCCAGATGCGGTAATCGCCCACGCGGCGCTGGATGACGTCCTTGAACAGGCTGTAGTTGTTGCGGGCGGCGGCCTCGGAGATCAACGTTTCCAGGAAGGACTTGTCCATGACGAAGATGCCCATGTCCACATCGGCGCAGCCGTTGAAGATGGGCCGGTACAGCATGTCCAGTATGCGCCCGTCGTCGCCCACGGAATACACGACGCTGTGGCGGGAATCGGCGGCGGTGATCTCCATGGAGCGGTACACGCACGTGATGTCGGCGTTCTTGGCCATGTGGCAATCCACGACGCGTTCGATGTCGATGTTGCACACGTTCTCGCAGTTGCACAGTATCACGTGGCGGGCCTTGGAGCGGCGGATGTAGGTATAAACGGAGCTTAACGCCTCCAGCCAGCCGCGGAAGGCCATGGGGCTGTTGGCCGTGGGCGATGTGCGGGCGAAGGGCGGCAGGATGAACAGGCCGTCGCGCTTGCGGCTTAAGTCCCATTCCTTGCCGCTGCCCAAGTGATCCAGCAGCGACTGGTAGTTGCTCTGGGTGATGATGCCCACGTTGGTAACGCCGGAATTCACGAGGTTGCTCAGCACGAAATCCACGATGCGATAGCGGCCGCCAAAGGGCACCGAGGCGATGGCACGCTTCTCGGTGAGTTCCTTGAGATTGTCGTCCACGACATAGGAAAAGATGATCCCCATCGCGTTCATGCTTTGCCTCCTTCGCTGGCCTTCTCATGGTCCGGCACATTGGATTGCACCATGTATCCGGCGGCCACCATGGCGCTCTCGCCCACGCTCAGGCCGCTGCCCACCACGGCGATGCCGTCGGACACCTGAGACCCGCCCACGATGGCGCCCCGGCCCACCCGGGCCCTCTCGCCGATGATGGCGTTGCGTACCACGGCGCCATCCTCGATGACGGCATCGGGCATCACGATGGCGCCCTTGACCACCGCGTCGCGGCCGATCCGCGCGCCGTGGAAGATCACCGAATCCTCCACCCGGCCATAGACCTGGCAGCCCTCGGTGATCATGGAGTGCTGTATCGAGGATTCCGGCGACGCATAATGCGGCGGCTTGACCGGGTTGCGGGAATACACCCTCCAGGAAGCGTCGTGCAGATTCAGGATGTTGGGCTTGAGCAGGTCCATGTTGGCTTCCCACAGGCTTTCCACGGTGCCCACGTCCTTCCAGTAACCGTCAAAACGCCATGCCATCATGCGCTCGCCGCCGGCCAGCATCGCGGGGATGATGTTCTTGCCGAAATCGTTGGCGCTCTTGGGATTGTGATTGTCCTCGGTCAGATAGCGGCGCAGCTTGGGCCAATCGAACACGTATACGCCCATGGAAGCCATGTTGCTCTTGGGAGCCTTGGGTTTCTCCTCGAACTGATAGATGACGCCGTCTTCGCGGGTGTTCATAATGCCAAAGCGGGAGGCCTCCTCCATGGGCACCTCAATGACGGCGATTGTGCAGTCGGCCTGGTTTTTTTGGTGAAAGTCGATCATCTGGGAATAGTCCATCTTGTAGATGTGGTCGCCGCTCAGAATCAGAACCAGTTCCGGCTGGAAGCTCTCGATGAAGTGCATGTTCTGATAGATCGCGTTGGCGGTGCCCTTGTACCACTCGCCGGCCTTGCCGCGGATGTAGGGCGGCAGTATGCTCACGCCGCCGATCAAGCGGTCCAGGTCCCAGGGCTGGCCGTTGCCGATGTAGTGGTTCAATTCCAGCGGCTGATACTGCGTGAGCACGCCCACGGTGTCGATGCCGCTGTTGATGCAGTTGGACAGCGGGAAATCGATGATGCGGTATTTGCCGCCGAAGGGCACGGCAGGTTTGGCCAAGTCGCGGGTGAGCACTCCGAGGCGTGAGCCCTGGCCCCCGGCCAGCAGCATGGCAATGCAGTCTTTTTTTTGCATTATTATTTTCCCCTCTCGCGTATTGAGGAAACACTTTGCTCCGTTTTTTTAGTTCCCCGCCTTTGGAAATACACCGTGGACAGCGGTGGAACCGTGACCGCCATGGACTGGGGATGCCCGTGCAATGGGATGTCCTCGGTCTCAATCGGTCCATTGCGGTTGCCCCAGCCGCCAAAGCTGGCGCTGTCGCTGTTGAGCAGTTCCTCGTAAACACCCGGCTGCGGCGCGCCAATGCGGTAGTTCTCCCGTTTGACGGGGGCGAAATTGCACAGAACCACGACTTCGTTCCCGCCCTGGTCCATGCGGCGGAAGGCGATGATGTTCTGCTCATAATCATCGTTGCTGATCCACGAGAAGCCCTTCCAGCTGTCGTCAGCCTGCCAGAAGGCCGGGTGATCCGCATAGCAACGGTTGACCTCCGCCGCGTAGGCCGCCAGCTCGCCGTGGCGTGGGTATTGCAGCAGGTGCCAGTCCAACTCATTTTTAAAGTCCCACTCGATGAACTGGCCGAACTCGCAGCCCATAAACAGCAGCTTCTTGCCGGGGTGGGCCATCATATAGCCCAGGAACGCCCGCACCCCGGCGAACTTCTCGTCGTAGGAGCCGGGCATCTTGTCCAGAAGCGAATGCTTGCCGTGCACGACCTCGTCATGGCTGATGGGCAGGACGAAGTTCTCAGAGAACGCATAGAACAGCGGGAACGTCAAAGAGCTGTGCAGGTGCTTGCGGTGGATCGGGTCGGTGGCCATATACTTGAGCAGGTCGTTCATCCAGCCCATGTTCCACTTGAAATCGAAGCCAAGCCCGCCCATGTAGGGCGGCTTGGTGACCATGGGCCAGGCGGTGGATTCCTCCGCCATCATCATGGTTCCGGGTGCGGCCTCGTGCACGGCGTCGTTCATGCGGCGGATCAGCTCCATGGCCTCCAGGTTCTCCGGCCCGCCATGGCGGTTGAGGCGATGTTGGCCTTTTTCCCGGCCAAAGCTGTAGTAGAGCATGGACGCCACGGCGTCCACTCGCAGGCCGTCAAAATGGAACTCGCTGACCCAGAACACGGCGCTGGAGATCAAAAAGCTGCGCACCTCGTTGCGGCCGTAGTCGAAGTTTTTGGTGCCCCACTGGGGGTGGTCGCTCATCAGCGGGTCGGCGTATTCATAGCACGGCGTGCCGTCGAAGGCGATGAGCCCGTGCTCGTCCTTTGGGAAATGGGCCGGCACGATGTCCAGCAGCACGCCCAGCCCCGCCTGGTGGCACAGGTCCACGAAGCGCATCAGGTCACTGGGTGTGCCATAGCGCGACGTCGCGGAAAAATACCCGCTGACCTGATAGCCCCAGGAGCCGTCAAAGGGATACTCGGACAGAGGCATCAGCTCCAGATGGGTGTAGCCCATGGACTTGGCATAGGGGATCAACTCGCCGGCCAGCTTTTCGTAGCCCATGCACTGGTTGTCGGCATACCGCCGCCAGCTGCCCAGGTGCACCTCGTAGATGTTGAGCGGCTGCGTTACCGGATTCTGGGCAGCCTTGGCCTGTTGCCAGGCGTCGTCTCCCCACGCGTAGTCTTCCAAAAAGAACACCTTGGAAGCCGTCTGGGGCCGGGTCTCGCCGTGGAAGGCGTAGGGATCGGCCTTGAGCACCTGGCGGCCCCGCCTGCCGGTCACGCAAAACTTATAGGCTGCAAACTCCTGAATGCCCTGAACAAACAGTTCCCACACGCCGGTGTCGGCAATGCGCTGCATGGGATGGGAAGTGCGGTCCCACTGGTTAAAGTCGCCGACGACCGACACGGCCCGGGCGTTGGGTGCCCACACGCGGAACACCACGCCGCTGCGCGCTCCCTCTTTCCCCCGGTGGCAGCCCAGAAAACGGTAAGCCCGGCTGAGCGTGCCCTCGCGGAACAGATAGAGCGGCAGATCCAGGCTGTCCTTCTTTTGTCTGGCCATCGATACTCCCGTCACGGCGGTGTGATAGCCGCCTACCTTATTATACCACCAATTTGTAGTACCGAAAACAAGCCAACACCATATGTCGATGAACCGTTGTTAATTTCCCGTAAAAAGCCGCATATCTAGTTCTTTCCCGACGCCCGGTTTTGCGATACCATAGAGGAAGATAAAACCGTATCCGGAGAGGAGTGTTTCCATGGGCAAGTTCAAGCAAGGGCTCGAGGACTTCAAAAAATTCGCCATGCGCGGCAACGTACTGGATCTGGCCATCGGCGTCATCGTGGGCGGCGCTTTTGGCAAGATCGTAACGTCGCTGGTCAATGACATCGTGATGCCAGTATTAGGTCTATTGATTGGTGCCGTGAACCTCAAGGATTTATATTGGGAAATTCGAGCCGCCAGCGAAGTACCTAAAATGGATGCGCTGGTACTAAAATATGGAATGTTTTTGCAGAACATCGTGGATTTCCTGATCATCACGGTGAGTATCTATCTGGTCATAAAGCTTGTCGAGCAGCTCCGACGCAAGCAGGAGGAAGCGCAGGCTAAGGAGCTGGAGCAGGCGCTGGCAGAGCAGCAACCCGCTGCGCCGCCGCGCTCCGAGGTGCTGCTGGAAGAGATACTGGAAGAACTCAAAAAGCAGAACCGGCAGGAAACGGAACCACGATAACCGAGCAGACAAAGAGCAGCCCGGCCGGGGCCGGGCTGCTCTTTTCACTCTGTGAATCAGGAATGCTTATAGGCCACAACCGCCGAGTACGGCCCATAAACTCTTGTGCTGCCAACCAGGCGATAGGCGCGCACTTTGTAGTAATAGGTGTTGCCATTTTCCACATTGGCGCTGGTGAAGGCCGGCGACGTCGTCTCGATGCTCTTGTAATACGTACCGGTCGAAGAGGTCGCGCGGTAGAGCTCATACCTGGTTGCGCCAGCGACGCCGGACCAAGTGATCTGAACGCTTGTAGAAGATACCTTGGCTGCCTTTAAGCCGGTTGGAGCAGCAAGTTCATCGTCGTCATAGTGCTCATACGTGATCACGCTTGAGTATGGCCCATAGACCTTCGTGCCGTCGACCAGCCGGTAGGCACGCACTTTGTAGTAATAGGTCTTACCATTTACCACATTGGTGCTGGTGAAGGCAAGCGACGCCGTCTCGACGCTCTTATAATACGTACCAGTTGAAGAGGTCGCGCGGTAGAGCTCATATTTGGTTGCGCCAGCAACGCCGGACCACGTGATCTTTACGCTGGTAGCAGAAACCTTGGCTGCCTTCAAGCCGGTTGGAGCAGCGGGTACAGGAATGTCATTGTCCCCATCATGCTTATAGGTGATCACGCTTGAGTATGGCCCATAGATCTTCGTGCTGCCGACCAGCCGATAGGCACGCACCTTGTAGTAATAGGTCTTACCCTCTACCACATTGGCGCTGGTAAAGGCAGACGACACTGTCTCGACACTCTTATAATACGTACCATTCGAAGAGGTCGCGCGGTAGAGCTCATACTTGGCTGCGCCAGCGACGCCGGACCAAGTGATCTTTACGCTGGTGGCTGAGGCTCTTGCCGCCTTCAGGCCGGTCGGGGCGGCTGGCGGCGCCGTGGGCGACGGCGGCTTTTGGGTCACAAGCGCAGTGGCCATCTGCAGCACGATGTAGCGATTTTTCAGCCACGCCCTGGAAAACTGGCTCATAGGCAGCGGGCAGGCGACATTGCCGATCTCGATCGTGAACGACGGCTTATCCAGCCGTAGATTGACCCAGTCCCGGTAACCGCCGGTGGGATCCTGCTGGGAGATGCCGAGCAACCTGTAACCGCTGTGCAAACTAATCTGTTTGCCCAGTTCGTAATCATACTGTTCCAATGCGGAATTATAGGGGTCGCTCCAATAGAGGATCTCCCCCTGGGCATGATAGCTCAAGGACAGGTCGAAATCCTGCTGCAGCGTCAGGTCCCGCAGCGCTTGGGTCTCGGGCTCGCTGAACGGCGCGGGGCCAGAGTACCCCTCGCTATCCGGACTCGGAAAGTCCTCGAACACCTGCCAGTTGCCGTCAAAGTTATGGTTCAAGTCCACACCCCTGCCGTTGGACTTCCAGCGGCTGAAGTCGGTGCTGCCGTCGTTGAGCGACCGCAGCTTACTCTTGCTCAGGGGCGCATTGCCCGGCACTGCGGACCAGCCTTGGGTAACCAGAAGAATGCCATCGGGGTTCACAAAGGGCACAAACCATACTTCCACCTTGCTGAGCAGCTCTGTTACGGGCATGGAGCCATAGATGGCGCCCTGCTTGGCGGCCTCCAGCATGTTCTGCGCCTGGCGCATGACCACCTGGGATGTCATATACTCCCGGGCATGTATGCCGGCATGTACCAGCAGCTTAATGGGGGCCTGCTGCGAGCCTACTACCAGAGCCTTGATCGGGTGCTTCCATACCGACGCCCCGATCGTCACAATGCGGGTATTGGGATAGTAACTGTCAATTGCCGCCATATCCTCTATACCGGCGGCAAAGCTGTACTGCGAGCTGGTATTGATAAAACGGCTGGGCCAGTCCAGCGCGATGTTTTGCTTGGTGGTGGCGGAAAGCCCAGATGAAGCCGCGCGCACCGACGACGATGGCAGGTAACCCACGATGCCTCGTCCGGCGGCGACCTTATAATAGGTGCCAGAATAGGAAAGATACTGTACGTTGGCACCGCGCGTCAGCGTCTTGATGACAGTGGCTGTGCCGGAAGCGGCGGAACGCAGCGCCACACTGTCCACGCTGACGGTAAGGAAGCTACCGGCAGCAGGCGCTGCCTTGGCCTGCTCGGCTGGCGCTGCAACGATGACACACAACAACAGCGCACAAGCCAAGGGCAGCCATCTACACAGGGATGTTCTCTGGTACAACGAAACACTCCATCAGTATAATATGGCCTTAATATACATCATTTCATCTCAGGCTACAAGCATTTGCAGCCTGGAAAACGGGCTGTCTCAAAAAGCAGCTAGCAATTTTAAGCGTTAAGGTTCCTCAATGGCCTCCTGTTCAGGCTGTATTGCCGTGATGTCCGCCCATTCCACACGGTGATCCGCAAGCTCTTCCACGACAATGTGCACGCCGGCCACATCCACTTCCGGGTGGGTGCCGTCGATGGGAATGCTGTGCATCTGCGCGAAGATAAGCCCTCCTAGCGTGTCGTAATCGCCCTCGGGGAAGTTGACGGCCAGCTCCTCACTGAGCGTGGCAATATCGACAGAACCGCGCACACGCCAGCGATTATTGCCCAGCGTGATGATATCGGGGTCAGGGTCAGCGTCGTCGTGCTCATCCTCGATCTGACCCACGATTTCTTCTATGAGGTCTTCCATCGTCAGCACGCCGCTGGTGCCGCCGTACTCGTCCACGACGACGGCCATGTGGGCGCGATTCTGTTTAAGGTCCCGCAGCAGCATATCGGCGCGAGCGGTCTCCGGTACAAAATAGGCCGGGCGCAGCAACTCCTTGACGCCCATGGGCTGCTCGTTGCGCAAGTTGCAGAAATAGTCACGCACATGCAGCACACCCACAATCTTGTCCATACTGTCTCCGCAAACGGGATAGCGCGAATAGTTGCTGGAATAGATCGTCTGCTCCCAGACCTCGGGCTCATCCTCCAGCCACAGCACCGTGAGATCGGTGCGGTGGGTCATCAGTTCCACCGCCGTCTTGTCCGAGAGCTCCAGCACGTTGTCGATCATCTCGCCCTCTTCGGGGGCGATGGCGCCCTTCTCTTCGCCCAAGTCCACCATGATGCGGATTTCTTCCTCTGTGACGCGTTCCTCTTCGGCGCTGGTATTGAGCCGCAGCAGGCGCAGGATGAGATTGGTGGAGGTGGTCAGCAGCCACACCAGAGGGGCGGCTGCATAGCTTAGCACCATAATGACACTGGCTACGGCCCGGGCAATGGGCTCAGGCCGCTGCATGGCGATGCGTTTGGGCACCAGTTCGCCCAGCACCAGAGTAAAGAAGCTCAGCACGATCGTGATGAGAATGACGGCGATGGTATTCAGCGCATCCTCAGAAAGGCTTATACCCAGGCCCACCGCCCACTTGACCAAAACAGCGGAGAAGTTATTAGCCGCGAAGGCGCTGCCCAGAAAGCCCGCCAGCGTGATGCCAACCTGTATTGTCGCCAGGAAATGGGCCGGCTTCTCGATCAGGCGGACGAGCACACGGGCCTTCTTGTCACCGGACTCGGCGGCCCTTTTGATCATGGCGTCGTTGAGAGAAATGACGGCAATCTCCGTGCAGGCAAAAAATGCGTTGAGCAGGATGAGAAAAAATTGCAGTATGATACTAGGGAGCGGATCGTCCAAGTGTGGTTCCTCCGAATCACAAAGATATTTGCTTTAGATATTGACTTTATATATTATATCGCAAGTCCAAACCGCTGGCAAACGCCGTAAGCGCTCAATTTGGCTCATCAAACCTGCTCTTCGATCATCATGGCCCAAAAAAGAAGAACTGCCGCGCGCCGTGCGGCAGTTCTTCGCGTTCTCTGTTGGTTTCGCGTTATTTGAAGGTATCCAATATCTTTACAAAGTTGGTCCAGAAGCCCGCTTCCTCCACGGTGCGGTCAGCGATGACAGGGTATTCGGCGACGGGCTTTCCATCCACCAGCACCCGCACCGTGCCGATCTGCATGCCGTGCTCCACTGGCGCCTGCACCGGCTCGTTGATCTGCACAACCTTGTCCACCTTGTTCTCCTCGCCCTTCTTCACGAGCACCGAGATCTTGTCCACGGACACGGCGTTGACGGCGTCCAGCTTTCCGCCCCAAACCACAACGTTGGGCTGCACGATGGCGCCCTCGTCGAACAGTGTCACATTTTTATAGGTAGCAAAGGCATAGTCCAGCATTTTGGAAATGGAAGCGTTGCGTTCGGCGCTGGTGGGCGAACCAGCGATGACGGCAATGAAGCGACTGTCGCCGCGCTTGGCGGTCGCGGTCAGGCAGTAACCCGCCTCGTCTGTTGAGCCGGTCTTTATGCCATCACAGCCGTCATAGAAGCGCGTGAGCTTGTTGGTGTTGGAAAGCGAAGTGACGCGCCCGTTGGCGTGGGGCATGTCATACATCCACACCTTGCTGTATTGGAAGAACATCGGATGGCGGATGAGCGCACGGGACATGATGGACACATCTTCCACCGTCGTATACTGCCCCTGGGCAGGAAGGCCCGTACAGTTGACAAAGTGCGTGTTATCCATACCCAGCTCCGCTGCACGCTCGTTCATCCTGTCCACAAAGAGCGATTCGGAACCATAAAGGAACTCGGCCATGGCCACGCTGGAATCGTTGGCACTGGCCACGATGATGGATTTGATGAGGTCTGACGCCTTGTACTTGCCGTTGGCATCCAGCAACGCCTGGGAGCCGCCCATGCCCGCGGCCTCCTTGCTGACGGTAATCGTATCGTCCAAGGCGAATTTCTGGGAATCCAGCGCTTCGAAGGTCAGCAGCAACGTCATGACCTTTGTCACGCTGGCCACCGGCAGACGGGTGTCGGCGTTCCTCTCATAGAGCACGGAGCCGGTGTCGCTGTCGATGAGCAGCGCGGACTTGCAGTTGAAGTTGAACGGATCGTTGGGCGCCGGCGCGGATGCGGCGGCGTCGCCGGTGTCATCGGCGGCAGTCGCCACAGCGCTGGTCACCAACGCGTTGGGGTCATCCCATGTGGCGGGGCTGCTCTTGAGCTGTTCCTCTTTGGCTTTCAGGATAGCCTGTGCAACCTGATCGCGCATGTCGGTCGGCAGGCTGGAAAGCATTTCGTAGGGGTCGTCGACAGCCAACGCGACGCCCGCCGGCATGATCAGCATCGCAGCTGTCAGCAGAACGGCCAGGCACTTTTTCATCATATGATATCCCTCCCGAACGGTTGTACCGTTATTTTTGCGCCGGGAAAGGGATTTATTCACAGGAACGGCCCTGGAGCCGGAAATGTATGAAAAAAATACCCGGTGTCTATAGCCGTTCTATTTCCATGCCCACTTATCTAAGGTGATTCCCCTCGTTGCACGCGATGACCTGACCGGAAATGCAGTTGGATGCATCACTCATCAAAAAGATAGCGGTCTCAGCAATTTCTTCCGGGAGAAGCACCCGCCGGCCTCGGGCATATGCACGGAAAAGATTGCCATCGGGATCATACCCGGTCATATCGGTCGCGGTAACGCCCGGAGCGATGGCGTTCACGCGAACGCCTTTGGAAATCAGCTGCCTGGCCAGCCCTTCGGTATAGCTGATCAGCGCTCGTTTGGCCAGGCCATAGGGTACGTCGTCGCCATAGAGGCCCCGCTCGGAGACCATGTTGATGATCTTGCCCTGGCGCTTGCCTACCTCATCGTAGTATTTCATGAACGCCTGCGTCAGAAAATAGACCCCCTTCAGATTCGTATCCATCTGGGCGTCCCACTGCTCTTCGGAGCAATTGCTGTAGTCGATGTCGTGGATGGAGATCCCCGCGTTGTTGATCAGAATATCAATACCGCCCATTGCCGCTCTGGCCTTGCGAATCAGGTCGTCATCGGTGGATACATCGCGAACGTCATGCTCAAAAAGAAAAAGGTTCTTGTTATCGCCCAGCTTCTTCTTTGCTTCCAGCAGGCTTTCCATGTTGCGCCCGGTGATCGAAACCAAGGCCTTCTCTTCCAGCGCGCGTTGGGCAATCGCATACCCGAGCCCGCGGGTGCCGCCGGTAATCAGTACTTTTTTTCCCTCTAAAATGCCGCCATATTGAATCTGGGCGATGTTTACCTTCGTTACCTTGGTAGGAACGCCATCCTTGATGTATCTCAGCGCACGCTTGATCCGCTCTTTCGTCTTGCCCATGAAACCTCTCCCCCGCTGAATCAGAATAAATTCTTCAATTTCTCTTTGATGGATTGACCAACAGTTGTTTCCATGGCTTTGCGCACCAGCGGGACCTCCTCGATTTGCTTGGCAACGGTTCGCAAGGTCGTGTCCTGGCGAATGAGCCTGGCGAATGTTTTATATATTTTGATGTCGTTCTCCTTATGGGTGAACACCTCGAAGACCACCGGCCTGTCCCCCTGCGGGTTGGCAAAGGCGTCTATCTGGCTTGCGAATTCGTCGGCGTTTTTTGCTTCCATATAGCGGAAGTTGTTGGCCTCCACCCATTCCTTCGCGCGTTTACCGTGGCTGGCGGCGATATGCATGTCAATGTTGGGAAGCAGCTTGGGCCCCATGGAATAATAAAATTCGGCCCCGCCTCCGTTGTTGATCAAGAGGATGTGGACGTTCGATTTGATGTTGCGAATGCCCAGCGAGTTCATATCGTAGAAAAAACTCAAATCGCCGATAATCAGGTAGCAGGGACGGTTGGAAGCAGCGGCCTGCCCGAAAAAGGTGGACATGGAACCGTCGATGCCGTCGGTACCGATGTTGCTGTAGACCGCCACACTATCGTCTAGCGGGAACATAGACATAAACCGCGTGCTGTTGAGGATGCTCAGGTGCATCAGGCTGTTGCGCGGCAATCTCTTGGCCAGTTCCGAAAACGCCAGCATGCTGGAGATGTAGTTCTCCGGGAGGAGCTCTGCTTTGTCCGGCGGGGGAAGCTGCTTGTACTTCGCGTCATTGATCGCAAAGGTATTGGCCTGCTTGGCCAGATTTCCCATGTCGGGAAGCTTGATCTTGCTGATGATCCCTTGGAAATCCTGGTAAAGCTCTTTGTTGTTCCTGATGCTGCCCGCATGGTCCGCAAAGTAACGGAAGAAATGCCCGGGCGAGCACTCAAACACCGTGGACAGATTCTGGAACGGGTCGCGGATATCGCCGTCTTCCGAAATAACCCAGCTTTTGCATTCCTGTGTGCCACGCATCATGTTTTTCAAGCGGGAAATAAAATTGCCTCCAAAGAAAATCATCAAGTCCGGCGCAATCTGCTTGAGCACCTTCCCTGTGATCGACTCCGCCATAAGATACGTGTTGAGCGAACCTTCGCAATGGATATTGGAAAGTGGCTCGGTCGCAAAAACGCAGTTATACTTGGCCGAAAAATCGCCCAATGCTTTTTCGTCCTGCGGGCTGAGCGGCGCGCCGCTTCCGCAAATGACCATAATCCGCCGATAATTTTTAAGTTCCGCTGCTTTTGCTTTCCACTGTTCATCGGGTGAAGAAAGCTCATAACGTCGAATCATGTTATAGGCGGGAAGCTCGGGAATACTTGCGTCGGCGATGTCCTCAATCGTCTGATTGATAGGGAAATTGATCTGCACCGGTCCGCCGCCCTGATGGCGAAGTTCCAGCAGCGCTTCATTGATCAGGCGCTGGCAATACCACATGTCATAATCGTTGTTGACGAGGGGTAGGTTGACGCACTTGCGGCAAAAATTCTTGTACATGTCCACCTGATTGATCATCTGGTCTTCCAGCTGCCCCAGGCGATAGGGATCTCGATCCCCGGTCAGCACCAGCAGGGGGACCTTCTGATAGAAAGCCTCGGCAACGGGCGGCGTATAGTTGCAGGTTGCCGTGGAGGAGGTGCAAGCTATAGCTACCGGTTCACCCAGCTCCTTGGCCAGGCCGATCGCATAATAACCGGCGCTGCGCTCATCCACAACGGAGTAGCAGTGAAAAAAGGGATCATTCTCAACGGAATGTGCGAGCGGAACATGGCGGGTTCCGGCGGAAAGCACCAGATGCCGAATGCCATGCTGCTTGAGCAGGGAGACAAGAATTTGTACGTTCATGATTTTGGTATACATGCGGGGCCCCCAATGTTGAAGTCTATATTCGTTAGTCCTTGGTGTGTTCTATCCTAGTTTGCCTTTTGAGATGGACAGGCATTCCTGCAGGTAGTGAATCGACTCTTTTCTAAGATGTCCCAACTGCTGTTCGGTTTCGGTATAGTCGATGGGTTCGGCGATAGCCTTGGCCGCATCCGTGCCGGTTCTTTTCACGCGGGAGGAAAGCCTCATCCTGTCCAGCAGCTCTTCCACGCGGTTGCCCGTTTTCATATGCGGGATGACGATAAACTGTTTGCGGAAATTAACCGAAAACGCCGTGCCGTGGAAGGAGTTGGTCATCACGTAGCTCGCATTCTTCATATACCACAAAAACTCGTCCGGCCCGCAAATTCGGTGATCCGCAATCCTGGCATTGACCTTGGACGGGTTGCCGGATACGTCGATGACCTTCATATTCATCTTTTCGCCGAATATCTTTGCAGCGTTATACACCTTGTGCTGCGAATCGTCGGGCATCGTGTAGGTCAGTATAAACGGCTCCGTTTCCAAGGGCTCCCGGCAGACCATGGGTTCATAGTCCCGCGCCTCCAGAAGGAACGTTGGGTCCAGATCGATGTGAATGGGTGTGTTTGGCGCAGCAGCGCGAATAGCGTCCTGGAACTTTGTCTCGCGAAGAGAAATCGCATCCAAGCGACTCAGCAGGCCGGTCAACGACTCTGAGATCTGCTCCATGCCTTCGAAATTCGTACCTACCGCATAAGAAACGCGCACGGTTTCCTTGCCGCCAAAATCCAAAAAATACGCGGGGTCAAATTCGCCTTCCGTCAGGTGCGCGTTCCACAGCTGGTCGCTGCCGCTGATGTAAAGATCACAGGGCGGAGGGCAGGCCTGCAAACGCTTCAGGGTACGGTAGACGCGTGTTTGCCGAAGGTTGTTACCGATAAATCTTTCGAATTTCTTGTGCTGCACAGCCGTGTTGCGATAATGCCTCCAGGAATAAACAACCTGAATAAATCCATACACTCCACGGGCCAAACGGCGTATGACCTTGTCATTGGCGCGCCTTTTTCTCATGCACTTGAACGCATAGTAAATGGGATTTTTCAGCGGTGTATATCTGTTCTGATGATACCAAGGACGATAGTTGATGACACATGCATCCTGATTCATCTTTTCCAGGCAGGATTGCAACGCAGCGCACTGCAAAGTCGCGCCGCAATTATAAGGGAAATGAAACGTGATAATCCCGATCCTCATTTGATTCTCCAAGCATCCTACACTTTAAAGAGCCGTTTGGCACCCCTTTTAGCTTTCGCAAAAATCCATTTGACTCTACCCGCTATTCTTGACCTTATTTCCCAAAGGCTCAGAATCCGGTCAATCCGCTTCGGATCCTGCGCGCGGGTTGCCAAGGTCAGGCTCCGGGTCAATCGGTTGGGGGAAAGGCCGATGCTCTGCGCCATCTGGATAACATCCGAGATATCCAGCATTTTACGGTAAGCTTCCAAGCGCTCCGCCTTGCTCAATGAAGAATAATATATTTTTTTATAGTTGTTGTTGGTCGCAACCAGAAAGGTGACATCCAAACGGTTAACCGAGCCCGCCAGCCCAATGTCAGCGAGGAATCGCTGGCGATTGCGGTATCCATTGACAATGCCATCAAAAGCATTGGCCCGATAGCCCTTAGACAATGAAACGTTTTGCTGGCGATAATGATACAGGATGTCCCCCAGCGCCCCCGTGGTCGTTACATGGCGGAAGTATGCCACATTAAAGCAGCAATCTTCCTCATAATTGACGTCTTCGGGAAACTTCAGAGCGTTCCTGCGTATGATATCCGCCCGGTACATCTTGGCCCAGATTGAAATGCCAAACATGTTTGTAACAGGCTGAAAGTACACGCTGGCCAGCTCCTTCGTGGATTGAAGGATTGTTAGCGAATACTTACTGAGCGTTCTTGTCTCCTGCGAGTTTTTGATGGAACCGTTGAACCTAGAAAAGCCGCACAGAGCCAAATCGGTTCCGTATTTTTCCATAACGGAGTACATTTGAGCCAATGCTTGAGGTGACAACACATCGTCGGCGTCACAAAAAACGATGTACTTCCCTGCTGCCTTTTGCAAGCCAAGATTGCGCGTGGCAGAAGGGCCTTCGTTTTTCTTATGGATGACAACAATCCTTTGATCCAGCTTTGCATATTCGTCACAGATTTGCGGACTCTGATCACTGGAGCCATCGTTGATCAGCATCAACTCGAGATTCGCAAAAGTCTGGGTAAGGATAGAATCCACACACTCTTTTAGATAAGGCGCCGCATTGTAAACAGGAACGATAACGCTGACAAAAGGTGGTTCCGCATATGCAGTCATCCCATTTGCGTCGAGATTATTCTGACTTGAGTCACTCATTCACATTCCCCACCGTCGCAAAAGGTACATAAGATTCCTTGCGCTCCACTTAAGCTACTTTTTGCTCAAAAACTCTTCATATAGATCGCAGACTTCATTCGCATTGCCGAATGCCATCTGTTTTCCTTTGTCCAACCAAAGCACCTTATTGCATAGTTTTCGTATTTGATCCATGGAGTGGGAGACCAAGATAGTTGTCGCCCCTCCTTTGATGATCTCCATCATCTTCTGCTCGCTCTTCTTGCGAAAGGCACCGTCACCGACAGACAGCACTTCGTCCAGAATCAGGATATCAGGCTTCACAAGGCACGCAATGGAAAAAGCCAAGCGGGATTTCATTCCCGAGGAGAGCTGCTTGAACGGTCGGAACTGAAACTCTTCCAACTCCGCAAACTCGATGATTTGGGGATACATCTCGTTCATGAACTCTTTGGTATACCCCAACATTGCACCCCGCAAAAACGTGTTTTCTCGCACGGTCAGGTCCCCATCGAAGCCCGACGCGAGCTCCAGCAGAGCCGCCACACTCCCGTGCACCTTAATGCTGCCTCTTGTCGGGCGCATAATTCCCGTTACTGCTTTCAGCAGCGTGGACTTACCAGCCCCATTGCTCCCGATGATTCCGAGAAAATCTCCTCTGTCCAGCTTGCAGTTTACACCATTCACCGCCCAGAATACCTTCACTTTGTAATTACGGCGCAGCTTCTGGACGATGAAGTCTTTCAGACCAATATCCTTGAAGTCTCCGGTAATATATCGAATTGAAACATTGCGCATTTCCAGTATCATACTCATTCAAATTTCCCCTTACATATAATAGAGGAACCTATAGTTATATCTCTTATAGCACATAGCACCGATCAAGATGGCTAGAAATGCGTACAACCCGCACAATGCATGCAGCAAGAGCGACGGGACGGCATTTTGTATCACAATAGTCCTAAAATAAAGAATATAGTTGAAAATCGGGTTCAGATAAAATAAATTCTGGATATAGTCGGGGTATGATCCGATAGTGTAGAAAATGGCGGACAGATACATCAACATCATCGTGAAAATGTCGTACAGATACTGTATATCTTTGAAAAAGACATACATTGCGGAAAGGACCAATCCGATTCCGATATTAAATATCAGCAGGCACATGACCGGATATACCAGCAGCAAAAACTTCCACTGGAAAACGATGCCGTCCAGAGCAACGAACACAAAGTAAATGACCAGCGTAAGGACAAAGTTGATCAATGATGATACGTTTTTTGACATTAAAAACAAGTACTTTGGCACGTTCACCTTGGTAATAATGCCGGCATTGGATATCAAAGACTGCATGCCTCCGCTTGTGGACTCCCGAAAATAAGAATACACCAGCATACCGGAAAACAAGTAAATTGTGAAATGCGGGGTGTCACGACCAAAAAACTGGGTGAATACCAGACTCATGACCAAAAGCTGCAGCAATGGCCCCAACAGGCTCCACATCATTCCCAGGATTGTGCGTTTATATTTCTTTTTGAAGTCCCGCTTCACCAACTCCTCAAACAGGAAACGGTACTTCTTGAATCTCTCAAGCATTGCTACTTCTCTCCAAGTTTCTAACATATAATTGATATGCAAGACCGCAATCTAGACGGCTCCCATATCAAGCGGAATGTCTTTTTCAGAAAAAGCCAAATTCGGTCGCTCAACACCGGGAATCTCAGAATCACCAGCACCCGGAATTTCGCTCTGAGCTTAACAGCACTGTCCTTGAGGTAATCATCCAGATATCGTTTCACTTCTTCACGAAGCTCCGGAAGCTTTTCTCTGCGAGAGCCGCGCACCGCGTAGCGCATCAGGTTCACGGAAGCTTCCACATAGCGGGCCTTGGCCATGTCGTACAAGACACGGTTGTACGTTCGGAACATATCAATGATTTTCTGGCTTGCAATCAGTTCGGAGCGACGTTCCTCACCGTAGGACTTCAACGCACTCCCTTCCCGTTCCACATAGTTATACAGCACATCAGGCGCATAAGCAATCTCTTCGATATGGATCATGTACTGGCACACAAACAGCAAATCCTCGGCTATATGCACCTGAGAATCAAACCGCAGTGGATACCCGTCTTTGGCATGCTCCAATATCGTTCTCGTGAAGAGCTTATTCCATAGATACCCTTCGAACATCGTGATGCGCAGCAAATACTCCAGCGCTTTTTCTTTCGGGATTTTTCCCCGAATCTCCGGGAAGGATCGGACCTCCACCCAGTCCGGCCCATGGTAGATGCGATGCCCGCAGATCGATAATTGTGCCCGGTTCTCCTTCAGGCTTTGATAGAGCGCTTCACAATGCCTGGGCTCAACCCAGTCGTCAGAATCCACAAATCCTATATACTCCCCCGTGGCCGCATCCAGCCCGGCGTTGCGAGCCCCTGCTACCCCGCGGTTTTGCTGGTGGATTACACGAATACGGGGATCTCTCTGCGCATATTGGTCACAAATTTCCCCGCAACGGTCGGGTGACCCATCATCTATCAGAACAATCTCCATATTCCGGTAAGTCTGCATGAGAAGGCTCTTGATGCATCTTGGCAGCAGCTCCTCCACACGATAAACGGGGACGATTATGCTTATCAGAGGCTGTTCGTCCATCGCTGACCCCCATCCATTGTCATCCTGTTCGGAACCGTACATGCCACACCGCTCTGTACAGCCCAGGGCTTAACCAAAACAATCTCAGCAGAAACCGATGTCTGCGGGAAAGACAACGGTTGCTTCGGCTCTCCTTACGCAATAGTATCTCCTGCGTGAGCTTAAATTCCTGCGGATGCCGACATTTACCATCATCCAGAATATCCACCATGACGCGCAAGGCGGATACGATCTGGAAAGCTTCCGCCTGCGCCAGGAGCTCCGGGATGTTGCTGCGAACAAAGTCCAGAACCTGCTCAGCTGCTTCCATCTTGTCCATGGAGTGGTGGCCAAACCCACGGGCCATGATGCTGCCTCTGCGCTGCTGGTAATAGTAGAGCCTCGCAGGGCAATAGACTACCGTCTGTGAGAAGAACAGCAGGCGATAGGTCGTGTATGCATCTTCATATAGCTTGCCCGCAGGATAAAGTACCTTATCAAACAGGCGGATGTCATACAGTTTGTTCCACGCCGTATGTCCGCCGGTGGTATTCCCGACCAGCATATTTTCCAGCGCCTGTTTGCCCGACAGGAGCAGCGGCGCTTGCCCAATTACAACCGGTTTGGCATCTTGTCCTTCCAATATCCGTTGCGAGTCGCAAACGGCTATCTGGGCACCACCTTCCTTCAACGCTTCGTACAAGACCCGGTACATTTCCGGATGAATCCAGTCGTCGCTATCGACCAACCCAACGTATGGGCTGCGGGCATTGGCAATTCCCATGTTTCTCGCCACGGAAAGCCCCTGATTCTCCTGGTGGATGACTCGGATGCGGCAGTCTCTTTGTGCGTAGCTCTCACAGATTTCCCCGCACCGGTCCGGCGAGCCGTCATCGACCAGTATCACTTCGATATCCGTCAGGGTTTGTGCAAGAACCGACTGGATACAGCGTTCCAGATACTGCTCCGTTTTATAAACCGGTATGATGACCGAAATCAAAGCCATTCAAAAGACCCTCATGAATCGATAGCGCACTGGATTACCTTACCATGAATCCAACGATTTTTCAACCTCGATGCACATATGGTGGTTAAGAGAAGGGCCAGACCCCATCTGTGGTCCGGCCCTTCTTTGTTCACTCAACACCCGTCGATTTTAGTACAGGCTACAAACCCATCATATAGTTGAATATGATATCGCCGGACTCGGGCAGACCCTCGTGACCGAAGTCCGGATAGAGCACCATCTTCTTGGAGCTGGTGATTTTGTTGTACACGGCGAACTGCGTGGAGGGCGGGCAGATCGTATCCATCAGGCCGGTGATCATCAGCACATCGCTGCCAATGCGGTGGGCCAGGTGCTGCAGATCGATATAGCCCAGTCTCAGGAAGATCTCCTCCTCGCGCTTGTGCAGCGGGTCGAACAGGCGGAAATACTGGCTCAGCTCGTTGTAAGCGCCCTTGGCCAAGTCCATGTCCCACACGCGGCGGTAGTCGCTCAGGAAGGGGAACACCGGCGCGGCGCGGCGGATGCCCGGCTCCAGGCTGATGCATGCCAGTGTCAGCGCGCCGCCCTGAGACCCGCCGGTGGCTCCCACGCGGGTGGCGTCCACTTCTGGCATGGCCATCACGATGCGGCCCAGTTGGGCCGTGTCCAGAAAGATGCTGCGGAACAGCATCTTTTCCGGCGCGTCGTCCAGACCGCGGATGATGTGACCGTTGAGCGTGTTGCCGACGACGCCACCCACATCCTGGGATTTGCCGCCTTGGCCGCGAGCGTCCAGGGCCGCCACGGAAAACCCGGCCGCCACATAATTGAGCTTGTCGGCCCAGTCTCCACAGTTGCCAGAGTATCCATGGAACATCAGCACCGCCGGGTGCGGCTCGGGGGCGTTCTTAGGGCGCAGATATTTGGCGTGCACCCGGGCCCCGCCCACGCCGGTAAAATACAGATCGAAGCACTCGGCAAAGGGCGCCTGAAAGTCAGCCGGAACCAATTCCACATTGGCTTCCACAGCCTTCATTTCCGCCACGGCGTCATCCCAAAAGCGGTCGATGTCCGGCGGGCAGGGATTGGTTCCCATATAGGTCTTCAATTGTTCCAATGGCATATCGATGAGCGGCATTGAGTTGTCCTCCAAGATCGATGATGCAAAGGAATTCCACAGCCGCATCGGTTTTCCTGCCGGCGGCGCAGGGTTTCCGGCCGGGCTTGTCGAATACAACGCGGAACAGGAGGGATCGATGATGTCCAAACCGTTGATCTTTGCCCACCGGGGCGCTTCGGCTCATGCACCGGAAAACACGATGGCCGCCTTTCGCCTGGCGGTGGAGCACGGCTGCGATGGTATAGAAACCGACGCTCACATGACCTGTGACGGCCGCGTGGCGCTGATGCACGACGAGCGCCTGCTGCGCACCACCGGCGAAGACGGCCTGCTGACTGAGCGCACGATGGAGGAACTGCGCGCGCTGAACGCCGGCGGCTGGTTTGACGATGCCTTTGTTGAACCCGTGCCTGAGCTGTGGGAACTGCTGGAGCTGGCCCGATCCGCGGGCATCTGGCTGAACATCGAATTGAAGAACAGCGTGATCCTGTACGCCGGCCTGGAGGAGGCGGTGCTCTCGCAGGTGCGGCGCTTCGACCTTTTGGACCGGGTCGTGTTTTCGTCTTTCAACCACGATTCCATGGCGCGCGTCAAGGCGCTGGAACCCAAGGCGCAGACGGCGCTGCTCTATTCCGAGATCATCCACCGCCCCGCCGATTACGCGGCGCTGTGCGCGGCCGACGGCCTGCACCCCCATCACAGCCATGTAGATGCGGCGATGATGGCGTCGGCTAAGGCCGCGGGCATTGCTGTGCGCCCATGGACCGTGGACGACCCGGAACGCGCTCGGGAGCTGGCCGCGCTGGGCGTGGACGCGATCATTACGAATGATCCCAAGGGAGTCAGAAAAGCGTTGGAGCCCTGAGCTGGAGTCCTGAAAAGCCTTGTAGGGCAAGGGCTCTGCCCCGGACGCATGGTCGAGCAGCAGCCGCAGGCTGTGACCAGCCCTTGCCGCCCAGGGTTCCGGCAAGGGCAGAGCCCTTGCCCTACAACGCACCATTCAAGGTATCAGCAATTCAAAAGGCCGCATCGCTGCGGCCTTTTTGAATATAACGATTATCCTAACGATTATCTTGCTTCTCTATCGTAACTGACCGACAGCGCCGCGGGCGAGCCATCCCCCTTGCGGCCGCGCAGCCGGCCGGAGATGAAGATAAGCACGACGATTGTGAGCGCATAGGGCAGCATCGTGAAGAGCGACACGGGAATCTGCACGCCGATGGCCTGCAGGCGCAACCCCATAATGCCGATGAAGCCGAAGAGATAACTGCCAAGCAGCGCCTTCCAGGGGTTCCACATGGCGAAGATGACCAGGGCCACGGCAATCCACCCCTGGCCGGCGGTGATGTTCTCCATCCAGGAGCTGTTGTAGCCAATGGCCAGATAGGCGCCGGACAGCCCGGCCAGCATGCCGCCGCCGATGGTGCAGCCATAGCGGATGGCAAAGACGTCAAGGCCGGCGGCATCGGTGGCAGCAGGGTTCTCGCCGGCGCTCTTGATCTTCAGGCCCAGATGGGTGCGGTTGAACAGGAACCACAGCGCCGGTACCAGCAGCAGGCTCGCATAAACCAGTGCGTTCTGCTTAAAGAGGATGTCCCCCAGGAAAGGAACTTCGCTCAAACCCGGTACGATCACAGCCTTGAAGCCGTTGACCGGCGTCATACCGATATAGTCCTTGCCCAGAAAGGCGGACATGCCGGTGCCGAAGATCGTAAGAGCCAGGCCGCTTACAACCTGGTTGGCGCGCATGGTAACGGTCAAGAAGGCGTGGATCATGGCCACAAGACCGCCGCACAGCATGGAAGCAACCACAGCCATCAGCAGGCTGCCGGTGGTTTGCACGGCGATGAAGCCCGTAATGGCGCCCACCAGCATCATGCCCTCCACGCCCAGATTCAGCACGCCGGCCTTCTCCGCCAGAATTTCACCCAGGGAGGCCAACAGCAGCACGGTGCCCGCGGCGACGGTGGCCGCCAGCGTGCTGATGATCATCTGCATATCCATGGCTACTCCCCCTTCCCTTTTTGGAAATGGAACGTGATCTTGTATTGCGTGAACAGATCGAAGCCCAGCACAAAGAACAGGATTGTGCCTTGTATCATGACGGCGATGGCCGACGAGATGCCCGCCGACTGGGCGTAGGAGCCGCCCACCAGCAGGCCGGACATGAACACCGCCATGGCCACAATGCCAATGGGGTTCAGCCGCGCCAGCCACGCGATGATGATGGCTGTATAACCATAACCGCCGGAAACTGCGGTCTCCAGGCGATGGGACACGCCGGCGACCTCATTCATGCCAGCCAGCGCCGCCACGGCGCCGGAGAGCATCATGACCAGCAGCATGTTGCGCTTGACGGGGATGCCGGCGTACTCGGCGGCGCGGGTGCTCTCGCCGACCACGCGGATCTCATAGCCCCAGCGGCTGCGGCTGAGCATGTAGTGATAGACCAGCACCAGCGCCACAGCCAGCAACAGGCCCAGGTGCAGGTCCGTACCGGGCACTGCCGGGAATTCGCCGCCGGCTGGCAGCGGCGGCGCCATCGGGAAGCCCTTGGCCGCCGGGTCGCGCCAGGGGCCGGTGATCAGGTGCTGCAGCCATTTGAGAGCCACATAGTTGAGCATCAGCGTCGTGATCGTCTCATTGACGCCCAGATAGGCCTTGGGCAGGCCGGCCAGCATTGCCCACACAGCGCCCATGGCCATGGCGGCCGCGGCCATCAGCGGCAGCAGCGCCCAGCCCGGCAGGCCAGGGAACAGCATGGCCACACCGGCCGCCGCGAAGGCGCCCATGGCGATCTGCCCTTCGCCGCCAATGTTCCACAGTTTCATGCGGAAGGCGAAGGCGATGCCGATGGCGGTGATCGTCAGAGGTATGGCCTTGGTCAGCGTGTCCAGGATGCCGTAATAGCTGAAGAACGTCTGCACGAACATGGAGCGCAGGATGTCTACGACCTCCAGCGGCGACTTGCCCACAGCAAACAGAAAGAGGATCGTCACGACGATGGCCGCCGCTACCGAAAGCAGTCGGTTGAGCGCGACGTTGCCCGTCGTGCCGGCCATGCGTTTTTCAAAAGTGAGAAAGCGCTTCATACCGGCTCACCTCCTCGGGCGTGGTGCCCATCATCATCATGCCGATGCGGCCCAGCTTGGCTTCCTCCCGGGGGACGATGCCCATGACCCGCCCGCGGTAGAGCACCATGATGCGGTCGCTGTATTTGAGCAGCGCATCCAGGTCTTCGGAGATGAAGAGCACGCCCGCGCCGCGGTCCCGCTCTCGCACCAGCAGGTTGTAGATCATCTCCGTGGCGCCGATGTCCAAACCGCGCACCGGATAGGCAGCGATGAGCGCCTTTGGCAGCAGCGCGATTTCCCTGGCCAGCAGCAGCTTTTGCAGATTGCCTCCGGACATCAGGCGCACGGGGGCGCGGCTGTCGGCCACGGCAATTTCGTAGCTGCGGATGGCTTCCTCCACGGCGGGCTGCACGGCGGCGTAATCCAGAAAGACGCCCTGTCCGGCGGACTTCTTCCAGTAGTTGCGCAGCAGCAGGTTGTCGGCCATGTTCATGTTGCCCACGAGGCCGGTGCCCAGGCGGTCTTCGGGCACAAAAGCCAGGCCGTCCTTGATGATGGAGCGCACGTCGGCAGCGCTGACAGGCTTGCCATCCAATTCCATCACACCGCCCTGCACGGCGCGGATGCCAGCCAGCGCCTCGGCCAGCTCCCGCTGGCCGTTGCCGGCCACGCCGGCTACGCCCAGGATCTCCCCGGCGCGCAGCTCGAAATCCACATTGTCCACGGCCACGACGCCTTTTTCGCCGTTGACACGCAAGGAGCGTGCGGCCAACACCACGGCTCCAGGCTGCCCGCGCTGCACCTTGCCGTCCAGCCGCAGGTCCTCGCCGACCATCATGCGAGTCAGGTTGGCGTAGTTGATGTCCTCGCCCTCGGCCTCGCCGGCCATGCGGCCGCGGCGCATCACCGTGACGCGATGGGCCACATCGCACACTTCGGCCAGCTTGTGGGTGATGATGATGACGGTGCAGCCCTTGCGCGTCATCTCGCGCAACGCGTCGAACAGCCGTGCGCTCTCCTGGGGCGTAAGCACCGCCGTGGGCTCGTCCAGTATCAAGATCTTCGCGTCGCGGTACAGCGCTTTGAGGATCTCCACGCGCTGCTGCTCGCCCACCGAAAGCTGCCACACCGGCGCTGCCGGGTCCACCTCAATGTCATATGCCTTGGCCACGGCGCCGATGCGCTCGTGTAACTGCCGGCGGCTGAGCAGTGCCGGCGTCTTGCGGTCGCCCAATGCAATGTTCTCGGCCACGGTGAAGGCCTCCACGAGCTTGAAATGCTGGTGGATCATGCCCACGCCGGCGCGAATGGCGTCGCTGGGCGAACGGAAGTCCACCCTCGCGCCGTTTATCAGCATCTCGCCGCTGTCCGGGCGATACAACCCGCACAGGATGTTCATCAGCGTGGATTTGCCCGCGCCGTTCTCACCCAGCAGCGCGTGAATTTCGCCCGCGCCCACGCGCAGGCTCACGTTGTCGTTGGCGACAACGCCGGGGAAGGCCTTGCAGATGCCCCTCATTTCGATGACCGGTTGCGACATCCCCTACTCCTCTGCCACACCTTCGGGCTGGCAAAACCGAACGTTTCCCCAAAAAACCCGAAGTTCATTCAATGAAGTTTATTCTACCATAAATACCGCTGACGGCACAATCGGTAGTATTTTGCCGAAAGCGCAAACTACAATTCCTATAGAGCCAGAAAGAAAACAGTCTATTGTTACCGATGGCGGATTCATTCCGCCGAGGAAACATGTACAAAGAAAAACCGCACAACAAAACCCACCCACGGGTGTCCCTGGCTCCAGGCATAGGGCAGACAGCGGAAAGCCGTGCGGCGACCTGCGCGGTGCACGGCATAGCAAATGCCAAGGGCAAAGCAATCGCCCGCGATGAAACATCGCGGGCGAACAAAGCGGGGGTGGTATCGGCGGGGGATGCAATCCCCCGACCGAATTATTTAGCTGAACCTTCTACGCCTTCCACAAACCAATCGATGGACAGCATCTCAGCATCGGTCAGCTTGGCGCCTTCGGCGACCTTGACGTTGCCCTCCTGATCCTTGATGGGACCGGTGAACACGTCCCAAGACTTATCCTTGAGCTTGGCGGCGACGGTGTCGATCTGGCTCTTGGTCTCGTCGGCTACAGAGGGGCCATAGGCATCCAGCGTGATGGTGCCGGTCTCCAGGCCGCCCCAGTAAGATTCGGGCTTGTAGGTCTTGTCCATGACGGACTTGACGACCTTCTCAAAGTAAGGGCCCCAGTTCCAGATGGGGGAAGTCAGATAGCCCTTGGGGGCGGCGGAACCCATGGGGGAGTTGTAACCGGTGGAGAAGGCGCCGGCAGCTTCGGCGGCGGCCACGGCGGAAGTGGTGTCCTGATGCTGGGCCATGACGTCGCAGCCATCGGCCAGCAGGCTTTCAGCGGACTGCTTTTCCACGGTGGGGTCATACCAGGTGTTGGTCCACACGACTTTGACAACGGCTTCGGGGTTCACGGAGCGCACGCCCAGCGTGAAGGCGTTGATGCCGCGGACGCACTCGGGGATCTTCATGGCGGCGACATAGCCGATCTTATTGGTCTGGGTGGCCTTGCCGGCGGCGATACCGGCCAGATAACGGGCCTGGTACTCACGGGCGAAGTAATTGCCGAAGTTCTTGTCGTTCATCTTGTATCCCGAGCAGTGCTCGAACACGACGTTGGGATACTTGGCGGCCAGCTCTTCCACATAGTCCATGTAGCCATAGCTGGTGGCGAAGATCACCTTGCAACCCTGCTTGATCAGGTTCTCCATCTGGGTCTTGCAGTCGGCGTTTTCCGGCACGCTTTCAACCTTCAGCGTGGTGACGCCCAGCTGCTTCTCCATGTACAGACGGCCTTGGTCCTGGGCGTAGCTGTAGCCCATGTCGCCGACGGGCCCCACATAGATGAAGCCGACCTTAAAGGCCTTGGGGTCGTTGCTCTCGCAGGCGGTGCCAACCAGCATCATGCCGATGAGCATGACGACGGCGGACACAATGGCAAGGGTCTTTCTCATTTTCATTGGTGTCTCCTCCTCCATTGATTTACGAAAATGCAATGACGCCGCCCTCGGTGGACGAGATGCGCGCCAAGGATTCCACACGGATGCCGGCCTCGCGCAGGCGCGCTCCGCCGGCCTGAAAGGCCTTCTCGATCAGGATGCCGGCGCCCACCAGCGTGGCGCCGCTTTGGCGAACCAGATCAGCCAGGCCAAAAACGGCCTCGCCCATGGCCAGGAAGTCGTCGATGATCAGCACGCGGTCATCGGGTTTCAGATAGTCGCAGCCGACGGAAACGGTCGCATCGACATCCTTGGTGAAGGAATGCACGCAGCAGCAAAAAGCGTTGTCGCCGTGGGTGTTGCGACCGACAGCCTTCTTGGCGAAGACCACGGGTACGCCCAGCTCCACCCCGGTGAGCACCGCATAGGCAATGCCGCTGGCCTCGATGGTCAGTATCTTGGTGATGCCGTCGGAACCGAAAATGCGGGCGAACTCGCGGCCAATCTCGGCGGCCAGTTGGGTGTCGATCATGTGGTTGAGAAAGGAGCCCACCTTGATGACGCCGCCGGGCAACACCTTGCCCTCGCGCATGATCCGCTCCTTTAACAATTCCACGCGATGCGACCTCCATACCCGAAATACGTGAATATTCTACAAGCTGAAACATCAAAAAGCAAGTGTAAATCCGAACATTTTTTTATTTGCGGCAATCATTGTTGTGTTTATGCTTGGCGCGGCGATGCTACGGCAAACGCCGCTTTTTCCCTTATTCCCGCGCCAACAGCTCCGAATCGGCGATGATTTTCATGATTCTGTCATGGACGACGTGCTTGGGATCGGTGGAGGTTTCGATGGTCACCATGCGCCCATCGCTCTGGCGGGCCAACCGCTCAAAGGCCGCCCCCACGCGCTCGTAGAAATTAAGGCCCGCCAGCTCCAGCCGGTCCAGATCGCGATCGGCGATGCGCCCCTGGGCGGCGCGCACGTTGACCGCCATGAAAAAGGTAATGTCCGGCATGAGGCCGTCGATGGCCGGCGCGTTGATGGCGCGCACCAGGTCTTCACCCAGTTCCCGGCCATAGCCCTGATAGGCGATGCTGGAATCCAAATAGCGGTCGGAGATCACGATCTCTCCGCGCTCCAAGGCCGGGCGGATCACCTGTGCCACATGCTGGGCCCTCGCCGCGGCATAAAGCAGCGCTTCGGCCACGGGGGTCATCTCCGCATACTGGCGGTCCAGCACCAACTCGCGGATCTTCTCGCTGATGGTGCAGCCGCCGGGCTCCCGGGTCACCAGCACCGTGTGGCCCAAGGCGCGCAATTTCTCGCTCAACAAGCGGATGTGGGTGCTCTTGCCCGAACCGTCGGAGCCCTCAAAGGTGATGAATAACCCCTTGCTCATACTTCCTCCAGCAGCCAGTCGGCCATGCTCGCAGCGTCGGTGAAGACCGCGCGCACATTCTCATATTCTTCAAATTCCTGCGCTTGCCCGAAGCCCCACAGCACCGCTGCCGCGTCCATGCCGGTCTCCCGCGCGCCCTTGGCGTCGTGGAACCGGTCGCCCACCATGAGGGCCGGCAAACGCCGGGGCTCCAGCAGCGTGCTCTGGATGTGGGTGATGATGTCGCGCTTGTTGTCACGGGTACCGTCCAGCTCGCTGCCGACAACGGCGGTGAACAGTCGGTCCAGCCCCGTCTGCTTCAATATGATCTCGGCGAACACTTGCGCCTTGGATGTAGCCAGTATCAGCGTGACGCCGGCATCGTGCAGCCGCTGCAGCGCGTCCTCCACGCCGTCGTACACGCGGCACTGATACACGCCGGTGGAGCGGTAGAACACGCGATAAACGTCCACGGCCTCCCCGGCCTGGGCCTCGTCCATGCCGAAGCGCATCTGGAAGCTCAGCCGCAGCGGCGGTCCGATGACGTCCGGCGTCACCCGGTCCATCTCCTCCAGCCGCTCCAGCTGCTCCAGCGCATAGCGGAAGCCGTTGAAGATGCCTTGGCTGTTGTCCACCAGCGTGCCGTCCAGATCGAACAAAACCGAGCGATATCTCATCATACAATCTCCCCTACTCTTTTACCACAGACAACATGCCCCGCCGCGCGCCGAACACCGAGCCGCCCATGGCCAGCGCCTGCAGCGCCGCGGCCACCGCGGCTTCCCCAATGCGCTCGCCGGGCATGGCCAGCGCCTGCCCCGGCGGATAGGCACCGAAAGGCTCGGCGGCGATGCGCCCGGCGGCCTGCTCCAGAGGCGCCTCCACGCTTTCGCTGAGCCATGCCTGCCGCAGCGTCATAACAGCCTCGCCGGCCGGCGGGCTGGGCTGCGCCTGCGGCAGATCCGCCGCGCCGGGCGGGCGTTGAGTGCTTAAGCTCTCTAGCGCCCGCAGCAGCGCCGCGGTGCGGGGCTCGTCATCCATGATGGTCAGGATGCACACAACGCGGCGATGGTCGACCATTTCCACGACGACGCTCAGCCGGCGCAGCGCCGCCGCCGCCTGCCAACCGGTCATGCCCAGGCCGCGCACATCCACAACCAGCCGCGTGGGGTCCAGCGCCGCGTATCCCTGGGCGCGGGCAGTGCCCTCGTCCCAGGCTCGCAGGCCGTCCAGGCGATTGATGCGGGCTTTCAGGTTGTGGCACCGGTCGATCAGATCCTCCAACTCGGCAGCCGAAGCTGCCATGTGGGCGCGGGCGTTGTCCAGGCCCTCCATGAGCACATAGGACGGGCTGGTCGTCGTGACGCTCTGCAGCAGGCGGGTGACCAGCGGCGCGTCCTGCGCGCGCTTGATGTGCAAAAAGGCGGTCTGCGTTGGGGCAGGCAGCGTCTTGTGCGCGCCGCTTACCCATAAATCGGCATGCTCACCGCAATCCGGCGGCAGCCGGTCAGAAAAAGCGAAGTGGGAACCGTGGGCGCTGTCCACCAGCAACGCAACGTCGCGTCCCTGGAGCTCCCGCCGCACCGCCGCAAGGTCGATGCAGCGGCCAAAATAATCGGGGGTCGTCAGCAGCAGCGCCAGCTTGGCACCGCCGGGCAGCTGCCGCAACGAATCGGTGTTCCATGCGGCGACCTGCTCCTCCTCGTGCCAGCGGCCACTCAGCCAGTGGGGTTGCAGGCCGGCCAGCGCGCAGGCGAACACGGCGGAAACATGGCAATCGCGGCCCATGTAGAGCTGCCGGCCCTGAGCCGCCGCCCACAGCGCCATGGCCTGCAAGCCGGCGGTGGAACCGCCCACCAACAGGCGGCTCTCGGCTGCGCCCCAGCAGGCCGCGGCTTCCCTTTGGGCTTCCAGAATTCCTTCGGTTGGATCAAAAAGGGTGTCGGTGCCGACAACCTCGGTCACATCATGGTCGGCGCCGGGCAAAACTCCCAGGCCCTTATGGCCGGGCATATGGAAGCGCAGCGGCCGCTCGTCGGCATACCGCTGCACCATGCGATGGATGGGGCCTGTGCGCTCATCGGCCAAAGTGCTTCTCCCGGCCGACGCTGCTTAAAAGCCCGCGGCTCCTATCGCTGGATGTGGGTGAACGCCGGCTGCGCCGGTTCCCTCTCGGGCTCGGTCAGCACGCGGTTGACAGGGTCATCCAGCAGAGGCTGGCAGCCCGGGCAAATCGCGTTACCGCCGATGCTGGCGGCGTCCTGGCAGGCTGCGCCGCAAATCGCGCACGTGTTCCTGTCCTCCATGGTATCTCTCCATAGTCCGTTTATGTAACTATTGCCAGATACAGGGATACCATACAGGATTGTGCAATTCCGACGATCTTTATGCCTATTTTAGTCTTGGAAGGGGAATTTTGCAAGGTTGACCCTCTCAAAGCATTCTGGCGCAAGCAATCGCGCTCCATATGGAAATATTGTTTAGTTATAGAAAAAAATATATAATGTCTATAACATGCAGTCAAACGAGAGATTAGGATTTTTTCTGGAGGATGTGCATGAACATTGAGATACGCAAATTGGCACCTGATCTCACAGAAGATTATCTGCACTTCTTTGACACGACACCTCATTCCGAAAAAACAGATGATGATGAATGCAAGTGTTACTGTGTGTGGTGGTGCCGGGACGACCACAACGTTGATCATATTGATTATCTGCTAACGAGAAAGCAAAGAAGGGATTATGCCATCCGAAATATCCTGAATGACAACATACAGGGCTACCTGGCTTATCATGATGATACGGTTGTGGGATGGTGCAATTCCAATGCGAAAGCGGATTGTTTGAAATGTTATTGTTGGCGGCGCTTTATGCCTTCCGTACCCACGAGGAACTAATATCGGGAACTAAGGTTAAGTCTGTATTCTGTTTTTTGGTTGCTCCTGATTTCAGAAGAAAAGGCATAACCAAGTTATTATTGGAACATGCCTGCCAGGATGCGGCGCAAGACGGTTTTGATTTTATTGAAGCCTATCCTAAAAAAGAGTTTAGTGGTGCAGCCGAAGATTTTATGGGGCCTGCCGAACTGTTCAGGAAAAGCGGTTTTGTTGTGTGTGGTGAAACAGAAGACAAGCTTGTTATGAAAAAGTCATTAAGGTAGCTGTCCCCCGATAGTAAGCATCGTGCGAAGCAGTTAAATCTTTGTTAGGAGGTATGAGCTTTATGTCCAAGAGACCATCGATTTTATTGAAAGAATTTCATGTTGAATTCATTGAACTTAATAATGGACAGTCAAAAGCTTATATGTATGAATGGTTCGAAAAGATAGTTCCTGCCGATAAGAAGCAAAAAGCTTTAGAATGTTATTGTTTTTCCAAAGATGGTTATTGCGGTTATTTATGGCATGTATTCAGTTTTGGGTTGCTGGAACATCTGCAAGCCAACGATGCCAGAAGAGCTTTTGATGAAACTAAAAAGCAAAATGTAGTTTTAGTATCAAGTTTAGATGACAAGGTTTTCTTGATAGAAGATGCTGCTTCAATAAAAAGTACAGCAATTGATGAAATAGATGATGTGATATTAACAAGCTCAGATTTCAAATGGACTTATGCAAAAACACATGAAAGGAACCTCGGCCCTTACTTTTATTCTGGATGCAGGATATAAGCATAAGAAGCCGACAATTTCCAATTTGTCGGGCAGTTTCAAACTCGGTATATCTATAGATATTCAGGAGGTGTTAATATGGGATGGCCGACACATATTGTTGCGGCAGGTGGTTATGTAGAAGACAAACATGGAAACATGTTGCTTGTAAAAACCCATAACAGGGGTTGGGATACTCCGGGAGGCCAAATTGAAATCGGGGAAAACATTGAAGATGGAGTCTTGAGAGAAATCCTTGAGGAAAGCGGAATTAAGGCTTCTGTCCGATGTTTGGTGGGAATTTATTCTAATGTTGGACAGCATATTTACTACGATGGGGTTACCACTGTTCCCACGAAGGTAATGCTTGACTTTATTTGTGACTATATTGAGGGAGAACCTACAATTTCTGACGAAACAAGTGAAGTTATCTGGGTACCCAAGCAGAAAGTATTAGAATACATAACTTCTCCAGCGCAGTATTTCCGTTTTCAAAAGGTACTAGCGTTCCAAAACAAAATCTGTTATAGCTCCTATCTTACTAAGCCGGAGTTCAAGGTGCTGACGGATAGGTGTATTTAGCCGTAGAGTATAAGCATATGAGAGAGGATTAGAGTAGGGCATGAAAAAGAAGTTTTCCACAAGGCCTGATAAAATTACCGAGCCATGGTGTACATGGCAGGGTTTTCTGACAGCCATGCCTTCATTGGTATTTGTTGTTACAGGCTGGAAATCGAATGGCAAAGAAAACGCCTGTCTGCAATCCTGGTCAGCCTTTGTGGGAGGCGGGAAAGATGAGTTTGTTTGTATTATGAGCGCAGTCTCAAAGAGCGGACATATGTATCAATCCCTCAAAGAAACCGGAGTTTGCGTGCTGAACTTCCCTTCGTATGACATATATGACCGCTGTATAAAGACGATTGGGAATAATGAATTAGAAACAGATGAAATCACTGCCGCCGGCTTAACGGTGGAAAGAGCCGTAAAGGTCAATGCGCCGCGGATCAAAGAGTGTTTTCTCAACATCGAATGTGAGTTTTTATGGGAACATAAGCTTTTTGAGAACGCTGGTTTCTTTGGGAACCGGGATGTTACGGTCGCACTGAAAGCTGTCAACATTTGCTTTGACAGCGACCGCTACGACCAGAGCAAGCTTGGCAGATACGGAAAAACCGGGTATTTGTTTCAAATAGATAACCCTACGAATCCGGATACGGGAGAGAGAACACAGAGCATTATGTCTGGCTCAGTGGAACTAAACGATCCCATTCCATGGGCTACAAAATAAACATTCCCTTGTTCTCATCCAGCAGCCAGTATCCTATTAACCAAACAGTTCTGAACTGCAGATTTTCTATATAATTGAAATAAGGAAATAAAGATATGGAATTTGAGCTAACCAACGAACAGAGAAAATATCTGGGACTTGAACCAGTTGGAATAAGCTGGGATTTGGTAGAACTTTCGAAAGGATACTACCTTTATTTTGATGGAGATATTGTCCGTAAATATATAGCAATTGAAGATGATACATATTATGAACGGGAAATGAATGAAACTACGGATGAAAACCGGAAGATACTGCTCCCAAAAACCGCACGCGGGCGATCCAAAAAATTAACCCTCGCAACCATGCAGGCGCGTCCATGCTTCGGCGTTTATTTCTATTTTGGCAAATACGGCCCCACGATTGCCAATTATACTACGCAAACCATATATTTCGCCTGTGATGACCGACAATATGGCGGCATCAACGGCTTGCGTAACTGGCTGGAGACATGGATTGCGGAAAGCACCGAGGAAGATCTAGCGGATATCGAATATTTCAAAAATGCCGAACGCAGACATTGCAAATTCAGGGAAGGAGACTTCTTTTCATTTAAGATCGGCAGGAGGGAATATGGATTCGGAAGAATCTTGCTGGATATATCAAAGCTTAAAAAGAGCGAGGACTTTAAGAAGCAGAAACACCATGGTCTGAGTTTTATGGGCCGACCGTTGTTCGTAAAGGTTTACCATAAAATAAGCGACCTGCCGGAAACCGAAATAGATGCATTTTCGGGTTGTATGGCTTTTCCATCTCAACAAATACTTGATAACAATTTTTATTATGGAGAATACAAAATCATTGGCCACAAAGAACTAACGACTGACGAACTGGAATTTCCTATATCATATGGTCCAAGCATCGATGTACGGGACAGAAATACTGTTTTCCTGCAATATGGCCTGATATACCGTGAAAAGAACATAACGGAATGTAGCGAGTTTAGTAATAACAAGAGTAGTGAAGATATGGGAAGCATCATCGAAACCGACATCTATCTTAACAATTCCATTGGGTATAATCTTGATATCGTAAGCGACATGCCGGCTATGAGAAGATGCATTATGGAAGGCTCAAATGCGGCTTGGTGGGAAAGCAATAGAATATACACAATAAAACACGATATGCGAAATCCGGCCTTATATCATGTAAAGCAAGCTGTTTTTGAACTTTTTGGTTTGGATGCAGATGCGGATTACAGCGAAAATCTTAAGAAGGTAACGTGAAAAGAAAGCAAGCCCGCTGATTTCTCGGCGGGCTTGCTCTGTGAACAGTATACATAGTCTGGTGCTGTGGGGGCATAGCCCCTCGTCCATTAATACGCCTTGGCCCAGTAAACCATGTGCTTAGCCTCTCCACCGCACACAACACAATGATCACCCACCTTGTGCTGCTCGAAGGGCATGCAGCGGGCGGTGGCGCCGGTGCGCTCCTTCACGGCGTCCTCGCAGGCGCGATCCCCGCACCACATAGCACGCACGTAGCCCCGGCTTTCATCCACGCCGCGCACGAACTCGTCCATGTCGGCGGCGTCAAAGGTGTGGCTGTCGCGGTAGGCCTTGGCCTTGTTGAACAGCGACCGCTGAATCTCCTCCAGTTTGGCGCGGCTGGCGTCGGCTATGCCATCCAGAGGCAGCGTGAACTTCTCCAGGGTGTCGCGGCGCAGCGCCGTGGCCACGCCGTTCTCGATGTCCCGGGGGCCGATCTCCAAGCGCAGCGGCACGCCCTTGAGCTCCCACTCGTTGAACTTCCACCCGGCGGACACGGTGTCGCGGTCGTCCAGCTGCACGCGGATGCCCGCGGCCTTCAGCGCGTCGCGCATCTTGACGCAGACTTCGTTGACGCCGGGCTTGTGGGCGGCGATGGGCAGTATGACGACCTCGACCGGCGCAACCTTGGGCGGCAGCACCAGGCCGCGCTGGTCGCCGTGCACCATGACGATGCCGCCGATCAGGCGGGTGCTCACGCCCCAGGACGTCTGCCAGCCGAACTCCTCGCGGCCCTCGCGGCTCTGATAGGTGATGCCGAACACCTTGGAGAAATGCTGGCCCAAGTTGTGGGACGTGCCCGCCTGCAGCGCCTTGCCGTCCTGCATCAGCGCCTCGATGGCATAGGTGGCCACGGCGCCAGCGAACTTCTCCTTCTCGGTCTTCTGCCCCACGGACATCGGGATGGCCAGCACCGTCTCGCAGAACTCCCGGTAGACTTCCAGCATCTTGAGCGTCTCTTCCTGGGCCTGCTCCTGCGTTTCGTGCACGGTGTGTCCCTCCTGCCACAGGAACTCGCTGGTGCGCAGGAAGGGGCGCGTGGATTTCTCCCAGCGCACGACGTTGCACCACTGGTTGATGAGCACCGGCAGATCGCGGTAGCTCTGAATCCACTTGGAATACATGTCACAGATGATCGTCTCCGACGTGGGGCGCACGACCAGCGGCTCGGCCAGCACCTCGTTGCCGCCCTTGGTCACCCAGGCTACCTCCGGCGCGAAGCCCTCCACGTGTTCGGCCTCCTTCTTAAGGAAGCTCTCGGGGATGAACATCGGGAAATAGGCGTTGCGGTGGCCGGTGGCCTTGATGCGCGCGCCCAACTCCTCCTGAATGCGCTCCCAAACCTCATAGCCATAGGGGCGGATGACCATCGTGCCCTTCACCGGGCCGTAGTCCACCATCTCGGTTTTGAGGATGACGTCGGTATACCATTGGGGAAAGTCCGTGTTGATGTCCGCAATGTGCGTGACAAACTCCTGCTGCTTGGCCATGTCAATGCCTCCTTATCCATATGAAAAGCCCGCCCCTGTCTCCAAGGGCGGGCTGTGAAACCGCGGTACCACCTTGTTTGGCGGCAAAGCATCACCCTGCCGTCAACTCAAGCCCGGATAACGTTGGGCCTTCCGGCGCGGGTTGCTGCCCCCGCGCAGCTTCGGAGGCGGGACAGGTTCCCTTTCGCGCAGGCGCCTTTCAGCCGGTGGGCGCCACTCTCTGTCGCGCGGTCCGCGAACCATTTTCCTCCGCAACGCTGTTGCGTATTTAAGAATTCATTATACCAGCCTTTTATCGGTTGTCAACGGGGCCGGTCTTCACTTTCACGCTCATTCACATCAATCAGACAAGGCTCGAGTGCATAACCGAATGCATCCTCCCTATTGCTAATTCGCCATAACATAGTATAATTTTTATAGTCATATGTTATTGCTGAAAGGAAAAGGAGCGTACAAAATGGCAGACGTCAAAAAAGTAAAGGTATGCAAGAAGTGTTCCGGTTTTGATGTGGGCGAACTCAAAGGCAAAGTGAAATCCAAGGACTATAGCACCGGATGTATCGGCAAGTGCGCCAGCAAATGTCCCGAACTGAGCGGCAAAGTGTACGGCTTCCTCAATGGGGAATTCGTCGCCTGTGACACAAAAGAAGAATTCTTCAACAAGATTGCGGAGCTCGCTTGAGCACTGTTATCATCCCGAACGGCTTTGGACGACAACCATAGAAGAAGACAAGCATTATCTTCCTTCTTGGGGCAGACGCATGTTGCTTCTGCGCCAAGAAATCCGTTTGACAACAAGCCAATAGAACGATATAATAGCTTTCGCGCTCTTTGCAAGAAGAGACCGAAAAACCAGCCGCGCGGTCATGGCGGAACTGGCAGACGCGTACGTTTGAGGGGCGTATAGGTATCCCCTGTGTGGGTTCAAGTCCCACTGACCGCACCATTATAAAAGCCCTGCCCTAGCGGCAGGGCTTTTATAATGGTCACAGTGGTTGGCGTAGAACCCACCGCTAAAGCAAAAAAGAAATGAAAACGACCTGCGAAGCAAGGAACCCGTGAGGCGAAAGAGGAATGGCGCAAGCCGGTTGCGCGCAAGCGCATTGAACCTTCAAGTCCCACTGACCGCACCAAAGCGAAGGCCTCCTGCAACTGGACAGCACCCCGAAAAACGGACATTGAGCAAAAAGAGCCTCCTGTTGTAGGATTACTACAGCAGGAGGTATTTTAATGAAGCGGAAATGGACAGACATCAAATCAGTGGAAGCACTGATACAGC
>JAEYPH010000090.1 GCA_023410875.1 Bacillota bacterium | reverse complement strand
ACGCAAACCGCATGATTCGGCGATTTATACCCAAAGGGTCGCGAATCAGCACTTACTCGGAACAGGACATTCTACGGATTCAGCGATGGATGAACCTTTATCCCAGAAGAAGTTTGGGATACAAGACGCCAGATCAGGTCTTTTCAATGACATTGTAGTTCGTTGTCGGGGGTGCGGCGATTAAAGTTGCAATTCACCCGCATGATAGCATGTTGTAAAAAGGGTTCCTTGTTCCCATCAATCGTGCTATGATAATCGTTAAAGCATCATGGCAGGAGAATATCTTGGAAAAGCTGACCGTGTCCATGGAAAACTATCTGGAAGCCGTCTACGAGCTGTCGCAGGCGGCCAGCGGCGCTCGCCTGACCGACATCGCCACGCGCATGGGCGTGACCAAGGCCAGCGCCAACAACGCCATGGCCGTGCTGTCGGACAAGGGACTGATCACCAACGAGAAGTATCAGGAGATCACGCTGACGCCGCAAGGCGAGGCCCTCGCCCGCCTGGTCAGCGGCAAGCACGCGGCGCTGCAGCGCTTTTTCATCGAGGTGCTGGGCGTGGAGCCGGCCATCGCCGAACAGGACGCCTGCGCCATCGAGCACGTCATCAGCCACGAGACCATCAAAGCCGTGGAGCGGTATCTACGCAAAGGGCCGGCAAACAGGTGAGCGCGCCGACGGATGATCCCTTTGTCTTTGATGCCGCCGATGATCTGTATGATGAAGAACTTTCCCTTTGCCTCATGGACACGATGCCTGCCGACGACGCCCGCGGCTTTGTGCCGGCCTATGCCTTTGAAATCTGCCTGCGCGCAAGCCAGGAAGCGGTCGGCGAAATCAGCCTGCGCGTGGGAGACATCGATGCGCTGCGCTTCGCCGGCAACATCGGTTATGCCATCGGCGAGGCGCACCGCGGCCATCGCTACGCCAGCAAGGCCTGCCGCCTGCTGCTGCCTTTGGCCCGCCGGCACGGCCTGCGCCGGGTGCTGATCACGTGCAACCCGGGCAACCTGGCCTCCCGGCGCACCGCGGAGCTGCTGGGCGCCCGTCCGGAGGGCATCGAGGCCATCGCGCCGGAGCACGACCTCTACCGGCGGGGCGAGCGGGAAGTGTGCCGCTATGTGCTGGAGCTGTAACCCGGCTGGCCACGCAGGCAATCCTCGTTGGAATGCTCTTGACAGCGCCGCTCAAGCGCGGCAAAATGGTAGCACAATCGAATAAACTCATCAGACCGGTTGGGCAGGGTTTCCTGTTTCAAGATTTGAGCTTGCAGGGTGGAGAGCTCCTTTGAGGAGTTGCTCCGCTTTTTTGTTTGTTCGGATGTATTTCCGTAGGGGCGGCGCAAACCATAACATAAGTGCAGGGAGGCAGTATGCTGCAGTTCTTATTGCTGGCCGTAGGCCTGGTCATCATCATCAAGAGCGCCGACGTGCTCATCGACTCGTCCTCCAGGATCGCCCGGCGATACGGCGTGTCCACGTTCATCATCGGCATCACGGTTGTGGCCTTCGGCACCAGCGCCCCGGAGCTGGCCGTTGGCGTGCTGTCGGGCATACAGCACGCCAACCGGCTGACGCTGGGCAACGTGATCGGCAGCGGGCTTAGCAATCTTTCGCTGAACATCGGCCTGGCCGCCCTGCTGCTGCCGCTGGCCGTGAAGGACGGCGTGGTGAAGCGGGAAATCCCCATGCTGCTGGCCGTGGAGGCGGCGCTGTGCGCGATGCTGTTTCTGGACGGGCAGCTCTCCAGGCTGGAGGGCGTGCTGCTGTTGGCGGGCTTTGCCGCCTTTATGGTCTATATCATAAAAAGCTCCGGCAGCTCCATGCAAATCCAGCTGGACGTTGAAGGCGACATCGATACCGATGCCGACGGCAACGGCATGCCCCAGGCCGCCGCGGATCAGCCGAACATGGGCAAGCTGTGGTTGTATTCCATTCTGTCGCTGGTCGGGCTGTTCGCCGGCGGGCAGCTCACGGTCAGCAGCAGCGCCGACATCGCCCGCAGCCTGGGCCTGAGCGAAACGCTGATCGGCCTGACCGTCGTGGCGCTGGCCACCACGATGCCGGAGATCATCACGAGCCTCATGGCGGTGCGCAAAAAGGAACCGGAGATTGTGCTGGGCAACTGCATCGGCAGCAACATCTTCAACATCCTGCTGATTCTGGGCGTCTCGTCGGCGATCTCTCCGATCCCCGTGGACGCTGATCTTTGGGTAGACGCTGCGGCCATGGTTGCCAACACCATCTTCCTTCTGGTGGTCTCCGTGGCCCACCGGCAAGTCCGCCGCCGGGCAGGCATCGTGCTGGTGGTTGCCTATGTGGGTTATCTGGTCTTTAAGGTCGTATCAGCGGTCATGTGAAAGAACCAGCGCTTTGGAGAGAACAGACCATAAGAACTGTTTGTTATTGGCAGAAGTGTTTATTAGCAACAAATCCTTCATTTGTAGAATTCTACCATAAGAGTCGGAATTATCATGAATTAAGCAGTCGCCCGTTTCACAAACTAAGCCCATGAATGGGAGGGTAACAAAGATGGTTTAGTCCTTCAGGTTCTTTTTCATTCATTGAGGGCCCTCGCCATTTGGCGAGGGCTTTTTGCGCTATCTGGCCCATAAGGTCGTCATCTTCGCAGTGACGTGAAAAAACCCGCGCCTTGCGAGGGCGCGGATTTTTGATTGGTTTCAGGACAATGTTCAGATCACGGCTTTTACGTAGGGAACCAGCGTCACCTTGCCTGTCATTCCGTAGTCCTTCACGGTCGTCGTGATCTTCGGGAACAGCGGCATTTCACCCTCGGGAGCGCCCATATCCATATCGGGCTCAGGGCCTATCATCTTCATGTTTCTGTAGTAGCCCATGTCTTCCAGCCGGTTGTTCAGCGTGGACGAAACTTCTACCTGTATGGTGTTCTCACCGCTGACCAGATTCCCACCCAAGTCCACCGCCAGCCTGTCGAAGTCGGCGCCGGGGACGGGCCGCCCGTTGACGAATACCGCAAAGGAGCAGTCGTTGGTCGTGGTCAGCCGCAGATAGACGCCGTTGTTGCCGGTCCAGCCGTCGGGAATGGTGACCGTGGTCGTGTAAGTGCCCACGCCCGAAACGGCGGGGCCTACGGCTTGGATGTCCTTCCACGGCAGCAGCGCGGTGGGGCCCACGGCGATGGGGGTCTTGTTGGTCTCGTAATACACTTCTTTGGTCGCATAGCCCAGACCACGGTCTTCGAGGATGACGACCTTCTCGCCCATGGTCCAGTCTTCCACCGTCAGATCCCAGATGGGCAGGTCGATGGCGTCGGGCACCGTCAGTTCCGTGGTGACCGTGGAACCGTCGGTCAGCTTTGTCGTGTACGCGCCGCTTTGGGTCGCACGGATCACCAGCTTGCCCTTCTCCAGGAGCACCTCGCAGGCGTCGCTGTACACCGCGTGCAGGGCATCGGCTTTGGACACGTCGATGGCGATAACGGTGGCTTCGCCGGCCTGCAGCGTAATCTCCACAACGGTGCGGCCGTCTATGTGCTCGTATATACCCAGTTCGGTGACTTCGCCGGTCCAGCAGTTGATCTGATAGGGTTTGCCGACGCCATCCACGGCGACCTTGACGGTGAAGGCCTCCTTGACCGGATACATATAGTTGTAGGCGAACAGATATTTGACGTCTCCGTCTTCTCGCAGGAATGTCAGAATGTTCCGGTTGGCCTGGGTAAACCGGGCTCTGGGCTGCACGCCAAGGGCCAGCAGCGCGTCCATCGTCTTCGCCTGATCGTCCACCTCGGCCACGTTGGGCAGCACCTTCAGCGCGGCGATTACTTCGGCCAGCTGGTCGTCGGCTTTGTCGTGGAACGGTGTCTTTGCGGCGGCCTTTGCGTGGGTCTTGTCCACGCCGATGCGGAGGTTCTCGGTGACGCCGTTCACCAGCACCACCGGCAACCCTTGCCGTGCCCACGCCAGTATGACCTTGGCCGAAGACAGCGGCAGCGCCTCCTGGTACAGGATCAGCGCCTGATAGCCCGGCCCGTCGGGGGATATCACGCCATCCCGGAAGGCGACGTCGCTGTCCTCCAGCAGTTGCGGCGCGAAATAATCGTAGGTGTAGCCGTTGTTCTGCAGCGTCATGTCCTTCCAGTAAATGCCTTCGTTGTTGCGCAGCAGCCCCGTCTCATAGAAGGTCTTTTCGCTCATGCCGGCGAACATGCCCATCCCCATGACGAGGTTGTTGAACTGATAGTCCAGGCGCAGGATGCCCACGTCAACACGGGGCTTCCCCTGCCGCAGGATCATCTGATAGCGGGCCACCATGCTGGTCCAGGCGCTGTAGTGCCGGAAGGCGGGCTGGCGGCTGCCGAAACGCTCGGAGAAGATGGGCAGCATGCCCTCGTGGCCGGGCCATTGGGTGGATTCATCGGCGCCGGCAATGCTGGAATAGCCGTGCAGCACCGTGCGGCTGACGCCGGCGGCAAACTGCGTGAAAATGATTTGGGTGTAGAAGTCCAGGCCCATCATGAAGTTCATCATCGTCGCGCCGGTCTCGCTGGAATACAGCCGGTTGAACAGATGGGCGGGGCCGGCCAGATTGCGGTACGAGTCGATCTGCGAAGCAAATTCCAGCGACTCGGTCTCGATGCCGTCCACATATTTGCCGGGGATGGAAATTTCAAAGGGCAGGCCGTAAGAAATTTCGGCCCGCAGCGTCATGCCGACGCTGTGTAACCAGGTCTTCATGGGCTCCAGCATGTTGACGATGTACAGCTCGGTCATGGTCTGGTACAGGTCGTTCCGGATGCGCTCCAGCAGATCGGCGTTCTGAGCTTCGTAATAATACTTGTATTTTCCGAAGGTGAAGAATCCCTTCTCCTCTTTGACGACAAAGGGCAGATAGGGGGTCAGGTCGTAACCCCGGCGGCTGCGGAACTCGTCCAGCAGATGATAGCCCCAGAACTGGCCGCCCCGCCCGTAGGTGGACAGCTCCAGAGAATCCATATACATCTGCACCCGGCCGTTCCTCTTGATGTCGGCCTGCAATTTGGGGGTCAGCACCTCTTCATTCCAGTATGCAATCAGCGCGTCGATGCCGTACCGATCGATATAGTTCACGGTGTACGAAACGCTGACCGACGGCGAGGCCGTTTGCCCCGTGCCGTGCAGCCAGAACGCAATGAGCTCATAGTCGCCGTCCTCGGGGGCGGTCCAGGCAAGTACCTTATCGCCATTCATATCAGCAACCTGGTCGGTCAACACCGTGAGACAATCGGGGCACAGCCAGACGGCGCTCCCGTCCTGGGATACCCGCTTGGCCGCCACAACGGCGATCAGCTCCTGCACATGGACGTTCTTCTTTTTGATCTTTGCCTTCTCCAGCGTTCCCGAGAAGGTGGCTCCGGCGCTCACCGTGACGGCGGTGAAATCCAGCTCCTTGGCGGCGGCCCTGTCGTCGGGCACAATCGTGATGAGGTTGGCGTTGGACCAGTTGGTGCCGCTGGTCATGCTGGCGCCCATTTTGCGGGCCGTGGTTTCGGCGATGATCAGCTGCGAGTCATGCACCCACTCCTCGGAACCCCAGCCGTACCGGCTGGAATCGGCCCCCACCTCGCCCATGGCAAGGAATTCGGTGGCGCCGAAGCCGGCGTCATACACCTGCTGGATGTCCTTTTTCAATGTCTCGTCGGTGTGGAACCCCTCTGCCAGCCACCAGCGCACTTCCGGCCAATACTGGATATCCGGGTTTGCCAGCTTGGATTGGAACATATCCATGTGCCTTCCTCCTTGTATTGTATTCCTGCCATTACAACAGTGAAATTCGGTTTACACAGGTGTTCGGGATGGGTGGTCTTTTCCCATGCACTGGACATCCACTCATTATATTTTATATGTTCACCCATATAATTACACTGCAATAAGTTAAAAGCCCTATAAAACATGTTCGTTTTTGAACATTGAGCACCGTGCAAAGCAAAACCCGCCCGGATGCCCGGACGGGTTCCAGGCTGTCGAAAAACCACCTTGTGGTTTTCGCCAGCCTTTCGCCACCGACACTGTTGTGTCGGCGGCGATTCAGACGACTTGTCATAGCTTCTTTCTATCGCCCGCCGCACGTGTCGCCGGGCGATATCTTTACTTTATAACTCATACTTCAGTTTCTAAAAACGCGTTTTCGCCTGCGGGCGGGCGCTTGCATCGACCTTTTGCTTGTTTTCATATTACCTCCCGCCGGATGAACCGTCGGTCGGCATCCTGCTTCTCGTCGCTAATAGGGTTCTTTGACAAGCTGAAACCCGCCCGGATGCCCGGGCGGGTTCTCTTTGCGATAGGAAGTCAGCGCACTTCGCTGCCGTCAGGCAGACCATCCACCTCTACAACCTTCAGGTTTCCCTCGTCGTCGCTGGCGGCCAAAATCATGCCCTCGCTGAGCACCCCGCGCAGCTTGGCGGGCTTCAGGTTGCACACCAGCACCACGGTCTTGCCGATCATGTCGGCGGCCTTGTATTGCTTGGCGATGCCGCTGGCCACGGTGCGCGTGCCCAAAGCGCCCACATCCAGCGTCAGCTTTAGCAGCTTGTCGCTCTTCTCCACCGGCTCGGCGGCCACCACCTTGGCCAGCCGCAGGTCCACCTTCGCAAAATCGTCTATCGTGATCTCGGGTTTCAGCGGCCCGCCGGTCTTTTTGGCCTGCGGCGGCGCGCTCAAGGCGGTCAGCGCCTCCAGCTCGGCATCGATGTCCAGCCGCGGGAACAGCGCCGGCAGCGTCTCCACCAGATGCCCGCTGGGCAGCAATCCGAACTGCGCCGCCGATTCCCATGCGGTGAGCGCCCCTTGGGCGATACCAAGCTGGTGGAACAGCAGCGCCGGCGTGCGCGTGAAGCAAGGCTGCAGCAGCACCGCCGCGATGCGTAAGGATTCGGCCAGGTGATAGAGCACCGTGCCCAGCCGTTCGCGGTTGGCCTCATCCCGTGCCAGTGTCCACGGCGTGTTGATGTCGATGTAGCGGTTGCACTCGCCGATGAGCTTCCACAGCTCTGTCAGCGCCAGGGAAAACTGCATCCTGTCCATATTGGCGCAGAAGGCCCCGTAGGTCTCGCCGGCCAGCGCGCGCAGGCGCTCATCCACATCGGTCAGCGCCCCGCAGGCAGGCACAGCGCCGGCGAAGTATTTCTGTATCATCGCCACGGTGCGGCTGGCCAGGTTACCCAGGTCGTTGGCCAGGTCGCTGTTGATACGCCCCAGCAGCGCCCGGTTGGAAAAATCCCCGTCGGAACCGAAGGGCATCTCCCGCAACAGGAAGTAGCGCACGGCGTCCAGCCCGTAGCGCTCCACGAGCACCGTCGGGTCCACAACATTGCCCCTGGATTTGCTCATCTTCTCGCCGCCCAGCACCAGCCAGCCATGGCCGAACACCTGCTTGGGCAGCGGCAGGCCCAGCGCGTGCAGCAGGATCGGCCAGATGATCGTATGGAAGCGGATGATCTCCTTGCCTACCAGGTGCATGTCCGCCGGCCAGTATTTGCGGTACAGCGCGTCGTCACCGCCCTCATACCCCAGGGCGGTGATGTAGTTGCTGAGCGCGTCCACCCACACATACACGACGTGCTTGGGGTCAAAATCCACGGGGATGCCCCAGGTGAAGCTGGTGCGCGACACGCACAGGTCCTCCAGGCCCGGCCGCAGGAAGTTGTTGAGCATCTCGTTGCGCCGGCTGACAGGCTGTATGAACTCCGGGTGCTCCTCAATGTAGCCGATGAGCCAGTCCTGATATTTGCTGGCACGGAAGAAGTATGCCTCCTCCTCGGCCATCTGCACCTCACGGCCGCAGTCCGGGCACTTGCCGTCCTTGAGCTGCGTCTGCGTCCAGAAGGCCTCGCAGGGCGTGCAGTACCACCCGGTGTATTTGCCCTTGTAGATGTCGCCCTGGTCATAGAGCCGGCGGAAAATCTTCTGCACGGCGCTCTTGTGACGGGGCTCCGTGGTGCGGATGAAGTCGTTGTAGCTGATGTCCATGGTTTTCCACAGGGTCTTGATGCCCGCGACAATGTCATCCACGAACTGCTGGGGCGTGACGCCGGCGGCCCGGGCCCGGTCCTCAATCTTCTGGCCGTGCTCGTCGGTGCCGGTCAGAAAGTACACGTCGTAGCCGCGCAGGCGCTTGTAGCGGGCCATGGTGTCGGCCGCCACCGAGCAATAGCTGTGACCGATGTGCAGTTTGTCGCTGGGGTAATAGATCGGCGTCGTGATGTAAAAGGTCGGTTTCATCAGGCCCTCCCGGAAAGAAACACACCCCGCTCCCATGCGAAGCGAGGCGTTCTTGATCGTATCGTATTATAAGGATTGCTGGCGGGGCTGTCAAGAAACACCCGTTATGGTCAGGATTCCCTGCTGATACCGGATCATACCGATTTTCCACTTAACAAGCATTGCCGTTTTACCTTTGATACTTAGTGGTATATAAACTGCAGCGCAGACGCGCCAAGGGAGAAAACGCATCCATGGATATTACTTCAATACTGGGCTTGTTGTTCGCCTTTGGGGGAATCATTGTCGGCTTTATACTGGAGGGCGGCGAACTGAAAGGCCTTTGGCAGAACACCGCCGCCATGATCGTGCTGGGCGGCACCGTGGGCGCGGTGTTCATCAGCTTTCCGCTCAAGGAGCTCAAGCTGCTGCCCCAGATGTTCAAGCATGTGTTCACCAACCAGAAGATCGACGAGCTCAAGGTCATCAACCAGATCGTGCACTTTTCGGAGCTGGCCCGCCGCGAAGGCCTGCTGGCGCTGGAAAACGAGCTGCCCAACATCAAAAGCCCGCTCATGGAAAAAGGCATCCGTCTGATCATCGACGGCACCGAGAGCCACAGCACCAAGGACATCATGAGTTGGGACCTGTATCTGGTCAACGACGTCTACACCCGCGGCGGCAAGATCTTCGCCGCCGCCGGCGGCTATTCGCCCACGATGGGCATCATCGGCACGGTCATGGGATTAATTTCTGTGCTGGCCGCCGACCAGAGCGACCCCGCCCACCTGACCCACAGCATTTCCACGGCCTTCATCGCCACGCTGTACGGCGTGGGGCTGGCCAACCTGCTGTGGCTGCCCTTCGAGGGCAAAATCAAGGCCAAGGCCGCCAGGGAGCGCCTGATCAACGAGCTCATCATCGAGGGCGTGCTGAGCATACAGGCCGGCGACCACCCCAACACCGTACGCGAGAAGCTCAACCAAACCTATTTTGAAAAGACCGCGGGCAAGAAGGCAGCCGCGGCCAAGGCCGGGGCGCCGGCGGCCGAGGTCAAATGAACAACCATCATGAAGAACCGGAAAAGGAAAACAATGAACGCTGGCTGCTGACGTATTCCGACCTGATCACACTGCTGCTGGCTTTTTTCATCATCCTGTACTCCATGGCCAACGTGGACAAGGAGAAGTTCAAAAGGCTGATGGAATCGCTGGGCAACCAGTTTGGCGGCGGCGGCAATGCCGGCGCGGGCCAAACCAGCGGGCTGTCCCACGAAACCGGCGCCGGCGGAGCCAGCATCACCCTGCCCCCTTTGGGCAGCGACGATCTGGGCATCACCGTAACGCCCAGCGCCACGCCCAACGGCGTGGGCAACGCCATCGAGATTGATAAGATGGAGCAGGTCAAGGGCGAGGTTGAGGACATGCTCAACGCCGCCAACCTGGGCGACGAGGTCCGGGTGTCGCTGACCGAACAGGGGCTGGAAATCAGCATCAACTCCGAGGTGCTCTTCGACATCGGCAGCGCCATGCTCAAGCCTAAATATACGAACACCGTGGAGAAAATCGCCGATGTGCTGACACAGCTCAAGGGCAATCAGATTATCGTGGAGGGGCACACCGACAACGTGCCGATCAAGACCTATCAGTTCCCCAGCAACTGGTATTTATCCACCGCCCGGGCCATCTGCGTGCTGGACCTGATCATGAAAAATTCCAACCTGGACCCCAACAAGCTGAGCGTACAGGGGTATGGCGACTCCCGGCCCATCGCCTCCAACAACACGCCCGAGGGCCGCGCCAAGAATCGCCGGGTCAACATCATCATCCTCAGAGACGCCTACAATGGCGGCATCGACAACTCCACGCCGCCGCCCACGGCCAGCGACCCGGAGGCCAGCCCGTCGCCTTCACACAGCCCCACGCCCGCCGCCAGCGCGGCGCAGGCACTGAGGGTGGACACTGAATAGAGAATGGATGCACCGCTCAAAAGGCGGTGCTTTCATTTACAGGCAGTTAACCGTTTTGGATATTGGCTAGAAGTCTGTTCTTTTCCTGCTCAATAAGGTCACGCAAATATTGTGTAGGTTTATCACCAAAACTTGGCCGAATCCTGTTATTGGTACACATATTTTCTTCGTAGAATCCAATAATTTTCTGGGCTTGTTTGGCCGGAAAAATAGAACGAACTAAGTCGAAATAGTTACCTTCACCATGAGTGTTTACAAATATTCGTTTAAGCATTATGTCTGCTGTGGCGAACATAAAAGCGTCTTTCATATTTTCCTCATCCCAATAAAGTGTACTCCAGTTGGACAAATAGTTTAAGTCCCATGCCTGATTATAACAACCATTCATAATAGTCTCGATATTGCTGCTATTTGTGCCTTTTGGAGGCCGTATACCTTCTTGATTAGTAAATAGCATGGCGATATAGGTGTTTGTATACTGACAGATCAATAGATATTTGCAGTTCCACTCTAAGAATGAAATCAACTTATCTTGTGCCGATAGATCTTTACGTCTGAATAAATAAACTATATGCAGCATACTAGCCAGATGCATAAGTAAATGGTCATCCTCTTGATGATATGCAATTGTCGTTTCATACGGAACCCCACTGAATTTGCACGGGGGTATGTTATCAATTACCCCTTGGGCAAGTCGTAGCCACATCATACTCGGATAAAAATCAAAAGCTTCAATAAACTTTTTTAACTCAATTTTGGCGTGTATATTATCATTTATTTTTATAGATTTTTCTTTTACTGCCATGCCAGCACTAATCGAGAACTGATTCATATCTACCCATGTCATTAGTAGTGCAATAGTTCTCATTTCTCTCTCATCGTTAAGGCATCCATATTCGCACAGCTTAAGGAAACTACTTAAGAGGTTGCGATCAAGAAATATAGCAACATTCTTACTGTGCTTAAAGGACATCAACTTATGATATTCAAATATTCCTTCTGGCGCGATACGCGGATGAAATATTACTTGCAAACTATTTATTGTATCCCAGATAAATTGAGGCTCCTCATCTTCTAATACCAAGAAGCTCATGTTTCTACCTCCATGCGTGAGTTGAAAAATGAATTGTCGCAGAGGGTAAAAAAGAGACCCACCTAACCGACCAGACAGCTACAATGAAGTTGCAACACAAAAAAGCAACTGAGGTGGCAAGATGGGTCGAGCACAGGATACCAAAAAAGAAGGCAAGTGG
>JAEYPH010000068.1 GCA_023410875.1 Bacillota bacterium | reverse complement strand
CCCCGTGCGTGGGGGGCCGGGGGGGTTTGCGCGGGGGGGGGGGTGGCGCGGCCGTCGATTCAGGCGGCTTGTGCTTTTCTTTGTCGGCCCGCCGCCGATGACCGTCGCCGGCGGGCTTCGATTGATCGGCTCATGCTCGCTTGTCAGGAACGATGGTCCGCTGCAGCGGGGATTTGGCTAGCGATTCTGTCTGGGCGGCCGTTCCCTCCCGCCGGGTGAACCGTCGATCGGCAACAGGCATTCTCGCCTCGTGAGGCCTTCTTTTTTAGATTTATCACGCTAGCCCAAAATATCATAACCATACCAAAGAGTGGGGCCGAAGGTTTCCAAAGGGCGACCGGAAAGCCCTTTGGTCGCGCCTGCAGGCGCGAGATCCCTCTCCAAGGCTCGTCTTTTTATCATTGAGCCGTCTTTTTCGCTAAAAAACGACAATCATCCCAAAAAAGCATGCCGAACACCGCCGCCGCGCATACTACGACCATCGAATTTATGACGGTGGACGCGATGAACCGGCACCCAGGGCGGACCAACCGCCCACCCCAGACCCAACAACAACCGCAGCCGCTCAACACCCTGAGCGGCGATTTGGGCCGCGACATGTCGCTGCTGCGCGCCCGGCTGGGGCATAGCGAAGACATTGTGCTGCGGGATTTCCGCTATGGCGCCCAGGACTCCTTCGCCGCCGCGCTCATCTATGTGGCGGGCATGGTGAACCAGGAGGTGCTGGACAACGCCGTGCTCAAGCCCTTGCTCTTCGACGAGGCGGCCAACCACCCCTATGACATGCCCACGCTGGCGGCCACCATGGTGGCCTCGGTCAGCGTAATCGTGCGCGACAGCGTGGACGCCATGGTGGACGACATCCTGAGCGGCTGCACGCTGCTGCTGGCCGAGGGCTGCCACCAGGGGCTGTCCATCGGCGCAAGGAAATGGCCCCAGCGCGCGGTGCAGGAGCCCAGCACCGAGACCGTGGTGCGCGGACCGCGCCAGGGGTTCGTGGAAACGCTGCAATCCAACCTGGTGATGATACGCCGCATCGTCAAAAACCCCAACCTGCGCATCGAGATGATGACCGTGGGCCGCCAGACCAACACCAGCGTGGCCATCCTCAGCATCGAGGGCGTCGTGATGCCCGGCCTGGTGGAGGCCGTCAAGGGCAGAATCGCCTCTATGGATGTGGACATGGTGCTGGAATCCGGCAATTTGCAGGCGGCTATGAGCGACGCGCCGTGGTCCATCTTCAGCACCGTGGGCAGCAGCGAGCGGCCGGACAGCGTCGCAGGGATGATCATGGAAGGGCGCGTGGCCGTGGCTGTGGACGGCAGCCCCTTCGTGCTCACGGCGCCGTGCCTGTTCATGGAAAGCTTCCAGAACCCCGAGGATTATTACATCAAGGCCTATTTTGCCACGTTCATGCGCATCATCCGGCTGTTCAGCTATGTCATCGCGATGATGGCCCCGGCGGCCTACGTGGCGCTGACGACCTTCCATCAGGAGATGCTTCCGACCCCATTGCTGTTCTCCATGGCCGCTGGGCATCAGGACATTCCCTTCCCGTCGCTGGTGGAGGCGCTGCTGATGATGGTGCTCTTCGACGTGCTCAAGGAGGCCGGCGTGCGCCTGCCCAAGCCCATCGGTTCGGCGGTCAGCATCGTGGGCGCGCTGGTGCTGGGCCAGTCGGCGGTGGACGCGGGCATCATCAGCCCTTTCATGGTCATCGTCGTCGCCATCACGGCCATCGCCAGCTTCACCGTGCCCTCGCAGATGAACACGACGCTGCTGCTGCGCTACTTCCTGCTGTTGTGCGCGGGCTTCCTGGGCGGCTTCGGCATTGTCATGGCGCTGCTTTTCCTGCTGCTGCATCTGTCCTCGCTGTATTCCTACGGCGTGCCATACATGTCGCCCTTCGCGCCCGTCAGCCTGGAGGGCATCAAGGACAGCGCCGTGCGCATGCCGCAGGCGCTGCTGCGCCTGCGGCCCCAGTGGATTGGCAAACGCAACCCGATGCGCCGCAAGGGAGGCTGGACATGATGCGAACGGTGCGCTTAATGGCGCTGCTGGCCGCGGCTTTGGCGCTGAGCGGCTGCATGGGCGCCCGGGAGTTGCAAAACCTGCCTATGGTCGCCGGCGTGAGCCTGGACATCGAGCCCGACTCCCCCCAGCGTATACTGATGACCGCGCAGATCGTGAAGCCCGCCGCTCTGGCGCACGGCGGCTCCGGCGCGGGCACCTCGTCGGAAAAGCCCTATCTGAACCTGCAAAGCGACGGCGAGACCGTGTTCGATTGCTTCCGCAACCTGACCCGCATGCAGCATGGCCGGATGTTCTTCAATCACAGCGACATACTGTTGTTCGGCGAAGACCTGGCGCGCCGGGGCGTGGACCCGCCGCTGGACTTCTTCCTGCGCTCGTCCAACGTTCAGCCCAACATGCTGCTGGCCGTGGTGCGGGGACAGGGCGCGCAGGCGCTGAACACGCCCGCTTCCGAGGACAAACTGGTAGCCCCCCATATCAGCAGGCTGATTCAAGAGCAAGGGGAGACCTCGGAAGCGATGGAAATCACGCTGCTGCAATTCACCAACGCGATGATCAGCGACACCCAGGCCCCGATGATGCCCCTGATCACGATCACCGAAAACAACGGCGTAGCCGCCCACACGGTGGAGGGCATGGCGGTGTTCAAGGAGGACCGGATGATCGGCCAGCTTTCGCCCATGGAGAGCCGCGGTGTGTTCTGGGTCACCGGCGATGTGCAATCCGGCATCGTGAAGATCCCCCTGCAGGGCGGCTTTGTAAGCGCAGAGATCTCGTCTGCCCGCGGCTCCTTTGAGCCCGTGATGGTGGATGGCAAGCTGCGGGTGAAGGTGTCCGTGCGCGTGACCGGCGTGGTGGTCTCCGTGACGACCGGCGTGGACGCGATGAGCTATGAGATAATCCCCGTGTTGGAAAAGCTGGAGGAAGAGGTCATCGTCTCGGAGATACAGGCCGCGCTGGACCGCGTGCGGGAGATGAACACCGACGTGTACGGCTTCGGCACGGCGGTGCACAAGGGCCGCGTGATGGACTGGAGCCAGGCCATCGACCAGTGGCCGGTGATCTTCCCGCAGCTGCCGGTGGATGTGTCGGTCGAATGCCACATACGGGCCGGAGGTATCATCGCCCGGGCGGTGGAGCCCAAACCATGAGCAAAGGAATGCGGCTATGAAAAGCAAGATACTGCCCTGGCAGTTTGCGTTTGTCATCTCAAGCTATATCGTTGGGTCCTCGCTGGTATTGAGCTTTATGGACAATCTGCTGCGCCAGGACGCGTGGATCACCGTGATTCTGGGTACGCTGGCCGCGGCGCCCATAGTGTGGAGCTATGTGCTGCTGTGCCGGCGCTTCCCCGGCAGCAGCCTGCTGGACATCAACAACATCGTGTTCGGACCGGTGATCGGCCGCGGGATATCGACGGTTTACATCCTGTACGCGATGCTTCTGCTGTGCTTCAACCTGCGGGATCTGGGGGATTTTTTTGTCGGCAACATTCTGACCGACGCACCGATGGCGATCTTCCTGGTGCTTGCGCTGCTGGTGAGCGCCTACGCGGTGCGCAAGGGCGCGGTGCCGCTGTTCCGCGTGGCCCTCTTCGCGCTGCTGTATGTCGTCGTGACCTTTCTATCCACAACGACCATGCTGCTGGGCCGCATGGATTTTGGCAATCTGCTGCCGGTGCTGGAAGCCAAGCCCCGGCTGCTGCTGCATGGCGCCCACGTATTCGCGGCGATCCCCATCGGCGACGCCTTTCTGTTCATGCTGTTTTTCCCAGCGGTGACCGACCAGCGCAAGCTGGGACGCACGATGTTCGGCGGCGTGGGGCTGGGGGCTTTTATCCTGCTGCTGATGTCGCTGCGCAACACGGCGGTGCTGGGGCCGTCCAGCGGCGTGCTGCTGGGCAACAACTATCAGGCTGTGCGCATGATCGACATCGCAGAATTCCTGACCAGGCTGGAGCTGGTGGTGGCGCTGGGCGTGACGATCACGCTGTTTGTGCGCATCGCCGTAATGCACTTCTCGGTGGTCAAGGGCGTGACCCACATTTTCAACCTGCGCTGCGGCAGCACGCTGATCCTGCCCATTGCCGGCATTGCCGTGATTCTGGCCATCATTGCCTTTCCCTCGTCCATGGCTCACGGCTATTTCGGGGCAAGGTATCACCCCTTTTTCCCTCTGCTGCCGGAGATGGTGCTGCCGCCGGCGACGCTGCTGGTGGCGGCGCTGCGCCGCCTGGACTGCCGCGTGGAGGCAAAACAATGATCCCATTGGTTTTGCTGGTCTATGGCCTGATCGGCTTTCTTACCGCCCGGTACCTGATCTGCCAAAAGTACTGGAAGGACCTGGCGGTGTTCGGCGCGCTGCTGGCGGTGGCGCTGGGCCTGTCGGTGATGCTCGTTATGGACATGCAGATCCCCAACCCCTTTGACGCGTACAACAGTCTGCTGGAGGGGCTGGGCTTACATTATTAGGCAGGCCAAGGCCTGCCTTTCGCCTGCGGCGCTGTTGCGCCTTGGCGATTCAGACGGCTTGTTATTTGTAACGTTAATCACCCGGCGAATACGGTCGCCGAGCGATATCTTGGCGGCATTACCTCATTCTTGTTTTCTAAGAGACGAACGCCGCCTACGGGCGGAGTTTTGAGCGCTATTCTTTTTGGGGATTGGTTTCCTCCGGCGCAGTGAATCCGCCGTCGGCAAGGATGTTGTTCTGGGAACCCTTGCAGTAGCCGACAGTCATTTATCAACATCGATCAGATTGCTCGTTTATTCCATTTCTCCAGCTAAAACACCGTCGTAATATTGCTGCTTATGATCGATGAACTCAAGGCTTTTGTTGATTTCAGTGATTTTGCTCAGCAATAATTCCCTCTGAATTGCCAGCAGCTGCTTTCGTTCAGGGATTGTCGATGCCCCGCCCAAACATAAGTTCATGTACTTTTTCATATCTTTGATACTCATGTCGCACTTTTTCAGGCATTGCAGGCCCTTTAGCCAGCCTATGTTTCTTTCATCAAAATCACGGTAATTGTTTTTGCCTCTTTTCACATTTGGCACAAGTCCCTCATTGCAATAAAATCGCAGTGTCTCATATGAGATTCCGACCTGCTCACATACTTCTTTCATTGTATACATCAGTTACTCCTCCGAAAAAATATGTCATTCTCTCAAATTGCTATTGCCCTGTAGCTACTACCGGGTTGTATTGTAATGCTTATTTAAGGAACATACAAGGAAGACTGTCCGAGGTATTCGGCGGCGCCAGGAAACGCACTGAAAAAATGAAGGAGATACCGTCATGGAATATGTCGCTCTGAACAATGGCGTAAAGATGCCAATCCTGGGCTACGGTGTATTTCAGGTAGCCAACGATGTGTGCGAGCGCTGCGTGCTGGACGCCGTAAGCGTGGGCTATCGCTCCATCGACACCGCCCAAGCCTATGGCAACGAGGAGGCGGTGGGCAACGCCATCGTCAAATGCGGCGTGCCCCGCGAGGAGCTTTTTCTGACCACGAAGGTGTGGATTTCCAACGGCGGATATGAGAAGGCAAAGGCGTCAATTGAGGAATCATTGCGGAAGCTGCGGACGGACTATATCGATCTGCTGCTCATCCATCAGCCGTTCAACGATTACTACGGCACTTACCGCGCCATGGCGGAAGCCTATCTTGCGGGCAGGATTCGTGCCATAGGCGTATCCAACTTCTACCCGGACCGTCTCATCGACCTGTGCCAATTCGTGAAGGTCACACCGGCTGTCAACCAGGTAGAGACCCATGTGTTCCATCAGCAGGTCAAGGCCCGTGAAATCATGGACAGGTACGGCGTGCAGCATGAATCATGGGGCCCCTTCGCGGAGGGGCGCAAGAACTTTTTTACGAACCCCATCCTAAATGATGTTGGTGCGAAACATCGCAAGTCCGCGGCGCAGGTGGCACTTCGTTACCTGATCCAGCGGGGCGTGGTGGTCATCCCCAAGACCACTCACAAGGAACGCATGGAGCAAAACTACAATATATTCGACTTCACGCTTACCGCGGAGGATATGCAGGCTATCGCCGCGCTGGATGAAGGCGAGAGCCTGTTCTTCTCCCATTATGATCCCGCCATCGTGGAGATGCTGACCAACAGAGCCAAGGGCAAGTAAAAAGAAGGAGACGCAAGATGAAGGTATTTCTGGTCAACGGCAGCCCCCACAAGGAGGGCAACACCCATGCAGCGCTGTCCGAAGTCGCCAAGACGCTGAACGAGGAAGGGATCGAAACTGAAATCTTCTGGATCGGGAATAAACCAATCGGCGGTTGCACAGGCTGCTTTGCCTGTTTCCGGGCCGGCAAGTGCGCAATTGACGACATCGTAAACGAATTTCATCAAATGGCTCTTGATGCGGACGGCTACGTATTTGGCACACCGGTGCATTACGCGAGCGCCACCGGCAACATGACGTCGTTCATGGACCGGCTTTTCCACGCGGAGTTGGTTGGGAATGGAAACAAGGCGTTTCGCCTGAAGCCTGCTGCAGCCGTGATATCCACCAGACGGGCCGGGACCACCGCAACCTTCGATCAGATGAACAAATACTTTACCATTCAGGAGATGCCCGTGGTGTCTTCCTGCTACTGGAACCTGATACACGGAGGCAGACCGGGGGACGTGAGCCAAGACGCCGAGGGGCTGTACACGATGCGGGTGCTGGGCAAGAACATGGCCTACCTGCTCCATTGTCAGGAAGCCGCCAGAAAAGCCGGTGTATTGCCACCAAAACAGGAAGCGCGTGTATTTACAAACTTCATTCGAGAGTAATGATCAACCCTTATACACAACATAGGGCACGGGGCGCAGGTTCAGCCTGTACCGGCGCCCCGTGGCGCTCTGCTGCACCAGATCAACACCGGCCAGCAGCAGCGTAAACAGGATGCCCGTCTGCGTGAACATCACCGTGACGTCGGTGAGGCCATGGACCAACGTTGCCGATACCAGCGCCAGCAGCATGGCGCCGATGCCTTTATCGCCGGTGGACGCCGACTTGACGCCGGCCACCAGACGACGCAAGACATCGGCAAAATACACGAAGAGCATGCCTGTGCCAACGATGCCGAAGCTCAGCAGCAGCTCCAGGTACAGGTCGTGGGCATGCCAGAATTCCTTGCCGCTGATCAAATAATACGCGAGCGCCCCATGGCCGAACAGCGGGTGGCGAAGGATGGCGTTCATCGCGGTTTCCCAAATCTGCAAGCGCAGGGAGCCAGACACATTCAGCTCGCCCACCCTCCACATCAAGTCCGGAAAGCGCATGGCCAGCAGCAGGTACGCCAGCGCGCAGCCCGCCAGGGCGGCCAGCCCCTTATGGTTCTTCTCGACCGCAAACAAGACCGTCAGCCCGCACACCACGGAAACCCACGCCGAACGGCAGCCCGTGGTCAGCAGCGTCAACAGATTGGCACACAGCACCACGATGTAAAAGAGCCTTGCGCCGCCGCTGCGGGCGCGGGGCAGGCGGTGGCACGCCATGATGAGAATGAGCTCCGTCGCGTAGGCGTAATAGTTGGCGTTGGTGAACATCGCCGTCGTCCTGACACCGGCGTTCATCAGCTTCTGTGCCAGCGCCACCGCCGCGCACAGGATGCTGGATGCGCAGAGTATGCCGACGATGTTGCCAAACAGCTTGGCCGTCATCACACTGCGCAGATAGAGCGAGAATACGAGTATGGCATATATCAGCAGTGCCGCCGCCAACCCGGTCCGGTTGCCGTAAAGCAGAGGTATCGTAATGAATACCGCCGGCATAAGCAAAATCCACTTGCTTTTCGGTATCTGCAAAATTCTGCGGCGGGTATCTTCGCGGGCCAGGGCATAGACCGCAGCCGCCACGGCAATCACAGCGCTCACATACGGGTAAAGGAACACTGCAATCGCAGCGAGATACAGTATGATTTCATCTTTGCTGGGCTTGAGGACAAACCGTTTTCTATTTTGAAGCATGAAAGCTGATAAACTCCGGGTATGGCCATTTTTGTCTGTCAATTTTAGGTGCAATTTGGTGTAAAAGTAAAGAAAATTTTTATTAGGGCGCAGGAAAAGGAACATTGACTTAGAGTAACTCGAAGGTTTATATTGAAAGGAAAAGGTCGAGAGAACCGTGAAAAACCAGCAACCAGCCAGACATTCTTAGGAAAGAGGGAGTAGAATGGAACGCAGAATTCTTGGCAAAACCGGATACAAGGTCAGCCCGGTCGTATTCGGCGGTATTGTGAATATGAAAGAGACGCAAGAGGACGCCAACCGCTACGTTTCCTGTGCCATCGAACGGGGCGTGAATTACTTTGATGTGGCGCCATCGTATGGCGATGCGGAGGAACGCCTGGGCCTGGCGCTTTCCCCTTATCGCTGCTCGGTTTATCTCGCTTGCAAAACCCATGAGCGCCGCGCCGAACCCTCCAAGGAGGAGCTTCTGCGCTCCCTGGAGCATCTGCGAACCGAATATTTTGACGTCTATCAGTTGCACGCCATGACCACGCAGGAGGACATTGACCTGGCTTTTGGTGACAACGGCGTCATGGAAACCCTGCTATGGGCACAGCGCGAAGGGTTGATCCGCAAAATCGGGTTTTCCACCCACAACGAGGACATCGCCTTGCAGGCGATGGATTTGTTCCAGTTTGACACGGTGCTCTTCCCGATGAACTGGGCGTTGGGCATTGTACGGGGCTGGGGCGACCGAATTGCGGAACGGGTGAAGGAAACGAATGCGGGGCTGCTGGCCATGAAGACAATGGTCCACCGCCGGTGGTTCGAGGGAGAGGAACGGGTTTATCCCAAGTCGTGGTGCAAGCCGATCGTCGGCAATGACGCATTGACAATCGCCGCGATGAAGTATGGTTTGTTCAAAGGGGCGGCAACTTTGGTTCCGCCCGGAGATTTCGAGCACTTCAACTTCATGCTCGATCACATCGAGGAATGCCTTTCCGACGCATTATCCCCCGAAGAGTGGACCATGCTCAGGGAAGAGGCGGAAAAGGTCCGCGATCATCTCATATTTTAATGCGAGTCCATTTTGGGGAACGCCAATTAGTGAGATGCCAACTGAATATTATCTACTTTGACATTGAAGATCTCTTAGAAACCCGGCCAATGAGGCCGGGTTTCTGCTTGTTTCACCGAAGAATTGCTACTACGCCTTCTCCCGCCCCAGCCCGGACCCGCTGAGCAGCGCCATGCTCACGGCGAACAGCGCCACGATGGCCAGCATCGGCAGCCGCGGACCCAGGCCCGGCAGATCCGCCAACCACCCGCACAGATATTGGAACGGCGCGGAGATGCCTACAATCAGGATGCTGATGACGCCCAGCAGCGCCGAGCGGTCATGATCGGGCATGGCGTTGGCGGTCATCGCATCCACGAGCATACTGGTGACCAGTGTCCCCACGGAGCTGACGGCGATGTAGACGACCAGCGAAACCGCGCTGAGCGCCGGCGCGAACACCAGCAGCAGGAAGCTCATTCCCACCGCTGCGAGGCTTATCATCAGCGGCTTGCGCGGCGATAGCGTCTGCAGGCGGGGCAGCAGCAGAAACTGGCTGGCCAGCATCACCAGGCCCGCGCCCAGGCTGATAAAGCCGATGATCTCCTGCCCAAAGCCCATGCCCTGCACGACAGCCACAGAAAGATAAGTGCCCTTGATGCTGAATTGCACGAAGAACAGCGTGCGAATCAACAAAAAGCAAAGCAGCAGCGGGTTGCCCAGCACCCGGCCAAACAGCTTTGGGTATTCCGCCAGCGCCCGCAGCGGCGACGTGCCCCGGGAGGCCTGCATGCGCGCCACGCCGATGGCAGATTCGCGCAGATAACGATGGCGCACGAAGAAGCTCACGGCATACAGCACAGCGGAGCTACCCAGCACGATGCGCATGGCGGCGATGAGGCCGGCTTTGTCGCCGGAGCCCATAAAAAGCGCCATCAGCGGCGTGAAAAACGCCGACAGCGTGCCGATGATGTTGAGCCACCAGAAGACGTTGAGCCGGTGCTCCGGCGGCGTGTCCTCCACGACGCAACAGTTCCAGCTCACCGACACGATGCGTATGAAGGAGTTGGCCACCGCCGCTGCCACGAACCACGCGAAGTTCTGCGCCAGCGCCCACAGCGCCGCCGCCGTGGCCCAGCTGATCAGGTCGGTAATCAGCGTGGTGCGCCGCCGCCCCAGCCGGTCGGTGACCCACCCGGCGAACAGGCTTAGCACCACGCCCACAATCATACTGATGGCGTTGATCAAACCCACCTGCTCGTTGCTTAAGCCCAGCGCCAGCATGTACTGCGTGAGGTAGGGGAAGAACAGGCTGAAGGGTATAAACCAGAAGGGCTGCGAGAGCACGATGACCCGGGCGTTGCCCTGCACCCTGGAAAAGGACGCGCCAAGATCGGCGAAAAAGGGCAGGAATGGTTTTCGCATTCGGATCTCCTTTTTGACTTGAGGAGATTTTACCACGGAAGCAGGGGGCAAAACAAACCCGGCAGGCCAAACAGCTTGCCGGGTTGATCATGATGAGACAAGACGCGACGCCTTTGCCTTACGGTTTCGCGGAAACGACAGTGCTGTTGTTGCTGTACACCTTCGTCGTGCCCACCGTACGGTAGGCCCGCAGTTTGTAATAGTAGGTCTTGCCGGTGGTGAGGCCGTTGTTGCTGTAGCTGGCCGTGGAACCGTTGGGTAGGACTGCCACCAGCGTATAGGCCCCCGTGCTGGACGTCGCCCGGTACACGACATAGCCGCTGGCCCCGGCTACCGTCCCCCACGTCAGCTTGATGCTGGTCGACGCCCGGATAGGTTCCGTAGAATACTGCGTACCTTTCTAAAGAGATGTCGGAATCTCAACGCGATGCGTACCAGCTTGCTGGAGTACAAATCAGCCAGTTCCCGTTCACGACGGTTTAGTTTCTTCTTTAGGAATGTACGGTCTTTCTTTAGCTGCCGACGCACATCAGCCACTTCTTTTTCCAAACGACTGACCTTGTTTTTCAAGAACGTACGATCTTCTTTCAACTGCGCATTCTGATAAGAGAAATCCAGCACTTCCTTTTTGCTCCATGGCACCTCGTGAAAAACGAGCACATGTTCCAGCAAGCGAGTGTGAATATGCCGAATCTCCTGCTTTTTGGCCGAGATCAAAAGCTCGATTTCATAGTCAAAGCAGCTGCGACGCAGCTTCTCATAGATATGCGGCCTTGCGTTCTCCGCGCTGCTTAAGGCGGCAGCCTCTTTTGCAAAGAATTCCAGCAAATTCATGTAAGGGCTTGCGCGCACCGGCGATTCGCTGTCGCTGCGACGCAGCATAGCTTCGGACGTAAAGAGAACCGTGGTGCTGTTGTACGCAATATCCATCAGCCAGAAACAATCCGTCATCCCATATTCATGGGTTTCAAAGGACACCGGTGTTTCATCCCAAATAACCGCGTCCCTGCGGAACAGCTTGTTCCATAGACCGATGCCATACCCGGCATGGCCTTCTTTCGTCCCACAATCGGATAGAACGGCGTCCATGAAGGCAATGTAGTTGCCGGTACCGTTGAAGGCATTTTTGCACATTGTCCCATCTTTTGTATCTATCCATCCAAAGCAGGCAATGTTCGCCTGGCTGCTCTCCATCTGTGCGATCAACTTTGTATAGAAGCTTTCCGTCAGAATCTCATTTCCCGTACAGAAGTGGATATAGTCACCTCTGGCAATGCTCATGGCCGTATTGCGCGCGATATTTGCGTCGCCTTGAATCGAGATGTACCGAATGCGCGAGTCGGCTGCGGCGATCTCCTCGCAACACGCCTGGGCGATGGCATCCGGCGTGGTACGGATCAGCAGTATTTCCAACCTCGAATAATCCTGCGTGCAGATGCTTTGCACGCATTCCTGCAAGTTTTTGTTGCGTTTGATCATGGGAATGACGACGCTGACAAGAGGTTTCGCTTCGTTCGATACGATTTTAAAAGCCTCACCAAAGCGATGTCCTTTATGGATAAGTTCAAAAAACTCCCTGCTTTTCGCGCCCGTTTTTGCGCTGGTTGTCAAGGCCGCATTGCCTTTGAGTGCCTCCTCGTAGGTTCGTTGATGGAACTCCAACGCCGGTTTTGTCTCTTCAAACAGCCTTGCACCCTTGTCGCTGTTTACAACCACCATACTGGTGCCTAAATCCGCATCATACTCTTTGTCAATCTTCCAGAAATCCGCCAGCGTGATGTCGCCAAGCCGTGGCATCCCCTTGAATTGACATTGGGTGCAGGATGGGCGTATGAATAAATTAAACTGCAGAAAGGCGCGCATGAACAGATCGTCATATCTGGACTTGCAGTACTTCCTTCCATTGGAAAAATCCACCCTTGTGGAAAAATTGTTCCATCCTCTTTCCTTGTTCTTGAACCATACGCGTGTAGCTTTGGCACCGTACTCTTTTTCCAGATCGTCCAGCCATGCGCGGTATGCCAGCGGGGAATTTACGCCGCGACAAATAAAATCTACAGTGATCAGATTGTCCGGGCCTTTGCCGAGATAGGCGTACAACCCCGCCACCTGGCAAGGTGCGCCACAAAACAGCACGGTTTTCCCCTTGGCCAAGTGTGTCCCAATGGTATGAAATACTTTGCCAATTTCACTTTGAATGTACTTCGACTGGCGGATATGAGTAAGCCCTTGCTCGGAATCCACGACGCTATGCTTTACAAGGCAATCCGGTCCGTAATAAATGGCGCCGGATATCAGTGCGCCCTTGTGTAGCATTTTCAGGGCCATTTCCGAAAAGACTCCACCGGATGTGCTGTTGTAGCGAGTTCCGTAGTTCTTAGACCATGCGGCATAGACGTCCGGTTCTTCCTTCTTTACCGGCGCCGCGTCCTCTTTCCCGTTCAGGCGTTTCAGCACAGGGCACACATTGCGGCAGGCTCCGCAATCAATGCACGCCGCCTCATCAATCACCGGATGGGAATACCCATCCTTGTCCCAAGGCATTTGAATTGCGTCCTTGGGACAAACACTCTCACAGGCGGCGCAGCCTGTACAAAAGCTGTTTTCAATCCACTGCTCCACGGCTCGTGCTCCTCATTTTTTCCAACCAATATCCGTATCGATCACTTTGGCCGGTATCCCTGCTGCAAGGCATTTGGAGGGTACATCTTTCGTTACCAGCGAACCGGAGGCAATGACGGCCCCGTCTCCGACTTGAACATCTTTTAAGATCGTCACGCCGGTGCCGATCCAGACATGATTCCCGATGGAAATACCGGTGCCATGTCTCGGTTGCTCAACTCCGTCTTTGATCAGCACATGGAAGTCGGAATCCAGTATGGTCACGTTATGGGAGATGGCGCAATCGTCGCCGATGGTGATGCTCTTGCCACAGCGGATTTTGCAGTTGTTGTTGATAAACGAATTTCCCAGCGTGAGCACCCCGCTGGTAAAGACCGTGATATCCCCGCCGTAATACACCTGAAATTCACCTTTAGTTACTACAAGCTGCGCGTTGCGATCCAGGCGCAGAATGGTGCTTCTGCCGCCTTCCTCGGTGAGCCCGGTGTTCAAAGTCAACTTGCCGTTGAGTGTCAGCAAGCTGGCTTCGTCCAGAATTAGGCAGGTTTCACTGTAGGCGAAAAAGTTCTCAGGGTTGAAAATATGCCGCTCATAACGGCTCGCAAATTGCTTGGTGAGCAACCTGCTCTTGGCTAAAAAAGTGGGACTTATTTCCTGTGGCATGTTAAACCCCTTTCCTTATACCAACGTGTAATCCACTGTATCCGGGTTAAACCGCAGCCTTACATTCTCGTTGACGGCGTCAATCGCCTTCACTTCCTCCGTTGTTAGAGCAAAGTTCAGTACTTCCATAATTTCACTAAAATGTGCAGGGGTCAAGGTTCTGGGAATGGTCGCCATACCGCTGTCCAGGTCCCAGCGCAGGATGATTTGCGGAACTGTTTTTTTCCGCTGTGCGGCGATGGCGCGCAGGGTCTTGTTCTTTATCAGCACATCGTGCATTCTCCCCAGCGGCGTATAGGCCATCACGCGCACGCCAATATTCCGGCAATACTTTCTCAGAGGCTCCTGCGTGAACAGCGGATGCACTTCAATTTGATTCACCGCCGGAACAACCTTTGCCTTTTGCATCAGCTCTTCAAAATGGTTCTGGTGAAAATTGGATACGCCTATGGCTTTTGCCTGACCGGAGGCATAAATACCTTCCAATTCGCGCCAGGCGTCCACAAATGTGCCGGGATGCGGCCAATGCAGCATGAGCATGTCCACATAATCTGTGTGCAGCGTAGCAAGATGCGACGCGAACGCTTTTTTCAAATCCCCGCTACGCTGCTCGTGGTTGGATATTTTTACTGCAATAAACATGTTCTCCCGATGCCCGACATGCTCTATCACATTGCCCAGAACATATTCGCACAAGCCATAGCTAGAGGAGGTGTCGTACAGAAGGCATTTGTACGTTGAGACCAAATGTTTGTACATATGCCATTGCTTTTCTGCCAGTTCATTCCCCTTGATCTTGCCGTCCCCCTTGGGAATAATGGTCGCGCCATAGCCGATTGCTGGAAGCTTGGCACCGTTGTTTAACTCATATTGCGTCATTTCCATACCGCTCACCCCAATCGCATCGCTTTTTTTAGTAGCGTTTGCATTTTTTGTTGTTCCCACCGAATAATATCATTGGCATTTATGTAATCGCATTTCCAAATCTCAGCGTCCGTAAGCACTTGGTTCTCAGGCAGCTTTTCCAGCAACTGCAGCTTTTCCAGCAGTGAAATCGTTCTGTTGGACATGTCGATTTGCTGATCGGCTATGACAAGATGCCGATGGCACAGCAGGAAGGGCCTTCCCAGCAAAATAGAAAAGGCCGTGCCGTGGAAAGAATCCGTGCACACCAAAGAAGCTCGGCTGAACAGGTGTACAAACTCCGACGGGCCAGCTGAATGGAGCATCCGATTCGTCGGGTCAAGGAGTCGATATTCCTTCAATCCGCGCTCTTGAATCTGTTGATCCAGGAACTCACGCATTTCCGCAGATATCTCATCTTCTTCTTTTCCCAGGAAATAGTACAGTATGTACGGGCTGTCGTAATCAAAGCCTACCATCGGCTTTGCCAGAGATAACCACTCCTCTTTGTCCACCATGAAGGTCGGATCAAGAACCACTTCGGCGTTGCGGCCTGTAAGCTCCCGGATAATCGCTGCGCCGGACTGCTCCCGGATATTGAGGTATGGATACTTGCTCAACTCACGGCGATACAAATCATGCCACTTTTTTGACAGATCGTCCATGCCGATGCTGGGGGAAAAACACACCCGCTGCTCCGATCGCGCAAACTGAAGCAATCGGTTTTCCAGCTGCCCCAAAGAATCCCTGAAGTGCGGATTCCAAACCTGGTCGCTGCCCGTAATGAAGAAATCATACTCCTTCGTAATAGAACGATCAAAATGAACGGTATTTAGATGCCGCTCAGGAATAAATGACCCATTGAATGCTTCGTAGCGGAACTGCCGAACCAAAAAAGGATAATTCTGTTCGGCCTGTGCTTCATCGCGAGCAAAAACCTCACGGGCAGCCTTTTCCGTTCGCAGACGATAGGGTGTCGGCGTCCACTGCTTGGGGATGAGAGTCTCGCTGTCCACGCCCAGTTTTAGCAAGGTGGAAAAAACCGCGTAATTTTGCAACCTGTTACCATAATTGTTCATTCCATATAGTGTAATGATACCCGCTTTCACCGCTCCACCTCCTGTAACAAAGCGGCTTTGTCATTTTCCACAGCGAGGCTCAAAAGCCGCTCGTGCGCTCTCTCCTGAAAGGCAGCATCATCAGCAAAACGATTTTTGATTTCAGCAACAGCCTGCTGCGCGCCATCTTGAGCGCATAGAGTCAGGTAGTAAAGAGCGGCTCTGGAGTAGGCATTATGCATATAGTTAAGGGCAATGTTATTCTCCTGAATGGCCTTTTTTTGCACGATCTGCTCATATCCATTCAGCATCTGTCTGGCCATCTTTTCATTTTCCAAGCTCCCCATTGCGCTTCTTTCATGATACCGTATATGGTAGAAACAGTGGCTATCAATATAACAATTGGTCCAGTTAACAAAAGTGTCAACCAATAACGATCCATCTTCCAGATGGGTCATTGTTTCATCAAACCGCATCTTTTGGTTGTTTGTGTCTACAAAAAGAGTGGATTTGAAAAGTTTGTTGGTCATACAAAGGAAGCAGGTAGTCAACTTATTGCTCTTTGAAATGACCCCCGCCGAATACTTCAGTAAAGCGATTTTGTTATATTTGCCTGCCGGCAGATTACGAATCCGAGGAACAGGCGTTGCGACACCACGGTGAATAAAAGCGTTAAATACACAAAGATCAACTTCATATTGGAGTGTATCGTTTATAAGAACTTCATAGGTATTCAGTTCCATCCAATCGTCAGCATCGCAAAAATGATAATAGTCGCCATGCGCTATGGCTAGCGCTGCGTTTCTGGCGGAAGAAACGCCGCCGTTTTCTTTATGAACAACCATAATCCGATGATCTTTTTTTGCATACTGGTCACATATTTCCCCGCTGCTGTCTGATGAACCGTCGTCAACAACAAGAATTTCAAGGTTTGTATAGGTTTGATTGATTAAGCTATCCAAGCATTCACACAAATACTGCTCCGCATTGTAGACAGGTACAATAATAGTAACCAACGGCATGCCGCTCATATTCGAACTCCTATAAAACTTGGGTGACCCCAATCAGCTATATAGCAAACTCCTCTGTCGCCATGAACGCTGGCATAAGGGGTGGCAGATTCTAATAGGTTTGGGAGTCTAAAACCACCATTCTTCTCTTCCCCGTCAGGATTATACCCTTTTTCTCTTTTGTTCAACAATTAATCACGCAAGCCAATATACCAATTGACAGACTCTACGTCAAGTGAAGTATTGACGGAAGACGCACTCTAGTGACAAATAAGTTAATGCAGTCAGCGAAAAGCCGTCGCCGCCCGCTCCCCCCCGTGTGCCAGCGCCGCAACCACCCGCCTCCACTCCTCCTCCAGCATGCCATAGGCATAGGCGTCATGCCAGATGGGGTTGCCGGCATCATCGTTTCGGAAGGTCGCCTTCTTGGGGAAATGCCCTTCCCGGCGCATGTGGATGCGCTCCAGCAGCTGCCAGGAGCGGGTGTTCTCGGGGTTGCAATGAGCCTCTATCCGGTGGGCGCCGCACACCTCAAAGCCGTATTGCAGCATGCGAAGGGCCGCTTCGGTGGCGTAGCCCCGGCCGCCATAGCGCCGGTTGAACACATAACCGATCTCCCAGCTTAAAAACTCCTCCGGCTGCTGACGGCAGAAGTACAGGTTGCCGATCAGCTTGCCGGTGTCCTTCTCGCACACGGCCCAAAAGGATGGGTCCGCGGTGCGTCTGGCCGCCTCCGAACAAGCCTGCTCAAGCGTAAAGGGATCGTAGGGCTCATACTTAACCGTCTCCGCATCGCAGAGGTATTCATATAGATCGTCGCCGTCCTGCGACGTGAATCTTCTGAGAATCAGCCTTTGCGTTTCCAATCTGTCTTGCATGGAACCTCCTTAGGTCGCGTGCGAGGAAAGGATTTCGCGCCGTCGGGCGCGACCAGCGCACCATCTCGCCGGCATCCAGCCGGCGGAAGCGGCAGAGCCGCTTCCGATGGTACTGGGCTGCGGCGCCCTTTGCTGCACGTGTGCAGTATCGCCTTGCTCTCACATCGGCGAAGCCGACGTTGCCGCAAGGCGGGGCAATGCATCCTGCGCCAAGGCCAAAGGGCTTTCCGATCGCCCTTTGGAAACCTTCGGCCCGCATTTTGCAATTAAATAAAACGCGCGTGACGCGACACCCTTTTATAAGCTCTACCGGCACTTTTCTACAGCCTGAATTCCTTCATGAGCGCCTCGACCACCGAGCGCCGGTTGGCCTCAGGCACACAGCAGGACACCTTGATCTCCGATGTCGTGACGGCCAGCGCCTCTACGCCCACAGCGGCCAGCGCCTCGAAAAAGCGGGCGGCCACGCCGGGCTTGTGCTCCATGCCGGGGCCCTCGATGGAGATCTTGACGATGTCCTCCCGGGTCGTAAGACCGCAGCCCTCGAAGGCGGCGCAGCAATCGCGCACGATGGGCAGCGCCGCCGCGCCGGTCAGCCGCGGCAACGTGAAGGCCAGCGAGCAGCGGCCCTGATGAGGCGCGGTCTGGCTGATCATGTCCACGTTGATCTCGGCGTTCCACAGCGCAGCGAAGAGCTTGCGCACCACGCCGCCTCCCAGGGGGATGTCGCGGATGGAAAACAGCGTCTGCGTTTCGTCGGTGGAGATGGACGTCACGGCGTTGGCCTCGGTCAGCAGGTCCTGCATGCTATACAGGCCCGGGCCCTTGCCCGCCAGATATTGCGCGGCGCGCAGCGCGCCCATGGCGAACACCTGGCGGTTCTGGATGTCGTGGCGGATGGACAGCGTCTCATCGGCGCAGATGAACAGCATCTCGTGCTCGCCCACGATGGTGCCGCCGCGCACGGCGTGTATGCCGATCTCGCCGCGGGAGCGCTTCTGGTTGGCGTTGTGGCGGCCGTAGGTATAGCTCTTGGAATTTAAGTACGCGCCGTTGATGGCGTCGGCGATCATCAGCGCCGTGCCGCTGGGTGCGTCCACCTTGGCGTTGTGGTGCTTCTCGATGATCTCCACATCGCAGCTGTCGCCCAGGAACGTGGCGGCCCGACGGCACAGGTCCACTGCCAGGTTCACGCCCAGCGACATGTTGGCCGAGCGGAACACCGGTATGTGGCGGCTGGCCCTCTCGATCAGCGCCAAGTCATCTGGGGAAAAGCCCGTGGTGCACAGCACGGCGGCGGTGCCGTGGCCCATGGCGTAGCTCAGCACGTCGTGCAGCGCCTCGGGCCGGGAGAAGTCTATGAGCACATCGGCGCTCTCGGTGCACGAGGCGATGGAGCCGAACACCGGGAAGGCCTGCCGCACCGCGTCGGGGAACTTATCCACGCCCGCAACCACCTTCATGTCGGTGCTCTGGCCCGCCGCCTGAGCGATGGCCTGCCCCATTCTGCCGTTGCAGCCGTTGATCAACAGTCTAGTCATTGGTACTCCTTGTGCGGCTCCGCCCTTCGCATGTGGCGACTCTCAACCGCCCAATCTATCAGATCAGTCCGAACGCCTGCATCTCGGCCTTCAGGCGGGCCAGCGTTGTGGCGCCCACGGGCACCAGCGGCAGCCGCGTGCGCGCGCTGCACACGCCCATCAGTTCCAGTGCCGCCTTCACGGGGATCGGCGAAGTCTCGGTGAACAGCGCGTCCACCAGCGGCTTGAGCTTCCATTGCAGCGCCCGCGCGCCGGCCACATCGCCGGCCAGGAACTTGGCTACGAGGTCGTGGGTCTCCCGGGGGGCGATGTTGGCGACAACGGAGATGACGCCCACGCCGCCCACGCTCAGGGTGGGCAGTATGATTTCGTCCACGCCGGAATACAGGGCCAGCTTGCCGGCGCACAGCCGGGCGATGTCGGTGACCTGAGCCAGGTCTCCACTGGCCTCTTTGACGGCGTGGATGTTGCGATAACCGGCCAACGCCGCCACGGTGTCGGCCTTCATGTTGAGCCCCGTGCGCACGGGCACGTTGTAGAGGATGATGGGCAGCTCCACGGCGTCGGCAATGGCCTTGAAATGGGCCACGAGGCCGGCCGGTGTGGTCTTGTTGTAATAAGGCGTTACGTGCAGCAGGCCGTCGGCGCCCAGCGCCTGGGCCTTGAGGCTCAGGGCGATGGCATGCTTGGTGCTGTTGCTGCCTGCGCCGGCGATCACCGGCACGCGTTTGGCGGTGCGCTCCACGGCGAAGCGCACCAGCGGTTCATATTCCTCGGGCTCCAGCGTGCTGGGCTCGCCGGTGGTGCCGGCCACGACCAACGCGTCGGTGCCGCCGGCGATCTGCATGTCGATCAGGCGGCCATAGGCCTCAAAGTCGATTCCGTTATCGGTGAAGGGGGTGGCAAGCGCCACGCCGGAACCCTGAAACAACGGCATCTCAAACACTCCTCGCATCAATTTGGGGGGTGTACTATACTATGCGCAATTTACAGTATCTTACAACGGCAGGCATTGGCTGTCAATTCCGCAGGCTTTGCGGCACAACCCGCCCACGCATGCGGCGTCGTATATACAGTGCGGATATCCGCGCCATTTCGGTTTCCTTTCCATTGGCTATTTGCTATACTAAATATCATAAATACCAAAGCCTACCAACAGCCGGGGGCAACCCTTCGGTCACATGCTTGAGATATTATCAGGGGGTGTTCAGATGAAGCTTGCATTTTCCACTCTAGGCTGCCCCCAGTGGACTTGGGACCGCATCGTGGAGCAGGCGCGGGTGCTGGGCTATGACGGCATCGAGGTGCGCGGCCTGCTGGAAGAAATGGATCTGGAGAAGATGCCGCCTTTCGCGCTGCAGGAGCAGGCCGCGACGCTGGCGCGCCTGCGGCAGCTTCAGCTTTCCCTGTGCTGCCTGGACACCTCCTGTGCCTTTCTCGCAGGAGATTTCGACGAGACGCTGCGCGCCGGCCGCGCCGCCATCGATCTGGCGGCGGCCCTGGGCACGCCGTGGGTGCGCGTGTTCGGTGACCGCATCCCAGCGGGCATGGAACCCGCCGCCGCCGTGGCCCAGGTGGCCAGGGGCATGAACGTGCTGGGGCTCCATGCCCAGGGCAAGAGTGTATCCGTGTTGCTGGAGACCCATGGAGACTTCGCCAAATCGGCGCTGCTCAAGGATGTGTTTGCCCGGGTGGACAGCCCCGCCACCGGCGTGCTGTGGGATCTGGCCAACCCCCTTGAGGTTGGCGACACGCTGGAGCAGGTGTGGGAGCGCCTAGGCCCGCTAATCGCCCATGTGCACGTGAAGGACATGACCGAGCGGGGCAAGCTGTGCCTGCCGGGCAAAGGCGCGGTGCCCATCGTCCGGGCGGTCAAGCTGTTGCGGGATGGCGGTTATGACGGCTGGCTGAGCTTCGAATGGGAGAAGCGCTGGCACACGGGGCTGGAGACGCCGGAGGTGGCGCTGCCGGCCTATGTGGACTATATGGCGCAATATCTGTGAGCTGCGCTCTTCGCCTTCGGCGCTGCTGCGCCTTGGCGATTCAAAAGACATTTCCTTGACGGAATGAATCTGCCGGCGGTAATAGGCTGCTCGGACTGTGAGCCATCTATAAACTCGGTCTATACGCCTCATAAATCACATTCGGCTCATACTTCCCCGCATCCTGCGGGCTTTCCACGCTGGCCAGACCGAAGCCCAGGCACTCCAGCAGTCGCCGGGAAGGGGCGTTGCCCGGGTGGGTGCGGGCCTCCACGCGGCGCAGCGCCAGCGCCCCGAAGCCATAGCCCAGCACGGCGGCCAGCGCCTCGGCCATGTACCCCTTGCCCTGAAAACAGGGCATCAGGTCATATCCAACCTCCGCTCCTCCGTCGCCGTCGAAATTCCACAGGCACGCCGTGCCCATGAGGACATCTTCGCCAGCCTTGCACACCGCCCATACGACCCAGCGGCCATCCTGCTGACCCTTCTGCAGGCGGTTGAGCTCGTTGATGGCGTCCTGGGGAGCGGTCATGGGTTCACGGTTCATGTAGCGCAGCACCGCTGGGTCGCTGCGCAGCGCCAGCAGGCGGTCGCAATCCTGGGCACGCAAGGATCGCAGCGCCAACCGGGCGGTGCAAAGCGCCGGGAAGGGTTCAAAAGTTCTGTGGTGCATAATTCCTTTCCAGCCGTGGGCAGCGTCAGCGCGCCAGCAGCGCCGCCAGATTCCTGGGCAGCGCATCCCGGTACCAATGCATACCAATGCCCCTGATCTTCTGCGCCAGCTCCTCGGGGTATTCCTCGCCGGCCCTGTGGTCCAGGATGCACCGCGTCTCCCCCTCGTCGAAGGCACAGCCCTCGGTCGCAAAGCCGGCGTTGGGCGCGTTGCGCGGGCAGCAGGCCTGGCAGCGCATGCAGCCCACCAAGGCATTGTGGGCGTCTTTGTCCACCCAGTTCGGGAACGCATCCTTCTTGTTTTCGTTCAGGTTGGTCAGGCAGCGCCCGGCATCGATGATCCTGCGGCCGGCATCTATGGCGCCGGTGGGGCACGCGTCCACACAGGCATGGCACTTGTCACAGGCCTGGGCGCGCCGGGCCAGCCGCCATAGGTGCTCCCGGCAGGGCGCGTCGGTGTACAGCGCCACCAGGTTCACATAGCTGCCCCAATCGCCGCAGTAGAAAATGTTGTTGCGCCCATATTCGCCCAGCGCGCAGCGCACGGCCAGCAGCTTGTTGGGCAAATCGTTGGCCAGCGCCGCGTGCAGGCCCATGGGGTTCAAAAACGCGTTGAGATAGCTGTGGATCCCGGCCTCCAGCGCCTCATAATCGGCGTAGGTCGGCGGAATCGTAGCCTGCACCGTGCGGCCGCCGTGGGCAAACGTCACCGTGCGCCGGGGGCAGTGGGTGGCCACCACCAGCACCGAGCGGACCTGAAAGCCCAGGTCCTTGGGGTGGAAGCGCTCCCGCCGCTTGGCCGCCCAGTCGATGTAGCCGGTGTGGTAGTCGCCGGCCTCCAGCTCCTCCATGTCCCGGGCCAGGTCATCCAGACGGCAGATCGGCACGATGGCCGCCCGGTCGCCGTGGGAGGTGATTTCGCGCAGAAGTGCGTTGTTTTGCATGGGGAGGGCTCCTTTCGGTCATGCAGGGTGCGCCAGTCGCGGCGTTCCATTGCCATCACGCCATCAGTTTATCCCCATTTTATCATATTAGCAATAGATCGCCGGATCATTGTGCGCTTTGATCCTTCGCGGGAAGCACCTTCCCCAGCAGCGCCTTGCCTTTAACCCGCAACGCGGCAGGCCATCCCTCAAGCAACAGCAGGATAGCCGACAGAAAAAGCACAGAGCCCACCAGATACGGTGCGCCGGGAGACACCGCGTCATACACCGCTCCAACCCACAGCGGCCCGAAGATGCTCGTCAGGCTGTTGAGCGAGGCCGTGACACCCATGAGCATGCCCACATCCCCCTCCTTGAGCCGGTTGGCCTGCATGGCTGTCATAGGCGCGCAGATGAAGTTGCCCAGCCAGGCATTGAGCAGCGCCACCGGCAGGAAGAACGCCAGCGAGGGGCTTAAGAAAATCGCGACGCCGCCGGCGGCCTGCTGGGCCAGCGTAGCGACGACGGTCCTGCGCTCTCCCAAACGCTTCACAACCACAGGGACTGCCAGCTGGATCAGCGCAACGCCGATGCCGATGGCTGTCAAATATGCGCCTACGACCCAGGATTGGGCCGCGAAGCGGTCGATCATAAACAGCGAGCCAATGCTGTTGGTGCCGTTGACAGCCAGATTGTAAAGGAACAGCACCAGCAGCAGCCGGCCTACGGCGGGCATGCGGATCATCTTCCAGATGGAGCGCAGCGGGTTGATGGCCGCCAGGCACAGCCTGCCGGTGTCCCTGGCCTCGGCGGGCAGCGATTCCGGCAGCAGGAAAAAGACCAGCGCAGTGTTGAGCAGCATGAGCCCTGCGGCAATAAATGCCGGCGCCATCAGGCTCCACTGCGCCAGCGCCGCGCCCAGCGCCGGCCCCACAATCAGGCCGACGCCCCAGGCCAGGCCGATCAATGTGAAGTTGCGGGCCCGTTCACCCGGCTCGGAGACATCGGCGATATACGCGCCGGCGGTGGACATGTTGCCGCCGGCCAAACCGCCCACAATCCGGGATGTGAATAGCATCCACAGAGCGCCACTGAGGCCGAAGAGCACATAAGCCGCGGCGGAACCCAACAGGCTTGCCAGCAGCACCGGCCGGCGGCCCCAGCGGTCGCTAAGCCGGCCCAGAACAGGCGCGGCGATGAACTGTGCCGCCGAATACAGCACCGTCAGCAGCGTGACCATCATCGCGTCGGGGCTGTATTGCTTCACGATGAAGGGGGCGATGGGGTAAAACAGGCTGACGCCCACGACGTCCATCCACATGATCAGAAAGATTACACCCAGGCGAATCCTTTTCTGCGTGTTTTGCATCGGTTGCTGCCTCCTGGAGACTGTTTAGATAGAAAATGTAAAACGATTTACATTTGTATTTATAACATGAAACCCATAGACTCGTCAACGGTTCGCAGCCCGGTATAGGTGCATTTGTGCAAATATGGTATACTTTGCGTATTCCGGATTTGAGGTATGAGACATGGCGACGATCTCCGACATCGCCGCGAAGGCCGGCGTTTCTCAGGCGCTGGTCTCGCGGGTGCTCAACCAGAAATCCGGCGTAAGCCCGGCGAACAGGGCCAAAATCCTCGCCGTCATGGAAGAGCTGAACTACCGGCCCAATACGCTGGCCCGCTCCCTGGTGCTGCAGCGCACGCAGACCATCGGCGTCGTCATGGACACTTTGTGCCTGCCTTTCTTCTTCAACATGATCTACGGCCTTCAGGATGCCGGCGAGCGCCTGGGCTACAACGTCGTTTTTTGCAGCGGGCGCTCCGACGCGCGAATCAAGAGCAAGTACATCGATTACTTTGGAAGCGGCAGGGCCGACGGGCTGATCGTCTATGGCAGCCATCTGAACGACCAGAGCGTGCTCAATGACCTGGCGCTGCGCAACACGAGCTTCGTGCTGATCGAGGGCACGCTGCCTGGCGTGGCGGTCAACAACCTGTTGGTGGACAATTTCCAAGGAGCGCAGCGGGCCACCGAACACCTGATCCAATCCGGATATCGCCGGATTGCCCACTTCACCGGCGACATGGAATATAGGGTCGCCCAGGACCGCCTGCGCGGCTATCAGGCGGCCATGGGAGAGGCCAGCCTGCAGGCCACGGTCGTGGGCACGGTCTTTTCCGAGCAGTCAGGCTACGAGGCGATGACATCGCTCATCCAAAGCGGAAACATCCCACAGGCGGTCTTCTTTGGCGCCGACCGCATCGCCTTCGGGGCCATCCGGGCCATGGGTAAGCACGGTTTGAAAACCCCGGAAGACATCGCAATCATCGGCTTTGACGACGACGCGCCCCAGGAGCCCGGTGGGCAATACCCAAAGCTATCCACTTTGCGCCAGCCGCTGTACCAGATGGGGTTGGACAGCGTGGAGCTGCTGGCGCAGACCATAGAGAACCCCCACAAGGAAAAGGTTGTAATGGTATACGAACCGGAGCTCGTGCTGCGGGACACTTGCAAATAGAAGGGAAGGATTTCGCGCCCTCGGGCGCGACCAAAGGGCTTTCCGGTCACCCTTTGGAAACCTTCGGCCCCAATCTTAGATGAGTACGTTGATATGTACTAACGAAACAGCCTCATTAAAAGCGCTGTACAAATAACGCAAGGAGAACAGCGACATGAGCACTTATTCTCTCGACCTTCGCAATATAAACAAGGCAATCGTGCCGTGCCTGCCAAAGCTTTCGGGCGCCAACCCCGATGGCGTGCAGCTGAACTTTACAAACTACTACCTGCAGCGCAACGGCCAGCCCTTCTTCGTAGTCGCCGGTGAGTTCCACTTCTCCCGCTATGACTGGCGGGATTGGGAGGCTGAACTGCTTAAGATCAAGGCCGGCGGCGTCAACGTGATCCCCACGTACATCTTCTGGATCCACCATGAGGAGGAGCAGGGCTGCTTCGATTGGCAGGGCAACCGCGACCTGCGTCGCTTCGTGCAGCTGTGCGGCAAGCTGGGCCTGTATGTGATCCTGCGCATTGGGCCCTTCGCCCACGGCGAATGCCGCAACGGCGGCATGCCCGATTGGCTGTACGGGCGGCCCTTCGAACTGCGCTCCAACGACGAGGGCTATCTGCACCATGTACGCCGGCTGTACGGGGAGATTGGCCGGCAGGTTCAGGGCCTGATGTTCCAGGACGGCGGGCCGGTCATCGGCGTGCAGCTGGAAAACGAGTACGGCCACTGCGGCGCGCCGTGGGAGATGACCCGCGGCCAGGGGGACGAATGGGTGCCCAGCGGGCGGGACGGCAAGGAGCACCTTCAGGCGCTCAAGGACATCGCGGTATCCTCGGGCCTGAACGCGCCGATCTTCACCAGCACCGGCTGGGGCGGCGCTGCCGTGCTGGAGGAGGAGGTCCTGCCACTGTACGGCGGCTATGCCTTCTGTCCGTGGGCGATCAACGACCGCAACACGGTGCACCCGGCCACCGAGGAGTTCCTGTTTCGGGACTTCCACAACAACGGCCTGCGCTATTCGAATTTCGACCCGCCCTATGACCCGGAGCGCTACCCCTTCGCGTGCTGCGAGATGGGCGCGGGCATGCAGGTGTGGTACAGCTACCGCTTCCAGGCGCCGCCCCACAGCGCCGAAGCCATGGCGCTCACCAAGGTCGCGGGCGGCTGCAATTACATCGGCTACTATGTGTACCACGGCGGCTCCAACCCCATAGGCCGCCACGCCTACCTCAACGAGAACACGACGCCCAAGATCTCCTATGATTTCCAGGCACCCATCGGCGAGTCCGGGCAGATGCGGGAATCCTACCGGTACCTAAAGCCCCTGCACCAGTTCCTGCAGGATTTCGCCCATCTGCTGTGCCCCATGGCCGTGGCGCTGCCCCAGGGTGCGCAAACCATCCAACCCCAGGACACCGGGACACTGCGCTACGCGGCCCGTGCCAAGGGCGGGTCGGGCTTCCTCTTCCTCAACAACTATCAGGACCATGTGGACATGCGGGACCACGAGGATGTGCGCTTCACCGTTGCGCTGCCCGAGGGGGAGCTTACGATCCCCCATCGCGGCGGCCTGACCATAAGGCGTGACATGTGCGCCGTGCTGCCCCTGGGGCTGGACCTGGACGGCGTGCGCCTGCAATACGCCACGGCACAGCTCATCACCCGTTTGGAGCACGAAGGGCAGGATTATTGGTTCTTCTTCGCGCCCGAGGGTATCCGCCCCGAGTACTGCTTTCGCAACGGCAGCTTCCGGGTCATCGATTCCGGCGCGCACCGGGCGCAAACCGACGCCGGCTGCTGCTATGTGTGCCCGCAGCCGGGCACCGAAGGCGCGCTGACGCTGACGACGCTGGACGGCCGCAAGGTACACATCGTCACGCTGACCCGCCGGCAGGCGCTGCAGATGAGCAAGCTGGACC